>NZ_JBSIOT010000002.1:0-1011932 GCF_053613335.1 Bacillus sp. LR--39 | reverse complement strand
CCAGGATCAAACTCTCCGATAAAGTAGTTTGACTGACTACGCACATCGCTGTGCGATTTATTTAAAACTTTGAATTAACAGGTACGTTTTGTCTTGTTTAGTTTTCAAAGATCATTACCGCTTGTTGAAGCAGCTTTATTATCTTACCACTCAGCTTCTTTTATGTCAACAACTTTTTTCAAGTTGTTTCCGAAGCTTTTCGTTGTTGTCTGCTGTTCATCAGCGACGTTTAATAATATAACACCCTTTTGAAAATATGACAATAGTTTTTTTAAAAAAATCATTAATTATTTTCTTTCATACTTATTTCAGTTTCTCTTCTATAGAAAGATAAGCTGTCTTGTGGTTTGGCATATTTTCTTGTATAGTAAGATTGAACTAAATACTTGATGACCACAAGGGGAGCATTAAAGCTGAGAGTGAACATTTTGTTCTGACCCTTTGAACCTGTTAGTTAACGCTGGCGTAGGGATGTGGCAAAGCCAAATGATTTGCAGTTTATGTAAGCAGCGCGCGGACTTTTCCCATCCTTCCCCGCGCTGCTTTTTTGTTTATCCTTGATACGGTTGTCTGACCAGGGGGGAAAACTATGAATCATTCAACACAGCTTGTGCGCTTAATTGAAATAGCGATTATGACCGGGGCGGCTGTCATTCTGGACATTGTCTCAGGTATGTTTCTCCGGATGCCCCAAGGCGGTTCGGTCTCTATTATGATGATTCCGATTTTTTTGATTTCATTCCGCTGGGGAGTGAAGGCCGGGCTTACGACAGGCTTTTTAACAGGGATTGTCCAGATCGCCATCGGCAATTTGTTTTTGCAGCACCCGGTGCAGCTATTTCTTGATTACATCGCGGCATTCGCAGTCCTCGGTTTCAGCGGCATGTTAGCTTCCGGTGTACGGGGATCGGCATTGAATAAAAAAAGAGGCGTTTTAACGATGTATGTTATAGGCGGTGTTTTCATCGGCAGTGTGCTGCGCTATGCGGCACATGTGGTCTCCGGAGCTGTCTTTTTCGGAAGCTATGCTCCGAAAGGCACGCCGGTCTGGATTTATTCGTCCGTCTATAACGCGACTTATATGATTCCTTCTTTTATCCTTTCGGCCATTGTCCTTATCTTATTATTCATGACTGCGCCGCGGCTTCTTGAAGCTAAGCGGACGAACTGAAACAGCAGGCGGTTTACGCCTGCTGTATTTTTATTCCGGGCTGTGCCGTTCGTTTGAATCACTCAGTTCTTTTGTAAGTTCATTTATACTTTGTTTTATGTTTCCTTTGCCTGAAAAATTCTCAATAAGCTCTTTTACATTGATTCCGGAAGATGCTTTTAAGCTTTCCTGAAGACCGGCCATTAAATTGGTTGCGTAGCCTGTGACTTTATTGGCCCCGCCGTTTTCACCGCTTCCTCCCGTATCAACGACGGTTATTTTATCAATGTTGGAAAGAGGCGCTGAGACTTGCTTCGCATATTCAGGCAGCATTTTCACAATCATATCAAGGATTGCAGCCTGCCCGTATTTTTCGAATGCTTCGGCGATTTTTTCTTTAGCTTCCGCTTCTGCGAGTCCTTTCAGGCGGATGACTTCCGCTTCGGTTTCCCCTCTCGCCTTTTCAGCCTCCGCTTTAGCAAGACCGTCAATTCTCACGCGTTCCGCTTCCGCCTTGGCCATCGCTTCGATACTGTACTGCTCGGCATCCGCTTCTGCGAGCTGCTTCGCTTTTGCGGCCGCGGCCGCTTGTTCCACCGAGTAACGGTCAGCATCGGCTTTTTTCTTCACTTCAGAGTCATATTGGCGCTCACGGCGCAGAATTTCTTTTTCCTCCAATTCAATCTGCTTTTGCCGCTCAATAATTTTAATTTGCATTTCCTGCTCTGTCACCTGCTGGCGGGCTTTTGCTGTTTCAAGATCATATGCCTGGTCGGCATTGGCTTTTGCTGTATCCTGCTCTCTTCTGTATTCCGCCATTTTCAGCTGATTGATTTTTTCCGCTTCAGCTATTTCCGTCGCCCGCTCCAGCTCTGATTTTTTTGCGTCTTTATCAGCGGCCGCGCGTTTAATCCTCGTCTCTTTATCCGCTTCTGCCGTGGCAATGTCCGCATCCCGCTTGACTTGGGCGATTCTCGGCTTACCTAATGATTCAAGATAGCCGTTTTTATCTCGGACGTCTTTAATCGTAAAAGATACGATCATCAGCCCCATTTTAGCAAGATCCTGAGACGCGACCCGCTGGACTTCCTGAGAAAACTTTTCCCTGTTTTTATAAATCTCTTCGACGGTCATAGAGCCGAGGATGGAGCGCAGATGGCCTTCCAGCACCTCCCGCGCCTCCTGCTCACGGTCGTCCTTGGATTTCCCTAAAAATTGTTCAGCTGCTGTGGCGATTTCACCGATGGAGCCTCCGATTTTAATAATGGCGGTTCCGTCGGCCATTACCGGCACGCCTTGTTCTGTATAGACTTCAGGTGTAGAGACATCAAGTTTGCTTGACAGTAAACTGAGAGGTTCTGCCTGTTGGAATACCGGGAGCACGAACGTTCCCCCGCCCCGGACGATTTTCAGACGATTTCCGCCTTCATCAATGTGAACATTCTTATTCCCCAAATAACTTCCGGTCACGATAAGGGCTTCGTCCGGCCCCGCCGTCCGGTACTTCGTAATAAATACAGCAATAAGTGCGATGAGTAAAAAGAATACGATTCCGATAACGATGATAATCGGCATAGTCATAACAGTTCCCCCTTAGATATCAGATTGGTTCATGCGGCGTCACAAAAAGCACTCCGTCTTTTACATCAATCACTAATACGGCCGTTCCGTACTTGATCTGTTCTTGATCAAAGCTGACGGCTGATTTAGAAATGGCGCCCCCTATTCCCTCTATGATCACTTCTCCATAGCCGTCTTTCGGGACGGAAGTAATGACTCTGCCGACTCTGCCCTTTAAATCTGTCTCCCGATACGCGAGCGATTCTTCCGCTGATGAAAGCGGGACAAGGACGAAGAAGTGAAGCAGGCTGACCAAAAGAACCGAAAGAACAAATGAAAGCAACGCAATGACAGGACTTGATAGCGGAGCGGCGATTTCGCCGATATAACCTGAGGCTGAAAAGATTGTTAAAAAAGACAGAATCAATGCAGGGTTTAAAAATGAAACAGGAATGGCTTCCGAGAGGCCGTGAAACACATCTTGAAAAAACAGAATCAAAAGCGTGAGACTTCCCGAAATAATCAATGTGTAAAGATAGACCGTTTCAAGCGGCAGATGAAATATGTCCACATTCTATCCTCCTTTCGGCTGAGGTGTCGGAGTGTTACTTTATATACGGATGTAAAGGTAAATGGTTTCAATTTTCTGATAAGGAAGGCTGATTACATGATTATCCAATCCGGATATGATATGTTTACTCTAAAGGAGGAGATAGGATGAGCATTTTTAATGAAGCAAGACAGCAGACCTGGGAAGAACTGAAAGGACTCTCTGATGAGGAATTCAACCGAAAGCCCGCGGCTGATGAGTGGAGCGTGCGGGAAGTCCTTGACCATTTAAAGAAAATTGACGAAACAGCGCAGACCCTTTTATCAAAGCAGGCAAAAGACGCACCGTTAAAAGAAATAGAAGAACAACCGATGGAGTTTATAGAGGACAGAACAAATAAACGGCCGGCTCCGTCACACCTCGAACCTGAGCAAAACCGAATATCAGTCATTGAAGCAAAACAGGAATTAGATACGGCAAGACAGCAGCTGACCGCCGTCATTTCATCATTAAACGAGGAAGACTTAGAACGTGTGCTTCCGCATCCTGTTTTTCAAGAACTGACGATCCGCCAGTGGATTGATTTTATCGGCCATCATGAAAAGCGTCACATTAATCAAATAAAAGAAATCAAACAAAAAATCGAGAAGGTCTGAGTCAGACCTTCTCGATTTTTTTCTTGGCGCGTTTCGGTTCATAAGAATGGATGGTGACCGCATCTCCCGTGCATATATCACCCGGGCGTTCAACAATACAGACAATTCCTCTCCTGCCCATCGCGTGCCTCACAAACGCCGCGGCGAGTTTTGGCTGATCCGGATAAAAGGATTGAATGACTTCTCCCGGCTGAATGCACGGATCATTTTCTCCCTCGCACAACAGAGACGCACCGCTTGGAAATATCATTCTGCTTCCTTCTTTAAGCGGCGTCAGTGCAGAAAAACCGCTGATTGCGATATTAGCGCCGAGCCATTCGGGAAAGATATGAGAAATCCCCATCTTCTCTGCAATGTCATCACATTCCTCCATGGACACGATTGAAATTTGTCTCCGGTTAAAAATTTCTGTTCCTCTTTCATACATCGGCTCACGCGCGCCGGCCTTTTTTGTCAGTCCGAAATGCAGGTCACCGGGGAACCCGCCGTATTCCGCACGAAGCTTGTCCATCTTTTTGGTAACAAATTGTTCGGTATCCGCTATATATACGCCTTCCGTCTTTGCTGTTATGCGTTTCCACATCAGCCACCACCGCCTTTTTCTTGACATTATCCTTAAAAAACCCCGCTCTGTAAAGGAGCGGGGTTCATTTATTATACCGTTTTCGGCGTTAAGTCGAAGCAGCGTTTGTAAATCCAGTTGTATGCTTTCTCATTCAAATCTCTTGGATTTCCGAAAGTTTGCGGATCTTTCATGGCTTCTTTTGATAAACGTTCAATCATGTCCGGAGACACACCTTGTTCTTCTAAACTCGGCACCTCTAAATCTTTTACAAGATCATACATCCAGTTGACGGACGCTTTTGCCGCTTCTTCGGTTGTCATGTTGCTTGTATCGATTCCGAATGCTTTGGCGATGCGGGCGAATTTTTCCGGATAGCCTTTCCAGTTGTATTCCATTACCGGCCCCATCATAGCTGCGACGCATTGTCCGTGAGCGACAGGGATGATGCCGCCGAGCGTCTGGCTCATCGCATGCGCCGCGCCTGCTGATTCACTGCCGTATGAAAGGCCGGCAAGCATCGCCGCCTGCGCCATGCCGTATCTTGCTTCCAAATCCTCTCCGTCCGCAAACGCGCGCTTAATATAATGCGCCGCATATTCAATGGCCATTAAAGCGACGGCATCAGTGATCGGCTGCGCAAATTTCATCGTATAGCACTCGATGGCGTGCGCAAGGGCGTCAATACCTGTCATGGCCGTCACATGCGGAGGCATGGACGTGTGCAGCTCAGGGTCAATGACCGTTAAATGCGCGGCGATAAGCGGTCCGCCCGTATTGAATTTAAATTCTCTTTCTTCATCTGTAATGACCGCCCATTGTGTGACCTCTGAACCTGTTCCCGCAGTCGTCGGGATCGTTGTCAGCGGAGGAATACGGTTTTCCAGCGGCTTTTTGCCTTCCGCGGCTTCATAATCAAGCACGCTTCCTTCGTGTGTCGCTTCTACCCCGATCGCTTTCGCTGTATCCATGGAGCTTCCGCCGCCGACAGCCACAAGGCCGTTGCAGTTTTCTTTTTTATACAGTTCTGATCCTTCGTTTACAAGACGTACAGGCGGGTTCGGCTCCACTTTGTTAAACAGGACGACTTCGATGCCCGCTTCCTGTAAAGATTCAATGACCGGGTTTGCCACTCCCGCGTTATAAATTCCCGGGTCTGTTACGAGCAGAGCTTTTGTGACGCCAAGCGCTCTGACTTCACTTCCCGCGTGCTGAATCGCACCGATTCCGTGTTTAATGACTGTCGGGATTTCGAATGTATGGAATTTATGCATGCTTTCTACTTTCATATTTAATGTCATATTGTATCTCCTCCTCGTTATGCTTGAAACCAGTTCACAGCCGCAGGTTTCGTGTTGCGGTAAATATGTTTGATTTCCGTGTATTCTTCCAGACCGATTTTGCCGAGTTCGCGGCCGAAGCCCGATTGTTTGTACCCGCCCCATGGCGCTTGCGCGAAATACGGATGGAAATCATTGATCCATACCGTTCCCATCCGCAGTTTGGCGGCTACGCGTTCGCATTTTTCAATATCCTTTGACCATACCGCTCCGGCCAGCCCATAAATGGTATCGTTGGCAAGTCTGATCACTTCTTCTTCAGAAGAAAATGACTCAACTGTTAAAACGGGGCCGAAGATCTCCTCTTGGACTATCCGCATATCAGACTTGCAGTTTGAGAAAATAGTAGGTTCATAGAAGAAACCGTTTTGAAGGGCGGGATCATCAGGACGTTTGCCGCCTGTTTCCAGTTTTGCCCCTTCTTCGATACCGATTTCTACGTATTTTTCGACTTTGGCCCGATGCTCGGCGGAAATCAGCGGACCGCTTTCCGTATCTTCATGAAAACCGTTTCCTAATTTGATGCGTTTCGTGCGCTTGATCAGCTCGGCTAAAAATTCATCATGAATGGCTTCGTCCACCAAAAGACGGGACCCTGCCGAACAAACTTGGCCGGCATGGAAAAACACGGCGTTCAGCGCTTGATCTGCAGCGGTTTCGAGATCTGCATCTTGAAATACGATATTCGGATTTTTGCCGCCAAGCTCCAGGGCAATCTTTTTCACATTGCCGCTTGCCGCCTGCATGATTTTTTTGCCTGTTTCAATTCCGCCCGTAAAAGAGACCAAATCGACGTCGAGGTTTCTCGCAAGCTCGTCGCCGACAGAGGCGCCCGGCCCCAGCACGAGATTGGCGACCCCTTTCGGAATACCGGCTTCTTCTATTAATTGAAAGACTTTAATGGTTGTCAGCGGAGTAATCTCGCTCGGCTTTAAAACGATCGTGTTTCCGGCCGCAAGAGCGGGAGCGATTTTCCAGCTCGCCTGAAGGAGCGGATAGTTCCACGGCGTAATTTGTCCGCATACGCCAATGGGCTCTCTGACGATTTTACTTACGGAATCAGGAATCGGAGATGAAATGACCTCGCCTCCGTCTTTATCCGCCAAACCGGCATAATATTGAAATACATTTGCGATATCATCCATATCGGCTTTACTTTCTTCAATCGTTTTTCCTGTATCGAGCGATTCCAGCTCAGCTAATTCGTTCAGATCGCGTCTGATTAATTCCGCAATTTTCAGAACAAATTGTCCGCGCTCGAGCCCGGAAAGCACCGGCCACTCCCCTTCATCAAATGCTTTTCTGGCTGCGGCGATGGCTTTCACCGCATCGTTCCGGTCTCCTTCGCATACCGTTGCAATTTCTTCTTGATTAAATGGATTAATGATACGGCGGGTCTGTTTTTTTTCTGCACTGATCCATTCGCCGCCGATATAAAGCGTTTTGCTCATAAAAGTCCTCCTTACCGAAAAGTAAGTTTGTTAAATAAAAATTTAATGTTTTTAACAATATTAATTTAACACATGTTTTTTTGCCTGTCAAAACCCGGTCAGTCCGTTTAGATTTTGACATTTTGTCATGATTCGTTAAGATTAAGAACATAAAGAAATGACTTAATAAATTTAAACTTCAAGTGGAAAAGAGGGACAGTATGGATGAGAATCCAGAATTCGCAGCTATAGAACAAGCCAGGGATCTTGTCATTGATTCCATTGCAGAGACGATGGATCTTTACGGAATCACACGGAGTGTCGGGATTTTATACGGAACAATGTATATGAGGGATGAAATGACGCTTGACGAAATGCGTGAGGAACTGCAGATGAGCAAACCGAGTATGAGCACAGGCGTCAAAAAGCTGCAGGATTTAAATGTGGTTAAAAAAACCTTTCACCGCGGCACACGGAAGCATACGTTTGTAGCGGAAAAAGATTTCTTTACGTTTTTCACGAATTTCTTCCCGCCGAAATGGGATCGTGAAGTTCAGGTGAATTTATCCGCCATTGAACAGGCCCAGGCGGATTTGCAGTCCGTTTTGCTGGCCGAGAAAGGCAACGCGGAATTACAGGAAGAAGCGCGGCAGTTATATGATCAGCTTGAAAGCTCGAAAGCTTATTATCATTGGCTGAAGCGGCTCGCCGACTCGGTTCAGAGCGGGGAGATTTTTAAATTTATTCCGATAGAAACGGACGAAAAAAACGCCTGAATCAAAATCAGGCGTTTTTTTGTCGTGATTTGATTATTTTTGAGAAAATATAGGAACATAACCCCATTTACTTCCATTAAAATTGATGGTAAATTTTTATAGGTATGGTCGTTCTTTTTTAAGAACAATCAGCAAATTTTTTTTAGGGGGATTTAAAATGAAACAGAAATTTTTCTCAACTGTCATGGCAAGTTTATTCGGCCTGGTTTTGCTTCTTTCTCTGCCGACAGCGTCATTCGCCGCTGAGTCGGGCTCAACCGTTCACGAGCCGGAAATGTCCACGAAAGCGACTGCTACCTTATTTGCAAAATATACAGGTGCCAGCCAGCAGGAATGGTCATTTTCTGATATCGAATTGACGTACCGTCCGAACACGATCCTGAGCTTAGGCGTTATGGAATTTACCCTTCCTAGCGGATTTGCGGCTACTACAAAAGATACAGTCAACGGACACGCTTTACGCGAAAGACAGATTCTGAATAACGGCAAAACAGTCAGACTTCCGTTAAACATTGATTTGCTCGGCGCAGCGGAATTTAAGCTTTCTCTTAATAATAAAACATTGCCTGCTGCAGGTACATATAAGTTCCGTGCAGAAAATAAATCATTAAGCATCGGCTCTAAATTCTATGCTGAGGACACAATTGTTGTTCAAAAACGCAGCACACCGCCGACACAGCCTTGCGACTGCTAATAATTGCGAAAAAAGACCGGCACAAGCCCATCGCTTGTCAGCCGGTCTTTTTTTTGTGCTGTTTTCTTTCTTCCGGCCCGCGCATTGACAAACCCTTGAAACAGGAGTACATTCTTGTTTGTTGTATTTGGAGTGACGAAAACAGTTTCTTAAGGAGTTATGAGGATTGGGAAAAATCAAAAATAAACAATTTGCCGTCATCGGACTCGGCCGTTTCGGCGGAAGCATCTGTAAAGAGCTTTTTAAAATGGGGCATGAGGTGCTTGCGGTCGATATCAGCGAAGAGCGGGTCAACGCATACTCCTCTTATGCCACGCATGCTGTGCGGGCAAATTCAACGGAAGAAAGCGAGCTTCAGTCGCTCGGCATCAGAAATTTTGAATATGTCATCGTAGCAATCGGCGCCAACATTCAGGCAAGCACGCTGACGACGCTGTTATTGAAGGAGCTGAACATCCCTAATATTTGGGTGAAAGCGCAAAACTATTATCATCACAAAGTGCTTGAAAAGATCGGCGCTGATCGTATTATCCATCCCGAAAAGGATATGGGCGTGCGGATTGCACAAAGCCTTTCAGATGAAAATGTCTTAAATTACATTGATTTGTCAGATGAATACAGCATTGTGGAGCTTTCAGCCACGAAAAAACTGCATTTAAAATCCATTCTTGATCTCGGCGTCCGGGCCAGATTCGGCTGCACCATTCTCGCCTTGAAACATAATGGAGACATTCAGCTGTCCCCTTCTCCGGAGACTGTCATTCATGAATGTGACTGCCTTGTGCTGATGGGGCATAAACGTGATATTAAAAGGTTTGAAACTGAAGGAATGTAAAAAAGCCGGCGGGCTGCCGGCTTTTTTTGATGCTTATGTTTCTTCACTTAACTGGACGGCGGTTTGGTCAACCCAGCCGATCAGCTCATCTTTCACTTGAATTTGGTACCAGACGGATTCTCCGTTTTGTTTTTCAGATACGACTTTAATATGCTCGCCGGTAAACTTTTGCGCCGATGCCAGTTTAATAGAATGCCGCTCTTTTGACGGCTTGGACCACACGTCTTCAATGGCGTGGTCTTTGATGGCGCCTTTCATATCAACTGCTTTAAGAGAGGCATTGATTTTGTCATATTCATTCAGGTTATAGGTTTCTATGACATCTTTAATTTTTTCAGCATAGCCGGGGTCTGTGGCGTAGCCGGATTTTTGAAGGGCAGCCGCCGCAGTTTTATAATTGTCCGCTTCAATGACGGGCTTGTACTTCTTTTTATTCCAAGACGTTCCGTTGACAAATAATTTGGCATGATCATCCATTGATTCAAAAAACGTGCTGTATTTACGGAATTTTGCCCGAATCGTTTTTCGTTTTCCTTTTTCAAATTCATCCGTTTTCATCGTGACGTGTTTTCCTTTATAATCACCTTTTACACCGAACAGGTTGCGCGCTTTCCCCGCAAGCTCACTGTTCCCCCAGTCCGATTCGAGAATGGCCTGTGCGAGGGTGATGCTCGGAAGGACATGATATTTCTCATATAAAATTTGAGCATGCCCGGAAAGGCTGTCAATAAAGACCTGCTGCTCGTCCACCTCTTCAGGCGGTTTTTCTTCCGTCACTATGAATTTCGAAAACACCATTGATACCAGAAATAATCCGAATATAAGAGATACAGCAAAAAGGCACCCAAGCACCCTTTTGGTCTTTGCTTTCTTTTTCATATCAACCTTCCTTTAATTCCGGAATCACTAGATTTATAATTTTACTGGTCATTGATGAAAATTTCAATAAAATAGGGAAAAAGACGGAGAAAGAACACATTGCGCAAATAAAAAAGACTCCTCTTTGAGGAGTCTTTTTTGTTATGCCATGCTCAGCTGAGGGCCAAACAATTCATATTGAACGGAATCAGAGTCAAACCCGAGTGCAAGAATCATGTCTTTCATTTGCGTCATAAACTGCGCTGATCCGCACAAGTAAAATTCAGCATTTTGATTCAGATGAAGCTGCTCCAGGAAGGTTTGATCAATCCGGCCGCTGTAAAAAGGCTTGTCTCCTGAGCGGTCTTGTTCTGCCGGTTCACTGTATACGTAAATGACGTTAATATTCGGATGATTCTCCGCAGCTTGTTCAGCCTCTTTGCGGAACGCGGCGTACTCTCCGTTTTTCGCCGCATGAATAAAAGTAACGGAACGCTCCGGCTGTTTTTCGGCGGCTGTTTTCAGCATGCACATCATCGGCGTAATTCCGGAACCGGCACTGATAAGAACAACCGGTTTATCGGCAGCAGACAGCTTGAAATCTCCGGCGGGTGCGCTGACTTCAAGTTTATCTCCCTCTTGAACTTCATTGTGGAGATGAGAAGAAACCGCTCCGTCCTTTTTCACAGATATCCGATATGCGCCTTTTCGAGAAGCATCAGACAGGCTGTACTGGCGAATGTGCGTATAAGGAGAATCCGCAATCCTCACTTTAATGCTGATATATTGTCCCGCTTCAAATCCAGGAAGCGAAGAGCCGTCACTCGGTTTGATATAAAATGATGTGATATCTTTGCTTTCTTTTGTTTTCTGTATAACCGTAAATTCTTTATACCCCTGCCATCCGGCTTCATTGTACATGTCTTTTTCAATGCCGATAAAAGCCTCCGCAATAACACCGTAAGCTTTTTCCCATGCCTGCATAATTTCAGGAGTTGCGGCATCCTGCAGCACATCCTTAATCGCCAGAAGCAGATACTTTCCGACAATCGGATAATGTTCCGGTTTTACACCGATGCTTGTGTGTTTATGGCCGATCTGTCTGACCGCCGGAATGATTTGTTCTAATTGATCAATATTCGCCGCAGCCGCAATGACTGCATTTGCCAATGCTGCGCGCTGAGTCTGTTTCTTTTGGTTCGTTTGGTTAAACATATTTAACAGTTCGGGATGATCTTGAAACATCAGGTTATAAAAGCGTCCGGTGATGTTTTCTCCATGTGTTTTCAATACAGGTACTGTGCTTTTGATGATGTCTATTGTTCTCTCGTCCAGCATGTTCATCCTCAACCCTTCTAAAGATGTATTTTCAATATATCTTTATAGTAAGAGATATTTCGAATAAAAGATATATCTAAAATGAATCTTTAAAAAAGCCGTCACAATATTGTGTTGGTTTTGGAATTTATGGATTTCACCTCCTTTTTTATCACCCGGTGAAACAGGGACACATATATTTGGGAATATACGTTTAAAGATGAAAGCGGGGGATTGCATGGTTTCCGATATCGATTACACGTCTCCGAATACACAGTTCACTTATGATGTGAATGAGAGCCGTTTTTTTACGAAAGATGCTCGGAACTTTATCAATGTATTGGGGATTAAACAGTTAAACACGCTTGAAAATATTTCATTATTAGATATCTTTCTGAGTAAAACAAATGTGATTGAACCGCATACCCATCAAAACGCCGCTGAATTGGTGTACTGTATTTCGGGTTCCGCGGTGGTGTCGATGCTGAATCCGTTCACCCAGAAAATACGGAATTATCCGATCTCTCCAGGGCAAGTGGCGAATATTCCGCAGGGGTGGTGGCATTATGAAGTCGCCACTTCAGACAAAACCCATCTTTTGGCCATATTTGACGCCCCTTCGCCTGAAGTGATATACGGCTCGGATATTCTCCGTCTGACGCCGCCGGAGATCATGGCGCATACGTACTGTCTGAATGAGCATGAGTGGGAAAAAGCCGTTTCACCGATCCGGCAATCAACTGTGATAGGCCCCGATAAATACTGCGGACAGTCTGAAAACACGGGTATTCATGATATGAATAAGCCTTATCAGCCAAATACGCCTTATCCGAATGATCCGTATCGGCATTATGATACGCCGTTATATTGGGGATATTAAACGGAGAGCCTGAGCGGCATTCAGCTCGACAGAAAGAGCCCCTCATTGGAGAGGGGCTCTTGATCATTACGGTCCGGTTCCGCAGCTTACTTTGTACTCGCCTTCGGACGATTTTTTTGAATAACATACGTGCGGCGTCTGTCCGGTTTCATCTTTCCAATTGAACCAATTTACATAATAAAGGTTCCCGGCCTCTCCACCGCCTTCTTCTTTTTGAAGAATCGCAAAGTAGCTTTGATACGGATATCCTTTTTTATAAATGTCATGCCTGATGGCTCCTTTTTCTGAAGCAGACGTGAAGATGACAGGAGAAAGAGGCGAAAGCGCTGTCAAAAAAAGCGCCAGTGCAGCTGACAGAGATAATATAAGATAGATTTTCTTTTTCATTTTCTCTCTTTCCTTTATTTTCAATTGTTAGAAATGAAGCAGAACACAGAGGCTGCCGCAGAAGATGAAAAAACAAAAAAACCCTTATTTATAGAATAAGGGTTTAAAGGTATGGAGCCAAGGGGGCTCGAACCCCTGACCTCTACGCTGCCAGCGTAGCGCTCTCCCAGCTGAGCTATGGCCCCGTGCTGTAACGTCATGTTTTATTATAGACGACTCTTCTATGAATTTCAAGCAGAAAATTCAGTTTGCTCATATTTTCCTGAGACGTTTTTCGAACATAAAAAGAAGACCCTCCGGGGGCCTCTTCGTTTATCGCACGAGCATGATTAAAATGATGCCGAGGATGACACGGTAAATGGCGAACGGGACAAGCTTAATCCGGTTAATGAGCCGAAGAAAAAACTTGACGACTAAGAGGGCGACGACAAAGGCGCAGATAAAGCCGACAAGAAAAAACGGAATCATGTCATAAGAAAGACTGCTCCAGTATTTCACCAGCTTCAGAAGGCTTGCGCCCGCCATAATCGGAATAGCCATAATAAATGTGAAGTCTGCGGCTGCCCGGTGATTCAAGCCTACAATGACACCTCCGGCAATCGTTGAGCCTGAGCGGGAAAATCCCGGCCATAAGGCGAGACACTGGAATAATCCGACACAGAAAGCCTGTTTGTAGGTGATTCTGTCCACCGTATCGATCGTTTCTTTCCTTTTATTGATCCAGTCCGCTATAAGCATAAGCACGGCTCCGGCAATTAATCCGTAAGCGACCGTTCTGACGGAGAATAAATAGCGGTCAATGAAATCCTCAAATAAAAAGCCGAGCACCGCTGCCGGAACAAGACCGACGGCGATTTGCGCGATGGTCAGCCTGTATCCCTTCTGCTGATCGCGCGTGACGTTTTTTTTGAGGCCGAGTAAATGTAATATCCGATCCTTAAACACAATGGCCACCGCCAGAATCGAACCGAGCTGAATCACCACTTTGAAGGAATTTGCGGCTTCCGGATTCATCAGGCTTCCGGATTTCAGCCAGATGTCATCCGCTATGATCATATGTCCCGTGGAAGAAACCGGCGCGTACTCCGTCAGCCCTTCCACGATTCCTAAAACGGCTGCTGTGAACATCTCCCATAGTGTCATCCCATTCTTCCCTTCATTCATCATTTACAAAAGAGAAGCTCTCCTCTGAAGGAAAGCCTGTCTTATAATAAATATCATGTCCGTTCCGATTTTATGACTTCGATACAGCATCATTTTTTTCTTCTTCATATAAATGCGAACGCATTTTGAACCAATCAAACAGATGGGTCGTGACCACTTTGATGACCGCATACCCCGGGATGGCTAAAATAATGCCGACAACCCCGAACAGCTTTCCGGCAGTTAAAAGAACAAAGATGATGGTAATCGGGTGAATGTGAAGATTTTTCCCCATGATCTGCGGAGAAATTAATTTTCCTTCCACGAGCTGGACAACGGTCCAGACAATCGCAAGCTTCAGCAGCATAAGGGGCGAAGTGACCAACGCGATAATAATCGCCGGCGTGATAGCAATGGTCGGCCCTAAATACGGAACGACGCTCGTACAAGCGGCAATGACCGCAAGCAGTGACGCATAATCAAGTCCGATAATCAGATAGCCGATAAATAATAAAAACCCGATGCAGAAGCTGACGATGACCTGTCCTCTAATATAGGAGCTTAATCTGTGGTTCATTTCACTAAGCATCGTATACGTTTGTTCTTTCAGACGGGTGGGCACAAACTTTAAGATATAGATTGGCAGTTTTTTGCCGTCTTTCAGCAAATAGAACAGAATAAACGGCACGGTCACAATTGAAATAATCACTTCCGTCAGCGCGCCGATAAAATTCCCGACCCCGGTAAATGTGCTGTTTGCAATTGTCGCCGCCTGCGCCGATACTTTATTAGCAAGATCGGAAATGTTGATATTCATCGTCTTTTGCGCCTGATTTACAAAATCGCTTCCGATCAGGCTTTTCGTCTGATCTTCAACAATATCCACATATTTCGGCAGATTGTCGATCAGGCTCATGATCTGTTCCTTTAAAAACGGAATAATTGAAACGACCGTAATCGTAATCAGCCCTATAATAATGAGGTAAAGGAGCAGGATGGAATAGACTCTTTTCACTCTTATTTTTTCCAATATATCTACGATCGGATTAAGCAGATAATAAACGATTCCTGTCAAAATGACGGGGAGCGCAATCGTTTTGAGCAGGACGATAATGGGTGTGAAAATAAATGATGTCTTCATAAAGACAAGGATATTGAGACCGATGAGCAGCAATACAAGCAAAAACAAGACAAATTTATTGTCTAAGAAAAACTGTTTAAATCTGCCGCCCCATGTTTGCAATGTTTCCACTATTGTTCCTCCATCATATGTATTTTACTTAAATTGTACACTATCGTTCCTGTAATGAAAAATAATAACCGGTCTCTATGGGAATTTTTCCTATCTCTTTAGCTGCCAGCCTTTTTTCCATTTATGTTTCTCAGAAAAAAAGCTATAATGTAAGCCAATACATAGAAGGAGCGATAGCAATGATTCGATTTGCAACAGTCGGAACGAATTGGATTACAGAACGATTTCTGGAGGCGGCTTCTGCTATTGATGATTTTCAATTAACGGCGGTTTATTCCAGAACTGAGGAACGTGCGGCGGAATTCGCCGGCAAACACGGCGCTGCTCATTATTTTACCAGCCTGAAAGAAATGGCGGAAAGCGAAGCCTATGACGCGGTGTATCTCGCCAGCCCGAATGCATTTCACAAAGAGCAGGCGGTCCTTTTTATGGAACACGGCAAGCATGTACTGTGCGAAAAACCGTTTGCGTCTAACGCAAGGGAAACGGATGAAATGATTCACGCAGCCAAAACGAACGGCGTTCTCTTGATGGAAGCCATGAAAACAACGTTCCTGCCGAACTTCAGCATGCTTCAAAACCACTTACATAAAATCGGACCCGTCAGGAGATTCACGGCAAGCTACTGCCAATATTCATCACGATATGATGCATATAAAAACGGTACGGTGCTAAACGCGTTTAAGCCTGAATTATCGAACGGTTCATTAATGGACATCGGCGTGTACTGCATTTATCCGGCCGTCGTCCTGTTCGGCAAACCGAAAAACGTCATTGCGACCGGTCATAAACTAGCATCCGGCGTTGACGGCGAAGGCACGGTCATTCTGTCATACGACGGATTTGAAGCGGTGCTGATGCATTCGAAAATCTCAAATTCGTTTGCCTCGGCGGAAATTCAGGGTGAAGACGGCACGATCGTGCTGGACAGCATTCACGGACCGGAACGGGCGGAAATCCGCTATCGTGACGGACGGACGGAAGACATTTCAGTCCCTGATCTGAAACCGTCGATGTACTACGAAACGGCTGAATTCATCAATCTTCTTCGAAACGGACAGCGGGAGTCTTCCGAAAATACATTTGAACGTTCTTTCATTACGGCAAGCATTATGGAGGAAGCGAGAAAACAAATCGGAATTGTCTTTCCCGCCGATCAAAACTAAAAACATCCGCCCGGATTCGGGCGGATGTTTTTTATTTGGACGCTAACAGGTCAGCAAACGCTTTTGCATACTGCGGAAGGTCGGGCGGGCGGCGGCTTGATACAATGTGGCCGTCAGTTACGACTGCTTCATCCAGCCACTGTGCCCCTGCATTTGTCATGTCGTCTTTGATGCCGGGCGTGCTCGTTACTTTTTTTCCTGCGAGAATTCCGGCAGATATGAGCACCCAGCCCGCATGACAGATCTGGCCGATCGGCTTTTTCTGCTCGTTCATCGTACGGATGATGTCCAAAACTTCGGGATATCTTCGCAGTTTGTCAGGAGCCCAGCCGCCAGGCACGAGCACGGCGTCATACTCCTGAATAATCAGGCTCTTAAAATCGTAATCCGCCGTCGCGGGCACGCCGTATTTTCCTTTGTATGAACGGCCCGCTTCTTCTCCTATTAAATGAACGATCGCGCCTTCCTCTCTCAGACGGTAGACGGGATACCAAAGCTCTAAGTCTTCAAAATCGTCACTGACAAGCGCTATGACTTTTTTGCCTTCTAATCTCATCACTGCCACTCCCTTCTTTTATACTAGTGTATCGCTTTTTTCAGATGAGGAAAAGAAACAGCTCGCTACAGCTGTTCTTCGTCTTCAGACTGAATCGTAAATTTCCGTGTGACCTGCTGCAGTTCTTCAGCCATATGCGCAAGCGTTTCGGCGGATGAACTGATTTCTTCCATGGAGGCCAGCTGCTCTTCAGCTGAGGCGGCGATGTCTTGAATGCCGGCGGACCCTTCTTTGGCGACTGAGGTAATGTCCTCCACCGCGTTTGTCACATTTTGCGACCCGGCTGCAAGCTTCTCAAGCGTTCCGTTCATATGCTGCAAGGCGCCTGAAATCTGAGTCGTCATTTCTGAGATTTTTTTGAAGCTTTCGGCCGTTTGATCCGTAATATCGAGGCCTTCCTTCACATCTTGATTCACCGCTTGGAATACGGAAAGCGATGTGGCGATTTCTTTGACGATTTCCTGAATCAGCGTTTCGATTTCCTTCGCGGAGCCGGCTGATTGTACGGCAAGCTTTCTCACTTCTTCCGCAACGACGGAGAAGCCCCGCCCGTATTCGCCTGCTCTGGCTGCTTCAATGGCAGCGTTTAAGGCAAGCAGATTTGTTTGATCGGCAATGCCGTTAATGACGTTGAGAATGCTCTTAATGTCGTGCGACTTCGTTTCCAGCCCTTTTACGACCGCTTCCGCCTGCTGTACGGAACGATCAATTGTTTTCATCTGGCCTACCGTTTTCGCCACTAATTCTTCTCCGCTTCCGGCCGTTTCAGAGGTTTGGATGGCGGATTCAGTGATTTCCGCCGATACATTCGCCGTCTCGGCAATGCCGGCATTCATTTGGGAAAGGTGATCAGCACTTTCTTCCAATTTCTCGCTTTGTGATTCGTTTCCGTTTGAGAATTGTTCAATCGCCAGTGTAATATGCTCTGTCGCCTTGCTCGTCTGTCCGGCGGATGCCGTCAGCTCTTCGGATGAAGAAGCGACATGTTCGACGGATGATTGAATGACGCCGATGACAGACCGGAGTGAGGCCGACATCTCATTGAAGCTTTGGCTGAGCTGCCCGAATTCATTTTTTGATTTGATGTCAATGACTGCCGTTAAATCGCCGTCACTGATTTTAGCTGATGTCGAAACAAGTTTTTTGAGCGGTTTTGCAATCGAGCGAATGATAAAAAAGATTAAAACCCCGCCGACGATAAGAGAAACCGCCAGGATGATCAGCGCCATTTTCATGACAGGCGAGGCTGCGTCATGGATCTCACTGACAAAAAATGTGCCGGCGATTTTCCAGCCCGTCAGTTTGTTTGTCGTGAAGGCCATTTTCTTCTGCTGTCCTTCAAACATGTATTCAAACGATCCGCTTGATTTGGAAAACACTTCTTTCGTCCACTCTCCGGAGCCTTCCGTTCCCGCTTTTATAGTCGGATGGGCGATGTATTTTTTATCTCCCGTTGTAATGAAGGCAAATCCTTTATGACCGATCTGCACGCGTTCGGAAGCGTTCAGCAGGTCGCCCAGATTAATATCAAGCGCCACAACGCCTGATCCGTCTTTTGTCTGCTGGGCAATCGTAACGACCGTCTGTCCGGTTGCAGCGTCTTTATAAGGCTCGGTAAACACCGGCTGCCCGCTTTTTTCAACCGCCTTTGTATACCACTCGCGCGTGAGCGGATTATAATCGGACGGCATGTCAGCGGACGGATATTTCACAAACGCTTTGTCGCGAGACGCGGCGTAAATTGACGCGACATCGCCATTTACGGTGACATACTGCTTCATATTGTCGAGCAGTGCCGATTTATTTTTCGTGTTCAGTTTTTCCTTTGTGATTGATTCGCTGTAGTAGTCAATCGCTTTCAGCTTGCCTTCGAGCATGTTTTCCAGCACGCTGTTCAGTTCACTGACATTTCCCTGGGCGCTGTGGGTCAGTTCTCTTTCTAATGTACTCCCCGCCGTTTGGTAGCTGAAGTAGGCGAGTATGCCGACCGGAAGCACCAATACGGCTAAAAATGCCGCGATCAGCGGCTTGCTGATGGATGGCTGTTTGATCCAATGTATCAGTTGTTTCATTTTTTCAGTCTCCTTCTTTGAAAAGCTAAATCTAATATCGTCAGATAGGACAAAAGATTTATTAAAAAAACTAAAAAAAACACCCAAACAGCACATTTGGGTGTTCTATGACCTATTAATCTATTTTAAATCGTTTCGTCATATCACGTAATTCTTCCGCCATTTGGGATAACGTTTCCGAAGACGAACTGATTTCTTCCATTGAAGCCAGCTGTTCTTCGGCAGAGGCCGCGATATCCTGAATGCTGGCGGAGCTTTCTTTTGCGATGGACGCGATTTGCTCAGAAGCTCCTGAAATCTGCTGTGATCCTGCTGTCAGCTGTTCTACCGTCGCATTCATATTTTGAATTTCTCCGGCGATCTGGTTCGTCATTTCAGAAATCCGTTTGAAGCTCGTTTCGGTCTGATTCGTAATATCCAGTCCGCTCTCCACCTCTTTGTTGACGGATTGGAACATGCCGAGAGATGTATTGATTTCGTTGACGATTTCTATAATTAAGCTTTCGATTTCTTTCGCTGAATCGGCAGACTGGACCGCAAGTTTTCTGACCTCTTCGGCGACGACTGAGAAGCCCCGGCCGTATTCACCCGCACGCGCGGCTTCAATTGCCGCATTCAGTGCAAGAAGGTTTGTCTGATCAGCGATTCCGTTAATGACACCGAGAATGTTTGTAATGTCTTTTGATTTTGTTTCAAGTCCGCGCACCACTTGTTCAGCTTCTTTCACTGACCGGTCAATGACGTTCATTTGGCCGACCGTCTGGTGGACGAGCTTTCCGCCTGAATTGGCGACTTCCGCTGATGTGACGGAGGATTCGGTAATGACGGCAGATGCTTTCGCCATATCTTTAAGCCCGCTGTTCATTTGATAAATATGTTCCGCCGCGCTTTCGATATTTTCACTTTGGCTTTCATTTCCGTTAGAAAATTGTTCGATCGCCAGTGTGATATGTTCCGTTGCCTTGCTTGTCTGCTCCGCTGAAGCCGTCAGCTCTTCTGAGGAAGATGCGACGTTATTCACGGAATCCTGAATGGCATGGATGAGAGACCTGAGTGAAGCGGCCATATTGTTAAAGCTTTTGCCCAGCTCGCCTAATTCATCTTTTGACTGAATTTCGATCGTTTCTGTTAAGTCGCCTTCACTGATCTGTTTCGATGATGTCACAAGCTGCTTGAGCGGTTTTGTGATTGAACGAATAATCAGCACCATGACGATGGTTCCGATGACAATCGCTAATACGAGAACGAGCAGGGACAGATGAAGGATCGGCAAAGCCGCTTCATGAATTTCGTCCAGATACATCGTTCCGGTAATCTTCCAGCCTGTCAGCCCGTTCGTATCATAAGCCATTTTCTTTTCCTGGCCGTCGTATTTGTATTGAAAATCACCTTTTTTGCTGTTGTACAGCTGTTCAGCCCAATCCCCGTTTAATACTGTGCCTGACGTGCGGTTCGGGTGGGCGACCACTTTTTTGTCTTTCGTCAGGATAAAAGCGTAGCCTGATTTTCCGATGTTCACTTTCTTTGTCGTTTTCAGAAGTTCATCGATTTTCATATTGATGGCGACGACCCCTGAGCCGTCTTTCGTCTGCTGAACGACCGTCACGACCATCGTATTGGTGGAAGCCGTGCGGTAAGGATCTGTTACAACAACTTTCCCCTTATTTTCCACGGCCTTTTTATACCAGTCTCTTTCAAGCGGATTATATCCTTTAGGCATCTGCAGATCCGGATACCGTGTGAAATGTCCTTCCGTGTCACTCGTATAGATGGATTCCACGTCTTTATTGATCTTCATGTACTCTGTGAATTTATCGGTAATTTGCGATTGGTTTTTCGGCTTGTACCGATCCTTTGTGAGCCAGTCGCTGAAATATGCCGTTCCGTCTTCCTTTTGGCTGATGCTTGTGTTGATCATATCGTTAATCTGCTGCACATTATCTAGTGCGCTTCCCATCATCTGCCTGTCAAGCGTGCTTACCGCCGATTGATAGGCGATAAAAGCCAGCGTTGAAATAGGAAGAATGAGAATGGCCAAAAAAGAAATGAGCAGTTTTCTTGTAAGCGATCTCTGCTTGATGATTTGCACAATTTTTTTCATCTGCTATATCTCCTCTTGCGTGTTTACCCTTCATATCGGCAATTATGGGTAAATATACACATCCAAAAAGAAGAAATATAACGAAACATACTTTTTACCTATTGCAAAATTAGTCTTTTAGACTTAATTAAGAGTTTATCTTAAAACGCTTTGTCAGTTCGCGTAATTCCTCCGCCATTTTTTCCAGCGTGACGGCTGAGGAACTGATCTCCTCCATGGACGCAAGCTGCTCTTCAGCTGAAGCCGCGATGTCCTGAATGCCGGCCGCGCTTTGTCTGGAGACTGCCGCGATATCCTCTGAAGCGTTTGATACTTCCTGAGATCCGGCAGAAAGCTGTTCCACGGTTGCATTCATATTTTGCAGTTCACCGGCAATCTGATTTGTTTTAGCGGAAATGTCCCGGAAGCTTTTTTCCGTTTCGTCCGTTAACTGAAGTCCGCTTTTCACCTCGTGATTGACGGATTCCAGCATTCCGAGCGAAGTATGAATTTCTTTGACGATTTCATGAATTAAGGATTCGATTTCTTTCGCTGAATCGGCGGATTGGACGGCAAGCTTTCTCACTTCTTCGGCAACGACTGAAAAACCGCGTCCGTATTCTCCCGCTCTTGCCGCTTCAATGGCTGCATTTAAAGCAAGCAGATTCGTTTGATCCGCAATGCCGTTAATGACGCGCAAAATGCTGGTGATGTCCTGCGATTTGAGTTCAAGCCCTTGTACGACTTGCTCCGCTTTACTTACGGATTGGTCAATGGCGCCCATCTGGCCGGCTGTTTTCTTGACAAGCCGCTCACCGGCGCCGGATATCTCCGCCGATTCAATTGACGTTTCCGTCACCACGGCTGCCGCTTCCGCCAGATCGCTGAGCCCGTCTTTCATCTCATTCACTTGTGCTGTCGCTTTATCAATACTCTCACTTTGGTCTTCCGTTCCATTAGAAAACTGTTCAATCGCAAGGGTGATATGTTCCGTTGCTTTGCTCGTCTGCTCAGCCGAAGCCGTCAGCTCCTCTGAGGAAGAAGCGACATGTTCAACAGAGTCCTGAATTCCCTGAATAAGCGAACGGAGTGAATCTGTCATATGATTAAAACTTTTACCGAGCACGCCGAGCTCATCTTGAGAGCCGACATCAATGGTTTCCGTCAGATCTCCGCTGCTGATTTTTTCCGCTGAAGCTACGAGACGTTTTAACGGTTTGGTAATTGAGCGGATGACAAAATAAATGAAAATCATCCCTGCGGCGATGGCTATCGCCAATATGATAACGGCCAGAGTCAGAACCGGTCTTGCCGCATCCTTGATTTCATCCACGGACATGGTTCCGCTGATTTTCCAGCCCGTCGCTTCATTGGTCACGTACGCCATTTTTTTCGCTTTCCCGTTCAGCGTATATTCATAGTCGCCTTTTTGCCCGCTGTATAATGTATCAACCCATTTTCCCGATACCGCCGCACCGGCTTTTTCATCACTGTAAGCAACGGCTTTTTTATTTTTGCTGAGGATAAAGGCGTATCCTTCTTTTCCGATGTTCACTTCTTTTGTCATCGTGATGAGATCGTCGATTTTTATATCAATGGCGACGACGCCTGATCCGTCTTGCGCCGCGCGGGCCATGGTGACGACCATCTTTTTGTTTGAGATGGACTCATAAGGGTCCGTGATGATGGTTTGGCCTTTATTCTCCATGGCTTCCTGATACCAGCTTCTTTCAAGCGGATTGAAATCGGACGGCATATCGGCATGCGGATAACGGGTAAACGTTCCTTCCTTGCTGCTTGAAAATATGGCGGACGCTTTATCATTGCTTTCAATAAACTGTTTGAACCTTTCTTGCATTTCCGTTTGGTTTTTTTCTTTAAATTTAGCGCTTGTCGCCCATTCGCTGAAATATGCTGAGCTTTTTGTAAACATTCCGATCCGGTCATCAATCATATTGTTTAAGATTTGCACATTTCCTTCGGCGCTTTCCATCATTTGCTTTTCAACGGATGAAGCCGCCGAACGGTAGGCGCCGGCAGCCAATACTGCTACCGGAATAATTAAGATCAGTAAAAATGAAATGATAAGTTTTTTGGCTATTGATTTTCTGGCGATTTTTTTTGCTGTTTTTTTCAATTTTGTAAACCTCTTTCAATCATTTACTGTTTATATCGGCCGACTCCCTTTTTATTACATTGAAAATTAAGTCATAAATGAAAAATAGTTCTATGTACTCCCGTTGTATGCAAGACTTTTTATTTAATTTTCCGGCTGTCACTATAAAAAAGGACGCCTTCCATCCGGAAAGCGTCCTTTTTTACTAGTTGATTTTAAATTGTTTCGTTAATTCCCGCAGTTCTTCGGCCATTTGCGCCAAAGTATCGGCGGATGTGCTGATTTCTTCCATTGATGCAAGCTGTTCTTCTGCGGATGCGGCAATATCCTGAATGCTTGCTGCGCTTTCCCGTGATACGTCCGCGATATCGGTCACTGCGGCTGAAACGTGCTGAGAGCTGTCTGACAGCTGTTCAACCGTGCCGTTCATCGATTGAAGCTTCTCGGCGATGTCGTTTGTCATGCCGAAGATATTCTGGAAGCTTTCTTTCGTGCGGTCCGTTACGGCAAGTCCTGATTGAACTTCTTCATTAACGGATGTGAACATGTGAAGCGATGTATTAATTTCAGCCGTGATTTCCTGAATGAGTTTTTCAATCTCTTTGGCAGAACCGGCGGATTGGACGGCCAGCTTGCGCACTTCTTCGGCTACCACTGAGAAGCCCCGGCCGTATTCTCCCGCTCTTGCCGCTTCAATGGCTGCATTTAACGCAAGCAGGTTTGTCTGATCGGCAATACCGTTGATGACTCTTAAAATATGAGTGATGTCTTTTGATTTGGCCTCAAGACCTTTTACAACCGCTTCCGCCTGCTGGACCGATTGATTGATGAGATTCATCTGCCCGACGGTTTGCTGCACATATTCTTCCCCGGTGCCGGCAGCTTCCTTCGATTGTTTAGATGCTTCCGTAATGGATGATGATGTGCGGGAAACGGCGGCGAGTCCGTCATTTATATGATTCAGCTTAGCTGAGCTTGAATCGACTTTTTCGCTTTGCTCTTCGTTTCCGTTTGAAAACTGCTCAATCGCCATTGTAATATGTTCCGTCGCTTTGCTTGTCTGCGAAGCTGAAGCGGTCAGCTCTTCCGATGACGCGGCCACGTTGTCGACAGAGTTTTGGATCGCGCTGATCAGTCCCCGCAGAGATTCTCCCATTTCATTAAAGCTCGCGCCGAGTTCGCCCAATTCATCTTTCGAGCGGATATCAATGGTCTCGGTCAAGTCTCCGCCGCTGATTTGTTTAGAAGAGCGGACAAGCCGTTTCAGCGGTGACGTAATGGATCTGACAATGAACAGAATTAAAATTCCCCCGATGATAATGGATGCTGCAAGGACGATCATTCCCATCGTCAGCACCGGTTGTGAGGCGTCTTTAATTTCGTTGAGCTCCATGCTCCCTTCTATTTTCCATCCGGTCAGTTTATTTGTCGTAAACGCCATTTTTTTATTTTGATCATCGAGCTTGTATGAAATAATGCCGCTGTCTTTGCTGTATACCTCATTCAGCCACGGGGTTGAAACTTTATCACCCGGTTTGTGGTCTTTATGCGCGACATAGGTTTTATTTTTGGACGTGATAAACACGAATCCTTTTTGTCCGATTTTGATTCCCTGCATCTGCTTCAGCAGCTGGTCAATCGTAATATCCATGGCCACTACGCCTGTTCCGTCCTGCATCTGCTTTGCCACGGTGACGACCATGCTGCCGTCGCTTGCCGCGGTGTAAGGGTCGGTGACAACGAGCGTGCCGCCAGCCTTCACAGCGTCTTTATACCAAGTGCGTGTTCTCGGATCGTAATCGGCCGGAGTATTCTCCTTCGGCGCCTGTGCGTAGCTGCCGTCTTCCGTTCCTCCGTAAATGCGGGCTACGTCCTTATGAATAGACGTGTATTGCCCGAACTTTTCTTCAAGAGCAGACATGTTTTTCTTTGAGAAGGATGACCCTTTTAACGTTTCACTGAAAAATTCAATCGCCTTTGCTTTTGCGCCGATATCATTTGTAATGGTTGTGTTAAAAGATTCAATGTTATTTTTCGCGTTGCCTGAAATCTGATCATCCAGCGAATTGCTCGCCGTATGGTATGAACTGAATTCTAACACGAGAATCGGTATGATTAAGATCACGATAAATGAAATGATTAATTTACGTGAAATCGATGCCTTCGTGCACCAATTGATGAATTTTTTCATATTAAGCTGCTCCCTCAAGTGTGATACCTTATATATCGGCTCAGCCTTCACATTTTGTTAACATTTCCTCCTTTTTTATGACTTGATTTTCGTTGCCCAAGCTTCCTGCATATCTTATAAAAAAAGAGAAGGGGGGCGCGCAGATGATTATCATATCCGGCCAAGTGCTTCGGCCTCAGGACATCGCGAACTGGCAGACGGAAGAAAGCCTTGTTCCGTATATAAATGAACTGCTCAATTCTCCCGTACAATTCGATTACGGGTCGATTGCTGAACTGATGTTCGAGGTGCGGCTGCGCCGCCATATTGTGGAAGCCGCAAGAGAACTGCACGGATCAGGTGTGAAATTTGCAACTTTCGCCAAAACATACGGAAATACGGCTTATTGGAGAGTGACGCCGGAAGGAGCCTTGGAGCTGAAGTACAGAATCCCCGCTTCAAAAGCGATTCGGGACATTATTGAAAACGGGGCGTTTTACGCATTTGAATGCGCTACCGCCATTGTTGTGATTTATTATCTGGCCGTCTTAAAGACAATCGGTGAAGAACGGTTTAACCGGCGTTTCCGGGATATCACTTTGTATGACTGGCACTATGAGCATCTGCCGATCTACACGGAAACCGGCAGCCACTTTTTACGGGGAGATTGTTTATATTTTAAAAATCCTGATTTTAATCCTGCAAAGGCTCAGTGGCGGGGAGAGAATGTCATTGTGATGGGGAATGATCAATATTTCGCCCACGGTCTCGGGATTCTGACCGCTGAACAAATCATCCAGAGATTGAATTCTTTAAGAAAAAAAAATGCCGTGCAGCCGGCTTATCTGCTTAACCAGGCAACAAGGCTTGATGCACCCGCGCTTTATCAAATCATGCATTAAAACAATCCCATCGTCTGTCATTGTGACGATGGGATGCGGAATGCTTTTCTTTTCCGGTAAAAAGCCGTCGTGCCGAGCGCTTGGTTTGCAGCCCATTCAAACTTCTCTAAATCATGTCGGGTGACGGCTCTGTCCCGTCTGCTCCATTTAATGGCGCGGACAAAGTAATACCCTTTAATCGGCGCCATGGTGACTTTGGAATGCGGAAAATCTTCAAAGACAAACTCAATAGTCCCTCTTTTTTCGTAGGACATTTGAAGAATCTTCATCATCCATCACCTCACGATTTCTGGATTATGATTCGCACAATCTGTCCAAAACGGTTTTCACGTCTGTCGGCCCTTCAAGTTTCGCGGCGGACTGGCCGGCCCATAAAGACATATACTCCGCGTCTCCTGATTGAGCCGCGTGCCCGCGCATCGGCTTTGTCAGCGTATTATGCAGCGGATAAGGCAGCGTATTTCCCTCGTCGGCTTCATATGTTTTCATGAACTGATTCACGATTCCCCGCGCCAGTTTTCCCGAAAACAGGGTGGTCAGCCGCGTGTCGGCTCCTTTTGATTCGGCAATGGCTTTTTGATATGCCGGTGAGGCGCTGCTTTCTTCACAAAGGAGAAACGGTGTTCCTACTTGAACGCCGTCCGCACCCAAACATCGGGCCGCCTGCACCCCGCGGCGGTCAAAAATGCCGCCTGCCGCAATCACCGGGATATTCAGCGCGTCTTTAGCCTGCGGAATCAGCGCCATAAGGCCGAGAGCCGGTTCTCCTTTAACCGGCAGAAACGACCCGCGATGTCCGCCGGCTTCTATTCCCTGCAGAATAACGGCGTCCATCCCCCGTTCTTCAAAGGCTTTCGCTTCCTCCGGCGTTGTCGCCGTGCCGAAAAGGAAACAGCCGCTTTTCTTCAGCTTTTCCGCCGTTTTTTCCGGCGGCAGGCCGAAGGTGAATGAACACGCTTTGACTCCGTAACGGATCAGAAGCTCCGCTTTTTCCTCGAAATCATTCCATTCTTCTTTCAGATCAGAGAACGGCTTGGCGTCTTTTGCCCTTGGGATGCGGGCTTTCCATTTTTTAACCAGTTCCGCCTCAGGCATCTGCCTTTCTTCCGGGACGAAAAGATTTACTTGAAAGGAGCGGTCCGTCAGCTCTTTCATCTCGATAAGCTGTTTTTCAAGCGCTTGCGGGCTGACGTATCCTGAAGCGAGGCTTCCGAGCGCCCCTTCATTTGATACCGCCGAAGCCAGACGCGGCGTGACCAGCCCGCCGGCCATCGGCGCCTGAATGACGGGCTTTGTTAATGATAATGCACTCATCCACTCACTCATTTGTTTTCCTCCGTTTCAGCCTGTATTTTGATATAACATGTTCTGTTTCGCGGACCGTCAAATTCGCAAAAATAAACGCCCTGCCATGTTCCGAGTATCAGGCGCCCGTCTTCTATGATGACATGCTGGGAGGCGCCGGTTGTACTCGCTTTCATATGTGCCGCCGTATTTCCCTCCATATGCCGGTCCAGTTCGTGGTCCCACGGATATATTTCATCAAACCTTCTGAGCATATCCCTCTTCACATCCGGATCGGCATTTTCATTTATGGTAATGCCGGCGGTTGTATGGGGACAGTATATGAGCGCCAAACCGTTTTTTACGCCTGTTTTGCGGAGAAACGCTTCAGCTTCATGTGTGATGTCGATCATTTCATCCCGTCTGTTTGTTTGAATCTGCAATTTTTTCAGCATATAAATGCCTCCTTTCTTTTTCTCTTCCTTTCCCATATTCGTTTCTGTATTTGTCTTTTCCTGTCGGATCGCGATGATAAACGCAGATCACAAAAAACTTCAGCCTCGGGACTGAAGTTTTTCACCATATATATACGCGGGCCTCATAAGGCTTTAAAACAAAGGATGTCACATGGCGGTGCACTTCTGTCTCCGCGTTTGCAAGCACGAGAGAATCGGAGTCAAGCGGATAACCGGGATGCCTGTATAAAGCGGGGGTTCGGGACAGATTTGTGATGATCAGGGCGGTTGTTGTTCCGTTTTTTCTTAGATAGGCATAAATCTGCCGGTCATTCGGAAGCAGCAATTCGTATGTGCCGCTGATCAATACGCCGTGTTCTTTTCTGAGGGCGAGCAGCCGTTTGTAGAAATGGTATACGGATGTTTCATCCTGCATTTGTGATGCAGCATTCAGCCATGTGTAGTTCGGATTCACTCCGAGCCACGGAGAAGCATCAGAAAACCCGCCGTTCGCCTCACCGCTCCATTGCATCGGTGTCCGTGAATTATCCCGGCCCTTCTTCCAGATGATCTTCATCACTTTTTCATGCGGAACGCCGCGGGACGTCTCTTTTTCATACAGATATTTCATTGCGGCATCATCATAATCTTCAATGGATGGGAACGAAACATTGGTCATTCCGAGCTCCTGCCCCTGGTAAATAAACGGCGTGCCTTTCATCAGCATATACATCGCGGCGAGTGCCTTGGCGCTTTCTGTCAAAAACCGTTCGTCACCCCATACCGAGACGGAACGGGGCTGATCGTGGTTCTCCATAAATAACGCGTTCCAGCCCTTTCCTTCAAGACTGTTCTGCCAGCCGGACAAGACGCGCTTAAGCGCCGGAATGGAGATGCTTTGATCACCTTCCGTATCCCAGAGGCCGAGATGTTCAAATTGAAAAATCATTTGAAAGACGCCGTTTTCTTCACCGGCCCAATCAGCCGCCTCCCAAGCCGCCACTCCGTTCGCCTCGCCGACCGTCATGATCGGATAGCGCGAAAATGTTTCCCGTTTCAGCTCTTTTAAGAGATCCATTATGCCTTCCCCATTCATATGATACGGGAAAGACGGGACGTATGGGAGACCGTCCGGATTCGGCATGTCAGGGAGCCCTTCTTTTTTCTTAATGTGAGAAATGGCATCCACCCGGAAGCCGTCTATGCCTTTATCAAGCCACCAGCGGACCATCTCATAAACGGACTGCCTCATCGCTTCGTTTTCCCAATTTAAATCAGGCTGTTTTTTGTCAAAGAGGTGCAGGTAATACTGGTCGGTTTCTTGATCATATTCCCACGCTGATCCGCCGAAAATGCTTTCCCAATTGTTCGGCTCTTTGCCGTTTTTTCCGTCTCTCCAGATGTACCAGTCCCGTTTTTCGGAATCTTTCGCTGAGCGTGATTCGATAAACCAAGGGTGCTCATCGCTTGTATGGTTGATGACGAGGTCTATAATCAGCTTCATGCCGAGCGCATGGACATCCGCAAGGAGCCGGTCAAAATCCTCCATCGTCCCGAATTCGCCGGCAATTTGTTTATAATTCCGAATATCGTAGCCGTTGTCCGCGCCCGGCGAGTCAAAAACGGGACAAAGCCAGATCACATCCGCCCCCAACTCTTTTATGTAATGAAGCTTTGCTCTGATGCCGTTCATGTCGCCGATTCCGTCCCCGTTCGAATCCATAAAACTTCGGGGATAAATTTGATAGACGGCCGCCGTTTTCCACCAATCCGTTTTCATACCGACACTCCTTTCTTTACAGCATATGAAAGAGCGGGACGAAGAAGCATTTTTTTCATAAAAAAAGCCTCATTGCAAAAGCAGGAGGCTCAGAAATCAGTTTTTTTAATTTCAACGAAGCGGATATGATGGTCTTCCGCTTCCAGCACCTTAAATTCACACCCTTCGGCATGAAACACATCACCATTTTTCAGCTCCATTTTTTGTGTTAAGAGCCAGCCGGCAATCGTGTCAATGTCTTCATTTTCGATGGCGATATCAAGGAGATCATTCACCTCTTCTATGAGCGCCTTGCCGTCCATCACATAGTGGTGTTCGCCTTTTTTGACGATGTGGGGCATTTCATCCTGGTCATATTCATCACGGATTTCCCCGACGATTTCCTCCAATATGTCTTCGACGGTCACAAGTCCCGCCGTGCCGCCGTATTCGTCAACGAGAATCGCCATATGAATCCGCTCCTTCTGCATGCGGATCAAAAGCTCCTGAACGGGGATGCTTTCAATGACTCTGATGACCGGACGCATAATTTCTTTTAATTCAATGGAGCGGCCGAGAAAATACGCTTTAAATAAATCCTTATTGTTAATAATGCCGAGAATGTGATCTTTGTCTTCCTTAATAACCGGATATCGCGTATACCGTTCGTTGATGATCAAATGTATGGCTTCATCAACTGACTGTTCAAGCGAGATGGCGGCGATTTCGGTGCGCGGCACCATGATTTCTCTGGCGACCCGGTTATCGAATTCAAATATTTTATTGACGTAACGGAATTCGGATTGATTGATTTGACCTTTTTTATAGCTTTCGGACAAAATCAGCCGCAATTCCTCTTCACTGACCACGACCTCATGTTCTTTCACCGAATGAAAACCGAACAGCTTGACCAAAAATCCGGCTGAGCCGTTTAACAGCTTAATAAACGGATACATCACTTTATAAAACAGAATGAGCGGTTTCGCCGTCCACAGACTGACGGCTTCGGCTTTTTGAATGGATATCGTTTTCGGCGCAAGCTCTCCGATGACGACGTGCAGATACGTGACGGCGATAAACGCCGCAATAAACGTGACGACGTGCGTAATAGATGACGGCATTCCGATCAGGCTGAAAACAGGATGAAGAAGCCGCTGAATCGTCGGTTCACCGAGCCAGCCGAGTCCAAGCGCCGTAATCGTAATGCCGAGCTGGCACGCTGATAAATATTCATCGAGATTTGAAATCACCCTGTGCGCCGCGAGCGCCCGGCTGTCTCCGGTTTCAACCAGCTCCGCGATTTTTGAACCGCGGATTTTGACAATCGCAAATTCCGCAGCGACAAAGATGGCCGTTAATCCGATTAACAGCATAATGAGAATCAGTTTTAATATAAGCAAAAAAACCCCTACCGCAAACGGTAAGGGGCCACCTCCTTCGTGTTAATTCTCATCACGACCATTTAAGAAAATCATCACAAAACGAAGCAGCTCGAATAATGAAACGAGCGCCGCAGCCACATACGTCAGCGCGGCGGCGTTCAGCACTTTATTCACGCCGTGTTCTTCACTGTTGCGAATGAATCCTTCCGACACGATAATCCGCTTCGCCCTCGCGCTGGCATTAAACTCGACAGGCAGTGTGACAAGCTGGAAAAAAACAGCGGCCGAAAACAAAATAATGCCGAGTCCGATTAAGTTCAAGCTGCCCAGGAGCATCCCGCCCAAGAAAAGCAGAGGGGCAACCCCGGAGGCAAAATTGACGACCGGAAAAATTTTGTGCCTCAGCACAAGCGCGCCGTATGATTCCTGATGCTGCAAAGCATGTCCGACTTCATGGGAAGCGACGGAAATGGCGGAAATGGAGCGGCCGTAATATACCGGCTCAGATAAACGCACCACCCGCTCCGTCGGGTCGTAATGGTCTGTTAAAGTGCCTCTTACCGGTTCTACCGGCACATCATATAAACCGTTAATATCAAGAATCCGTCTTGCCGTTTCCGCCCCCGTCCGCTGACTGGAAGCTTCCACGTCTGAGTATTTCTGAAAATTGCTTTTCACTTTAAATTGTGCCCAAAACGACAATCCCAATGCAGCAATTGTTAAAAAGATAAACAGCATATTATCCTCTTCCTTTTTCTCTTATATCGTACGATCTGCTTATATATTATTTTAATGATTGTCCGCTTTCCTGTACAGAAATCCGCTTCTTTTTTCTGACAGGAATCAATCCTCCGAGCATGATGAGGATACACCCGGCCAATCCGATGTAAAACGGAAACGTGCCTGCGGTCTCTTTTACAAAAACAAGCCATGAAAATCCGCCTGACATGTGATTGTATCCATTCAAATCAAAAATAAGCAATACGGCCGCCGAAGCGAGCAGCTGCGCTCCGGCCAGCGCCGCCAGCAGTTTTTGAATGACTGTCATTTGACTCACCCTTTTTCGGTCCGCTTTCTTTATCATATGAAAAAATGAGGGTGAATATGTTTTCGGCGATTTTTGAAAGACATCAAACGAACTGGGACATACTGTATAAAAAAAGATACAGGTGTGATCGACATGAAAGTGACAAATGGCGAGAAAGAACAGCTGAGCAATGCGATAGACAGAATGAACGAAGGGCTTGACGCCTTCATCCAGCTCTATAATGAAGCGGAAAACGATGAACCTCTCATTCAGTTTGAAGATGAGACGGCCGATTTAATCAGACATGCGCGTGACTCATACGGCCAGGAACAGCTGGACGAAAAACTAAACACCATTATTAAACAGATTTTATCCATCTCTCTGTCGAAAGAAGAGCCGGACGAATGAAATCAAACCGTTTATTTATTTCCTGGCTGAGATGGCCGTTATATGTTCGGATCGGGCTGATCATTATCGCCTTGATTTTATTGTTCGGCCAACTCATTTACATGCTCGAACCGAAGCAATTCACGTCTGTGTTTGAAGGGGTTTGGTGGGCGGTGATTACGGTGGCCACAGTCGGCTACGGCGATTACGTTCCCCAGACACCGCTCGGGCAGATTGCCGGTATGGTGCTTGTATTAAGCGGAGCGAGTTTTGTGACCGCCTATTTCGCCACGCTTTCTTCAGCCGTGTTCAGCAAACAGCACCGCTATGTCGAAGGGAAGGTCGCCTTTAAAGGCAAGGGGCACGTCATTCTTATCGGATGGAATGAGAAGTCGCATATGCTGCTGAAAGAACTGCAGCACATCGCACCGTCAAAAACTGTCGTCCTGATTGATGATTCATTAAGGGAAGGGCCGCTTATTGAAAACGTCCATTTCATCCGCGGACATGCCGCTGATGACAGCACGCTCAATAAAGCGAATATTACGGAAGCCGATACCGTCATTCTGACAGCGGATCAGCAGAAAAATGAATCCGAAGCTGATATGCTGTCGGTATTAACGCTTCTCGCCATCAAAGGGCTGCACCCGTCCGTTTATTGTATCGTGGAAATTTTAACGGAACGGTATGTCAAAAACGCCGAGCGCGCAGGAGCCAATAAGATTCTGTGCACATCACGGCTGTCGAGCCGGGTGATGTTTGAGCATTACCGGGTCAAGCTGCAGCTTGCCAAACCGCAAACGCTGTCAGATCTGACGCTGGAGAAAAAGGTGCGCATCATTCCCGTCCCCGAGGAATTAAAGGGTTCATCTTATCATGACTGTGCGCTCTATTATCTCAAACGGAATACCACGATCATCGGCATACAAAAAGAAGAGGGGCCGATGCTGACCCCTCCCCTGTCATACCAGGTGCTCGATACTGATCTGTTTTTGGCTCTTTAATGCAGCAGGACGTCTTCCAGCTCTTTCACAAGCGAGATGCCGATATCTGTATATGAGCGGTCAATTGCCGCATCCCGCCGTTTCGGCTCGGAGAATTGGTTGAATAATGACTCAAAAACACCGCCGCCTGCGTGATCATCCGTTTCCTGCTGATAGACGTGCCTCAGCAAAAAGGGTGTGCCGATTGTAACGGCGGCCCCCCGTTCATCCAGGTGTCCCTTATTTGCTTCAATAGGGATGCGGAGAAATAAATAGCCGTCCTGATCGGAAATTTTGTAATCAAAGAACCCGCGGTCATACTCCCAGCCGCCTCCGATGGTATAACCGATCGGTTTCAGCACCTGTTCCAATTCGCGGAGTAAAAACGATTGCCCTTCAAGTGAAGATGGAATGCTGATCATGTGCATATACTCCTTTTTGTCTTTAGCGTCCCCGCTCTGCGGCATCTTCATACGGCGTCTGGGAAGAATCGGGAGCGGCAGACAGACGCCGGAAAGAGGTAACGGCGCATTCAATCAGAACATACGTCACAATTGCGGAGAGAACGGCTTCCGTTGAAATATAGAAAACGGCGGAATAGAGACAGCACTTCGTCATCAGCGTATGCATCCGGCCAATCTTCAGTTTCAGCCGGACCATGTCCGTAAACAAGCCGAGAGGGAAAGCGAAAAACAGGATGGTTTGTAAGAGGGATTCAGGAGACAGTTTTAGTGCCGAATAGACAATAGCGGCGGAACAGACGGAAATGACGGCATGCTTACATAAGAGCCGCATCAATTCATCATCACACCTTTCACGGTTTAAAAAAGGCTGACCCGTCATGCTGAGGGCCAGCACTTTTTTTTATTTTTCAAGACGTTTTTCAAGCTCTGCTTTTTTCTCTTCAAAGCCCGGTTTGCCGAGAAGCGCGAACATATTCACCTTATAGGCTTCAACACCCGGCTGATCAAACGGGTTGACTCCGAGCAGATAACCGCTCATCGCCACCGCTTTTTCAAAGAAATAGACGAGATATCCAAATGTATATGCATTAAGCTGCGGAATATTGACAATTAAGTTCGGCACTTTTCCGTCTGTATGGGCAAGCATCGTGCCTTCGAACGCTTTTTTATTGACGAAATCGACCGTTTTGCCGGCTAAGTAATTTAAGCCGTCGAGATCATTTTCCGCTTCTTCAATTGTCAGCTCATGCTTCGGTTTTTCAACGTTTAATACAGTTTCAAACAGATCGCGTCTGCCTTCCTGCACGTATTGACCGAGAGAGTGAAGGTCTGTTGAGAAGTTAGCGGAAGAAGGATAGATGCCTTTTTCATCTTTTCCTTCACTTTCGCCGAAGAGCTGCTTCCACCATTCCGCAAAGTATTGCAGCGCAGGCTCATAGTTGATGAGCATTTCAATAGTTCTTCCTTTATTATACAGAACGTTGCGGACGACGGCGTATTGATAAGCCGCGTTCTCCTCTAATTCCGAGCTGGAAAAGTCTTTGCTTGCATCAAGAGCGCCTTTCATCATTTCATCGATATCAGCCCCGCTTACCGCAATCGGCAGAAGACCTACCGCAGTCAGAACGGAGAAACGTCCGCCGACATCATCAGGAATAACGAATGATTCGAAGCCTTCTTCATTAGAAAGCGTTTTTAAAGCGCCGCGCTCTTTATCTGTCGTCGCGTAAATCCGCGCTTTCGCTTCTTCTTTTCCGTATTTTTCTTCAAGAAGTTTGCGGAAAATCCGGAAAGCGATTGCAGGTTCCGTCGTCGTGCCTGATTTAGAAATGACATTGATAGAGAAATCAGCGTCTTCCAAAAGATCCATAACATCTTTCATATAAGTTGAGCTGATATTGTTGCCGATAAAGATAACTTGAGGGTTTTTGCGCTTGTCTTTCGGCAGAACATTATAGAAAGAATGATTGAGCGCTTCGATCGCCGCGCGGGCGCCTAAGTATGAACCGCCGATACCCACGACGAGAAGCACGTCTGAATCTGATTTAATTTTTTCAGCGCTTTTTTTAATGCGCGCGAATTCTTCTTTATCGTAGTTTTCAGGGAGGTCCACCCATCCTAAAAAGTCGCTTCCGGCGCCTGTTTTTTCATGGATATTATGGTGTGCCGTTTTTACGAAATCACGTGCGTATGTAAGTTCATGTTCATTGAAAAAAGGTAACGCTCTTGAGTAATCAAAGCGTACATGCGTCATTTGCTTGTCCCTCCATCACGGTGAATTGTTTTCTCTTTCACTTTATATGAACTCACCCGCTAAATCAAGTCATGAAGAAGGGCGGATGAATACGGGATTTGCGCTAAAGATGCGTTCATTTTTTATACAATATTCCGGATTCGAGATGGTTATATTTGTATTAACTGTGAGAGGGATAACGAATCGAATGTTGGTGATCCAGGAATGTATCACCTTTACTTTGGAGCAGGATGACATCCATCGCCAATCCCGAGGGGACGGTTCTTTTTATATAGTACTCCTCTTGAGAGGCTGCCGCACAGGAATATTAAGGCATAAATGTCCATTTTTAAAAATAGTGTCTATATTTGGGGTATCGTGTTAAGATGAAAGTGATTTTATACCGGGAGGTGATTTTATGACTAAAACCATTGGTCTTATTTGTGGAAGTTTACGAAAAAACTCGTATAATCGAGCGATTGCTCAATCATTGATTGACTTAGATAATGCGGCTCAATTTCGCTGGGTTGAAATAGACAGTCTTCCTTTTTTTAACGAAGATTTAGAAATTGCCGGAGCACCAGACTCCGTAACATCCTTTAGAACTGATATACAAGACGTTGACGGCGTCATCATTGTAAGTCCAGAGTACAATTCCGGAATTCCGGGGGTATTAAAAAATGCATTGGACTGGGCATCGAGACCGCGGACCTCTTCTGTTTTAAACAGAAAACCAGTTGGCTTAATCGGAGCAACCCCCGGAGGGTTCGGCACTGCCTTTGGTCAAACGCAATTGAGAGAAGTACTCGAAGCTATGCAAGTCAATGTTTTGCCATTTCAAAAAATGCTGATTTCGCAAGTCCATGAGAAAATTGATTCCGCTCAAAACATACTTACGGATGAACAAACAAAACGTTATCTTCAACGCTATTTACAACAGTTCATCCATTGGATTGATCATGCTCCGGTTCCCGTTCCAGATTAATTGAAGGATCATCACCCTCACGAAAAGTCACCTCAGAAATAACTTTCTATCTACACAGCATATGAATAGATTTACCGTTTTCAATTCACAAACTTACTTGCCTTAATTCAAGGAGGATTATAAAATGTCTGATCTATATTCCCGTCTTTCAAAAGATGATGCTGCCGTGCTTTTAGTTGACCATCAAACCGGCCTTATTTCCGGTCTCGTGCGTGACTATGGCGTTGATGAATTTAAAAACAATGTATTGGCTCTCGGTGATACGGCTAAATTCTTTGATTTACCGGTTATTTTAACAACCAGCTTTGAAAATGGACCCAACGGACCGCTCATGCAAGAACTCGTTGATCTCTTTCCTGATGCGCCAAAAATAGCCCGTCCTGGACAAATTAATGCATGGGACAATGAAGACTTTGTTAAAGCCATTGAAGCGACTGGCAAAAAACAGCTGATTATTGCGGGGGTCGTAACAGACGTCTGCGTTGCTTTTCCTGCGCTTTCTGCCATTAAAGCAGGCTACGAAGTGTTTGTTGTGACAGATGCTTCGGGGACGTTTAATAAGCAAGTAGCAGATGCATCATTAACGCGTATGGCTCATGGCGGCGCGCAGCTTATGAACTGGTTCAGCGTAGCGTGCGAGCTTCAGCGTGATTGGCGCAACGATGTTGAAGGTTTTGGCGCATTAATCTCCAGTCATCTTCCCGGTTATCAAAACTTAATGGGAAGCTATATGGGGGCGCAGCGGGACCTTAGTACACAAAATGCATAAAAGGAGCGCTGATTGAATCAGCGCCCCTTTTTTAAATTCGAAGTATAGCAAGGCTCTTCATCTTCATGATTTAGATTTTGTGTAAAAAGATGATCGGCAATCGCAAAGTTAATTGATCCTTTTCTGCTAAATGTACAGAAACAGGGAGTCAAAACCGCATCATGTGAGATTTCCATAGTTGTCTCATGGCAAGGGGTGTTTCACTTGCTCTTGATGCATTAATGAAAATATGGAAAGAGGGACTCCCCAAAACGGTTACATCTGCAGCTTGAAAATCTATTTCATCTTCACCCCGGGCGGGAATGTATCTTACAGTGACGCCTTTAAGATGGCAAGTACGTCATCTTTGTTCAGTTTTTGGAAATTGCCGAATCCGCCGTATTCCATTTCTTTTGCGGCGATGTCTGCGATCAGCTCAAGCTTGTCTTCACCAATGTCATAATCCGCAAGGCGGGACGGTGCGCCGAGGCTTGTCCAGAACGCGGACAATTTATCGATCCCTTCAAGCGCAATTTCTTTATCCGTTTTGCCTTCAGTATCAATGTCAAACATGTTGAGCATGAGGTTTTTAAAACGGTCTACATTTGTATCAAGCGTGTATCTCATCCAGTTCGGGAACAGAATCGCAAGTCCTCCCGCGTGAGGGATGTCATAAACCGCTGATACGGCGTGCTCCATCGTATGGGAAGCCCAATCGCCGAAATAGCCCATTTGCAGCGTGCCGTTTAATGCGATCGTACCCGCGTATAAAATCGTTTCACGGTGCTTATAGTTCTCAAGGTCTTCCAAAAGTTTCGGCGCTGTTTCAATTACCGTCTGAAGGACCGCAAAACACATTCTGTCCTGAAGCGGCGTGTTTTCAACATTGTGGAAGTATTGTTCAAATACGTGGCTCATCATATCCACCATGCCGTATACGGTTTGGTTTTCCGGAACGCTGAAAGTATTCTCAGGATCTAAAATGGAGAAACGCGGATGAGTGACATTGCTGCCCCATACGAATTTTTCGTTTGTTTCCCAATTTGTGATAACGGAATCAGGGTTCATTTCAGAGCCTGTCGCCGCAAGCGTCAGCACCGTGCCGAACGGGAGCGCGTCCTGCGCCGTTACTTTTTTGCTGTAAATGTCCCATGCGTCACCGTCATATTTCGCACCGGCCGCAATCGCTTTTGTACAGTCAATGACACTTCCGCCGCCGACTGCGAGAAGGAAATCAATCTCATGCTGTCTGCACAGCTCAATTCCTTTATTTACCGTTTCCAGACGCGGGTTCGGTTCAACACCCGCAAGCTCATGAACGGTTGCGCCTTCTTCTTTTAAGATGCCTGTTACTTGGTCATACAGGCCGTTTCGCTTAATGCTGCCGCCTCCGTAAACAAGCAGCACGTTTTTCCCGTATTGCTTCAGCTCTTTTTTCAATTGGTCGATTTGACCTTTTCCGAAAATCAGTTTCGTCGGATTGTAGTACGTAAAGTTCTCCATTTATCATGACCTCCAAAAAAATCGTAAGGGAATTACTATAACACAGAAAAAAAGGAGCTGCCAATCCGGCCGCCCCCTTTATGTTATTACAATGATGCTTTCAGTATCGCAAGCACGTCTTCTTTCTGCAGTGACTTGAACTGTCCGAATACTCCGTTTGCCATCGCTTTATCTGCAATCGTATCCAGCTTCTCATCAGAAATATCATAATCAGCGAGTCTGTTCGGAGCGCCGAGGCTCGTCCAGAAATCAGACAGCTTGCTGATTCCTTCAAGTGCGATCTCTTCATCTGATTTGCCTGTCTCGTCAATATCAAAGACACGGACGGCAAGCTGTTTAAAGCGGGCCGGATTTTCTTTGAGCACATGTCTCATCCAGTTAGGGAACAGAATCGCTAAACCTCCGGCGTGCGGTATATCGTAAACCGCTGATACCGCATGCTCGATGTTGTGTGTGGCCCAATCCCCTCTTGCGCCCATTGACAGCATTCCGTTTAATGCGATCGTGCCTGTATATAAAATCGTCTCACGAAGCTCGTAGTTCTCCAGATCATCGATCAGCTTCGGCGCTGTTTCAATCACCGTGCGCAGAAGCGATTCACACATCCGGTCCTGATACGGCGTGTTTGACGTGTGGTGGAAATATTGTTCAAACACATGGCTCATCATATCGACCATGCCGTAAATGGTGTGGTCTTTCGGAACGGTAAATGTGTTTACCGGATCGAGAATAGAGAATTTAGGGTAAACGAGCGGGCTTCCCCATCCGTATTTCTCTTGTGTCTCCCAGTTTGTGATGACTGATCCGGAGTTCATCTCTGAACCGGTTGCCGCAAGGGTCAGCACTGTTCCGAACGGCAGCGCTTCTTTCGGCTGGTGTTTTTTCGTGACGATATCCCACGCGTCGCCGTCATATTTAGCGCCCGCCGCGATGGCTTTCGTGCAGTCAATGACACTTCCGCCGCCGACGGCCAATAAGAAATCGATGCTGTTTTCTTTACAGAGCGCAACACCCTTGTTCACCGTTGAGACACGCGGATTCGGCTCTACGCCTGCCAATTCATGTACGGTAACTCCTGCTTTTTTCAGCAGTTCGGTTACTTGATCATAAAGACCGCTGCGCTTAATGCTGCCGCCCCCGTATACGAGCAGTACGTTCTTTCCGTACGGCTTGATTTCTTCAGGAAGTTTTTCGACCTCTCCCTTTCCGAAAATCAATTTGGTCGGATTCCAATATGTAAAGTTTTGCATGACATCTCCTCCTTTGGATTTATATTATGCAGAAAGATGACATTCAATGTAAAGCAATCCGCTTTTTTGACGGCACATCACACGGTTTACAGGCAGCGGCTTCGCGGGAAAGGCACTTGTGCAGCTTGAGACAGTGTGTGATTTACACAGCGGAGAATGTAGTATGCATAGATTCTTTGCTTTGTCACAATCTATAACTGTTTCACGAATTCATAGAGGAGGTTGTTTACATGAGTGTTATTCAGCGTATCTGTCTCGTATTAACGATTATCGGCGCTATTAACTGGGGACTGATCGGATTTTTCCAATTTGATTTAGTAGCAGCCATCTTCGGCGGCCAAGGATCAGCTCTGTCGCGGATTATTTACGGTCTTGTCGGCATCGCCGGTCTGATCAATCTCGGCCTGCTGTTTAAGCCGAACGAAGAAACATCCCGCGAGGAAGCGGCAAATCCGGAAGTCAGATAAACAAACATAAAAAAAGCACCGAACATACATATCCGGTGCTTTTTTTAATGATTATTTTTTGATAAGGTCTTTGCGGTTGGACTGTTCAATCCACTCTTCAAGCTTATCTTTCAATGTGTTGAAACCTTGCGGAGCAGATGTTTCTTCAGAAGCTTGAGCCGCTTTCGGTTTTCTTGGTTTGCTTTCTTTTCTTTCAGGCGCCGCTTGAGTCGCACGGATAGAAAGGCTGATTTTGCCTTTTTCTTCGTCAACCGCAAGTACTTTTACTTGTACTTCGTCACCGATTGAAAGGTGCTCGTTAATGTCTTTTACGAAACCGTGAGTGACTTCAGAAATGTGAACAAGTCCTTGAGTTTCTTCATCTAATGCAACAAACGCACCATACGCTTGTAATCCTGTTACTTTACCAGTGTAAACACTGCCCACTTCAAATTTTGCTGCCATTCATAACAACTCCTAAGTTAAATTAAATACAGATTATACGCAATTTAAAATTATATCATACAAGTTTGTTTTTCGCAAAGAGAACTTTTTTACATGATCATGTTTAAGCACAGAAAAATGGGGGTATACTATGATTACGAAGGCTTTCTAGTATTCCCCCCTTTTATTTGGATGCGAACCGGGTTCGTATCTTTTTTTATGCCCTTTTTTCAACAAACCGTTTGATTCTGACGAGCGCTTCCTGAATCTGCTCAATGGATGTCGCATAGGAACATCTGATGTAGCCTTCGCCGCTCGGGCCGAATACATTCCCCGGAACGACGGCTACTTTTTCTTCAATGAGCAGCTGTTCCGCGAATTCTTCTGAACTCATGCCGGTCGACTGAATGGAAGGAAACGCGTAAAATGCTCCGCCGGGGTGGTGGCAGCCGAGTCCGATTTCGTTCAATGTCTCCACAATCAGGTTTCGGCGTCTCCGATAGCTTTTCTTCATTCTTTCGACGTCTTCCTGGCCGTTTTTCAGCCCTTCAAGCGCCGCGTATTGCGCCATGGAAGGCGCGCACATCATCGCGTGCTGATGAATTTTGAGCATCGCATCCCTGATTACGGGAGGCGCCGCCGTAAATCCGAGTCTCCATCCCGTCATGGCAAATGCTTTGGAGAAGCCGGAAATGAGAACCGTGCGTTCCTTCATGCCGCGGATGGCCCCCATGCTCGTGAATGGCTCATCATACGTCAGCTCAGCATAAATTTCATCGGCAAGCACGATCAAGTCGTGTTTTTCAGCGAAAGCAGCGATGGATTCAAGCTCTTCTTTCGAATAGACAGAACCTGTCGGATTTGACGGCGAGCATAGAAGCAGCGCTTTTGTTTTGTCCGTCAGGGCCGCTTCAAAATCGGCGGCTGATGCTTTGAAACCTTTTGCAGCGACAGTCTGAATCGGCACCGGCTTCGCCCCCGTCAGGGTCACGAGTGATTCATATGCGACAAAACACGGTTCGGGAATTAACATTTCCTCTCCAGGATTCATAATGGCGCGGACAGCGAGATCAAGCGCCTGGCTTGCCCCTACAGTAACGATCAGTTCACTGTCAGGCGAATAACTCAGGCCGAACCGCTGATCTAAGTAGCGGCTGATTTCTTCTCTCAGTTCATAAAGACCCGCATTTGCCGTATAAGCCGTATACCCCTGTTCTAAAGAAAGAATACTCGCTTCCCTCACATTCCAGGCCGTCACAAAGTCAGGCTCTCCCACTCCCAGTGAAATGACGCCTTCCATCGTAGCGGCCAGATCAAAGAACTTGCGGATGCCTGACGGTTTAATCTGCTGCACGTAGTCAGATAAATAAGAAGTCTTCGTTTCCATTTACGGAGACACCACGATTCTTTTGTCATCGTCTCCGCTTTCAAAGACTTTGCCGTCATGCTTATATTTTTTCAGGATGAAGTGCGTTGTCGTGGAAACGACAGACTCAAGGGTGGACAATTTTTCAGACACGAAGCTTGCCACGTCTGACATCGTGTTGCCGCGAATAACGACGGATAAGTCATACACCCCTGACATCAGGTACACTGATTCAACTTCCTGGAATCTGTATATCCGCTCAGCGACTTCATCAAAGCCGACATTTCGTTTCGGAGTGACTTTTACGTCAATCATCGCCGTGACGCCTTCCAAACCGTCGACTTTGCGCCAGTCGATCATCGCCGCATAATCAATGATGACTTTTTCCTTTTCAAGCTTTTCAATGATGCTTTTAACTTCTTCAGCGGGAATGTTTGCCATTTTCGCGATCGTTTCCGCATCAACGCGGCTGTTTTCGTCTAAAATTTCTAATATTTCTGTTTCTTTTTCGGTCAGCTTCATACGTTTCACACCTTTGCATTATCAAAAATCTTCATGACATTATATCACGATTTTCGACAAATGCTAAGAAAAACCCGAAAGAAACCAGAGCTAAAATCTGACAATCAAAAAAGCCTTTACATTACAACAAAGAAAGGACGGCGAAGGCTCTCATGGAAGCTGTTTCACCGATTAAACGGGCCGCGATAGACGGAGTTGAGCTGTATTACGAGCATTATGAAAATCCCGGCAGACAGACACTCGTCTGCGTACACGGTTTTTTATCTTCGGCATTCAGCTTCAGAAAACTGATCCCGCTGCTCAGAAACCATTATGATATTATCGCCGTTGACCTGCCTCCTTTCGGGCAATCGGAAAAGTCACGGACTTTCGTATATACTTACGCAAACCTCGCCAAGCTTCTGATCGGACTTCTGGAAAAGCTCGGTATCAGCCGGGCCGCACTCATCGGCCATTCAATGGGCGGCCAGATTTCCTTATCCGCGTCTCTTCTCAGACCCGAGCTTTTTTCTAAAATCGTCCTGTTGTGCAGCTCGGGGTATTTAAAGCGCTCGCACCCGTCGATTATATTCGGGACGCATCTCCCTTGTTTTGACCTGTACCTTAAGTATTGGCTTTCAAAAGACGGCGTGCTGAACAACCTGTTAAATGTCGTTCACGACCGGACGCTTATCGATCAGGAAATGATTGACGGTTACGAAAAACCATTTACAGACCGCCAGATTTTCAAAGCGATGACAAGGTTTATCAGACACAGGGAGGGCGATTTAAAGCCCGAGGATTTGAAGAAAGTGCAAAACCCCGCTCTTTTAATCTGGGGAGAAGAAGATCGGGTCGTTCCGGTCTCAGTCGGAAAACGGCTTCATGACGACCTGCCGGATTCCATTCTGTATTCACTCAAGGATACGGGGCACCTCGTACCCGAAGAGCGCCCAGAGTTTGTTTCGGAGCGGATTTTTGAATTTATTCAATAAAAAAACCGGCGGAACCGCCGGTTTTTAAGGGGTGCAGGAGCTGCTTTCTTTTATGAACAGAAGCTGCTCGGCGGCCTTTTGGCAGCCTTCGATCGGAAGCTTTTGCTCAAATGAAGCTTCAAAGATATCCTGAATGGCTGCTGCCAGCTTGTCGGCACGGTCTTCACTGTAGACGGCCTGAACGATATCGACGGCTTCTGTCTCATAAAAATCTTCTCCATATTTAAACGGGTCCCACTTGGCAATGATTTTCATCATTTCCATGACCGCTTGGCTTTCTTCCATTTTCATCACCGCTTATAATAAAGTTTGCAATTCTATTTTATCATAGATACGCTGTGCAAAATAATGATACTACAGGAGTGACATACATGAACTTTGATCTTCGAGAAAACCGTCTTGGCACACAATCGGTGAAATGGGACAAGGCGGAAGCGTTATTCGGCGTATCGGATGCGCTTCCGATGTGGGTTGCCGATATGGATTTCCGCGCTCCCGAAGCGGTCACTGACGCCTTAAAAGCCCGCCTTGACCACGGCATATTCGGTTATACGTCTCCTGACGAAAACACAAGAGAAGCCGTCGCTTCATGGCTTGAGACGCGGCACGGCTACCGACCCGATCCCGCAAGCATCGCGTTCAGTCCCGGTGTTGTCACGGCAATCAGCATGGCCGTACAAGCCTTTACCGAACCGGGCGATCCGGTGTTGATTCAATCACCGGTGTATACGCCTTTTTATCAGATGATCAAGGAAAACAAACGGCAGGTTTTACATAACCCATTACGGGAAGAAAACGGCGTCTACTGCATGGATTTTGAGGATCTTGAGAAAAAACTGAGCGATTCTGAGGTCAAGCTGATGATTCTTTGTAATCCCCACAATCCGTCCGGCAGAGCGTGGAGCCGGGATGAGCTTATGAAGCTCGGATCGCTGTGCGCCGCCCATAACGTCACCGTCGTTTCTGACGAGATACATTCCGACTTGATGCTGTACGGAAAGCCGCATACGCCTTTCGCTTCTCTGTCTGAGGAGTTTGCGCGGATTTCCGTTACTTGTGTCGCGCCGAGCAAGACGTTTAATATTGCCGGCATTCAGGCATCCGCCATTATCATTCCCGATCGGTATAAGCGGGCGAAATTCTCCGCCGCATTGCATCAGAACGGGATTTCCAGCCTCAACACATTTGCGGTTGCAGCAATCGAAGCGGCCTATACAAAGGGAGGCCCTTGGCTTGACGCGCTGATTCCTTACATTGAAGGGAATATGAAATTGGCTGAGGACTTTTTAAGAAAAGAATTGCCGAAAGTCCGCATGATGAAGCCTGACGCTTCCTATTTGATCTGGATGGATTTCAGCGAATACGGATTTTCGGATGCCGAGCTCAAAGAAAGAATGCTCAAAAAAGGGAAAATCATATTAGAGCCGGGAACAAAATACGGACCGGGCGGCGAAGGATTTATGAGACTTAATGTCGGCTGTTCAGCCGCCGCCGTAAAAGAAGGGCTTGAGAGAATGAAAGCAGCGCTCGCTTAGCAGCGGAAAGAACGCCTTTATCAGATGAGATAAGGGCGTTCGCTTTAGAGAAATATATACTTTTTTTTCCGGTAAAGATGTTATAATAGATTCATATTTACATAGGAAAGGATTTCGCATAAATGGAGATTGTAAAGGATTACCTGCTTCACTTCTCTTTTATTCTATTCCCTATTTTTCTTTATCAAGTCTTCTGGCTCAGCAAGCCTGATTTGCTTGTGCCGAGAGCGAACCGCCTGCTGGTCGCCGTATTTGCAGCGTCATCTTCCTTATTATGTACGGCTTTTCCCATCCAGGAGCTTCATTCCGTCCGTTACGGTTTGCAGCTGATTCCCATTATCGTCTGCCTGCTTTATTCCGGTACCGCCGCAGGACTTGCCGCAGGGGCGGCATCCGTTTTTTTTCAGCTCATATGGTTTGAACCTTCCGCTCTTTTTTTCTTATCCTTAATTCCTTTTTTAATCATCATCCCTATCCAGCTCCAAACGAAATGGCCTTTTTTTTCAAAGCGGAAGAAACTGCTTTTCGCTCTTCTCATCGGCTGCACTGAAACCGCCTTATTAACCGCATCTGTCTTCATCTATTCCGCGACCAATATTTTCAATTTTCAAAATCCATCTTCCGTTTACTATGAGGCGGCAGTATCTGTTTTTTTTCAAGTCAGCTCCCTTTTGCTGTGCATTTATTTGATTGAGATCATCGATGAGAATGCATCCATGCGGGCAAGGCTGATTCACTCAGAAAAAATGGCCGTCGTCAGCGAGCTTGCGGCAAGCGTCGCCCATGAAGTCCGCAATCCGCTTACGGTCGTCAGAGGTTTTGTGCAGCTGCTGTTCAGCGGCGAGCAGCTTCAGGACAAATCCCACTCCGGATATCAGAAACTTGTGCTGTCCGAACTCGACCGGGCTCAGACGATCATTACGAATTATCTCGATATGGCGAAGCAGGATGACTATGAAAAAGAAAAGTTTGATATTTCTCTGCTCGTAAAGGAAACAGGTTCCTTAATGGAGTCTTATGCCCATTTTAAATCGGTGACCGTGACTGTTCAAAGCGAGCCTGATTTATATGTGTTCGGCGATGTAAAAAAACTGAAACAGGCCTTCATTAATCTGATTAAAAACAGTATTGAAGCCGTGCCCTCTGAAAACGGCCGAATCGAGGTCTCCGTCCAAAAACAGGAAGAGATGATTCTCATTCAGATTACGGATAACGGAATCGGCATGTCCGATGAAGAACTGCAGAAACTCGGCAAACCGTATTATACGCTGAAAACGAACGGCACCGGGCTCGGGCTTACCGTGACATTCTCGATTATTCAGCATCATGAAGGCTCCGTCTATTTCACCAGCGGCGAGCACTCGGGCACAACGGCCTCAGTCAGGCTTCCGGCAGCTGTTCACTAGCCAACCGCGTTGATCTTTTATAGAATAACTAGAGAGAGGTGAACGCTATGAATACGTTTGAAATCGGCACAATCGTAAAAGGGTTTTATAAAACAGGAGCATACATAGGGGAAGTGACAGACGTCAGGCCCAATCACTATTTAGTGAAAATTAAAGCCGTTCTGACGCATCCCGCTCAAGGAGATCTTCATCATCCGAAGCAGGCGGATGTTCCGTTTTTTCATGAAAGAAGAGCGCTTGCATTCGGGGAACAGACAAACATACCGCATCAGATGGTCAAACCGTTTGATGGCGAGGTGCCTGATTATACGGCTTCCTTACAAGCGGCGTCTGCCCGGCTGAAAGATCAGCTTACAGCGGACGGCTCAGAATGGGCGGAACGTTCGCTTACCAACTTGGCCGCGTTAGAGCGTGACTATTTTAAAAGAACTTGACCCAGTCGGCATGATTGGGTTTTTTTATGTGGCCCGGCGAAACAGTTCAGTCAGATCGACGCGATCACCGATCGTCGGAGGTTTCGGTTTTTCAAGATATTGTTTATCCCGCTCGACAAGCTTGAATAATTTGTATGTCGTCCGCGCATCATCCAGCGCTTTATGATGCGTGCCCGTCCCTTTATCGCCATACTCTTCTGCCGCTTTCCAAAGGCCGGTCAATGTTCTGTCGCCGAAGAAGTTTTTGTATTCAAGGGACAGATCCCGAAGTTCTCCTTTGAACGGAAAAGGGATGTGGTTAAACATGCAATTTTGCTTTAACACTTTCATATCCATATTGCCCCAGGTGACGATCGTGCAGTTTTTATCAGGATCAAGCTCATTTAATTTGCGGATGAATTCATTAAACGTGATTCCGCCGTCCACGTCTTTTTGGGTGATGTTCAGAAAGGTTTTGCATCGTTTCGTCAGCTTCGGAAATTTTTTCGGTTTGATATAACTCGAAAACGTTTCAGTCACTTCATCATTCACCGTCTTGACAATTCCCGCTTCAATAATTTCGGGAAAGAAATTTTGCGGGCTGTATTTTCCGTCAGGCATTGTAAATTCAAAATCAATAATGAGCAGACTGCGCTGATCCACTTTTTTTACACCTGCCTTTCCTCCGATCAAAAATGATATTTTATGATAGTATATCAGTTTCCCCTCTGAAACTTTCTTCATTTTCTAAAAATAATGAATTTTCCTATATCCGCATCGAAAATACAAATACCGGATTTATTCCTATATACTTATGATTAGACACACGAAAAGTAAAGAAGGTGATGTTATTTCTGTCCGTAAGAAGAACTTCGTTGTCATTTGGATTACAAATTTCTTTATTTCCGCCAGCATGACCATGATTGTTCCGTTTCTTTCGTTATATATCGAAACGATCAGCCCCCATTCGGGCGGGTATGTGCAGAGATGGAGCGGGTATGTGTTCGGCGTCACGTTTTTAATGGCGTTTGTGATTTCCCCGTTTTGGGGCAGATTCGGCGATAAGCGCGGCTACAAAAAAATTCTCTTGATTACAGGCACCGGCATTGCCGTCAGCATTTTATTGATGGGGTTTGTGACATCCGTTTATCAGCTGTTTGTCCTGCGGCTGCTTATGGGTCTAGTAACAGGCTTTGTTCCGACATCGCTTGCCATGATTTCGGCGCAGACGCCGAAAGAGACTGCCGGGAAAACGCTCGGCACGCTGCAGATGGGTCAGGTGTCAGGCACTTTATTCGGGCCGATGCTGGGCGGGCTGCTCGCTGACAGCTTCGGGTTTACGTACACGTTTTTTATTACGTCTTTTGTTATTTTCGTATCCGTGCTTCTCGTTTTATTTCAGGTGAATGAGCAGCCGCTCGGCGAGAAACAAAACAAGCGGAAAACCTATTCCAGAAAACAGGTGCTCTCCTATATTTTTCACCAGCCCGCGCTTTGGGCGATGATGGTGCTTACCATGATCGTGCAGACCGGCAATTTCAGTATTCAGCCGCTGCTCGCTTTATATGTCAATGAGCTGCACGGACCTGTTAATTTAGCTTTTTTCTCCGGAATGGCGTTTTCAGCGACCGGACTCGGAAGCTTATTGCTTGCCCGGAAATGGGGGGACTTCGGCGACCGCTTCGGCCACAGCCGGATCTTAATCGTGCTTTTGATTGCCTCAGCGGTGTTTTTCATTCCGCAGGCGCTCGCCTCCTCCCTCTCCATTCTGTTAGTCTTCAGATTTCTGTTCGGCATGGTCATGGGCGGCACGCTCCCCTGCATTACGGCCGCGATCCGCGTCAGGGCGCCGGGCAGCATCCAGGGAGAGGTGCTCGGCTATAACGTCAGCTTTCGTTTTCTCGGAAATGTGCTCGGCCCTCTGCTCGGAGGTGCGGTCTCGAGCGGTTTTTCCATTTCGGCTGCTTTCTACGTCACCGCCTTTCTCTTTTTAATAGGCGCGGGGCTTTTATGGATGGCGGGACATCTGCAAAAGGATACAGCGTCAAATGCGGGCTGACCGGCAGCGATCACGATTTCTTCTAAATTTAACCTTCTCGTATTCTTAAAAGAATGATACGATATGGCTAGAAATCAGGAGAAAAGAGAGTGACCATGGTACGTAAAATAATCGGATGGATTTTGCTGCTCGGCATTATCCCGTTGTGTGCATTTACAGTTATTGCTTCCGGCAAAGAGGTAAAACAAATCAAGCCTTTTGATCAGGTGCTCGATAAACATATTGATTTAAAAGCGATCAACCTGGTTCAAAACAGTTACATGTATGACAGGGACGGAAGCCTTGTTTCTGAGATTGTCAGCGATCATGAGAACCGCGTGATCGTGCCCTTTAATAAAATACCGAATGAGGTAAAACAGCTGTTTTTAACCTCTGAAGACCGTCATTTTTATGAGCATAAAGGGTTTGACTTTATGGGGATGGTCAGGGCGGCCGCCTCCAATTTCAAAGATCATAAAATTGACCAGGGCGCCAGCACCATCACCCAGCAGCTGGCAAGGAATGTGTATTTAAGCCATGAACGCACCTTCAGCCGAAAACTGACGGAGCTGGCCTATTCCTATCAGCTTGAGAAAAAATACAGCAAAGATGAGATTTTAGAAGGCTACTTAAATACGATTTATTTTAATAACGGCGTATACGGTGTCGGTTCGGCGGCACAATTTTATTTCAGCAAGCCGCTGAAATCTCTCACTTTGGGAGAGATGGCCTTTATCTGCGCCATCCCTAATAACCCTACATTATATGATCCTCTCAAGCATTTTGATTATACGAAAAAACGACAAGTCAGATTGCTTAACGGATTAAAAAAAGCAGGCGTTATATCCGGGAAACAGCTGAAAAAAGCCGAAAAAGAAAAGATCAAGCTTGATATAAACGAAAAAACAAATAAATATCCTGACTATGTTTCCTATGTAAATGATGAATTCACACAGCTTGTTTCATCATCCGAAGGCTATGACAAACGTCTTGAAAAAGCTTCCGGAAAGGCGAAACAAAAAATACAGAGTGAGCTTTCCGACAGAGTCAGCACATTGTTAAAAGACGGCGTGAAGATTTATACGGCGCTGAATCCGTATATGCAAAACCAGGTCGTCGCCCAAGTGAATCAAAATCTGCCGTATGCAGGCGTCCAGGGCGGAGCGGCCGTGATTAATCATCAGACACATCAGATTATCGCGCTTTCAGGCGGGAAAGATTATCATAAATATGATTTCAACCGCGCCTATCAAGCATACAGACAGCCCGGTTCTTCCATTAAGCCGCTGCTTGATTACGGACCTTACATTGAAAAGACCGGCGCAACGCCACACAGCAAGATTGACGCAAGCAAATTCTGCAGTGCGGATTACTGCCCGCAGAACTACAATAACCGCACGTACGGTACGGTCACGCTGGAAACGGCGTTTAAATACTCGTACAACACACCGGCCATCAGAATCATGGACCGCGTCGGCGTCAATAAGGCGTTCAGCTACCTTGAACCGTTTCATTTCGCGAAGCTGGTCAGCGCGGATTACCGTCTGCCCGCGGCGCTTGGCGGTTTTACAAACGGCATGACGCCGCTTGAAATGACCAATGCGTACACCACGTTCGGCAACAACGGCGTTTATACGCCGAGTCACGCGATTACAAAAGTGACTGATTTAAAAGGAAAAACGATATTAAAATGGAAAGATGAGCCGACGCAGGTATTCAGCGTGCGGACCAACATGCAGATCAAAGAAATGATGAAAGCCGTCGTCAAAAGCGGTACAGGAAAAAAAGCGAACTTTAAAGCTCCGTACGTCGGCGGAAAATCAGGAACGTCAAATGACTATCACGATATGTGGTTTGTCGGCCTGACGGACGCTTATACGATGGGGGTATGGGTCGGAAAGGATACACCGTCAAGCGTCGAATACCTTCATGACGCAAGCCCTCAGCTTTCGATCTGGAAAAACACGCTGCAGGCAGCTTATTAAAGATAACGGAGGGGATCCGCTTTGAAACCAGCTCAGCTTCCGGACCGCGTGCTTTTGTTTGACGGCGTCTGCAACTTATGCAACGGCGCCGTTCAATTCATCATTAAACGCGATCCGGCCGGCAAAATCTCATTTGCTTCATTGCAATCAGATACCGCCCGGGAGCTTTTGGCATCAGAAGGACTTCCGACAGAACAATTTGACAGCATGATTTTTATCGAGAACGGGCGGATATACAAAAAATCCGCAGCCGTGTTAAAAGTTTCCCGTCATCTCCGCGGAGCCTGGCGGCTGTCAGCGGTTTTTTTCGCGGTGCCCCGCCCCCTCAGGGACAGAGCCTATTCTTTCATCGCCCGGCGCCGTTACAAATGGTTCGGAAAAAGGGAAGCATGCATGCTCCCCTCCCCTGAGATCAAAAATAGATTTCTGTCTTAACAAAAATGGCTAGCTTACACAGGTAAGCTAGCCATTATGCTATTATAAAGCTTGATAAAGATGTACAAAATACCGATAACAAAAGTAAACCAAAACAAAATTTCAAGCAATATAAAACCGATCAGCGAAACGATAGAGAGTGTCGAATAGATTCTGTACACCATGAAAATCAAATAAACGAGCGTAACAACGGCAAATAACGCCGCAATCCAAAAACCATTCTGCACGAGCGCAAAGGAAAGAATTCCTCCGCCTACATAAATTAAAGAGCCTAATCTGATTTTTTTCAGATTGTCCCCCTCAGGGTCATTTGTGAAAAACAAAAGAGACAGCTCTGTCACTGTGTTTGCAATCAGCTTCAAAGCCGAAAATAGCATAAAAAACACAAGGGCGAACGCTGCAAAAAGCGCCAGTCTGATCCCTTTCTCAGAGAAATAATCCAGCATCCCCTGATACATGCCGAGCGTCTGAAGTATCTTCATGACATAAAGCGAGGTAGAAATGGATAATGACGAACTAAAAAGCAGAATCGCAACGAGCGGAAAATAACCCGTCCAATAAGTATTTTTCATATAAAAAGTCCCTTTCTGTAATCTACCTCACTTATTATGGAGGACTTAAAACACATTGACAAGATAAAAAATACCATTTTTCCTCACTTTTACGAAATAAGGGCCTGATCTTCACAAACCGGCTTTTTCGGAGTAAAGTAGAACGCGGGAATGATAAACGTAAGGAAGGCTGTTATGAAAAAAACATTAAAATTGCAAACCCGATTAACGATATTCGTCTGTATTGTCGTCCTTATCGCACTTTGTATCACCTTTTTCACGATCAGCGTCCAAACAGCAGACCGCGTGAAAGAAGAAGAACGGACAACCGCGCTGCGCACCGCAAAGCTGGTCGCGGAAACACCGAGTGTCGCGCAGGCATTGCAAACAAGAAAAGGGCTGAAAGAGCTCCGGGATTATACATTAGACGTCCAGCATACGACAGGAACCGAATTTGTCGTGGTGATGGATATGAACAGCATCCGCCTCACCCACCCCGACGCAAATAAAATCGGGAAGAAATTCACCGGCGGAGACGAACAGCCGGCGATGCACGGCCATATCAAAACGAGCACATCAGCGGGGACGCTCGGAAAATCCATGAGAGCCTTCGTACCGATCTATGGAAAAGATAAAAAACAAGTGGGCGTCGTTTCGGTCGGAATTTCGCTTAACAAAATACAGGATGTCGTCAGCCACAGTTTGAGACCGCTTTATTTCATCATCTGCGTAAGTATTTTTGTCGGCGTCATCGGAGCCGTCATTGTCGCCCGCACCGTCAAAAACATTATGTACGGTCTTGAGCCTTATGAAATCGCCACCCTCCTGGAAGAGCGGAGCGCCATGCTCGAATCAACGAAGGAAGGCATTCTGGCGGTTGACGCGCGGGGAAAAATAAAGCTCGCCAATGCGGAAGCGAAACGGCTTTTTATTAAAATGGGTATTCCGACTAATCCGGTCGATCAAGATGTGAACGATATTCTCCCGAAAAGCAGGCTGAAACAGGTGATTGAAAAGAAAAAACCGCTTCAGGACAGGGATATCCGCATTAACGGACTTGAGCTGGTCTTTAATGAGGTTCCGATTCATCTGAAAGGACAAACCGTCGGAGCGATCGCCACGTTCAGGGACAAAACGGAGGTCAAACATTTAGCAGAACAGCTGTCCGGTGTTAAAATGTATGCAAACGCATTAAGAGCCCAGTCTCATGAATTCATGAATAAGCTTCATGTCATTTTAGGGCTTGTCCAGTTAAAAGAATACGATGATCTCGGCACTTACATTAAAGACATTGCCATTCAGCAGAAGACGGAAACAAGCGAGATTATAAGTGATGTCAAAAGTCCGGTTCTCGCAGGGTTTCTTCTAGGAAAACAAAGCTACATACGCGAGCAGGGCGCTGATCTGGACATTCAGCTCGGCAGCCTGATCCCGAATGCGGCAGATCCGGCCGTCATCCATGAGCTCATTACGATTATCGGAAATCTGTTAAACAACGCGCTCGACGCGGTGGCGCAGATGCCGAAAAAAAACATTACGTGCTCGATGCGGTTTCAGGATCGCCAGCTTGATATAGAGATTACGGACACGGGAGCCGGAATGTCTGCGGCAGACCAAGCCCGTATTTTTGAACAAGGTTATTCCACGAAAGGGACAAACCGGGGGTTCGGCCTCTATTTCACCCAGCAGGCAACAGAAAATTTAAAAGGCCATATGATTGTGACAAGTGAAAAGAATGAAGGAACGACTTTCAGTCTTCGCATTCCGTATGAACCGAAGGAGGAAAATGATGATTAATGTACTCATAGTTGAAGACGACCCCATGGTGGGTGAATTAAATAAGCGCTATCTCAGCCAGATTGAAGGATTTCAGCTGAAAGGGATCGCATCATCCTTTCAAAGCGCGCTGCACGTGCTGAGCGAGCATCATATCGATCTCATCCTTCTTGACATTTACATGCCGGGAAAAAACGGGCTTGAGCTTTTAACGGAAATCCGCAAGCAGAATGAATCGGTTGATGTCATCGTCATTTCGGCCGCAAGCGAGCTGGACGTCATCAAAAAAACGCTTCGGTACGGCGCCGTCGATTATTTAATCAAACCATTTGAATTTGACCGCTTTCAAACCGCTCTTTCCGACTACAGACGCAAGCAGAAAGTTTATCAATCACACAGAAGCATGACACAGAAAGAATTGGATGCCGAGCTTTTTCAAAAGAAAGAAGCGGCGGAAAAGGTTCACCTTCCGAAAGGATTGACAAAGAGCACGCTTAAACTCATCTGGGCGAGCATTGAGTCTTTCGGCGACAGTTCTTTTACTACGGAAGATCTCGCCAAGCATACTGAAATCTCGCAAGTCTCCATCCGGAAGTATCTTAAATTTCTGGAAGACATTCAAGTGCTGAATGTAGAGATGGCGTACGGCACAATCGGAAGGCCCGTCTTTCAATACCATATCAACACAGGCAATGTCAGCAGCATCAAACAATATTTATAATGTCAAAAAGCGCCGTTCCGCTGTGAACGGTGCTTTTTTACTGTCATATCCCGTGACAAAAGGCTTGAGATTCCTTTTTTGTATGCTATATAAGGATAATGACCTGGCTGATCCTCCTCTGTTTTATCCAGATGAGGAAGACGATTCATAAAATTGATATTTTTTAAAAAATAAGCAAATTTCTATTTATTTATGGCGGGTAAAATGATAAATTATGATTGGTTAGCAGATCTTTTCAGGTAAGTCATAAGTCCCGAACCTGGAAGAGACAGCCGCTTAAGGCGGGAAAAAGAGAGACGTCTCATCGTTATTATCAGAAAGTTTTTTCGATTCCGCATCCGGTACGGGGACTCAAGACTGAATTGAACGGCACAGCCATATTTTACAGGGGGGTTATATCTTTGAAAAAACGCAAAATCGGAATGGCGATGGCGCTCATCGCGGCGGCCGGAACCATATTAAGCGCATGCGGTTCAAGTGACAAAGCAAACGGCTCCGGCAGCAAAAACTTTACCGTCGGCATGGTAACGGATATCGGCGGTGTCGATGACAAATCATTTAACCAGTCCGCCTGGGAAGGCATCCAGGCATTCGGAAAAGACAACGGGCTTACAAAAGGCAAAAGCGGTTTTGACTATCTTCAATCAAAATCAGATGCAGATTATACAACGAACTTAAATAAATTAGCGCGGGAGCACTTTGACCTGATTTACGGCGTCGGGTATCTGATGCAGGATTCCATCAGCGAAATCGCCGATCAGCGCAAAGACACAAATTTTGCGATCATTGACGCCGTTGTCAAAAAAGACAACGTGGCGAGCCTTACATTTAAGGAGCAGGAAGGTTCATTCCTCGTGGGAGCGGCCGCTGCGCTATCGAGCAAAACGGGAAAAGTCGGATTCGTGGGCGGAATGGAGTCTGAATTGATCAAAAAATTCGAAATCGGCTTCCGCGCGGGTGTACAAGCCGCAAATCCGAAAGCGACCGTCGAAGTGAAATATGCGGGCGGATTTGACAAAGCCGATGTCGGCAAGGCGACGGCTGAAAGCATGTACAAATCAGGCGTTGACGTCATTTATCACGCGGCCGGCGCAACGGGAACGGGCGTCTTCACAGAAGCGAAAAATCTGAAAAAAGAAGATCCGAAGCGGAACGTATGGGTTATCGGTGTTGATAAAGACCAGTACGCGGAAGGTCAAGTCAAAGGCACAAAAGACAATGTCACTCTGACATCAATGGTCAAAAAAGTGGATACAGCCGTAGAGGACTTAACGAAAAAAGCGAGTGACGGGAAATTCCCGGGCGGCAAAACATTAACATACGGTTTGGCGCAAGATGCAGTCGGCATCTCGGATCACAAGGAGAACCTTTCTGACGATGTCATCAAAGCAACAGACGATTGGAAGAAGAAAATCGCGGACGGACTCGAGATCCCTTCAACTGAAAAAGAATTGAAATCCTTCAAGGCTGAGTAAGAACCAGGGGATAAGGAGACTTCCGTGCTTATCCCCTCTCTTTTATGAAAAGAGCGGTGAAGGAAAAGCTGCATCTCTTGCAGCTTTTCTTTTGCCAAGCTCTTTCTCATCAAAGTATCTCTGAAAAGGAGCGACAAAAATCGGTGGATTATATCATTGAAATGCTGAATATACGCAAGGAGTTTCCCGGAATCGTCGCCAATGATGACGTCACGCTTCAAGTGAAAAAAGGCGAAATACACGCCCTTCTCGGTGAAAACGGCGCCGGAAAATCGACACTCATGAACGTTTTATTCGGTCTGTATCAGCCGGAAAAAGGCGAGATCCGGGTGCGGGGCGAACGCGTTCACATCAACAGCCCGAACAAAGCCAACGATCTCGGCATCGGGATGGTGCACCAGCATTTTATGCTTGTGGACACCTTTACCGTCTCAGAAAATATCATTCTCGGAAAAGAGCCGAAAACATTCGGCCGAATTGACAGACAGCGCGCCGACCGGGACGTGCGCGATATTTCCGACCGTTACGGCCTGCACATTGATCCTGAAGCCAAAGTTGCCGATATTTCCGTCGGTATGCAGCAGCGGGCGGAAATATTAAAGACCCTCTACCGGGGCGCCGACATTCTCATTTTTGACGAGCCGACCGCGGTGCTGACTCCGCACGAAATTCAAGAACTGATTCAGATTATGAAAAATCTTGTCAATGAAGGAAAATCGATTATCCTCATCACTCACAAATTAAAAGAAATTATGGAAGTCTGCGACCGTGTCACCATTATCCGGAAAGGAAAAGGCATTACAACACTCGATGTCGCACATACGGATCAAGATGAACTGGCAAGCCTTATGGTCGGACGCGAAGTGTCATTCAAGACGGATAAAAAGCCGGCCGATCCGAAACAAGAAGTGCTTTCGCTTTCTGATGTAACGGTGAAGGACGCGCGCGGCGTTGAGGCGGTCAAGCAGCTCTCCCTCTCTGTCAGAGCCGGTGAAATCGTCGGCATTGCGGGCGTTGACGGAAACGGCCAGTCTGAATTAATTGAAGCCATTACAGGCCTCAGAAAAACGAATGCCGGCACGATCACGTTAAACGGCAAACAGCTGCAAAACATGCCGCCCAGGAAAGTCACTGAAGCCGGCATCGGGCACATTCCGCAGGACAGGCATAAACACGGGCTCGTCCTTGATTTTCCGATCGGAGAAAATATCGTGCTGCAAAGTTATTACCAAAAGCCCTACTCTTCTTTCGGCATATTAAATAAACACACGATTTATGACAAAGCGCGAAGCCTGATTGAAGAATACGATGTCAGAACACCTGATGAATATACGCCTGCGCGCGCGCTCTCCGGAGGGAATCAGCAAAAGGCCATTATCGGCCGGGAAGTGGACAGAAATCCTGATCTTTTAATTGCGGCCCAGCCGACGCGGGGACTCGATGTCGGCGCGATTGAATTCGTCCATAAAAAGCTCATTGAGCAGCGTGACGCCGGTAAAGCGGTGCTTCTGTTATCTTTTGAACTTGATGAAATAATGAATCTCAGCGATCGCATCGCCGTCATCTTTGAAGGCAGCATCATCGCAAACGTCAATCCGCTTGAAACAAACGAGCAGGAGCTCGGACTTTTAATGGCGGGAAGTAAGCAAATGGAGGCGGGGAAAACACATGATTAATCGACTTTCTCACCTGGCTGTGCCGCTGATTGCGATCATCCTTGGGTTAGCTGCGGGTGCGGTCATCATGCTCGCCAGCGGCTACAATGTCGTAAGCGGGTATTCGGCTCTTTGGAGCGGCATTTTCGGTGAAGTGTATTACATCGGGGAATCGATCCGGCAGATTACGCCATATATTTTGTCCGGATTGGCCGTGGCATTCGCATTTCGGACCGGCCTGTTTAATATCGGGGTTGAAGGACAGCTCCTTGTCGGCTGGACCGCCGCGGTGTGGGTCGGCGCTTCCTTTGACGCCCCCGCTTACATCCACCTTCCGCTTTCGTTATTGGCGGCTGCTGCTGCAGGCGGCATTTGGGGCCTGATTCCCGGATTTTTAAAAGCCCGTTTTTTTGTCCACGAAGTGATTGTCACGATCATGATGAATTATATCGCTCTTCATTTAACCAATTATCTCATTTCCGATGTCATGACGGACCACCGGGACAAAACAGACAAAATTCATGAAAGCGCGTCGCTCCGCTCGCCGTTTTTAGAGCAGCTGACAGATTACTCCCGCCTTCACTGGGGCATTCTGATCGCTCTGTTTGCGGCAGTCCTCATGTGGTTTATCATTCATAAAACAAAAAGCGGATTTGAATTCCGGGCTGTCGGCTTTAACCAGCACGCCGCACAATACGCCGGAATGAGCGTCAGAAAAAATATGATGTACGCCATGATGATTTCCGGCGCCTTCGCAGGGCTTGCCGGCGCGATGGAAGGACTCGGAACCTTTCAATACGCGGCGGTTAAGGGCGCCTTTACCGGCGTCGGCTTTGACGGCATTGCGGTTGCGCTTCTCGGCGGCAGCACGGCAATCGGCGTGGTTCTGGCGGCATGTCTTCTCGGCGGCCTTAAAGTCGGGGCATTAAATATGCCGATTGAATCCGGGGTGCCTTCTGAAGTCGTTGACATCGTCATCGCCATTATTATTTTGTTTGTGGCATCAAGCTACGCCATCCGTCTCATCCTTGATAAATTGAAGAAAAAGGGGGCGAAGTAAGTGGACTTCCTGCAGATTTTATCCATTATTGTCCCGGCAACACTCGTATATGCGGCTCCGCTTATTTTAACTGCTCTCGGCGGTGTGTTTTCTGAAAGATCTGGAGTTGTCAACATCGGTCTTGAAGGACTGATGATTATCGGCGCCTTTACAAGCGTCATGTTCAACTTATTTTTCGGACGCGAGCTTGGCGCCGCCGCTCCGTGGCTCGCCTTGGCTGCGGCAATGATTGCCGGCGGACTGTTCTCACTGATCCACGCGGCCGCCGCGGTTTCTTTCCGCGCCGATCAGACGGTAACCGGTGTGGCGATCAATATGCTCGCGTTAGGAGCGACACTGTTTATCGTCAAGCTGATCTACGGAAAGGCGCAGACTGATAAAATCCCGGAGCCCTTTTACAAAACGAACATTCCCGGGTTAAGCGATATTCCGGTTTTAGGAAAGATTTTCTTTTCCGACGTATATTATACGTCGATTTTAGCCATCGTACTGGCCTTTGTTTCCTGGTTTATTTTATTCAAAACGCCGTTCGGCCTCCGCATCCGTTCTGTCGGGGAACATCCGATGGCGGCCGATACGATGGGAATCAACGTGTTCGGCATGCGCTATATCGGCGTCATGATCAGCGGGCTGTTCGGCGGGCTCGGCGGCGGTGTATATGCTTCCACGATCGCGCTTGATTTCACGCACTCCACCATTTCCGGGCAAGGCTTTATCGCTCTCGCCGCACTGGTTTTCGGCAAATGGCATCCGATCGGCGCGCTCGGGGCTGCGCTGTTCTTCGGGTTTGCGCAGAGTTTGAGCATTATCGGCTCGCTTTTGCCCCTGTTCAAAGACATTCCGAATGTATACATGCTGATGGCTCCTTACATTCTGACCATTCTCGCGCTTGCCGGCTTCATCGGCCGCGCGGACGCGCCTAAAGCCAACGGCATCCCTTACATTAAAGGAAAACGCTGATCACCACAAAAAAAGAGTTCCGCGCCCCGGCGCCGGAACTCTTTTCATCTATAAACGATTCTGATATACTCACGCGGCTGAAACGGTGTTTGCATTGATTCAGCCGCACTCAGTTTATCTTCCGCGTATTCCGCACCGAGAAAAAAACGCTCCCATTCATCTACCTCCGTCTGCTGCCGCTCTTTGCAGAAATCATCCGCTATGAATGTTCCTGCAATAATAGAACAAAATATTCCAATACAGGCCGCCGCCTTTCTCTTCATCTGATCAGCTCCTTTTTTAAAAGCTTGATCTGAAAGATAAATGTATATACAAAGATCAGGATATTTGATAAATTTATTTTGGGTTCAAAAGACCACAAAAACACAGAAAGGAATACATTATGCCGTAGCAGGGTAAAAAAAAGTGCGATATAATTTGTACTGGGTCCTATGACCGTGAATTGATTGATTCACTCTTACATAAAGCAGTTGCTTGATGAAAAAACAAGCAAAGGAGGTCTTCTGTTGCAGCTGTTACATTTCGCGATTTTGGCGCCTTTTTTATTTGCATTTATCGTTCCCTTTCTTTATAAACGGGTAAAACAAGTCCATACAGGCTGGTTTGTGCTGATAGTGCCCGTTGTGCTGTTTGTTTACTTTATCAGCAAGCTCCCTGTCACAATGGCTGGGGAAACCGTCCGGTATGCGGCCGAATGGATTCCGTCCCTCGGTATTAACTATACCGTTTATATTGACGGACTCGGGCTGTTATTCGCTTTATTGATTACGGGCATCGGCTCTTTGGTGACGCTTTACAGTATTTTTTACTTATCGAAGGACAAAGAAAAGCTCGGCCCCTTTTATGTGTACCTGCTGATGTTTATGGGCGCGATGCTCGGCGTTGTGCTCGTCGATAACGTTATCGTTCTTTATATGTTCTGGGAGCTGACAAGCCTGTCATCCTTCTTATTAATCGGGTATTGGCATAAGCGGAAGAAATCACGCTACGGTGCGGAAAAGTCACTGCTGATTACCGTCGGCGGCGGGCTGTGCATGCTCGGCGGCTTTATCCTGCTGTATCTGATGACGGATTCTTTCAGTATCAGGGAAATGGTCAACCAGGTGCATATTATCGCAGGCCATCCATTCTTTATTCCGGCGATGGTTCTCCTGTTATTGGGGGCCTTTACGAAATCAGCGCAGTTTCCGTTTTATATCTGGCTGCCTGATGCCATGGAGGCGCCGACTCCTGTCAGCGCCTATCTGCACTCGGCTACAATGGTGAAAGCGGGCATTTATGTGATTGCCAGATTCAGTCCGGTTTTTGCATTTTCACCCGTCTGGTTTTGGACGGTTGCCTCAGTCGGTCTGATCACGATGGTATGGGCTTCCTTCAATGCGATTAAACAAACCGATTTAAAAGCGATTCTGGCATTTTCCACAGTCAGTCAGCTCGGTATGATTGTATCGATGCTCGGCGCAGGAGCCGCCGCGCTTCATTACCAGCATTCAGAGTATTTTACGGCGGCTGTCACCGCGGCTGTGTTTCACTTAATTAACCATGCTACTTTTAAAGGAAGTTTATTTATGGCGGTCGGCATTATCGACCATGAAACGGGAACACGGGACATCCGCAGGCTCGGCGGCCTGATGGCGCTTATGCCGGTAACGTTCACCGTTTCACTGATCGGAACGTTTTCCATGGCGGGCCTCCCTCCGTTTAACGGCTTTTTAAGTAAAGAAATGTTCTTTACAAGTATGCTGCGGATTGCTCATGCAGATATTTTCAGCCTGGATACGTGGGGCGTGCTGTTCCCCGTTCTCGCATGGATCGGGAGCGTCTTCACTTTCATCTACAGCATGAAGCTGTTTTTCAGAACGTTCAGCGGCGCGCGCAAACCTGATCAGCTTGAAAAGACGCCGCATGAAGCACCGCTCGGCATGCTGATTTCGCCGGTCATTCTTGCCGCTTGCGCCGTCAGTCTGTTTTTTGCACCGAACGTTTTGTCTTACAGCCTGATTGAACCGGCGATGAACTCCATTTATCCGGCTCTGTTAACCGGCGGAGATACATTTCATGTTCATATTTCCCAGTGGCACGGGGTGACGGCTGAGCTAATGATGACCCTCGGCATTATCATTGTCGGCACGATCGGTTACGTAACGCTGTCTAAATGGGAGCGTTTGTACGGTCTGTTTCCGAAAAAACTGACGCTGAACAAGCTTTACGATGCGGTGAGGGGCAGTATGGAAAAAAGATCTTACCAGCTGACGTCATCTTATATGACCGGATTTTTGCGGGATTATCTGCTGTATATCTTTGCGGCGTTTATCATTCTCATCGGAGCGGCGTTCGTGATGAAAGGCGGCTTTTCCATGACAGCGAAAGGCATGGCTGAGATCGGCCTGTATGAAATCGTGCTGTCCCTCGTTATGGTGAGCGCAACGATTGCGACTGTGTTCGCCAAATCGCGGCTGACGGCCATTATCTCACTCGGTGTTGTCGGGTACACACTCGCGCTGTTTTTCGTGATTTTCAGAGCGCCCGATCTGGCGCTCACGCAGCTAGTCATTGAGACGATATCCGTCGCCTTGTTTCTTCTTTGTTTTTACCATCTGCCGAAAATGCGGCGGAAAAAGAAGACAAGAACATTCCGGATGACGAATTTTATCATTTCTCTCGGTGTCGGCGTCATCGTGACAATGCTCGGAATCGCGTCTTCCAGCGAAAAAACAAAAGACAGCATCTCCTCCTTTTTCACCGCTTACAGCCATAAGCTCGGGGGAGGAAACAATATCGTCAACGTCATCCTCGTTGATTTCAGGGGATTTGATACGATGTTTGAAATCACGGTGCTGTCGATTGCCGCACTCGGGATTTACGGCATGATCAGAACGAAAGTAAAAGAGGAGGGAGAAGAGCGTTGAGACAGCAAAAAACAAACGACATCATCCTTCAGACGGCAACGAAGCTTGTATCTTTTATCATTCTGCTTTTCTCTTTCTATTTATTTTTATCGGGGCATAACGCTCCCGGCGGAGGATTTGTCGGCGGACTGATTACGTCTTCGGCCATCGTGCTGTTGCTTTTGGCCTTTGATTTAAAAACCGTCAAATCGATTTTGCCCGTCAATTTTATTTATGTGGCGGGCGCGGGTCTGCTTATCGCGATTGCAACGGGTGCAGGTTCGTTCTTATTCGGAGCACCCTTTCTCACCCATACATTCGGCCATTTTCATCTCCCGGTGCTTGGGAATACGGAGCTTGCGACGGCCACTTTGTTTGATTTAGGTGTGTATCTCGTTGTTGTCGGCGTGACGATGACCATTATTCAAACGATTGGAGAGGAAGAATAATGGAAATCTTAATGTCTGTCATTGCCGGTATTTTGTTTATGGCGGCAACCTACCTGCTGCTTTCTAAAAGTCTGCTGCGCGTGATTATCGGCACCGCGCTTTTAAGCCACGGCGTCCATTTGCTGCTCCTGACCATGGGCGGACTGAAAAAAGGCGCTCCTCCCATACTGGGCGGAAAAAGCACGTCGTTTGTCGATCCGCTGCCGCAGGCACTCATACTGACGGCGATCGTTATTTCGTTCGGCGTCACGTCCTTTTTGCTTGTGATGGCGTTTCGCGCCTATCAGGAACTGAAAACGGACGAAATGGATCGAATGAGGGGAAATGATCAACATGAATAACTTTGTGATATTGCCTATCCTGGTGCCGCTGCTTGCCGCAGTGCTGCTGATTTTTATGAACAGGCGCGTGATGCTGATGCGGATATTCAGCACTGCCGCTTCCTGTGTTTCCATCGTCATCAGCGCCGCTCTCGTTCAGACGGTTTTCACACACGGGATTCAGACGCTGACACTCGGCGGCTGGAAAGCGCCGTACGGCATTGTGCTCGCCGCGGATCAGCTCGCCGCACTGCTTGTTTTGACAACCGCCATAATCGGGCTGCTCGTCATCCTGTACTCCTTCCGCTCCATCGGAGAAAAAAGGGAGCGCGCTTTCTATTATTCAGGGGTGCAGTTTCTTCTGGCCGGCGTAAGCGGAGCGTTTTTGACGGGCGACCTGTTCAACATGTACGTCTTTTTTGAGCTTCTGCTTATCGCGTCCTACATGCTGATCGTGCTTGGCGGAACGAAAATTCAATTAAGAGAATCATTGAAGTATATCGTGTTTAACATTGTGTCATCCGCGTTTTTTGTCATCGGCGTCGGTTACTTATACGCGGTGACGGGCACGCTGAATATGGCTGATCTAAGCGTAAAAATAAGCGAATCGGGCCAGACCGGGCTGATCACCGTCATCGGCGTCCTTCTTCTCGTTGTATTCGGTTTAAAGGGCGGGATATTCCCGCTGTATTTCTGGATGCCGGGCTCTTATTACGCCCCGCCGGCTGCGATTTCGGCTTTATTCGGGTCTCTTTTGACGAAAGTCGGCCTGTACGCCATTTTAAGAGTATTCACCCTGATCTTTATTCATGATACGGGCTTTACCCACCAATTGATGATGTGGCTTGCGATGCTGACGGTGCTATTCGGCGTAATCGGATCTATCGCCTTTTCGGATGTCATGAAAATCGTCATCTACAATATTATTACAGCCGTCGGCGTGATTTTGTTCGGCATTGCCATGAACACGCCGGCCTCCATTCAAGGAGCGGTTTATTACTTGATTCACGATATGCTGATTAAAGGAGCGCTGTTTATGCTTGCCGGCACGCTTATCGCATTGACAGGCACTGCCAGCCTGCATAAAATGGGCGGACTGATCACCCGTTATCCCGTTTTGGGATGGATGTTCTTTATCTCAGCCATATCTTTGGCCGGCATCCCGCCGTTCAGCGGATTTGTGGGCAAGCTGAAGATCGCGGAAGGCGGGTTCGATAAGGGGGAAACATTGTTTTCCGTATTGATTCTCTTATCAAGCCTGCTTGTGCTCTATTCCGTGCTGAAGGTTTTTACGACGGCTTTTTGGGGGGAAGAAAAAGAAATTCCGGGCGCAGGCGGACGTTCCGCAAAAGGACTTCTTTATCCGGCAGCCGCTTTTCTCCTTTTGTCGCTTCTGTTCGGGCTCGGAACCGAATGGGTTTCACCGTATGTCAATCAGACGGCTGAGAATCTGCTGAATCCGGAAAAATACATTGAAGCTGTTTTGAAGGAGTAGATGGCATGGCTTTTCAACTATTATTAAATGTTCTTCTCGCTGTTTGCTGGATGTTTCTCACAAACAGCCTCAGCGCCGGGGGTTTTATGACCGGATTTATCGCGGGCTTGGCGGCGCTGTTTTTTTTCCGGCGCTTCTTCTCGCGGCCGTTTTACATTTGGAAAATATGGTCAGTCATCAAACTGGCGCTGATCTTTATAAAGGAATTATATTTGGCCAATGTCAGCGTGCTGAAAACCGTTATATCGCCGAAACTGAACATCCGCCCGGGCATTTTCGCGTTTAAGACGGAATTGACGGAGGATTGGGAGATCACGCTGCTCTCGCTGTTAATCACTTTAACGCCGGGTACGCTTGTGATGGATATCTCCGATGACCGGTCGATTCTCTATATACACGCCATGGACATTGAAGATGCGGAGAAAGCGATCCATGACATCCGCGTCTCTTTTGAGAAAGCCATTCAGGAGGTGAGCCGCTGATGTTTACGTTTATTCTGCAATTATCACTCGGCATTATGGCGGTCTCGACTCTTCTGTACGTCATTCGCGTCATAAAAGGTCCTACGGTTCCGGACCGGGTCGTCGCGCTTGATGGGATCGGCATTAATCTGATTGCCATGACCGCGCTTGTATCCATTCTCTTAAACACATCGGCCTTTTTGGACATCATTCTGCTGCTCGGCATTTTATCGTTTATCGGCACGATTGCCTTTGCTAAGTTTTTGGAGAAAGGAGAGATTATCGAAAATGATCGAAATCGTTAAATGGGCCGTCGGCATTTGTATTCTGATGGGATCGCTGATCTGCCTGGTCGCGTCTTTCGGCACACTCAGGCTTCCTGATGTGTATACGCGCGCCCACGCCTCTTCAAAAGGCTCGACACTCGGCGTTAATTTGGTATTGCTCGGGGTGTTAGGCTACTTGTGGATGCTGACCGGAGAAATTTCTGTAAAAATACTGCTCGGCATCATTTTTATCCTGCTGACGGCGCCGGTCGGAGCGCACCTCATATGCAGGGCCGCGTACAATTCGGGAGCGGCGCTTGATAAAAGAAGCGTTCAGGATGATTACAAAGGGATCAGAAACTTTGTGATCAAACGAAAAGAAGATTCATATTTGTAAAAACAAACAGCCGGACGATTCAGGGTTCCGGCTGTTTGTTTATTTTGTTATAACAGCCAGCGTGCAGCGGGAAACACAGATCAGCCTTTCCCGTTCATCGAAAATGTTAATCCCGTACACAATGGTTGCTCTGCCCGTGTGAACGGGTTCTGCTATTGCCGTGACCGTCCCGCCCTCTTTCACGGATTTTAAATGATTGGCATTAATCTCAAGCCCGACACACGCCTGTTTCGACCGGTCAATAAAATGCTGGGCCCCGACACTTGCAACAGTCTCCGCCAGCGCTGCTGACGCGCCCCCATGCAGATATCCGAAAGGCTGCACCGTTCTCTTATCCACCGGCATCACCGCCACGCATCTCTCCGGCGTGTTTTCAGTGATTTCAATACCGAGTGCGCCGAGCAATGTATTGTTCAGATTCATAGGTTATTCTCCCTTCAAGATTTATAGTACGTTATCTGACTTGGCGATCAGCACCGCTTCAGTGCGGGAGCCGACATTCAGCTTATTAAAAATGGATGTCAGACTGTATTCAATCGACCGCTTGCTTAAGTGAAGCGCATCTGCGATTTCCTGATTGGTCAAACCTTTTTCGACCTCTTGGAGAATATGGCGCTCTCTCGGGGTTAACCGATCCTGCTCACTTTGAGGGGAAGAAGACGTTTTTGTTTTTTGCTGGGTCATCAGCTGTTTGAAATAGGAGAAATCAACTAAAATCTGTCCGTTGAGCACGTGATATATGTATTGCATGATTTTCTCTTTAGATTCGGTTTTGCTGATGGCGCCATGCAGGCCCGCGCGGATGGATTCTTCAAAATAATCTTCAACCTCATAGCCTGTGTAGACAATGATTTTACAGAGAGGATTCTCTTTTAAGATTTTCTTGGAAAGCTCTATGCCGCTGATGTCATCACCCAGATTTAAATCCATTAATATGAGATCGTAAGCTGAAAAATCATGCCGGAGAACAAATTGTTCACTGGCATCAGGACTGAGGCAATCGACAGAAAGATTCGTGTCCGTTTCCAGAATCGTCTTGGTGCCCTCCATGACAGCCGGATGATCATCAATCACTAGTATCTTTTTCATGGTTTCCTCCCTTTTACTCACTCATTTCCATTTTATTAAAAAGACTTGGCTTCTGCCAAGTCGATTTGGTGATAAATTGGTTACAATTCCATTTCAATATCCGCTTTAAAACCGTTTCCTTCACTTGTGTCGATTTTCATCCGTCCGTCAAGCGCACGGACGCGCTCCTTAATACCCGAAAGCCCCATGCTCATCGACTGCCCGCCGCCTTCTTCCTGATTGCAGCCGACACCGTCGTCTTCATAATGCAGAATCACTTTATTTTGAATGCTGATCAGCATAATCAGCACCTCATTCGCCTGTGAATGCTTCATGGCGTTCGAAAGAAATTCCTGAATGATGCGGTACAAATTCAGCTGCGTATCCAAATCCAGCGCCGCCGTAAACCGGCCCGTATTCAGACGGATATGAAACGGCGCACGCTCCTGCTGCTGTGCGGCAAGCTTGGATACCGCCTTGACCAGACCCAAATCATACAGCAGCTGAGGACGCAGCTCATGGCACGTCTCCCGGGTCATCAAAATGACATCCGACATCTGCTCATTCATCTGATGAAGCTTGTCCTGCACCTCTAACTGGCAAGGCTCCTCTTTCTTAAAATCGGCCAGAAACAGCTCACACTGGCGCTTCAAAGAAATCAAGTCCTGCAGCACTGAATCATGCAGATCACGGGCCAAATCCGAACGCTGCTTTTCCTCGATCGTAAACATCAGCTTTTTGAGCCAGACCGGGTTTGTCTCTTGTTTCTTTAAATCTTCGAGATGATTCATAAGTTCTTCGATTTTAAGCACATTCTCCATCGTAATACTGGTGTAGAATGATAAGGTTTTTAACCAAGAAATCTCATCCCAAGTTAGTTTCGGAGTATTCATAAATGATAAACACAGTACAATGTATGATTTAGTGCCCCGTTCCCCTATTTTCATTAAAAACCCTTTATCCACTTGAACTATTTTGCCAATTTCGCTTGTCGTTTCAGCTAATTGATGAGAATACGGCTCCCATAATTTTTTCTCATTATCATTAAAAAAATACCTTACATTTAAGTCTCCTTCTACTTCTAAAACACATACTTTACTAACCATCAAAACTTCAAGTAGAGTAGATTCAAGTTCAGTGAATACTTGCTTTAAGGATGAAGCTCCTTTAATTATTTGAGTAAACTTGAATATGCTGTCCTGATAATTATGTTTTTCAGAAAAACGCTTTAAACGGAAACGAAAATCTAAGATCTCTTTTGAATAAAACACAGCCAACATAATAATATATGTCAGCAAAGTTAGTTTAAACGTATAAAACTCTGAGTTTGGATCTTGTACAAGATCATAAATTGTAATAATAAGTAAAGTAGGAGTGACAGCTAAAAGACTATAATATTTCAACCGCCCAATAATAAAATCAATTTCATAGATTTTATTAGTCATAAATTGATAAACTAAAGAAAAAGGAATTAATAAAAGAAAAGGCGCAACTAAAAAAGAAGAAACATAATAGTCATTAAAAATGATGTAGGGTGCCACATACAAGAATACAAATGGTGAGAAAGCAAAAATATTAATTAAAAGAAAAGTCTTAAGAATATTTGCTTGCTCTGTTTTTTTGTACTTTATTAAACCTACAGTAATGAAAAATAGAGCTATTAAATAAAGGAGAGATATTGATACTAAATTAACTTTCCCAACTACTCCTCTTTCAAAGCAATGCCTAAAAAACTCTAGTATTATATTAATAACAGGGACTGTATATAAAGCAACAAAAACTTTCCCGTTAAAAATCTTGTATCCAAATTCTTTGATATATTGGTAAATAAACAAGAGATAATTTACCGGTACGGATATTAAAGTTATGACATTTACGTATCGGCTTATTATATCTCCTTTTGATGAACCTCCCGCACTTACATATGCTATACCAGTAGTGAGTAAAAAGATGATCAATATAAAAGCTGAAACTGAATCTTGCTCCTTATTAATTTTTAAAATAAGGATAATACAACTAAGGCATACAAAGAAAAAAATAACAGGTATTAAATAAACAAATAAGTTGTCTTCACTTAATAAACTTAAATTTTTGAGATCAACTATTTCACCAGATCTTTCAACTGTCATAGATCTTACGTTTTTCAATGTATTTTGTTTTAAATCTTTTGGTTCAACGCTCTTATTCTGATTAATTTTAATTACAATGTCACCTTTTTTAACACCAGCATAATAAGCCATTGTGTAATCTGATACTTTGGTAATCTCTATTTGATTCTTGTTATTAACATTTGCGGTGGCTCCTACAAATAAATTATTTACATTTATATAAGTTAAATAGAAAATATAAGACAAGCTGAGTAAAATTAATAAAATGGAATACGTATTTTTAGATAACTTCATATTTACCCCTGTTTCATGACGGTTTCCAATATATCTCGTCTTTTGAACTCATTGAGATTAATTGATCAAATCCAAGCAATACCCCTTTCACCTCTTCTTTATCTAAACCTATGATACTGACTTCTTCTCTTCTCAATTTTTGAACAATTTCGGGATTACGAACTAAATAATTTACTATTTCCTGCATTTTTATCCACCTTCTCATTCTCGCAAATTTTTTTAATTAAATAGTTTTTGTTCTCTAAAGTCAAATTTAAATTTTCGAGTCCATTTTTCACTTTCAAATTATATACATTAATCATAACTGACATATAATGGATAACACCAGATTCTAAGAGAAGCCGTTTTAACTCTGATTGTTGAAAGTTGTTGTTTAACAATTCTGTGGATACTGTGTTGAATTTTTTCTCTAAGAACTGAATTGCCAAATTTGTCTTTTTGAAAAAGGTTTCCGTATTATTCACATACATTATCTCAAATAAATCATTTTTTAATTGAGCTGCAACCCCTATATAGAAAGCATACTGCTCCACATCTGATTGATAACGTTTAGTTGCAAGTACAGCACCCAGCATACTTGCTAAAGCTGTCAAAGCCCCTGACTTTTTCTTAATCATTTCAATGCATTGATTTTCAGTTAAAGTATTATCGACCAAATCAATGTGTTGTCCTTCCATAGCTTGAACTGTATATTTTAGAGCTGTCTTGAGTAATAACCCTTCCGGATCTCGAGATGATATAACTTGGAGAGCTATTGTATAAATTAAGGTTGCAATATTTAAAGATACAGCCTGATCCATTTTCATCCATTCTGCATTTGGACGATCCTTATCTTGTATGTCATCAAAAATATCAGCCGCTAAGATAAGCAGTTCAATCCCTGATCCTAAATCTAGTATTTCTTCAAAATCATTCCCTCCAAAAGCCAAATAATGATCTAAAGCTAACTCAGCAAATGGAAAGTTGTTTTTTGTATCAGCAAAATTCAAAACATGTTTACTTACTTCTTTATTCACATCATTTTTTTTGAGAATATGGTTTATTGTGTCCTTTACATCTTCTGCTTCTAGAGTTAATTTCTTAGCTATATGAATCCCTCACTTTATTTTACTAAACCCTTTTGTTCAAATACAGCATGTTTATTGTTTTTTAACAATCATATAATACTTTATCCATTAATTGTATAACAAATGCACAAAAAAAAGACTTGTTTCCAAGTCTTTTTAAGAAATTTTCATTGCATATGAGAATTTATCGAGCTGATCAATGCTTTTGTTAATGTTTCGTAATGAGTCGGTTGTTTCTCTGATATCATTTTCAAGTCGGAATAATAATTGCTTTACTTCTTCTAATTTGTTTTCCACCGTTTCCACACTCCTTTTTTTGAAAGATCAATGAATTGTGTATGGTGAACGAGTCCTAGGTATTTGATCTGTTACTAATAGTGTAAACGTTTTTGCGGGATTTTTCACCGAAAAGTATGTGTAAAAGTATCTGCGTGACACCGCAAACCGGGGTAATCCCATAGTCCCGAATGGAGCATTTAGCGAACAGGACTATATAACTACCAGAAAGGCAGACGTTTAGGATGAAGCAGACCAATCTGGCGGTTCTGCTGTTTTTTTAACGGTTTTCCGACAAACCGGCAAGGACTATAGTCCCTGCCGTCGCAATTTCAAAACAGAATGGGCGAACAGCGTCGCATAACCACCGACAAACACCGAAAAGACCTCAACCCCCGCATTGTGGTCTTTTTGCATGTCATAACTCATTATCACGCCGCCTATACTCATGTATAACGAATGTTTTCTCAGGAAGGAGGCCGCCGTATGCATTATGTGTATCCATGCTGCCCTGTTTTCGCCGCGCCATACCGGCATCCAGCGCCCAGTCCCCCGGTTCACGCAGATATTTTGACAGCGTCCGCAAATGAAGCTGCGGGCATGCTGGAGGATGCGCGCCTGCTCCTTGCGCGGCTGACGGCGTCAAAAGAGCTTGCACGCCGCATCCTCACCGCAGCGCAATCCTCTGACACCGCAGCGGTCAAGCGGCTCATTAAGCAGACCGGCATCAAAAATGACTTTGACGTGACGTATAATCCCGACGGCATCCGTGTCAGTCTGGTCAGAGAGCAAAGCCGGTTTATCATCGCCTTCAGGTGGTCGGCTTAAAGCGGCTCAATCCACGATCAGCTGCCGGCACCATTCGATCGCCTGTAAGTAACAGTCATACGCTTCTTCTTTGTTCAGTTCTTTTCCCCACTCGTCACAGTCCCAGTTGTTGCATTCAATGGCCTTGACGAGCGCGAGCATCTTATAATAATCGTTTTCATAACCGAGCAGCGCCTGTCCGACTTCATCGATTAAAGGCAGTTCTTTGATGATATCCTCCAGCTCCCTGTGGAGAAGCGTATCGATGAGCGAAAACATGCCGATCAGCATGTAAGAAGAGGGCTGGGGCCTTCCGGTTCTTTTCGCCAGCAGTTCGCACAGTTTGGCCCTGATTAAGGAAATCTTAATGATTTCTTTTTGGCTTGAGTGGCTTTTCGCCGTTAAATCTCTGAATGAAAGAATGTAAATCAAGCGCTTAATCTCATTCAGCCCGAGCATCATGATGGCCTGCTGGATGCTGTCTATCTTTTTTTTCAGCCTTGTTTGCGATCCGTTTAAAAAACGCAGAATCTGATACGATAAGCTGACGTCCCGCTCTATGTATTCCGTCACGCGCTGTATATTGGGCTGGTCATTGTTTAATTCGCTTAAAAGCTGGTAGTAAGAATGAAAATGAAACGTCAGATCATTTCCGCTGATGACACGCGGTTCACTGAAAAAATATCCTTGAAACAGGTGAAAGCCGTCTATGGCCGCCTGTTTATAATCTTTTCTCGTCTCCACTTTCTCCGCTAAATAAATCAGACTTTTACAGCTGTACGTCTGAATGATTTTTTTGCGCTCCAGACGCGAGGATTGCAAAAAGTCGATTTTTAAAATATCAATATATTTCATCAGCTGTTCCACTAACTCTTCATTTTCCGGATTGATGGCGTAAAAATCATCAAGTGCTAATGTATATCCTAATTTCTTCAGCTGTCTGCATCTTGAGATGAGTGCCGGAGTGATCGGTATGTCCTCAAGAATTTCGATAATAAGCTGGTCAGGATCAAAGGAGGTAGGGAGATCTGAAAACATCAGGCTTTCTGTAAAATTCACAAAGCAGCGTTTCCCCTCAGTCAGCTTTTCGATTCCGATGTTGATAAAGCTGTTAATAATGAGATCCGTCGTAGCTTTATCTCCGTCAGCGGCCGAATAACGGTTCTCTTCGCTCTCCCGGTAAAGAAGTTCATAAGCAACAACCTGTTCGTTTCTGTTGAAGATAGGCTGTCTCGCAACAAACACCTTCATTCATTTACCCCCTTAGATGCGGCCTTCGAACATAAGTATATCAAATAACTTGACGAAATTTGTCTAAATGTGAAAAATATTATCACAACAAAAAGGCCTTTCCAGAGAAAGGAAAGGCCGCTTTGTCTTCTATTCAAGTTCCCGTTTCAGCTCGCTTTTGATTTCATGAATCCGCTGCATCTTGTTGCTCCAGCAGTCTTCGCTTAAATCGACCGGATATTCTTCCGGCTTGCTGATCCGTTTGTATTCCTCCCACAGAAGTTTGAGGTTATCCTGCACATATTGCTGGATGTCGGTAATTTCGGGATTATCATAGCATAAAACGCCGTTTTCAAAGATCGGCTCATGCAAGTCTTTCGCATAGAAATCAGTGACGAATTTGCTGACGAACGTGTGGACGGGATGGAACATTTTTAAGCGTTTCTGATCATTTACCCGCTCGTCATAAAGCGCGATATAATCACCTTCCGAGTGGTGATTCAGCTTGTTGATAATCCGGTATACTCTCTTTCTTCCCGGCGTTGTCACTTTTTCAGGGTTTGACGAAATTTTAATGGTGTCGGTCAGTTTGCCGTCCTCTTCAATGGCGACAAGCTTGTAAACCGCGCCGAGAGCCGGCTGATCGTATGCGGTAATCAGCTTCGTGCCGATGCCCCACGTATCGATTTTCGCTCCTTGCGATTTCAGATTTAATATCGTGTGCTCATCAAGATCGCTTGAAGCAATGACCTTTGCGTCTGTGAAACCCGCTTCATCAAGCATTTCACGCGCTTTTTTTGACAGGTACGCCAAGTCCCCGCTGTCCAGACGGATGCCGATGAAGTTGATCCGGTCGCCGAATTCCTTTGCGACTTTAATCGCATTCGGCATACCCGAACGGATCGTATCGTACGTATCTACGAGAAACACGCAGTCTTTGTGGGTCTCCGCATATTTCTTAAATGCCGTATATTCATCGCGGTACGCTTGTACGAGCGCATGAGCGTGCGTGCCGGATACGGGTATATTAAAACGCTTTCCGGCTCTTACATTACTCGTCGCGCTGAAGCCGCCGATCAGAGCCGCTCTCGCTCCCCACATAGCGGCATCCATTTCATGGGCGCGCCGTGTTCCGAATTCGAGGGCGTCTTCGTCACCGACAACGCCTTTAATGCGGGCCGCTTTCGTGGCGATTAATGTTTGGTAATTCACAATGTTAAGCAGAGCCGTCTCAATCAGCTGGGCTTCGATCAGGGGCGCTTCGACCCGCATAATCGGTTCGTTGTTAAAAACGAGCTCGCCTTCTTTCATGCTGTAAAGAGATCCGGTAAAAGAAAGATCCCGTAAATAATCAATGAAATCATCAGCATAGTGCAATTCCGTTTTTAAATAATTCAGATCGCTGTCGGTAAATTTGAAGTTCTCCAAGTATTCGATTGCTTTTTCTAAGCCCGCAAATACCGCATAGCCGTTTTCAAAGGGAAGCTTTCTGAAAAAAAGCTCAAAAATCGCTTTTTTCTCATGAATGCCGTCTCTCCAGTACGTTTCGGCCATATTAATTTGATAAAGATCTGTATGTAAAGACAAACTGTCGTCTTTAAAACCATGCTCCACCAAAATTGTTTTCCCCTTCCTTACTCTGCCACTTGCGCTCCGATGCTGTTCTTAAAATGGGACAGGGCCCATTCATGCCCTTCCGGATTAAAGCTGGCCACAGCGTTTTGATGAATGACGATCTGAAAGCCCTTGTTGTAGGCATCAACCGCCGTGTGAAGAACGCAGATGTCCGTGCACAGGCCCGCAAGATGCAGCTCAGTGATCTGCCGTTCCCGCAGTTTCAGCTCTAAATCCGTTCCCGCAAAAGCAGAATATCTCGTTTTTTCCATATAATTTACGTTTTTTGCGTGTTTATGTTTCTCATAAAGAGGCGATAGCCTTCCGTACAGCTCTTTGCCCTCCGTGCCGTTGATATTATGCGGAGGAAACAGGCGTGTCTCGGGATGAAAGTCATCGTCTGCATCATGCGAATCTACCGCAAAGACAACGTAATCACCATTTTCTATAAATGCTTGCGTCAAACTGACAATCGTATCTTCAATCTGTCTCGCGGGTTCCCCGCAGGTTAATGCCCCGTTCTCAGCTGCAAAATCATTCGTATAATCAATGCATATAAATGCTTTTTTCATAGCCGGCCTCCCCGCCATTCATATGAAAACCATTATATCCTATCTCCACTTGTAAGTGAATTGGCATTGTAAAATGACAAACGGTGTTTTGCCCTTTTAAGATTTCAGGAGTGAGCGCTGAAAAATGTCATCCTGAACGTAAATGCCGTCAAGGTTCACGGCATAATCGGCGGCAAAAACCAGGCCGAGCGGCGTTTCGAATTGAAGGTCCGAAATGACGGAGCTTCGGACACCGGCAAGTGCGGCAAGCTTCATATATGGTGAATAAGCATGATACGGGAGCCTTCCGTTTATATAGAGCACCGCGTCTTTTCGGCTTTTCAGCGCCTGTTTCACTTCTTCATACGGCTGCTTTTGCAGCACCTGCCCCTTCGTCAGGGCAATGATGACTCTTTCACGGAGCGAGCCTAAAAATAAATGGCGCTCATCCGGTTTCGTCTGCAGAGGGCCGTACATCCCCTGCTGTAAATAAAGGTCAACCGTTTTGTCGCTCATCGGCCTGTCCCTCCTCAGCTTGTTTTACAATTATCGCCCCGGACGGGACGCGGTAAACCGCTTCGTTACATTTCAGCCACCCAATGGGAGATCTTGCCGGCGAGCTCTCCGGCGGGCTCTTCTTCAATCAGCTTGCTGAACGATTGTAAAAGCCGCTGCGCCAGCGCCTTTTTCTCTTCCTCATAGGAAATGATCGTGCTCCACTCAAGTTCCGGAACGGCTACAAGGGTATGCTGTTCTTTTTTATTTTCATGCAGATATACATCACCGATCATTCCGGACTGCACGGTAATATTCGCTTTTCTGATTTTCATAAAAATTCCCCTTTTATAAAGACTGATTCTATTATACTACAAAAAAGCGACAGCCTCCTAAAAGGAGGCTGTCACGCGTTAAACCAATCAGGTTCGTCAAACACATCGATGTCTTCAAAGCGCGTTTTGCTGAATTTATTAGTGACTTTGATAAAATCTCCGGAATGAAACGCCCCTGCCCCCGCGCCTGAGTGGTCAACGGCTTTGGGAGAAATGGCAAACACGTCACCGAAGCTCGCCGCAGCGTCTCCGGCTAAACTCATAATATAAATCGGTCCCACAATTGCAGGCATACCCACACCTCCGCTTTTCTTTACAGCATTTTATGCGCTGCATCGGGAGTTGTGCCCGTTTTTATTTCGGCTTGCGGCTGTCTTCAAGCTTTGACCGCTGACGAAGTTTGATAAGCCGGACGATATTTAAGACAAAAGCTTTTAAAACCGCGTAAACCGGCACGGCCAGAATCATTGCGAGAATGCCGCCGAAACTGCCCGCTCCGATAAGCAGAAGAATAATGGTGAGCGGGTGGGTATTGAGCCGTTTCCCAATCACAAGCGGAGAAAGCAGGTTCCCGTCAAGCTGCTGGACGACAACGACAACAATAACGGCAAACAGCGCCTTAGCCGGCGAATCCATAAACGCGATAATCACCGCGGGCGCCGCCCCGAGAAACGGCCCCAGGTACGGAATGATATTGGTGACGGCGATCACCATCCCGAGAATTAACGCATACTGCAGGCCGATGATCCAATATCCGATAAAGCATGCCGTTCCGACAAAGAGACAAATCAGCAGCTGGCCTTGGAAATAGGCGGCCAATGTGACATATAAGTCATTAAATATTTTCCGACCTTCCGCCCGGTAGGAAGAAGGCAGGATTTTGACCGCCAAGAGCGGAAACCGCCGGCCGTCCTTCAGCATATAAAACAAAATGAACGGAACGGTGATCACGACAAGCGTGATATTCGTAACGACGCCGAACACGGCCGACAGGCTTGCCGTAATATTTTGCGGAAGGCTTTGTAAAAATCCCGTCAGAGACTGCTGGATTTTTTCTATCGACACATAATCCTGCGTCATCATCCACGTAAACCATTTGGAATGGGATAATTGCGCCGTCAAGACTTGAATCTGATGAATGTAATCAGGGAAATTGTTAATCAGCCCCGTGACCTGGGAAGCCACAATCGGTCCGATGGCGGTGAACATAAAGGCAATCAGGCCGATGAAAACGAGATAAATGAGCAGGATCGCCAATGTCCGGGGGATTTTTTTCTCAAGCAGGCGCACGATCGGATTAAAAATGAAAAACAAAATGCCCGAGATCAAAATCGGAAAAAACAGAGTGGTGATAAAACCGAAAAACGGCTGAAAAATAAACGAGACTTTCGTTGATACGTAAATAATGAGCAAAACGAGCAAAATTTGCAGCGTCCAAAAATGGACCTTTGATTTCAACAAGCGGTTTCCTCCTATTGTCATGTGAACTTGTACTGTGATTGTACCAAAAAAAGCCGCCGTGCATCTATGTATCTCAAAAAAGAAGACGCACCGGGGTTCTATAGGGCCGCCTCCGGTTTGCGCCTTATTCGGGCTGTTACACGCGTTCGGTATAATCAGGCATGACGGAAACCACATGGCGGTTTCTGATATAAAATACACGGTCATGCGTTTCTTCAATGGCGATGTGATCCGGAGTGGCATCAATCAGCCGTCCTCTGATAATGCGTCTGACGGTTTGAATGATAAACCTTGAGCCGATAAGCTTATGGATGGTCTGATAAACGTAAGGGTCCACTAACGAGACGATTTGCGGGCTTCCTTGATGGGCCATTTTCGCTGATCCCCTTTACTATGTTTTCCTTCAGCATATGCAGCGGACAAAGGCTTTGACACAGTACGTCTATCGGAGCGGAAAAGGTGTTAGTGAGCATGCGGAGTTATGTAAGCGGAAAAGGCCGCATGAGTGGCCTAGACTGAGCTTCTTATGGGATATTGGGCTTGGTCAATTAACTGATCAAGCTTTTGGATTTGTTTGAGCGCGGCCGTGTGATCCATTTGGCGGTAATGGTGATGTCCGCCGGGTTCTTCATCGAGTTCATCCGCTTGTTTCACGATTTGCTGGAGCGTATTCTTGTCCAGTTCGCCTTCAGGCAGATAGGAATCGGTGTGAAGCAGAATCGCCAGCGCAATGTCCTTCGCCGCTTTCGGTTCTTCACCGAGCCGGATGAGCAGCTTATGCGCCCGTTCCGCGCCTTTAATGGCATGGATATCGTTTCTTCTGTACTTTTCATAATCCCATTTGCCGTCTGTGTACCATTCATAATGGCCGACGTCATGCAGTAAAGCCGCTTTCGCCGCAAGATCCGGGCTGACACCTGCTTTTACGGCAAGACGGTATGCATGAAACGCGCAGGCGATCGCATGTGCGACACCGGAACGCTGTAAATACTTTTGTGCGATTGGATGGGTGAAGACATCCATTAACGTTACATTTCTCATGGAAACCCCTCCTTATTTATATTTTTAGAATCCTAACATAAATCGAGAAGAAACTCAATTCATCTGATACATTTCTTATACCCCTTATACGTTGTTTCATTCATCATATGCCGCCGGACCCCGAAGTGATTGTACAAACAAAAAAGAGCAGCGTGAACGCTGCTCTACAAAAATTCTTTGATATCGTATATCCGTCCGTTTTCCGGCTCGCCCGCGACCAGTGAGTGAATGACGCCGGCGATGTATTCAGGACTTCTGAGGTTTTTCGTTTCTTTCAGATTGCGGAACCGTTCGATGTCATGAAAATCTTCTTTTGACGAAGAACGGATGACAGCCTGCATGTCTGTATCCATCACTCCCGGCGAGAATGAGATCATGCGGACCGGCAGTTCTTCATCTTCCTGTTCAAACCCGAATGTTCTCGTAAACATATCAAGCCCCGCTTTTGAGCTGCAATACGCGCTCCAGCCTTTATAAGGATTTTTCGCTGCGCCCGATGTGATGTTGACAATTGTTTTGCTGCCGCTGAACGCTTCGAAACGCTTTGTGAACATTTGGCTGAGCAAAACGGGCGCCGTCAGATTAAGGGTGTAATGGCGGTTTAATTCTTCGGCGGAAGCCTCTTTCGCCCGCTTGATCGGTTCCACCATTCCGGCATTGTTGATCAGTGTGACAGCGGAGTACCCCTTCTCCTCTGCTTGATCAAGAATCGCCTTCATCTGCCGCCCGGTATCTGCCAGATCGGTTAAATCAACACTGTATTCTGTCAGCCCCTCGCGCTTTTCCCCGCTTATCGTTCTTGAAAGCGCGGCGACTTCGGCTCCTTCTTGAAGCGCCTGTTCCGTAAGCGCCCGGCCCAAGCCTTTTGACGCGCCTGTTATAAGAAAAAACTGCATGAAACTCCTCCTTTTTTTCTTATTTTACGGGCTGTCTTCCCGCAAACACAAGCGATCCGTTTACCGCTTTGCCTTTTCCTGCGCCGTGACTTTCGGGATCAGATAGATCATCGCCGCAATCCCGAGGAGGATCAAGACGGCATAAATGACAGGAAGCAGATAAGAAGTCTTTTTCTCTTCCGTTTCCATATCTGCCGAGGTATGCCGCACCGCAGGCTCGGCAAATGTGATACCCAGTTTTTTCGATTGCGCTTTGATCGTATTCGGCTCCGTGTCTGACGATGTAAACAACTTTGATATCAGTTTGTCATCCGGGTTTTCGGCCGGCTGATCAAACGTGATATCCTTCTGTTCTTTCGGAAGCGCCGTTTTTTCCTCAGAGTAGGCATCGTCGTGCAGGTAATCCGTACGAATTTCAATGTCTTTCTTTTCATATTCATTCGGCTTGACATCAGTATTTTCCTCATTCGCGGCTGCGGCTTGGGGAAGGAAAAGGAAAAAGGAGAGAGCAAACAGCAGCAATCCTTTTTCCATGATTGTGTTACGCCTCATAAGACTGATCACTTTCCTCCGTTTTTTCCGCAAACAGCCGAATGACGAGCGGAAGCGCCGCCGCAATCAGCGTAATGATCGCAAGAACCGTTACCCCCATCGCAAACAGATGCCCCGTTCCGTATTGAATATCGATATAGACTTTCGAAACCGGACTGTCAAAGGTGAAGTTCGGCATAATCAGGTCGATCAAAGGCGCCACATAAAAGAGAATGAGCGCGGATGATGCAATCCATCCGGTAATCGAGCCGAAGACAAAGGCTGCCCGGATAAAAGCAGAACTCGCCGCAAGCAAGAGAATCGTAAAGACTGACCATTTAATCGTCTGATCATCCGGAAGCGAGTAGATATTCAGACCGAACAGACTGATCATCAATCCGACCATAATGTTTAAAATCCCAAAGAGCGCGCCTTTGACAAGAAGCGGCGCCTGCTGATAATACGAGCTGAAATAGCCGATCAGAAGACTGCTGATCAGGACGATCACCAAAATGACGACCGGCGGAACATTCTGAACCCGGTCTTCCGGCACCTCTCCGCTGATTTTAAGCGGGTTGGCGAGATAATCGTAAACGTAGCCGTTTTCCTGTCCATCAACGAGCGCGTTCCCTAAAATGCCGTACACGTCATTTCTGATCAATTTCGTGGAATCGACGTTTTTGCCCCAGTTGCTGTTTAAGGTGTCCGCTTTTTGCTGGACGTCATTTACGCTTTGCTGCATATTGTCGGTATAGCTGATGATGCCGGACTGGCGTTCTGACAGATGGCCCATCGTGTCAGACATTTGCAGGACTTCGCGGCCGACGGTATCCTGAGCGCCGAGCGCCATCGTTCCGGTTAATCCGTCTCCGCTGAATGCGGCCGCTTCCTGCACAGCGCCTTCAGCCAGCTGATCGGATGCTTTCGCCGCGCTGTCTGAAATGCTGGCGAGCTCATCGAGCACTCCGGCTTGTTCATCTCTGATATACGAACTGTAGTTATCCGAGAATTCGGTCATGCCTTTAATGAAATTGCTGATGTCTTCATCTGTCTGCATCTTGTTCTTTTTCAGGTTTTCCCAGCTTGCCGTTTCCACCGGTTTGATGGCGAGAACGGTTTGAACTTCGCCTTGCTGGGCTTTCAGCACCCTGTTTTTCACATCAGGCAGCGGGCCCGCGTCAAGAGAGTGATAAAGTGTCGCCTCATACAGGGATAAATCATTATAGTAACTCATTAAATCGGATATTTCTTTTGTATTGATGTCAGCGGCAAATATCTGTTCAAGAGCAGATTTGCGGCCGCTATCCAATGACGGGTAGTTCAGAATGTTCTGTTCTGTTTTTACAATCATTCTGTAAATGGTATTGAAATCTTGTTCTCTCTTTCCTTCTGATTCTTCCAGCTTTTTCTTTAATTTGTCTGCCCGTTTTTTGACGTCATCAATCTGGTCTTGAAGGCCTTGGATTTCTTCATCAAGAGCATCGAGACGTTTTTTCAGTTCTTCATTATGAGTCTGCTGTTTCTCTTCCAGCTCTTTTTCAATTTGCTGAATGCGCTCTGCGGCTTGGTTCAGCCTTTCTTTCGCCTCAGATATGTCCGTGCCGCCGTCCCCTTCAGAATCGTTTGGATCGTCCGCCGGCTCATCAGCAGGCGGAGTGACGTTTTTAGCGGCAGTGGCGGTCTGGACGGTTTTTGGCTCCTGATCGCTTGTGTTATCGGAGGCAGGCTGCTCTTCTTTTGTACCGTCTTCCGTTTTTCCGTCTTCTCCGGGATTTGTTCCGTTATTCGGATCGGTATCGCCGGAGTTTTCACCGTCATCACCTTGGCCCGGTTTTTCAGGGGCCGGATTTTCTTTTTCCGGTTCTTTTAATCCGTCAGAAATGTGATTGATTTCAGCGGAGATGCGCTTTAATTCGTCACGCTGATCATCAAGGTCAATTTTCAGATCGCCGGGATTTTCTTTTTCCGGTTTTTCTTCTTCTTTCGGTTCATCCGATCCGTCATCACCCGGGTCCTTTTCCGGAACGGTTAATGCCTGCCGATCCCTTTTCATAAGGGTTTGGATGCTGTTCAGTGTTTCAAATCTTGCTTGAGCTTTATATTGAGTCAAAAAATTGTTCAGTAAATTAGATTGAATATCTGCCATCCCGCGTTCCTGATCAGGAACCTGCGCTTCTCTCACCTGTTGGGCGGCAAGAAGAGCCGATCCTGTCTGGTCAAGCTGTGTCTGCGCCCGGTTTATGCCTGAAGACAGCCCGCTCATCATCGTGCTGAACTGGTTGGCGGCCTGCTGTGCTTTAATGGCATTCAGTCCGGTTGTGATTTGCTTTTGATTTTGTTCCTGCGCGGCCATCAGCAGTTTTTTCTGATTTTCTTGATATTGTTTATAGCGCTCGACCGTATCGGCAAAGTCTTTGAGCGTGGTTTTGGCTTCATCTGCCGAAGTCAATTTTTCTTTTGCCGCGCCCTGCGCTTCATTCATTGATTTTTTCAGTTCGTCAATCAGGTCTTTTTGCCGCTTGATTTCACCTGCCAAGTCATTGGAGCTCGGCTTGTAAAAATTGTACATGACGTTTTGAAACTCTGATTCTTTATTGACGATCTTGTCAAAATCGCCTCGGACATTGTTCACTTTTTGTGAGACGAAATTCCAATATAATGCCGACATTTTTTTATTCATTGATTTTTGGGCGTCTTCTAGCTCACGCTGCACTTTTTCTTTGTTGACGGCGTTCAGGTTGCTTTGAATATTGAATGTCAGCGTGGCTTTTTGCGGGCGCTCCTTGTCATAGCTTAAGATGTCTTTTGAAAAATCGGAGGGAATGTAAACGACGGCGTCATACTTCTTAGCCGCCAGACCGTTTTCAGCCGCGCTCCTGTTGACAACCGTCCATGAATAATCCGGACGGCCGCCAAGAGCGGCCGCTACTTCTTTGCCGAAATGGACGGATTCCTCTTCCTCATTTTCATCTGTTTGTAAGCCCATATCTTCATTCACGACTGCGATTTGGCGGGTGGCGTTGATTTTTTGTTTTCCCGGGTCATCGCCGATAAACCGGAAAAACAGCACCGGCAGCAGCAGAATGATGACGACCGCGGCTATTAATTTGATCAGGCTTTTTCGTTGTTCAGTCATCTGACGGCCTCCCTTTCCGCTGAACATAAAGGTATTTGGATTTTTTGCTCCTTCCCGTTTTCAACCAAATAGCCGAAGCCCGGCTGAATGTCCGGTTCCTGCCTTTGGTAAGGCAGCGGAATGACATTTTGTTCGGATTTTTTCACAAGCAGCATCGCGTGGCGGATCTGTTTCATTTCCGTCGTTAAGGAATCATAGCCTTTTGAGAATTCGCTGTGATTGCCCGCCGGGATAAAACTGAAGCCCACATGCGCGTAAGATTTCATAAACATCGCCAGTTTGTCCTGAATGGCGGTGTCGATCGTCTGCTGGAATCTTGTAATGCCGTCGGCCATTAACACGACCGGAGAGAAACTGAGTTTGTGCACATCGCCATTTTTGACGGCCTGCGCATACTGAGCTTCGCGCTCCGTGAAAATGGCTTCTGCCGTTTCGATCCACTGCCGGACGTCTTCTTTTGTATCCAGATAGCTGACCTTTGTTTCCTGCGCATACTGCGACAGTCCGCGGTCAATCGAGTCAAACAGCCCGACCCGTTCCGTACCTTCACGCAGCAGGTGATTCAGCATCACTTTCAGAATGTTTGTTTTTCCACGCTGTGTCTGGCCCAAAATAAGACAATGTTTATTTTTGCCCAGATCAAAGTACACAGGGCTGACCTTTTCCTCATGAAGCCCGACAGGAATGCGGAACGGTTCTTGATCCGGGCCGAGACGGAGTGAAAATTCTCCGGCCGTCAGCCTATCCGGAAGCATCGGAATCGGGTGTGGGCCGGCTGTTCCGGCGTGGCGCTCAGCTAAAGCTTTTACATCATCTTTCAGCGCCTGGAACATCTCGAGGTCATTTTCCGCTTCAGCCGGAAGAAACATTTGCGCGAAATACAGTTCTTCTTTTTGGATCATGACGCGGCCCGGGATCGGTTCGAGACTGAACGGCGGACGCCCGTAAATGGAGTATCCTTCTGACTGATCCATTAAATAATGGACGACTTTCGTTTTTATGTTGTTTAACAGCGACTGGCGGACGGCGTTTACCCTCGTTGCGGTCAGCAGGAAGTAAATGCCTAAGCTTTGCCCGTCGCGTGAAATCTGGATAAATTCCGTTTCTAATTCATGCATTTCATCTTTTACGATGTCGAAATTGTCAATTGTGATAAATATAAACGGCAGCTCTTCTTCACTGAGCGAATTGTACATTTTGATATGGCTGACTTCTTTTTCTCTGAACAGCCGTTTCCGCCGCTCGATTTCTTCCTTGATGCGGATCATGAATTTTTCGATCTTTCTCATTTGATCCATTAAGAAATAGTCTGCGGTGTGCGGAAGCTTTGCCAATGGCAAAAGCGTGCCGTTTCCGAAATCAAAGATGTACATATGAAGCTCTTCCGGCGTGTATCCTTCCGCGAAGTTCATCAGGAAGGTGATGGCAGCCACTGACTTGCCGTAGCCGGATGAGCCGAAAATGCCGATGTTGCCGTCATCCATCATCGTATAAGCGAGAGGCGCCTGTCTTTGCTGATCAGGCTCATCCACGCAGGCGATGAAGAAGCGGTCTTTTTCCTGCGCAGGGTAAAGCGTGCGCGGGATACGTTCGGCAAGCGGCGGAAGCCACGGGCTCGGCAGCTTTTCAATGCCCATTTCATTTTGAATCCGCTCGATTTCTTCGACTACGGCTTCTATTTCTGCCGGGGCGTCTTTTTTCGCCGCATCATCCGCGTCCACCTCAGACAGCGGAATTAAGCCGGTGTCGGTAACGATGGCAATGTCATCCTCGGTGCCGTATACATCTTCCATGTAAGGGGCGCCGCTCCAGGCAGACTGGAACTGCTCATACACTTCGTTATTTCCGACTTGCAAGTAGCCGCGTCCGGTGACCGTAATATTCGCCGCATCACTGTTTTTCAGGATTTCTTTACTGTCACTTGCATCCTGCACTTTCAGCGCGACCTTAAAGCGTGAGTTGCTCCATATTTGGTCGTCAATGATGCCGCCCGGCTTTTGCGTGGCGAGAATTAAATGCACACCAAGGCTCCGTCCGATGCGGGCCGCGCTGACAAGCTCCCTGATAAAGTCAGGCTCTTCGCTTTTCAGCTCGGCGAATTCATCTGAAATCAAAAACAGGTGCGGCATCGGAATATCCGTTTCTCCCTGTTTATACAGCTTTGTATAGTCATTGATGTGATTGACGCGATATTGATCAAACAGACGCTGCCGTTTTTTCAGCTCGCTTTTAATGGATGCAAGCGCCCTGATACTGAAGTTTCTGCTTCCTTCAATATTCGTGATGGTCCCGAGAAGGTGCGGCATCTTGCGGAACGGCTGGGCCATTCCTCCTCCCTTATAGTCAATCAGCAAAAACGCCGCTTCATGCGGGTGAAAGTGAACTGCCAATGACAGGATGTACGTTTGCAGAAATTCACTTTTCCCGGAGCCGGTCGTTCCCGCCAGCAATCCGTGCGGCCCGTGCGCTTTTTCATGCAGGTTTAAATAGACGATGTCGTCTTTTCCTTTATAGCCGATCGGAACAGCCAGCGATTTTGCAGACTCACTTGTCTCCCACTTCTGCCTGATGCCGATTTCTTTTACTTCCTTCGCATGAAACAGCTCCAGAAATGAGACCGTTTCAGGAATGGAATTCGTCATTCCGACCTGATGATGCAATGTCCGAAGCGTCCGGGAAAAACGCTCGTTGTTTTTCCGTTCGTGCCTGTCCAGCTTAAACGGGATCTGCACCGCTTTTTTCTGCTGAATGAGAATGTCTCCCTCATCTTCATTAATGTAGCGGACGAGGGTGTGAATGTTTTCCGCCAGGCTTTCCTTCGTTTCCGCGGCGATGATTGCCGAGATGCCGAGATGCTCATGCCGGCCTTCGATGTATTCTAAAATGACGTGCTCTGCGATCAGCTGCTGATTTGTGATGACAAAGACAAAATGCGGCTGGAAGATCTTCTTTTCTTTATCTTCTTCCAAATCCCGCTCACGCAGCAGCTCGTAAATGGACGATAACAATTGATCGCGGGTCTGTTCATTGTAAATAAATCCTTTCGCGTACATATGAGGCAGCTGAAATTGCGGCAGCCACTTCATCCATTCCCATTCCTTATATTCGTCCTCATGAAAGATAAAGACAAACCGCAGATCATGGTAGCTGTTGAAGAACGCGAGCTGGCCGATCAGCTGGTGAATTTCATTTTTGACGATCTGAGGTTTCCCGACAAGCCCCATCGGCCCTTCTTGTAAATCAACAGTCACGGGCGCATGGCGGATATCTTTATACACGCGCTGCATGTGCTGCGACTGCTCCATCAAGTCATCCACATCACGGTTCGCCAGGTCTCCGCCGCTCATTGAAATCTCGTAGCTTGCCGGGACCGTGCCCGTTCCGAGCCGAAGCATCAGAAAATCCCTGCTTTCCAGCGATTTCTCCCAAATGCGGCCGCTGATTTCAGAGGTTAAATATTTCATTTTTTCAAACGTGGGAAAATGATGCGTCAGCACTTGCAGCTGTTTTTCCGACAGCGCCTGAAGTTCTTTCCTTTTGTTTTCTAAATACTGCTTGTACACACGCTCCCGCTTCTCCTCCCGTTTTTTCCGCTGGTTTTTTTCACGGAAATACTGCACGGTGGAGGTAATGAGAGTCATCATAAACATCGCCAAAGAGACTAGGATGAATATGCCCCTCGGCTGTATAATGGCGACAACCCCCATTACAATCAGCATGACCAAAGGAGGCAGAATGACGAGCCACAGCCCCCGGTTATTCTGTTCGCTTTCCTGCGAGGGAAAGCTGAATGAAACGCGGTCTTCTGGAAGATCGTAGACCATGCGCGGCGTTCTTCGATATTGCGGGTATTTCTTTTTCATTTCGGTGCTTGGTTTTACCGTTTTGGTTAAACCGGTATGAAGCTTTTCGTGATGAACGGCTTCTAAAAGGTCGTCCTCCGTCAGCCTCACACGCAGAAAATTCCACAGCAGCTCATCTCCCGTCCGGAGCCTTCCTTTAGCTTCTGCAAGCTTTCCGTTCACATAAACGTCTTGGCCATCAGGGACGACAGACCAGCATCCTCCCGACTTTCGCAGATAAAAAGCCCCTGTTTGAGCGGAGGACGGCTCTTTGTATATATCCGCTTCCTCTATTTCTGATGAGAAAACGATCTCATCCTTCCCGCCGATAAAATAAACGGAGGATTCTTCTTTGTCAGGGGTGAGCAGAAGCCGCATCGTCTCTTCTTCAATCCGGCAGGGCATTTCATTTCCTATTGTCAATTCGCCGGCACAGTTATTTCCCAGGAAAACATCATAACGATCTGTTTCTTTTCGATAAAGGGTTGCGGCGTTTTGCCGTAATGGAAGTGTGCCGACCGTGATAGTATCTTTCATATCCGGACCGATCGTAATCGGCTGAGACGGCGGGAGTTCAGACAGCTGAATCTTTTGTACGTGCTCTCGGTAAAAAACCCATAACAGACTCATATGGCGAACCTCCTGACAGCCTGATCGTTACCTGCGGCCATTTGATGTGTGCTGTTATTTTTTTTCATCTTTTTTCTCATCTTTCTTGTCGTTCTCTTTGTTATCTTTCGCTTTGTCTTGTTTGCTTTCATCCTGTCCGGCGGAAGCTTCGGCGGTGTCACCGTTTTCCTCCGCTTCTTTATGCTGCTCCTCCGCCTCTTTTTTCGCCTTCGCAAGCTCGCTTTCCACGGCGTCCAGTTCTTTCTGCTTTTCGTCGTCTTTCATACTGTCATCCGCTAATAATTGCTGTTTATATTTTGTAAGTCCGAGCCAGATGTACGGGTTGTACTCAAGATTGCGGCCGATTTTGATGGCTTCTTCATTTTCCCCTCTGCCGATATCAATCCAATAAAGGAAGTGCTTCGGGTCTGATTGCAGCGTCACCAGATTCCCGATGTTTTTCCGCTGTTCTTCCCTCAGATTTTCAACTGCCACATAAGAGGAAGCAAGCTCGTACTGGACAGATTCCGGGAGGCTTTCCGCATCGTATTTAGCGAGTGTGTCAATGACTTTGCTGTACTGCTGATTTAAAAAATAGCGGTTGCTTTCCGTAATTGCCTCTTGCTTTGGCTGGGCGAAAAACAGAACGTATAAGGAGTAAAGAAGTGTCGGCACAAGGAGGACGGCAAGCGCCAGACCGGCGTATCTTTGGATTTTCCATTTCTTTTTCGGCAGTTTTATGTATGTCTTGTCCCTTTCTTCGAGGGAATCAATTGCGGTTTGAATGGTTTCTTCCAGTTCTTCAATCGTCTCCGCCTCTAGCACGCTTTTCACCTCAGGAGAGAAGTGAAGCGTCTCCTTGTACTTCAAATATTCATCGAAGGTGTACGCCCCGTCAGCTGCAAGCGCCGCACAGGCTTTGAGCTCTTTTAACACCCTTTCTCTATCTTCCTCATAAGGCGGAAGGCTCTCCTTTACGCCGTAATGAAGAAAGTAAGGCGTCAGCGCTTTATCAAACACGATATTTTCAGGGGCGGCAATCAGATTGAGACGTTTCAGCTTATGCTGTTTCACGGCTTGGACGAGACGGTAGGCAAATTGCCACCTGCTTTTTTTATCTTTTCCTTTTATATAGCGGAAAGCCTGATAAGAAGAAGGAGGTTTGATTGTGATGGTTACTTCGTCTTCTGAAACTGAGACCTCTTTTTGAAAAAAAGGATCAGCATCTTTAATCACGTTTGCTTCCAGCCCGTCAAGAAGCTTGATTTTTTCCCGCTGGAAGGTGAACGTGAAGCCTGATTCGGTTTCTTCCCGGACGGCGTCTAATTCTGTTTCTAAATAAGATCGGTTATGATCTGTCATTCCACCATGTCCTTTCATAAAATTTCAAGGCGGTCTCCGTTCGTAATGCCGCAGTCAGATAGCTTTTGTTCTCCGGAAAAAACGGCTTCTTTATTGACCACTCTGATCCAATAGCCTTCACGCGGCGGAACAGATACATGCTGAGCCTGCCGGGCAATATCGATGACTTTTTTCACAGAATGGTAATCTGACAATCTGAGATCGAAGACGCTGCCGTTATAATGTGTTAAATCTATTGTAATATCGATATACATATTCATATCACCCTTACATAGAAAGAGCGCCGTCTTCTTGATTGAATCAGGCGCTCCGTTTCTTCATTCATCTTATTATCCGCGAATTTGGTTAGCGATATCTTGGTCAGTAGACTCAAGCGTATTTGCCGTTTGATCGAGCTGATGATTCACATCTTGAAGCAATTCAGACATTTTAATAAATGAAGGTTTCAGCTGCTCATATTGATCTGCAAATGCTTCACTTGAAGCACCTTCCCACATGCTTTTCAAATCAGAAATCATGCGGTTCAGGCGGTCAACCTGATTCATGACTTCCTGACTTTCAACGCCATATTGCTTAGCCATCGCTCTTAGCTCTTCGGGTGTGACACGAATTAATCCAGACATATTCCTTATACCCTCCTGTGTCATCAGCCTAAATATGGGCTAATTCACTTATTTTTTGAACGTCATTATTATAAAAACAACCATTCGGCACAGTCAAACAAATCTGTTTTAATTTTACAAAATGAGTCTTATGATATATTGGATTTTTCGGTATATTTACACATTTTGTAAATGAAGTAGTATGATTTTCTCATTATTTTCGTTTTCATCGAATGATCTTATTGTCCTAGTCTATTTCCCTGCAAAGATGCCTTTCAGTCTGAAAAGCAAGATGGTAAGATCAAGATATGAAGCTATGAAAAAGTAGGGATACAGATGACCAATCCAAAGGATCCATTTAAGTACAGTTTCGACAGGCTTGAAGATGTTGCCGACCATATCAGTGAAGTTCTTCAATGCCCCATTACAATAGAAGACGTTAATCATAAACTGCTTGCATACAGCACGCACAGCGATTGTACAGATCCGGCCCGGACGTCGACGATTATCGGGCGGAGGGTGCCGGAGAAAGTCATCAACAAACTGTGGAAAGACGGAACCATTCCGGCTCTTTTAAAAACGGACCAGCCGATCAAAGTGAAAGAAATTGACGAGGTGGGCCTAAGCAACCGCGTGGCGATTTCCATCTGGAAAAACAGTCAGGTTCTCGGATTTATTTGGGCGCTTGAGATCAAAAAAAATCTCAATGACGAAGATCTGAAGACACTTCAGCTGGCAGCCAAAGCGGTGCGGAACAAACTTTTGCACCTGCAGATCCGCAAAACGAAAATCGAAGAGCGGGGCCAGGAGTTTTTTTGGAAAATGCTGACCGGCCATATTTATCAGGAAGCCGAGATGGCCGAAGGGTTTCATAAGCTCGGAATGGCGCTGCCGTCCGTGTTCAGCGTCATGATCATCCGTTTACATGATGAGCTGACTGAAAAGACAGAACAGCAGCTGCAATATTTGCAGGAAACGACACAGCAGATTCATGTCATGCTGGCGACTGTCGATTCAAATGAATTAATCTTATTAGCCGCGCCGAAAACCGATCAGCCTTTTAAAGATTTAAAGCACTTCGCCCTTCATATTCAAAAACAGCTGAAGGAACGATATAAAATTGAGGATGCGTCGATTGCGGTCGGCGGTATTTACGAATCGATTTCTTACGTTTACCGCTCCTATCAGGAAGCGCTTTCCGTATTAAAAGCGAAAGAGCGGTTTGTGAGAGAAACCAAACACCTTTTCAGCTTCTCGGAACTCGGCATTTATCAGTACCTGGATGTGTTGGATGAAAAACGCAAGCACAGCGGCTATATGAACTATTCCCTCTCAAAGCTTGAGCAGTATGACAGGGAGCACCAAGCCGATATGGTAAAAACGCTCGAACATTTTATTGATGCCGACAGCAACGTCAACACCGCCGCTAAAGCGCTTAACATCCATGTCAATACATTGAATTACAGGCTGAAAAGAATCAGCCAGATCGCAGAAATCGACTTAAAAAATGTGAATGAAAAGTTTACGATTTACCTTGATATCAAACTTCGCAGCATGGGTTCGTGAAATTTCACAAATCCGTGTTTTTTTATTTTCTGTTTCAAACAAAGAATTTTCGCAAAAATCGCGCTACACTTGAAGTATCACACAAACATTGGGGGAAACAGACATGATTATCGGGGTTCCAAAGGAAATCAAAAACAATGAAAATCGAGTGGCATTAACACCTGGAGGCGTTTCACAGCTTATCGGAAACGGCCATCGGGTTCTTGTGGAATCCGGAGCGGGACTCGGAAGCGGCTTTACAAATGAAGATTACGTATCAGCAGGGGCGGAAATTCTGGAGGACAGAAAGCAAGTATGGGATGCGGAAATGGTCATGAAGGTAAAAGAACCGCTGGCTGAAGAGTATGCGTATTTCCGTCAAGGTCTGGTCTTATTCACTTACCTTCATTTAGCTGCAGAGCCGGAATTAGCTAAAGCGCTTACAGAAAAAGGCGTGACAGCTATCGCGTACGAAACGGTAACGGACGGACGTTCCCTTCCGCTGCTTACGCCGATGTCCGAAGTGGCCGGCAGAATGGCCGCGCAGATCGGGGCTCAGTTTCTTGAAAAACCAAAGGGCGGAAAAGGAATTTTATTAGCCGGCGTACCGGGTGTATCCCGCGGAAAAGTCACGATCATCGGAGGGGGCGGCGTCGGAACAAATGCCGCGAAAATGGCTGTCGGACTCGGTGCCGATGTGACAATGATCGATTTAAACGCAGACCGCCTGCGTCAGCTTGATGATATTTTCGGGCATCAGATTAAAACCTTGATGTCAAACCCTGTAAATATTGCAGATTCCGTCGCGGAAGCGGATCTTCTGATCTGCGCCGTGCTCATCCCGGGAGCCAAAGCGCCGACTCTCGTTACGGAAGAAATGGTTAAACAAATGAAACCGGGTTCCGTCATTGTTGATGTTGCCATCGATCAGGGCGGCATTGTGGAAACCGTTGATCATATTACAACCCACGATAATCCGACTTACGAAAAACACGGCGTCGTTCACTACGCTGTCGCCAATATGCCGGGCGCCGTACCGCGTACGTCTACGCTCGCATTAACGAATGTAACCGTTCCTTACGCGCTTCAAATCGCCAATAAAGGCGCGGCACAAGCCATTGCAGACAGCCCTGCGCTTAAAGCGGGCTTAAATACGGCTAACGGACATGTCACGTATGAAGCGGTAGCCAAAGACTTAGGCTATGACTACGTGCCTGCTGAAAAAGCAATGCAAGGTTCGGCTGCAAAAGCTTAATAGATATGAAGAGGACAGCCTGATCAGCGGGCTGTCCTTTTTTCTTTCTCATAAAAGGAAAAACGGCCCCCTGTCTCGAATATCAATTCATATCCCGAAAGAAAAAGGAGGATTCATATGGCTGTTCAGCACTATGGTGTATTAAAAGGCACTGTGTCAGATATGAAAAGGGAAACAGATGATGATTCTCCGCATTTTCAAGTCGAGGTGCTAGGCGAGCCTGATACGCGCTATCGCTGTGCGATCAATGTCATGTCAAGTTCAAAAGAATCAGAGGTTCTGTATGCGGCACGCGATCATTTTGACGCAAGCGCGATCACCCTGCTGCCCAACATTCCGTATGGATATACCCCAATTGATGAAACCAGCCGTGAGCTGGCGCTGGATTATGTCCGCGGCGGATTGTTTGATCCCCGGAACATGGTGCCCCTCCCGCATGAAGTCACCGGTCCGGATAATGACTTAAATGACTTTATTGAGACGTACATGCAAAAAGCCAAATCAGAAAAAGCCACCGTCTATATTTACGGCTCTAAATTCGGGCCGGAGCCGGGCGCTGATAAGATTTTCGGGTTCAAGCCGACAAACGGCATGCATAATATTCATATGAATCAGGGAAACCCAATTGATACACGCTGGAAGAAGGATAACGGAACGTGGCACGACGGCGGTATTTTAATCCAGTTTGCAGACCAGTGGGCCGCGGTCTTTTTGGCTTTTCTGTCTCAGTCATGGTGCACGAATGAAGAAGGCCACCCTTATACATTTTGTGATCATACACAGCTTAACGGCTGATGTCCGCATAAAAAGCCTGCCGAAATAACGGCAGGCTTTTCTTATTACATTTTAGCGGTTTCGTCCTGTTTCAGGCTTTCCGGCCTCATATCACGCCAGTTTGTTTCAATATATTCGAGACAAACGGGGCGGGTTTCATTCGTGACGCGGGTTTCCCAGCCGTCCGGCACATCCAGATAGGCCGGCCACAGTGAGTACTGGCCTTCAGCATTGACGAGCACATGGTATGAGCCGTCTTCCCGTTCAAATGGATTTGTCATATCATTCTTTCCTTTCTCTACCGGACTGTACGCCGTCCGTTTAATTTCTCTGCCAGAATCGCGCCGATGTCGGCAAGCGGGCCCGGCTGGCACATATCTTTATGGCGGCAGTCTAAGTCATACCGCTCGATATTCCCCGTAATATACGGTTTCCAAGTATCCGGCTCAATCGGGTCAAACCACTCCGGAATAATCGTGGATCTGAAGAACAGCACATCTCCGTGGAACGGCTTCGGCTTGTATGTTCCTAACAGCCCGACAGAATTAATGTACGTGTCTTTCAGATTCATCATCACTGACTCGTCCAGGCTGGCTAATGCGCTTCCCTCACGGCGGAGAATGGTCAGCGCGGTGTCAAAATCAAGCGGCTGATCCCCGAGGCTGTCCGGGTCGTACCCTCCCAGGGCAAGCAGCGCGATGACGGCTTCCTCGTCATCAGGCGCATTTTTTATCGGCAGAAAATGATTCGGATACGCGTCAAGCATCACCAAAAGCGAAACCTCTTCCCCCCGGCTCTGTAATTGTGTCGCCATGGCCTGAATGACATTCCCTCCGAGAGACCAGCCGAGCAGACGGTACGGCCCTTTCGGCTGCACGGTGCGGATTTTTTCAATATAATCCGCCGCCATGTCATCTAAGCTTTGCGGAAGCGGTTCTTTTTTTCCGATGCCTCTCGCCTGTAAGCCGTATATCGGATAATCAGCCTCTAAAGAAGACATCAGCCCGGCATAACACCAGCTGAGACCGCCGGCCGGATGGACACAGAACAACGGTGTTTCTTCTCCTGCCGTTCTGAGCGGAAGAAGAACATCAAGCGCGCTTGCGCCCGTTCCTGACTCAAGTCTTTCAGCAAGGCTTGCCACCGTAGGAGCTTCAAATAGTGTTCCGATACTGAGCTCGGCTCCCATCGCTTCCCGAATACGGCTCATTAAATGAACCGCAAGCAAAGAATGGCCGCCTAAATCAAAAAATCTGTCATCAATACCGACACGCGGCAGATGAAGCACCTCTGCGAACAGCTCACACAGCATTTCTTCCTGCGGCGTTCTCGGTCCCCGGCCGGTGACCTCCGTTTGGAAGTCAGGCGCAGGGAGCGCTTTTCGGTCAAGCTTTCCATTCGGTGTCAGCGGCAGTTCATTCATTTGGACAAAAGCTGACGGAACCATGTAATCCGGCAGGCTTTCTTCGGCAAACCGGCGCATGTCCCCCGTGTCCAAGGTGCTGCCGGCAGATCGGACAAGGTAGGCGGCCAGCCGTTTATCTCCCGGCCGGTCTTCACGGACGACTACGGCGGCATCCTCGACATCCGGATGTTTGACGAGAACCGCTTCGATTTCTCCCAATTCAATCCGGAAGCCGCGGATTTTAATCTGGTGGTCCGCCCTGCCCATATAATCAAGAGAACCGTCCGTCCGCAGGCGGGCTAAATCCCCCGTCCGGTACATTCTCGTTCCCGGCGGGCCGTACGGATCAGCCACAAAGCGTTCGGCGGTCAGGCTTTGCCGCCCTAAGTAGCCGCGTGCCACGCCTCCTCCGGCAACATACATTTCGCCAGTGATGCCCGGGGGCACAGGCTCCAGCCGGTCATCAAGCACATATACGTTCAGATCAGGAATACCGCAGCCGATGAGGCTGTTTGCTCTCAGTTCGGCAATGTTTTTGTCTAATTCAAGGTAACTGACGTGCACCGTCGTTTCCGTAATGCCGTACATATTCACGAGCACCGGCTGATTGTCTGCGTGGCGGCTGTACCAATCCTCAAGCCGGCTCAGCTCAAGCGCCTCGCCGCCGAAGATGATATATCTGAGTGCGAGCTGACGCCCCAGCTCTTTGTGTTCTTTTTCCGCATGCATCAGCTGGTAAAACGCTGACGGCGTTTGGTTAAGCACGGTCACCCGCTCTTTCACGAGAAGATGTAAAAACGCTTCCGGCGATCTGCTGATGTCATGCGGCACGACGACGAGACGTCCGCCGTGAAGCAGCGGCCCCCACATTTCCCAGACAGAGAAATCGAAAGCGTAGGAGTGAAACATCGTCCATACATCATCAGAATGAAAGTGATACCAATGCCGCGTCGACTCAAACAGCCGGATAACATTGCTGTGCGGAATGATGACACCTTTCGGCACACCTGTTGATCCCGACGTGTAAATGACATAGGCCGGGTGAAGCGGTGACAGCGGACGAATACGGTCGGCATTCTCAGGGTTCGTGACGGCATATTGCCGAAGTGTTTCCTTGTTCTGCGGATCATCCAAGATGAAGGCCGGCATGCCGCTTTCGATAGAGAGCTTACTTGCGCCTTCACGATTGGTGAGCATAAATACAGGCTTGGCATCATGTAACATAAAAGCAATGCGGTCCGCGGGATAATCAGGATCAAGCGGCAAATACGCTGCCCCCGTCTTCAGGACGGCTAACAGCCCGACAATCATATCTAAAGAACGCGGCAGCGCCAGTGCGACAAACTGCTCCGGGCCGACGCCGCGGGCAATCATCATGTGCGCGAGCTGATTGGCTTTTTCATTCAGCTCTTTATAAGTGAGACCGCTCTCTTCAAATACTGCCGCCGTTTCATCCGATTTTGCGGCGGCCTGTATTTCAAACAGTTCAGGCAGTGTCTGCCGAGGCTGAATATGCTGTTTTGCCTGTTTAACCGGCAAAAGCTTCCGGCGCTCTTCATCAGAAAGAATGGTTAAGCTTCCGATCGGTTTTTCCGGATGTGATGCAGCATCTTCGAGCAGAAGAAGCAGGCGTCCGGCAAGTGCTTCGGCCGTTTCTTTTCTGAATAAGTCCGTACTGAACTCCAGCAGGCCTTCAATACCGGCAGGCGTGCCGTCGTCATGGCGCTGTTCCGCCAATTCCAGCGTCAAATCAAATTTGGACGATCCGACACTGCTGATTTGCAGGCTTGTTTCCATATCAGGAAGACTGAGTACAGGGTCAGGCGTATTTTGGAATGCGAGCATCACTTGGAACAGCGGATGTCTTGATCGGGAACGACTTGGATTCAATTCTTCCACGAGACGTTCAAACGGCACATCCTGATGTTCATATGCTGCGAGATTCATTTCTCTGACCCTTTCAAGGAGCTCACAAAAGCTCGGATCGCCAGAGGTATCGGTTCTCAGCACGAGTGTATTAATGAACATACCCACAAGGTCTCCCAATGCGTCATCACTGCGGCCGGCTATCGGACTGCCGATCGGAATATCGGTCCCTGCACCGAGCCGGGTCAGTAACGCGGAAAGCCCTGATTGAAGCACCATAAACAGGCTTACGCGCTGCTTTCTGGCAAGTGAGAGAAGACGGGCATGAAGCTCTTGGCCGATGTTGACCGGAATGACGCCGCCCCTGTAGCTTGATTCAGCGGGACGCGGAAAATCAGACGGCAGCTCCAGCTGATCCGGTACATTTTCAAGCGTTTTCTTCCAGAAATCCAGCTGGCGCGCAATTAAGCTCTCAGAATCAGACGCGCTGCCTAAAAGCTGCTGCTGCCAAAGCGCATAATCCGCATATTGAACCGCCAGCGGCGCCCATTCTGCTTTTTCACCTGTTTGCCGGGCGATATAGGCTATGGATAAGTCACGCATGAGCGGATTCAAGGACCAGCCGTCACCTGCGATGTGATGCAGGAGAATCATCAGCGTATACTCGCCGTCACCAAGATCAAACAGCTCAGCCCGGACGGCCGGCTCTTTAGCGAGATCAAACCGATATCGTGCCGCAGCGGCAAGCATGTCTTGGAGCTCGTTTTTGTCTGCACGTGTCACTGTAAACACAGGGCGGGCTTCTTCAGCAGATAAAATGAGCTGATGCGATGATCCCTTATTTTCCGGAAAAACGGTGCGCAGGCTTTCATGACGGCTGACCACATCGTAAAAGGCGTGTTTCAGCGCTGATTGGTCAAGCTTGCCTGACATGCGGACAATCACCGGAATGTTGTAAGTCGGGCTTGGCCCTTCAAGACAGTAGAGAAACCAAAGACGCAGCTGCGCAAATGACAGCGGGATGTGCTCCGGCCGGTCAAACGGCTTGAGCTTAGGCCGCGCACTCTTTGCGGTGTCAAGCTGTGCGGCGAGCCCGGCAACGGTCGGCGTATCAAACAGACGGCCGATGCCAAGCTCTGCGCCCATCGTCTCCCGAACCCGGCTCATCAGGCGTCCGGCTAAGAGCGAATGTCCGCCCAATTCAAAGAACCCGTCATCAATTCCGACCCGCGCGAGACCGAGAACCTCGGCAAACAGATCGCATAATATTTCTTCCTGCGGTGTCCGCGGCCCTCTGTCAGACAGGACAGCGGAAAAATCAGGTGCAGGCAGAGCGCTGCGATCGAGCTTCTTATTCGGCGTCAGCGGCAATTCCTTCAGCTGTACAAACGCGCCCGGCACCATATAATCCGGCAGGCTTTCGGCCATATATGCACGAAGTTCGCCGATATCAAGGGGCCGATCCGCGACAGCATAAGCCGCCAGCCGCTTATCTCCCGGCTGGTCTTCACGGACAATGACGGCGGCCTGCGAAATACCCGGATATTTCGACAGCACTGACTCAATTTCTCCTAATTCTATCCGGAACCCGCGGATTTTAATTTGGTGATCGGCTCTGCTGATATAATCAAGCGAGCCGTCCTCACGCCAGCGCACGAGATCTCCCGTCCGGTACATCCTCGCGCCCGCGGGGCCGTATGGATCGGCAATGAATCTTTCAGCTGTTAAATCAGGACGGTTATAATAACCTCTGGCAAGCCCCTCGCCCGCTATATAAAGCTCGCCCGCAATTCCCGGCGGGACGGGCTGCAATGCGGCGTCCAGCACGTATACCCGCGTGTTCCAAATCGGCTTTCCGATCGGAGGCGCCCCTGTATGGCCTTTTGCAAGCGGCTGTGCGGCCGACCAGATTGTTGTTTCAGTCGGCCCGTACAGATTCGTCACCGTACAGCCTGATTCAAGCAGAGCATGCATAAGCGCCTTCGGAAGCGCCTCACCTCCGACAAGCACCTGCAGCGCCCGGAGAGAATCCGGTTCATTGGTAACTAATGAATGCCACAATGTCGGCGTTGCCTGCATGATTGAAATACCGTATGAGTGAATCATGTGCGCAAGCGCCCGCGGTTCCTGAATCGTCTCTTTATGTGCGATAACGCACCCTGCCCCGCTGATGAGCGGAAGGAAGAGCTCAAGTCCGGAAATATCAAACGCCGCAGTCGTAACGGCAAGCAGGCGGTCTTGTTCGCCGAGCGGGAACATTTCCCGCATGGATAAGAGGAAATTGCTTACGCTTTTTAATGTCACGACTACGCCTTTCGGTTTGCCCGTTGAACCCGATGTATAGATGATATAAGCGGGGTGCAAAGGCGAACATTCCGCCTGAGCGGGACAGTCAGCATTTTGAGCGGCAACGGTTTTTACCGTATCCGGGTCATCGAGAATGATTCTTTTTGCATCACTGTCTTCCGGCATGCGGCCGGATAATTCCATCGTTGTAATCAGGCAGGCAGGCTGTGCATCTTTGAGCATGTATGTGATCCGCTCAGAAGGAAAATCAGGATCAAGCGGCAGGTATGCGGCTCCCGTTTTCAAAACGGCCAGCATGCTCACGGCCAACTCCTGTGACCGCGGAAGCAGCAAAGCGGCAAATTGTTCCGGTCCGAGCCCCTTTTCTTTTAGCATGCCGGCAAGCTGGTTCGCGCGCTTGTTCAATTCGGCATAGCTGAGCTCTTCGTTTTCGGTGATGATTGCCGGCCGGTCCGGTGTTTTTACGGCCTGTTCGTAAAACAGCTCCGGCAGACTTTTCTGCTTCTCGGCCTTGCGCGTGTCATTCCAGCTTTCCAGTACGCGGAGACGTTCACTTTCAAGCAGAAGGTTGAGTGTGCCGATTTTTTGTGTCTGGTCTTTCACAGCTGATTCCAACAGAAGCAGGAATCGTTTTTGATGGTTTTCAATATCTTCGGCGCTGTACACTTCCGGATTCGCATCAAAGTCCACACGCATTCCGCTTCCGTCCGCTCTGTCGTAAACGTTAATTGACAAATCATCAACGGGCCCGGCTGATAAGTTATGAACGGTCCCCCGCGCTCCGGCGAAGTCAAGCGCGTAGTCAAACGGCATCACATTGACTTGCGGGCCGAACAGCCTGCGATTTTCTCCGAGCAATTTAAGGTCGCGGCGCATGTCTTCATGGCGGTATTTCTGATGGCGCCGGATGTTTCGGATTTCTTTTGCCACTTGGCTGACGGCCTCATGAAAATTCATATCCGGGCGGAGAGAAAGCCGTAAAGGCAGAAGATTCATGACCATACTCGGAATATTCAGTGAAATCGAGCCGATCCGTCCCATCATCGGTAAACCGAGCACGATATCCCCTGCGTTTGTCATCCGGTGGACATATACCGCCGCTGCGGCAGTAACGGCTTCATGCCAGTTCGGAATCGCTTTTACATGCTGTAAAGCCGTTTCAGAAAGATAAGCCGTACTTCTCCGAAAACTTGTTGACGTTCGCGGCGCTCTTTCCGCCAAACTGACGACATCAGGTTCATCCGCAAATTTCTCCATCCAAAATTCCCGATCTTTCAGGAATTGATCAGACGCGCGGTATTCTTGTTCTTCTTTTACCAGCTCCTCCAAAGAGCCGAAGGAGCGCCCGTTATCCGGACGTCCTTCCCGTATTGCGGTGTACATTTGCGCCGTACGCCGTGCCAGCAGTGAAAAACCGTAGCCGTCTATCGCAATGTGGTGAATGCGCTGATACCAGAAAAAGCGTTCCGGTCCCGCCTGAAATAAAATGTCGCGGAACAAAGGCCCGGCCGCCATATCAACGGGCTCAGCCAAATCTGTCTGCATGAGTCTGAGTGCGGCCTGCTGCGGATCAGCTTCTGAACTCACATCTATGACATCGATCGCAGCCTCAAATGGAGGATTGATGATCTGCTTCGGCCCGTCTGCTCCCTCCTCGAAGCGGGCGTGTAATGACGCGGCTTCCGTCAGCACGCGTTCGAGAGCGGTTTTAAATATGTTCACATCGATCGCGCCGTTTATCTCAACGTACTCGCCTGTATTGTAAATCGGATTATCAGGATCAAGCTGCTGCGCAAACCAGATACCGGCCTGTGCGCCTGTCAGAGGCAGCTGTTGTGTATCATGCATTCTATTCTCTCCCTTTATAAATAATCTGCGTTCGGCAAGACTTTTTGAGATCGGGAAGAAAGAAGTCTCCACCACTCTTCCAGCGTCGGGTTCTCCGCCAGTTCCACAAACGTCACTTCAGCTCCGTCACGGCGCCATTGTTCGACAAGGCTCATGATTCTGACGGAGTCAAGACCTCTGTCCAGCAGGTCTTCATGATCCGGAATATCAGACGGTGATTCTTGAAGAATCGCCGCAATTTGTTCCCGCACCCGGTCTTTTGTCAATACGGCGGAAGCCTTCTTTTCTCCTTCAGTAACCGGCGCGCCGCCCAGCAGCTCCAGCACTTCGTTTGTCAAAGCTGTGTAAGCGCAGCGCTGAGACGCATATTCGATGGCCATCTTATGTTTTTCTGAAGAAAAATCAGCAACGGCATCTCCGATAAAGAAGCTTTGGATATCATCCATAAATGCTTCACATGCTGTGACGAGGCAGCCGATGTGTGCATAAATTCCCGTAATCATGAGCTGGTCTCTGCCGCTTTCACGCATGATCTCAAGGAGATTCGTCCGTTTAAACGCGCTGTATCTCCACTTTGTGAGGACAATGTCCTGATCATCCGGGGCAAGCTCCGGAATGACCTTTTCTTCATAAGGCCCGCTTTTTAGCCCCGGTCCCCAAAAATCCGTCAGCAGCGCGCGGTCCGCCGGGTCTTGGCTGCCCGGCTGCGCGGTATACACCACCGGAATGCCGAGTGCTTTGCATTGCTCTTTTATTTTTTTGATATTCTGAGACGCCTCTGTGATCGGAGCGACACCTTTCGCAAAAGCATCGACGAAATAATTCTGCATGTCATGGATCAGAAGCACCGCGCGTTTCGGATTCAGCGTCCACGATACTTTATTTTCAGGCATATCTGACGCTGTCGGCAGCGCATATGCGGGAATAGACGGTATAGCCAATGTAAACACTTCCTTTTTTAAGATTGTTTGATTTCAGCCGGCTTTACTTTTTGGGCGATCGTTTCGCGAAGATCCTTTTTACTGACCTTGCCGACGCCGGTTTTCGGGAAAGAAGCGATAAATTCAATCCGGTCGGGGATTTTATATGCCGCCAGTCCGCGCTCACGTAAAAATGCTTTCAGCTCTCCCGGTTTCGGCGCTTCTCCTTTCGGGATGACGAACACACAGGACCGCTCCCCGAGAAAATCATCCGGCATTGAAACCATGGCCGCATCATGAACGGCAGGGTGCGCAAGAAGGTGATTTTCCACCTCCTCAGCGGCTATTTTTTCACCGCCCCGATTGATTTGATCTTTCGCACGTCCTTCGACGATGATATAGCCGTCCGCCGTCAGTTTGACGATATCGCCGGTCTGATAAAATCCGTCGGCTGTGAATGATCTTTCATTATGTTCTGGCGCTTTATAATATCCGCGAATCGTGTAAGGGCCGCGTGTAAACAAATGTCCCGCTTCACCGGGGGCGACATCCCGCCCGTCATCGTCTAAAACCCTGACCTCATCAAAAGGTGACATCGGTCTGCCTTGCGTATTGACAATGATCTCTTCAGGATCATCCAGTCTCGTATAATTCACCAATCCTTCCGCCATTCCGAAAACCTGCTGAAGGGTGCATCCGAAAGCGCTCTTCACGCGGCGGGCCGCCTCAGCGCTGAATTTGGCGCCTCCTACCTGCAGCACTTGAAGGCTTGATAAATCATCACTTCGCGAACCGGATGCGTCCATCCACACCATCGCAAGCGGCGGGACGAGCGCTGTAATCGTGACACGTTCTTTTTCAATTAACGGGAAGCAGTCATCCGGACTCGGCGTCGGTGACAGAACAACCCGGCCTCCGGCATATAAAGTTCCCAGCACACCCGGCGAGCTGAGCGGATAATTATGCGCTGTCGGCAGAGCGGCCAAATAAACGCTGTGATGATCCAAGCCGCATATTTCCGCACTGATGCGCAAACTGTATATGTAATCGTCGTGTGTTCGCGGAATCAGCTTGGACAGCCCCGTACTGCCTCCTGAAAGCTGTAAAAAGGCGACTTCCGCCGGGCTTACATCTTCCAGCTGAACAGCCTCTCTATGCAGGCTGCTCAGTTCCTGAAACTCTTCAGCTTCGCCGGCCACAATGACATGCGCCAAATCCGGAAGTTTGTCTTTCACCTGTCTGGCAAGCGCCCTGTAATCAAAACCTGAATGCATATCAGGAATGATGTATGCTTTCGCCTCTGCAAACTCGCAGAAATACGTGATCTCACTGCTTCTATGAGAAGGCAGCGCGAAAACGGGCAGTGCTCCGAGGCGGAACAGCGCGAAAATCACTTCAAAAAACTCAGCGATATTCGGCAGCTGCACGACAACGCGGTCTTCCTTTTGAATTCCGAGCTTATGCAGTCCCGCCGCTAAACGATCGGCCCTTTCATCTAATTCTTTGTAGGTCCAATGTACATCTTTACACGTCACGGCAGTTTGATTTCCGTATAAAGCCGCGCGCTCTTTCAGCATTCCTCCGAACGTCTCACCCTTCCAGCAGCCGTCTTTTCGGTATTTGTCAGCCCATTCTTCCGGCCATGGCGTAAATCCAGTCAGCACGATCCGTTCCCTCCTTTTTTACAACTCATCTTGGTAAAGCCCCATCGCCCGGAGCATAGTGCGGAATTTCGCCGATGTCTCGTCCAATTCATCCTGCGGCTTTGATCCGGCGACAATCCCGGCACCCGCAAAGAGCCGGAGAGACCTTGTTTCCGCTTCGGCGCAGCGGAGTGCGATAATCCATTCTCCGTCACCTTCAGCATCACACCAGCCCGCCATTCCCGTGTAGAAATTGCGGTCAAACGGTTCAATATCCTGAATCGCTTCTCTCGCCGCATCCGTCGGTGTTCCGCATACCGCGGGCGTCGGATGCAGGGCGATGGCCAGCTCAAGTGATGTCGTTGACGGATCACGAAGCTCTCCCTTTACCTCGGTGGACAGGTGCCACATCGCCTCAGTTTTAATGAGTGACGGTTTTTCCGGCACATCAAGCACACGGCAGAACGGTTTAAGGGCGGCGGCCACGGCGGCCACAACTACGGCATGTTCATGCAGATCTTTTGCTGATTGCAGCAGTTCTTCCGCTCTTCTCTGATCCTCGGCGGGATCTGTGCTGCGAGGTCTGGAACCTGCCAGCGGATTGGACAGAATCGATGTTCCATTTTTGGACAGCAGCAGTTCAGGACTTGCGCCGAAAAGCGTTTTTCTTGTTTCTGACGTTCCCGTCACATCCGCAGCGAATGTATAGCCGCGCGGGTTGTGCTGCGCCAAATGCTTGACGGCCTGAGGAATGTCGATATCCTTTTCAGCGGTCAGATGAAGCGTCCTTGACAGCACGATTTTGCTGAGCGGACCGTCCGTAATGTTGAATACGCCTTGTTCCACACCGCTCATAAAGCCCTCAGGCTCCGGAACGGGACGGATGTCATATGTATTGGATTGCGGCTTTTCTGCGGAAGATTCCGCAAACGAAAGCGGGCCTGCCGTATGGACATTCTTCGGTACAAAAAGCCGGGAAGCTTTTCTGCCGTCAAAAGGAATGGCGCCGGCCGCAATCGGATGTTTGATGCCGGCTTGCTTTGCCTCAAGAAGCGTCTGTCTCACGCGTTCAGGCAGTGAATCCAGCTGATTTTCCGTGTCTGTATCAGGCACTTCCGCAAACATTCCTTCCGCAAGCATCGTACTTTTCGGGGAAGCTAAAAAGAACGCCCCGGGCTTGTAAGCGTCCAGCACCTCTTTTGCTGACACTTCCGTCAATACATGTTGATTTGTCATGTTTGTCCCTCCTTCTCGTTAAATCAAACGCCTAAAGTAGCGCCGCCATCAACGCATAAATCATGCATCGTAATATGGTTTGCCTGTTCAGAAGCCAGAAACAAAACGGCATTTGCAATATCAGAAGGCTTCGCCAGCTTTTGAAGCGGAATTCCCGTTTTATATGTATCAAGCGAACCTCTGATGACGTCCCGGGCTCCGTTCTCGTCCTGCCACAGCGCCCGCTGCATGTCGGTTTCCGTTGAACCCGGAGATACGATGTTGCAGCGGATATGATGGGCCGCAAGCTCCAGTCCGAGGCATTTCGTAAACATGGCGGCAGCCGCTTTTGACGCCGCATAAGCCGCCATGGAAGCACGCGGAACGCCGGCTGCATTCGAACCGACCGTAACGATGGCGCCCTTTTTCCGCTCAATCATGTACCGGCTTACAGCCCGCGACACATGAAATACGCCGGTCGTATTAACTGAAAATGTTTGATCCCAATCTTCATCACTGAGAGATTGCACCGGACCCGGCCGCAGCACGCCCGCAACGTTCGCCAATATTTCAATAGGCCCCATGTCGCGTTCAACGGCGGCGATGATATTATTGACAGCCGCACTGTCAGATACATCTGCGGCAAACCCCTGCGCCTGCACGCCTTTTTGCCGGAGTCTGTCAGTAAGCCTGAGAAGCAGGTCTTCATTTGTATCTATAGCTGCCACATTTACGCCTTGTTCAGCAAGGGCAAGCGCTGTTGCTTCTCCGATGCCTTGAGCGGCGCCGGTGACAACGGCCGTTTTCCCTTTCATTCCCAATGCGTCCATATTATCATTCCCTTTCTATATTGATAATGATTATCATTATCAATTATGATTCAAGACAATCATATCCAAATCAAAACACGCAGTCAATTAGAAAATTAGAATCAGCCGTATTTAGTTCGAAGGGCCTGTTTTTTCTCATGCGGGAGAATACGGGGTATGCGGCCCTCCCGGATTCAGGCAGAAACGCAGGGCCCTGCTGATTAAAACGGGCAGGACAGAAATATGGCCCTCTCCTTCAAACTCGCTGTATTCAGTACGGACTCCATCATCTTCAAAACCGGATAATAAAGAGTACAGCGCCTCTGCGTGCTGCGGGATTCTGCTTTTATGTGTTTTTTCAATTTCTCCCGCAGCCAGCAATACGCTGACTTGAAGATTTTCCGCAGAGAGCCGGTCTGACAAACGTTCCGCTTTTTCCTGAATAAAACGCTTGTTCCAGTGAATTGACGGACTCCCGGCAACATAGGTCTGAAACATGTCCGGCCTCGTCAAAAGCACTTGCAGCACAAAAAGACCGCCCAGCGAATGGCCGAAAATCGTCTGCCTGCCTCTGTCGATCGGATAATCCCGCTCCATCGCGGGCTTTACTTTTTCTTCTATAAAACTCAGAAACGCTTCCGCCCCTCCCTGTTCGGGCCATGCCGCGCCGTGCGGATGCACCGGCAGTTCTGATTCAGAAAGCGGCATCGTAAAATCACTGTGACGTTCGGCGGAAAACGGCTGATCTGTCGGGTAGCCGATTCCGACAATCACCGCCGGAACAACGCCTGTTTTTTCAGGCCGTCGGCTTTGCACCCGCAAAGCTTCGGCCATTGTGCCGAATACGGAATTCGCATCGAGCAGGTATATGACGGGGAAACCGGATACAGGCGGTTCTTCCTGAGGAAAAGAGACAAAGATACGATATGTACGGCCTCCTTTAGAGCGCATTTCTCTTACTTCTGTGCCCGGAACTGCGTATCGGCCGGCCGGCGTGAAACCCCGCTTTATTTGTTTTCCGTCCATTATGTGTTCATCCCCTTTGCGGCAATTGCTTTATCTATCCTTATTGATAATGATTTTCAATATCAAAAGACACCTCAAATAATAGGTTTTTTGCCAAACAAAGTCAATGGATTTTTGATATAAAAAAAGCACCTTATTTCAATAAGGTACCTAAGAACTATATAGTGATAGGGGCTTAATCCCATGTAAAGCGCTCGTTCTTCCATGGATCTCCCCTCATATGGTAGCCGTTTTTCTCCCAAAAGCCGGGGTGGTTTTCCTTTGTGAACTGAATGCCGCGCAGCCATTTGGCGCTTTTCCAAAAATAAAGGTGGGGGAAAACGCCTCTTAGCGGATAGCCGTGCTCTGGCGTTAACGGCTCGCCGTTATGCGCATATGCCAGCAGGGATGTTTCCCGCGTAAAATCAGAAAGCGGCAGGTTGGCCGTCCAGCCCTCTTCAGCGTGCAGAATGACGAAACCGGCTTCTTTGTGCACGCCCGCTTTCTCAGCGATGTCTTTCGCGCGTATTCCCTGCCAGATATTATCAAGACGGGACCAGCCCGTGACGCAATGAATATCATTTTTCACTTCGGCTTCAGGAAAGGCTTTGATATCTTCAAAGCTTAACAGCATAGGACGGTCAACAAGCCCGTACACCTGCAGGTTCCATTTTGACATATCTTCATAATAAGGAACATTTCCGGCGTGAAGCACGGGAAACTTCGTTGTGACATTTTGGTTTGGCGGAATCCGTTCCGACTGTTTTGTTTGTTTCGTTTTCCCGAAAAACATATGGCTCCCTCCATTTAGTAAACCTACATTAAATCTGTGTTGACAATCAATCACCCTTCGATTACGCTAATCTGGTACAAGTGTAAGGGGGAAAAACAAATGAAACAACGCAACCTTCGCGCGGGCGATATGGCACTTATCGGCATGTTTGCCGCACTGATGGCCGTCGGCGCCAACATTACATCAATGGCTCCTTTTTTGCAAGTTGCGGGAATTCCGTTATCGCTGCAGCCTTTCTTTTGTCTGTTAGCCGCGATGCTTCTCGGCGCCAGACGGGCAGCCATCGCAATGACGGTATACGCATTGGCCGGACTCGCGGGGGCGCCTGTTTTCGCCCAATTCTCAGCAGGCTTTGCGCCGTTTATCGGAAAGAGCGGCGGATTTATTCTCGCTTACATCCCGGCGGCATTTGCAGCCGGATGGCTGCTGGAAAAAACAAAAAAACCCGGCCGCCTGCATTATGCATGGGCCTCTTTGATCGGTACCGCCGTCATTTATATCATTGGCACGACCTATACGTATATTGCGCTGAAATTATGGCTTCATGCTCCGATCAGCTACGGAATGGCCTGGTTTTACATGATATGGTTTTTCATAAAAGATATCGTTTTAGCACTGTTATTGGCATCAATCGCGCCTGCCGTATACAGGTCTATTCATAAAGCGACGGGGTTCAGCAGAAATCCGGCGTAGGATGTTCTCAGCATACAAAAAGGCTCCCCTTTTCGGGAGCCTTTTTTTACAGAACAAGCGCGGCAATCCAGCCGAATATCACAAGCGGAATGTTATAGAAAATAAATGTCGGTACGCACGTATCCCATATGTGGTGGTGCTGTCCGTCGGCGCTGAGGCCTGACGTCGGGCCGAGCGTACTGTCACTTGCAGGAGAACCCGCATCGCCGACCGCGGCGGCCGCTCCGATTACGGCGATCGTTGCCATCGGGCTGAATCCGAGCTGAGCGCACAGCGGAACGAATATGGTCGTAATGACGGGTACGGTTGCAAATGATGATCCGATTCCCATCGTGATTAATAAACCGACCACCAGCATCAGGAGCGCGCCCAATGATTGGCTGTGGCCGATAAAGCCTGTTGATGCTTTGACCAAGGAAGCCACATCGCCCGTTTTATTCAATACATTTGAAAAACCGGCCGCAACAAGCATGACAAACCCGATAAAAGCCATCAGAATCATGCCGTCCGTGATCAGCTTATCCGCTTCATTGCGCTTCATGACTCCGCTTATAAACAGCGTAAACAAGCCGGCAAGCGCGCCCATGATCATACCTTCCACTCCGAGCACTTGTGACAGATAGAGCTGAACGGCAAGCGACACGGCAATGGAGATCAAGGCGATGGCAATGCTTTTTTTCGTATAAGGAGAAGACGATAGTCCGGCAATCTCCTTCGTCTCATATTTCTTCGGTTTCCGGAAGACGATGACGGCTAAAATTAAACCGACCGCCATCCCGGCCGTCGGGATGATTAAAGCATACGGGATATCACTGAGCGGCACCTTTAAACCGGCTGACGCCATATTATCTCTCAGCATCCCCTGGAAAATCTGTCCGAATCCGACAGGCAGAACGATATACGGCGCAGTCAGTCCGAATGTCATCACACACGCGATCAGCCTGCGGTCTATTTCAAGTTCGTTAAATATTTTTAAAAGCGGCGGAATCAATACAGGAATAAACGCAATGTGAACGGGCACCACGTTTTGCGAGAAACAGGATATGATTAAAATAATCAGTACGATTAACACTTTTGACAGTGCTTTTTTCCGCGAATCTTCCTTTTTTCCGATTAGTTTGACAGACGCTTCCACCATTGCATCGGGAAGCCCCGTTTTTGTCAGCGCCGCGGCAAATGCTCCGAGCAGCGCGTAGCTGACCGCGACGGTGGCATTTCCGCCGAGACCGTCCGTAAAAGCCTTCACCGTCTCTCCGAGGCCTAAGCCGCCGGTCAGCCCGCCGGCAAGCGCGCCGATCATTAAAGCTATAATAATATTGACACGCAGCAGGCTTAAGACGAGCATAAGCAATACTGCGACAACAACAGCATTCATTGATGAGTCCCTCCAAAAATCCTTTAGTTTGCTAATGTAGTAGATAATTAAAGTTACCATATATTCTGTGCTTTAGTCAACTAAAGATTTTGGAAATCAAAAAACCCGCTGCATCAAGGCAGCGGGTTGCTGTTATCTTTCGGGCGTAAAGCGCTCAGTCAAAACAGCCAACGTCCTTGCCATGACGCCTGTTGCGCCGGCAGGGCCGAAGCATGTCGCTTTATTCGCCGTCGCGGTTCCCGCAATATCGAGATGAACCCACGGCGTGTTTTCCGCGAATTCACCAATGAATGCCCCCGCCATAATCGCGTGGCCTTCTCTTCCCGGAGAATTGTTCAAATCAGCCATCTGACTGTTTCTCACCCGTTTTTTATCCTTTTCTGTAATCGGAAGCTGCCAGATCGGCTCGCCGGATTCTTTCGCCGATTCAGCCACCTGTTCATAAAACGCGGCGTGATTGGTCATGGCGCCCGTCATTTCGTTTCCTAAGGCGACAATGACACCGCCCGTTAACGTTGCGACGTCTACGAGGACAGAGGCTCCGTGCTGCTTGGCGTATGTGATGCCGTCGGCAAGCACGAGACGCCCTTCCGCATCGGTGTTCAGAATCTCAATGGTTTTTCCGCTGAGCGAAACGATGACATCATCCGGCTTCATAGCATCGGACGAAATCATGTTGTCCGTAGACGGTATGACAGCGAGCACATTTTGTTCAGGCCGCAGTTCGCCGATAATTTCCATCGCGCCCAATACCGAAGCGGCTCCTCCCATATCGCTTTTCATGCCGACGATGCCGGTTTTCGGCTTAATTGAATATCCGCCCGTATCAAAGGTAATTCCTTTACCGACCAGGCCGATGACGTCTTCCCATTGATCTTTGCCCTGATACTTCAGAACGATCATTTTCGGCGGTTCGGATGAGCCCTTGTTAACAGCAAGCAGCCCGCCCATGCCGAGCTCTTCCATTTCATCTTTTTCTAAAATTTCACACTCAAAATCGTATTTTGCCGCCAGCTCAGCGGCATATGACGCCAAATCGGTGGCCGTCAGCATATTACCCGGCATATTTACAAGCGTGCGGGCTGAATTCGTCCCTTGGCCGTATGCCGCGCCGACATTCAGGCCGGCCTGCACTTCCCTCAGGTCTTCTTCGGTCACGGCGCAGACTGATTTCAGTTCCTGATCCGGCTCATTCGATTTATGTTTATAATCCTGCACTTCGTAAACCGCAAGCAGACAGCTTTCTGAAAGCGCATGAGCGGCATCGGCGGCAGGCACTTCACCGGAGACGAATGTATCGAGCAAAACGGATACTTCCTGTTTTTTATCTTGATGAATCTGCTGAAATACTCGCGCAAAGCATTCTTTCGTATCTTCAAACGAATAATCCGCTTCTCTTCCCAGACCGATAAAATAAATACGTTTCATACCGGTCGCAGCCGGAGGGTATACTTTTGATACACGATTGCGTTTGGCGGACACATCACCATCCTTTAACAGCTGGGTCAGATGACCGTCCAATTTATCATCCAATTCCTTCGTAAATCCGTTCAGCGTGCTTTTTTGAAAAAGACCGATGACCAGTGTTTCGGGATGCCGCAGTTGATCAGATGCATAAAACATGAGTACACACTCCTTATGTGGGTATTTGTTATGTAAAGTGGTATAATGAAAAAACATTTTTCATTGATTTTATTTTACCAAACTAAGGGCGTTTTCTGCAGTTTTTCGATACGATCGGAATCAGCAGATACAGAAAGGATGTCGCATATGGATGTACTTATGAATTTTCCTTTACTGGCGAGTTTTGCCGCCATTATTTTTGCCCAAGTTGTAAAAGTGCCTATTCAATTTATCGTATCCAAAAAACTTGACTGGTCTCTTGTGACGAGCACCGGCGGCATGCCGAGCTCCCATTCCGCCGCCGTCACTGCGCTGTCAACCGGAGTCGCTTTGCAACAGGGGCTGGACTCGCCCCTGTTTGCAGTCGCCGCGATTTTCGCCGTCATTACGATGTTCGACGCTACAGGTGTCAGGCGGCATGCGGGTGAACAGGCGACGGTCATTAATAAACTGGTCATCGACTTTAATCGGTTTGTCAGCGAAGCGAAGGACTTTCAGAAAGCGGAAGAGAAGGAAAAACAGAAGAAACTGAAAGAACTGCTCGGCCATCAGCCGATTGAAGTATTCTTCGGCGGCGTCACCGGTATTGTGCTGACATTGATTTTAGATTATCTCTTTATGTAAAAAACGCTTCAGCGGATGCTGAAGCGTTTTTATTCTTTTACCGTTTTGTATTGATTTCTGAACACTTGCATCGACTTTGTTTCGTTCAGCTTTACAAGTTCGTCCTCGGTCACTGTGCCGTTCCCTTTTTTAATCATGTAGACCTCAAGTGTTTTTTTGCCCCAATTGTTATAGACGTCCTTGACGGTGTCAAAGTAGAGGTCAAGGCGGCTGCCTTTAATTTTTGAGCCGGTATCGGCGACAACCCCGTAACCGTAATTCGGTATAAACAGAATCGTCCCGATCGGGAAAACAGACGGATCGGCCGCAACAGTTGAATATAAATCGCGTTTGACCTTCACGCCTGAATATGTAATTCCGTACTGCGGATGACCCGGAGATTTTCCGGTAGATTCCGCTCCGGCGGTATAACCGGTGGCCGTCACCTTATGTGAGGGATAGCGTTCCCAGTCAAAAGCTTCTTCCAGCGGTTTTATCCTGCCTGATGCCTTCTTTTCCGGCTGATTCTGTAAGGATTGAAACGGAGTGCCCATGTTTTTCAAAACGGCGCCGCGATGCTCGGTCATCCAGTTTGTCAGATCCTTTGCTTCAACACCGGTTATGGAAAAGTATGTCGCATGGCATGCGCCCAAAAAGAGCACGATCATGAATACGCGTCTGATTATCGTCAATCTGAAATCACTCTCCTCCGAGTCATTGTTCCCAACTCGGTGAGGTGCTATACAAAAAGCGCCGCGACACAAAAAAAGCTTTCTCAAATAAGAAAGCGGCTTAAAACATTTGATATCCTCTTTTTCTGAGCGCCTTTATGGCAATGCCTGACGTGATGGCTCCCGCCAGTCCGCCCGCCAAAATCACGACATCCGCAACCGCTAATGACATGATACGCTGAAACAGGCTTTGAAAGGATTCCCCCGGCGCCTGCACGTAACTGATCATCTTTTTATTGCTGATAATGAAAAGGCATACAATCGGATAGACAACAGCCATAATCCACGACATTCTAAGCAGCATGTTCAACAGAAAGCCTATGCCGAAAAACAGTACAAAAAATAGTACGATTGAGATCAGGACAACCGGCAAACTAATCACAAACATCCACCCCCTACAGCACTTTCAGTGTACCTCGGGGGCGGTAAAAAAGTCAACGTCTGGAAAAATCATCGTCTCTCTTTGCCGCTTCCCTGGCAGGAGGGACATGTTTCGGAGCCGCCAAGAAGCAATTGAAAATACCCTTTACCTGAGCAGAACGGACACGCCGCCGTGCTTTTTGCTGTCGTTTTCATGCGGATCACCCTTTTTCTTAATTTTCTGATAATATATCATATTTACTTGTCAAGCACCAAGTCAGAATATGTAACAAAACAACTCATGTAAGCGGAAACATTCTTTTTTTTCTTTTACATGCTTTTGATAGCGCTCTTTTTTAAAAGAAGAGAAAACCCGCGGCCGCGGGTTTTCAGAAGAATTTAAACTTCCCTTTTTTCAGCGTCAGGCCCAGCCCGCCGATCATAAAGAGCGATCGGTTGTCAATGACCTTTTTCATAAAGGACGCCGGCATGCCTTTGAGCTTCCTGCCGTATACGACTCCGACAGCGTTATGCTCACCGAGGGAGGCGACGGTTCCTTTAATGTCAGGCTTGAACTCTTCAAGCTGGCCTCCTTTAATCAAACCGCCCAGATTTTTGGCGACCGTTTCTCCTTGCTGCATCGCGATCTGAGCAGTCGGCGGGTACGGCCGTTCCGTCTCTTCATTGATAAAGAGCGAGCTGTCGCCGAGTATAAAAACGTCATCATGACCCGGCGCCCGAAGATCAGGGTTGACCTTGACACGGCCGCGCATATTTTCAAAACCCGCTTCCTCCACGATCGGATGTCCGCGCACGCCCGCCGCCCAGACAACGGTCTGGGATTTGATTTCTTCCGGCTCTTCATCTTTCTTGCCGACTGTGACACCGTCTGCGCGGCATTCTTGAACCGCGGTGCCGATTTTAAATTCAACGCCTTTGCTCTCAAGGTATTGAACGGCGTAATCGACAAGCTCCGGATCAAATCCCGGCAAAACCGTCGGGGCGGCCTCGACACAGACGATCCGGACGAGACTTTCATCTATATCATAATATCTGCATAACTCCGGCTTGCGGTTCGCAAGCTCACCGAGAAATTCAATTCCCGTAAAGCCCGCTCCGCCGACAACGATGGTTAAGCGGTCAGGGCGTTTTTCAGCCTCCGTATTGTATGTCGCAAATTGGAGCTCAATATGGTCTTTCAGCTGGCGCGACGTATTAATATTCGCGATCGGAAAAGCGAATTCTTTTAAGCCTTTAATCCCGAATGTTTCAGGGACGGCGCCAAGCCCGATGACAAGATAATCATAAGGGATGTCCCCTTGTGAAAGCGTCACCTTTTTATTTTGCACATCTATCGCTTTTACGGTATCCTGCACAAATTTGACCCGTGATTCATTGATTACATCTTTTATTTGATATCTGCAGCGGTCATGATGCAGTGTTCCTGCGCTCGCTTCATGCATCCATGTCGTTTCATAATGATAATTGTGTTTATTGACCAAAGTAATGTCAGCGTCATTTGCCCCGATATGCTTCGGAAGCCTTGTTACTGTCATTAATCCACCATAACCTGCACCTAAAACCACGATTTTGGGTTTATTCAATGCCATCACATCCACCTTCTTTTTTTTGCTGTTAGACGTATAATCAAATCAACATTTGTATTAGCTTCAGCTTATTGGCGGGATTTTATGAAATGAAATATAAAATTTTTTAGAAAACCGCACATGTCTGCATATCACCATACTATCCGGAAGAATCAGAAAACATTCAGGAAAAAACAGATTGGAATTTGTCCCCATATTAGCGGCGGCCGCAATTTTTTTCAAGAATGAAGCGGCCGGGCGGTTTTCGGCACTCGTCATCCTTTTAAATTGTATGTTATAATTAATAACAATTTTCAATTAGGAGGCAATTTGGTATGCAAGAGGATTCAAAGGTTTATGATATTACGGTCATCGGCGGCGGCCCGGTCGGCCTGTTTACCGCTTTTTACGGGGGAATGAGACAGGCGAGCGTCAAAATCATCGAGAGCCTGCCTCAGCTTGGCGGCCAGCTCAGCGCGCTGTACCCTGAAAAATATATTTATGATGTAGCCGGATTCCCGAAAATCCGCGCCCAGGAACTTGTGAACAACTTAAAAGAGCAAATGGCAAAGTTCGATCAGACCATCTGCTTAGAGCAGGCCGTTGAATCTGTTGAAAAACAGGCGGACGGTGTGTTTAAGCTTGTCACGAATTCAGAAACGCATTATTCAAAAACGGTCATTATCACCGCGGGAAACGGCGCATTTAAGCCGAGAAAGCTTGAGCTGGAATCAGCGGAACAATATGAGGGCAAAAACCTGCACTACTTCATTGACGACCTCAATCAATTCGCAGGCAGACGCGTTGCCGTTCTGGGCGGCGGCGATTCCGCGGTGGACTGGGCGCTCATGCTTGAGCCGATCGCCAAAGAAGTCAGCATCATCCACCGCCGTGATAAATTCCGCGCGCATGAGCACAGTGTCGAAAACCTGCATAATTCTAAAGTCAACGTGCTGACACCGTTTGTTCCCGCTGAACTTGTCGGTGAAGACCGGATCGAACAGCTCGTTCTCGAAGAAGTGAAAGGCGACCGTAAAGAAATCATCGAAATTGATGACCTGATCGTAAACTACGGCTTTGTTTCTTCTCTCGGACCGATTAAAAACTGGGGCCTTGAAATCGAGAAAAATTCCATCGTCGTCAAAAGCACAATGGAAACGAATATTGAAGGCTTCTTTGCCGCCGGAGATATCTGCACATATGAAGGCAAGGTCAAGCTGATCGCCAGCGGTTTCGGCGAAGCTCCGACAGCCGTGAACAACGCGAAGGCTTACATGGACCCGAAAGCGCGCGTCCAGCCTCTGCATTCTACAAGCATGTTTGAAAAATAATAAAAAAGAGTCTGTGTCATACCGGCACAGACTCTTTTTTATTTAAACATCCAAATATAATTCATGACGGTTCCGACAACAAGCGCAATGACAAGCGCCGACACGACCCAAATCGTGCCTAAAATAATCCGGTCCTGAATTTTCTGGGCTTTCGGGCTGTGCCCGGGCTGTTTTTGTTCCACACCGGCCCCTCCCTTCTTCTGCAAATCTATCTATCGTAACAAATGTCTTACAACACCCAATACTACTATGATAACCAAACTGCAAATGGATGACAAGCTGACCGGATATGAGGCAGCATGAAATCATTTGACATTCCTGACAAAACAAAGTACATTATAAAAAGACGAACATTTTAATTTTATTTAATTATATTATTCGCTTTTAGGGGTGTTATATATGGAAAATGTATTTGATTACGAAGATATTCAGCTGATTCCTGCAAAATGCATTGTGGACAGCCGATCTGAATGTGATACATCAGTTACATTGGGCGGACACACGTTTAAACTTCCGGTCGTGCCGGCCAACATGCAGACGATTATAGATGAAAACATCGCGGCCTGGCTCGCGGAAAACGGGTATTTTTATATCATGCACCGCTTCGAGCCGGAAAAACGCCTGACTTTTGTTCGGGATATGAAAGCGCGCGGACTGATTTCTTCCATCAGTGTCGGCGTGAAGGAAAATGATTACGAATTCATCCGGGAGCTGAAAGCACAGGAGCTTGTGCCGGATTATATTACCATTGATATCGCGCACGGCCATTCCAATGCCGTGATCAGCATGATTCAATTTATTAAAGAACATGTCCCGGAAAGCTTTGTCATCGCAGGGAATGTCGGAACGCCTGAAGCTGTAAGGGAGCTGGAACGTGCGGGCGCCGACGCGACAAAAGTGGGAATCGGCCCCGGGAAAGTCTGCATCACAAAGATTAAAACCGGCTTCGGAACCGGCGGATGGCAATTAGCCGCGCTTCGCTGGTGCGCAAAAGCGGCGAGCAAACCGATCATTGCTGACGGCGGTATCCGCACGCACGGCGATATCGCGAAATCCATCCGTTTCGGCGCATCTATGGTCATGATCGGATCATTATTCGCCGGCCACGAGGAATCACCGGGCCAAACGATCGAAATCGACGGCAAGCTGTACAAAGAATATTTCGGCTCCGCTTCCGAATTTCAAAAAGGCGAAAAGAAAAACGTCGAAGGCAAAAAAATGCATGTCGAACATAAAGGGTCTTTACAGGACACGCTGATTGAAATGGAGCAGGATCTGCAATCTTCCATCTCTTACGCCGGCGGCAATACACTCGAAGCCATCCGCAATGTCGACTACGTGATCGTAAAAAACTCTATTTTCAACGGCGACAGATTTTAACACACAGCAGAGCCGCTCGAAGATAAAAAAATGACATTCAATATGAATGTCATTTTTTTTATTAAATACCGGAATAAAGAGCCGCACTGGCCAACAGATTAATCACAAAAATAAACAAAAAGATGTAACGAATGAATTTATTTTGCACCGGTGCAAATATAAAGAGATATAGTCCTGCCACCCCAAAAGTAAGAACAGGAAACAGCCACTCAAAGGATAAAGAAATGATATAACCGATAATCATAACAATCGGCACACCGATTAATGATAATTTACTTCTCATATGATTTCTGCCCCTTTTACTTAAAAATTGGTGTGATGTAAGCTTCAATAATGGCAGCGGCGATCAGCAGACAAATAATTATGAGCACCAATATTCCAATATGCCTGAACATTGAAGCCATTATCTTTTTTTCCTTAGAAAAACACAGCCTGATGACCAATTCAACGCCCTTAAAACCAATGGCGCCACTTAATAATAACGCGGGAACTTCAAATATACCATGAGGAATTAGCAGTAAAAAAATCTGATAAAAAGGAACCCCGCTATGCAGATTTTCTATAATAGAGCCGCTTAAAATAAACCCGTTGGTGAATAAATAAAAGATTGAGGTCAACCCAAAGGTAAAAAAACCCGCGGCTAAAAACAGACAGGCGATTGCATTGTTTTTCAGCAGTTCAACCGCGCCTGACGAGCCGTTGTAAGACGCGGTCGAAACAAAGTGATCGGAAAAAAACGCAGCGATCACACCGCCTGAAAAAAACAGCAATGACGCGGTTAACGGAATGGCGGACGTTCTGATTGCCGGCAACATGCGGTTCATCATGTATAGATACTCTCAGCCAATTCTTCAATCTCTTCTAATGAATGCTCGGATGACTGATACTCCGCCGCAAAAACGCCTTCATGTATAATACCGATCGTATCGCACAGCGAATGCGCCAGCTCCAGCAGGTGAGTTGATAACAGGACCGTATTTCCCTGCTTGACGTACTCCTTTAATAACGTCCGTATCGTTTTACCGCTGATTAAATCAATGCCCGTCAGCGGCTCGTCAAGAATTAATATCTTTGGCTGATGAATGAGCGCGGCCGCAATTGATAATTTTTGTTTCATTCCATGTGAATATGTTTTAATCAGCTGATTTCCGTCTTGAGCAAGCTTCAGCGTCTCTAACATATTCTTTATATAATCATTTGTCCGCTGAGACGGCACTTGAAACATCTCCGCTGTAAAACGCAAGTATTCGACTCCCGTTAAGTAATCATATAAAAAAGCATGGTCGGGCACAAAACCGATATCAGCCGATATTTGCCCCCCCTCTTCTGAATCCAGTTCCTTGCCGTCAATCATGACGCGGCCTGAAGTCGGTTTAAGCAGGCCCGAAATGATTTTCAAAGTCGTTGTTTTCCCGACTCCATTAGTCCCCAGCAAAGCATAGATTGAGCCTTTTTTCACCTCAAACGAAATATCTTTCAACACCTGTTTTTCACTATAGTTTTTTTGTATATTCACTAATTTAATCATTGTTCGCAAACCTTTCCGCCATATTGATTCTGCGAAGAAACAGAAACATGACTCCATAGTTTAATAGTGTGAACAGGACAAAAATACCTGATGCCGAATGAATAAGCATCGTTTCAAGTTCCGGCTTTTTATAGATAAAATACGACGTGATCGCAGCGATTTGAAGCGACACAATGAAAATGAAAGAACTGTATAAGTTGTTATACGTCTTTGCTTTCCCCGCTTCTCCAATTTCGTACAGATGCTCCCAGTTTTTCTTAGGATACAGGGCGGTGCTTGAAATCTGGACAAGACTGTATAAAAAACCCGAACATAAAAACACAATAAACAAGTAAATCGTCAGTGCCGCGGAAGACGGAAAAAACACCGTAATCAAAATGGTGATGATGAACGAATAGATAAGAGCGGCGAGATTATAAATACATACTTTCGGAAATACCAGCTGCCACGCATGTTTGATATTCCGGTGAAACAAATGCTGATTTTTTATTTCCCCGTCAACTGATAATACTGTTTTGAGCGCATCTCCGACGAGCTGATACGAAAAGTTCGCAATGATAACCGCCGCAGACACGATGGCGGCTGCCGAATACCCGAGAAAGTGATGCGATAGAAGCGGAATACAAAAACCTAAAAACAGCATGAACAAATACAGCATACTGCCGAAGTTCCTGATAAAAAACCCGTCAATTCTCGATAAGAACAGCAGATCCTTTTGAAAAACGGCATGAAATATTTTGTTATTTCTATATAATTTCAGCTTTGGCGTAAAATCTGCGTTTGTCAAAAACATATAAGGAATAAGGTCCATTTTCTTCAGGGTGGCCGACCACAGTTTAAACATCCCCGCCGTTAAAAGGACGGCGGCCGCAAACACCGCAGCGAAAACGAGCGCGGAATGTGAGCTGAATGCTAACCATACATACGGCGTATTCATGAGGATGTTCCGGAAAGCCGGTGTCTCCGTAAAGCTTGAAATATCCTTTGCGGTATACTCCCCAAACACGAGAAGATAAACGGCATACCCGACTGCAAGCGGAACCAGCAGGCTGACGCTGAATAAAACGCCTTTCATGATTTTCAAGTAAAACAATTTGCTCCACATATTTGTAAGAAGATAAACAACATAAGAAAACAGCATAGATAAAAATAAATTGAGAAGAAAATAAACGAAGCCCAAGAAAAATACGATGATCGCCGCAGACCCCGTCATGCCTGCGCTTGATAAAAACAAAAAAACCGGAAAAACAAAAAGATACCATACGAAAATGGTTTTTTTGATCGCCTGGCCGGCAAAAACAGAAAACAGCTGTAAAAAACGAACCTTTTTTAATTGATGAATGACCTTACGCGTATCCAGCAGAAAGGCATTGTGATGTTCTTTAAAGAAGCCGGCAGCCCAAAAAAGCTGCTCAAGTGAAACGGCGATTAAAACAAATTGCCCCCATGCGCTTAGGGGCAGCTGAATCAGTTTTGTCCCGAATACAACACCGCATCCCAGGAAAACGAGATATAAACATAACAGAGAAATAATAATGGCAGACAGCAGTTTGCTGTTGAGTTGAGGAATGCCCCAATCTTCCTTTCTTTTTCGAAACGATGACAGGGTATTATATTTGATAAGAGCCGCAATTTGTTTGACTATCATACTTTCAATCCTTACATATGTATTTGGGAGAGAGGCTCTTTTTGCAGCTTGTACAAAAAGAGCAATTATTTATTGATCGATTTTACCAAGCAGCTGCGTATTTTTTGCCGTATTTCTTAATCATTGTTTTTGCTGTTGCAACGATTGCATAAGAAATCGCGCCTGCGCCTGTAACGATACCGATAAGAGAAATGATAGAAGCAATTGTTGATGCCGCATCAATAATATCAATTGCTTTTTTAGCTGCTGCTGTAGAGATGCCTAGAGTTGAAGCTAATTCAGCATTGGCTGAGAATGCATGAGCCGCCGCCACGTTTAATTCAGTTCCCGTTAATAATAGTGCATAAACCAATGTTGCTGCAGCAAGAGCCGCGCCAAACAAAATGAAAGACTTTTTATTAGATTTTACTAAGTTCATCATAACATCTCCCTACTCTGTTTTTTAATTTATAATAAAATTCAGCTTAATTGACTCTCTCCCGAGCTAAATTTTATCCGCCATAAAATAGTTTAAGAAAATAGTAAAGAGTTTTAGTAAAACAAAACATCCAGTCAAAATGATTCTCTTGCCTTTACTGAGATCGGTCAGTTTTCCTGCGGCAGCATAAAGAGCCGCGATTGATATGAGCAGAAATGGGTCCAGCAGCTGCAGACTCAAGCTGGTGCCGCCGGCAGAATATATAAGCGAGGAATCAGCCGTTAAGTAATTAACAACTGAAAGAATCAACATTTTAAATGCCGAGATTAAAGAAGTCAGTGTATATAGAAGCAAATATATTTTTTTCGGTTTTTTTGTACCGAGAATAAAAGCGGCAACGAATAACAGAAATCCGCCTATCAGAATTTCCACAAAAGTTGTGAAGATCATAAACCCTTGCAGAAACATGACAATCGTACGAACACTTTTCTCCCCGATATCATAGGTACTTTCTCCGACGGAAGAATAATACGACTGCAGAACTTTATCTGAAATACTGAATTGGAAGAGTAATGAACAGATCAAAATGATGAAAAAAGAACTTAAAAATATTTTTTTATTGCTCAATTGACCTATCATATCATCATCCTTTTCTTACAAAATAAATTAACTATTCTATACTTTTACAATTTAGTTTAATCCTATCAAAAAATCAATATCCTTTCGAAAAATATGACTTTAGGACGTGTTGACAATGAGCACATCTTTCAGATTTTTCAGTTCTATATACCCTTTATTTTTTTTTGAATTTGCAAATAGTATGATTTAGACAATTGATTTGAAGTTTTAGAAAGAACCTGTCGAAAGAGACGAAGGATATAAAAAAGGAGGATATCGTCATGTATCCTCCGGATGTATGATCGCCAGCACCTGATGATCTTCCCATTTTCCATTTATTTTTACATTTTTTCTCGCAATGCCTTCTTTATGAAAGCCAGCTTTTTCGAGCACCCGGATTGACGCCTTATTGTGCGGCATGACTCCGGCTTCTATCCGATGCAGTTTCAGCTCATTGAATGCATAATCGACTGCCAGCTTAACAGCCTTCGTCGCATAGCCTTTCCCGTTATGTTTGCCATCTAAAAAATAACCGATAAAAGCGCTTTGGAGGGAACCCCGAACCACCTGAAAAAGGCTGATCGTGCCAATCAGGGTCTGATCTTGAAGAAAAATGCCGAAGCTGTATTCTGTGTCATTTTCCCCATTCTTCAGTGATTGTTCAATTCGTTTTTTCCGGCCTTCCAGCGTATAAAAATCCTCTTGTCTCGACATGGCAAACCGTTCAAAAAACATGCGGTTTTCCGTCTGCAAAACCAGTTCTCGCTCTGCATCATTCAGGCTGAGCGGCCTGATATCAACGCTGTTCCCTTCCTGCACATGCATCGCCGTCCTTTTGTTTTGATCAGAAACGTTTTTTAATTGTCTCTCACCCATGTTATACGGTACGCTTTATCACATCAAGAAAATTCCAAGACTTCACATTCACCTTTCCTTTCGTGACCTATGTCTGATGTGAGTAACCGAAACGGAATCACAAGGTTCTTTTGTTGACTTAAACCGTGCTTTAAGCCGTATCATCATATTGTGACAAGGAAAGAATAGTTTTGGCGGGTTTCCCGATGATCCAAAAAATATATTGATTGGATTGCAGCTGCAGGATAGAAGCGGGAGCTGAAATGTTATCTAAGAAGTATGAAACAATCGGAAAAGAGGAGTTAATATGAAACTGACGGGAAATACAATACTGATTACAGGCGGAAATGCCGGAATAGGATTGGCTTTCGCAGAACGGTTTTTAAAAGCGGGAAATAAAGTCATTGTGACCGGACGGCGTGAGCACGCTCTTCAAAAAGCAAAGGAAACATTCCCGGATCTTATTACATATGTCAGTGATTTGAGCATTCCATCTGAACGTATATCACTGTTTGATTGGGTGAAAGAAAATTATCCGGAAGTGAATGTGTTAGTAAACAACGCGGGGATTCAACAACGTTTTCATGTGCTGAAAGCGGATGCGAAGGACAATTGGGACTATTTCAATAAAGAAATCACTACGAACATTGAAGCTCCCTTCCACCTGTCTATGCTGTTCGCTCCGTTTTTTGCCGGAAAAGAAGATGCGGCTGTCATTAACGTCTCTTCGGGATTGGCTTTTACACCGCTTGCCATTGCACCGATCTATTCAGCAACGAAAGCGGCGCTTCATTCATTTACAATGAGTCTGAGACATCAGCTTTCTGATTCATCTGTAGAAGTGATTGAAGTTGCGCCTCCGGCGGTGAATACAGATTTAGGCGGAGCAGGGCTGCATACTCAAGGAGAACCGCTGGATCAATTCGCTGATGGGATTTTTAAAGGACTGAAAGAGGGCAAACAAGAAATCGGGTATGGTTCTTCAGTCGAACGGCTGCGCATGCCACGGGATAAAGCCGATGAACATACGGCAAATATGTACAATGCGATGAAACATACAATTGAATAACCTCTTTGCAAAAGGAAAACCCGCTTCTGTTGAGCGGGTTTTATTTTTATTAAACAGATAAACGCCTTTCTTAACAATGGTGGAAGCGCCATCGAAAAGAAAGACGTCATATTTTTTCATCCTAAGAATAGCGGGTTGACCCTTAGCACTCTTCCGGCGTACCGGCGTTTTTGGCCGTGCGGAAAGAAGATCCGCAGCCGCAGGAAGCGATGGCATTCGGGTTGTCAATAGTGAAACCGCCGCCCATCATGGACTGTTTGAAGTCAATGATCGTGCCGGTCATAATATCAAGGCTTTCGCTGTCGACCAAAACGGTGATTCCGTGCTGTTCAAACATACTGTCTTTTTCGCCTTTTTCGTGCTCAAATCCCATTCCGTAAGACAGGCCGCTGCAGCCGCCGCCTTTTACGCCCACACGGAGAAACGCGTTTTCTTCTTCATGCTCTTTCATCATATCTTTTATATGCAAAGCCGCTGCTTCAGTGATGGTTACTGGAACAATCATAGGTAGACCTCCTTTTTTAAAAACGATGCTAGTATCTATTATAAACCTTGAGGAGAGTATTTCTCAAACGAGCTGTTTACAAATAAAAGACGCCGCTGCATACGGTTTCGGCGGGTCCCGTCATCAGCACATGCCCGTTATCCTGCCAATTAATCACAAGGTCGCCTCCCGCTAAATGAACAGTGATATCCCGGTTTCGTTCAGAAACACCGTTCAATACGGATGCGACAGCCGCCGCACAGGCGCCTGTTCCGCAAGCCTGTGTAATGCCGGAGCCGCGTTCCCATACGCGGAAATGAAGTTCATCGGCGCTGACGGTTTCCACAAATTCGACATTGACGCCTTCCGGAAATCTCGGGTCTTTTTCAATGACGGGGCCGAGCGTTGTAAGAGGCGCTTGATTGATATCCGCAACCGGAAAAACAATATGGGGGTTTCCCATTGATACGGCTGTTCCGGAAAGCTCCGTTTCTCCAAAAACAAAGGTTTCATCGATCGTCCGTTCATCTTCATTGCCGAGCATCGGCAGCTCTTTTTTGGTGAGGCGCGGTTCGCCCATATCAACGGCGACTTCACGCACAATCCCGTTGTCCTCTGTAATGTCTGCTTTCACAAGACCTGAAAGCGTCTCAATGAAAAAGGACGTTTCTTCTGTCAGCTTATGTTCGTATGCATACTTTGCCACACAGCGAAGGCCGTTGCCGCAATTTTTCCCTTCTGAGCCGTCATTATTAAAAATCCGCATTTTGACGGGCGCTTTTTCTGACGGACAGATGAGGATCATTCCGTCAGAGCCGATGCCCGTGTGAATGCTGGACACTTTAACGGCAATCTCAGCCAGCCGTTCTTCCGGCAGCTGTTCTTCAAATTGATTTACATATATATAACTGTTTCCAAGACCGTGCATCTTGGTAAAACGGAATGAATTCATATCGGCCTCCAACTTTTTTTCTTTTACTTAGTATAAAAGCTCTTCTGCTCGGACACAATACAAATATCCCCCGTTTTTCATACATAAAAGCTCCCTGCATATGCAGGGAGCTTTTATCGTTTACTAAATAAACATGCCGGCAATCGCCGCGCTGAGAAGGTTTGCGAGTGTTCCCGCAATAACCGCTCTTAATCCGAGGCGCGCAATGTCCGAACGGCGGCTTGGGGCCAAACCGCCCAGTGTGCCGAGCATAATCGCAATCGAAGAGAAGTTGGCAAATCCGCACAGCGCAAAGCTGATAATCGTAGACGTTTTTTTAGAAAAGTCCGCAATATGCGGCCCAAAGTTTGAATAAGCGACAAACTCATTCAGCACAAGTTTCTGTCCGATATAGCTTCCCGCTCCGAGCGCTTCATGCCAAGGAACGCCGATTACAAATGCGATCGGTGAAAACACGTAACCGAGAATGGATTCTAATGTAATATGTTTGAAACCGAACCAGCCGCCGATTCCGCCGAGAATTCCGTTCACTACGGCGATGAGCGCGACAAACGCAAGCAGCATGGCGCCGACATTTAGAGCAATCTGAAGGCCCGTGGACGCGCCTTTTGCCGCTGCATCAATCACGTTAGCGGCGCCTTCGCCTTCTTCGTCCATATTAAAATCGCCTTTTATCGTCTGCGTTTTTTCCGTTTCAGGTATTAAAATTTTTCCGAACACGAGACCGGCGGGAGCCGCCATAAAGCTGGCCGCCAGCAAGTATTCGATCGGAATGCCTAACAGGGCGTAACCGAAAAGCGTCGAACCCGCTACAGCCGAAAGGCCGCTCGTCATAATCGTAAACAGCTCGGAACGGGTCAATCCCGCAATCAGCGGTTTAATGGCAAGCGGTGATTCAGACTGTCCGACAAAAATATTCGCAGCCGCCGCAAGCGATTCCGTTCTGCTTGTCCCAAGAAGCTTTGACAGTCCGCCTCCGATGACGCGAAAGATGAGCTGCATGATTTTCAAGTGATACAAAACGGCAATCAGCGCTGAGAAAAAGATAATGACCGGCAGAACGCTCAGCGCAAAAGCCGGGCTGCTGCCCACTTTTAACAGCGGGCCAAAAATAAAGCTGATGCCTTCGTTCGCATAATCAATGAGAAGCTGCACACGGCTTGAGAACCATAAAAATACGGCCCGTCCGGCGTCCCACTTTAATACGATGAATCCGAAGGCCATTTGTAAACATAAACCGACAATGACGGTTCGCAGGTTAATTTTGCTTTTCTTCTCTGATAACAAAAAAGCAATGGCTAATATAGCAACTGCCCCGAGCAGCCCCCAAACGATATTCAATGAATCCACCTCTAAAATTTTATTTAAAAAAAGTCTTTATTAAGATAACAATATTTATTTTTGCTGTCTACAAATTTTTTATTTTGCCAAAACCCGGGCGCAATAAAAAAGAGGCCCCGTTCGGAGCCTCTGATTAAAACATCGGATTTTCTTCTATGAATGTATATATGTTGTCAACCAATTCAGCAGGCGTGCCCCCCGTGACCACTTCGCCGTTGACCAGGGCGAACAGGGACTCCATGCATTTCCCGCAATAGCTTAAACAGCCGTATTCAAGCACGTCCAAGTTCGGATCCTTCTCTAAGATCTCAAGTGCTTCCTGGGAACCGCGCGCTAAATTGCTGACACAGAATTCAATCATCGGATTCATGCGGTTTCACCTCACATATGTACCTTATCCTAACGGAATTTCCTCTATTCGTCAAAGATCCGGTTTCACGCTCAATGTTATCGTAACATATTAATTCAGGTTAAAGGTTTTACTATTACGTGTTTTCTGGTCAATTTGTAGGTTATTTTAAAACTATTATTGTGGTTTTAGATCAAATTCGATATAATTCTAGATGTTATTTTACATAGTTCGTTATTTTGTAACAACATTGACTACCATATTTTTCGGGCAAAAGGGGAATCATTATGAAAAAATTGGTCTTGATCGGCGGGGGTTACGGAAACATGCGGGTGCTGCACCGCTTACTGCCGAACCAGCTTCCGTCAGATATATCCATCACGCTGATTGACAGAAACCCGTATCACTGCTTAAAAACAGAATATTATGCGCTCGCCGCCGGCACGATTTCTGATCATCATATCAGGGTGTCTTTTCCTGAGCATCCGAATCTGGATGTTCAATACGGTGAGGTGGCTTCCGTCGACACGAAAAACAAACAGGTTCTGTTTCATGACCGCGAACCGATTTCTTACGATGACGCGGTGATCGGACTGGGCTGCGAGGATAAGTATCATAACGTGCCCGGCGCGCCGGAACATACTTACAGCATTCAGACCATTGATCAGTCACGCGAGGCCTATCAAAAGCTGAACAACCTCGGCGCCAATGCATCTGTCGCTATCGTCGGAGCGGGATTAAGCGGCGTGGAGCTTGCCAGTGAATTAAGAGAGAGCCGTGACGATCTGAAGATTATGTTATTTGACCGGGGCGACCTGATTTTATCAAGCTTTCCGAAAAGACTCAGCAAGTACGTTCAAAAATGGTTTGAAGAACACGGCGTCACCATTATCAATAATGCGAATATTACAAAAGTGGAAGACGGCATCGTTTATAATCATGATGAAGGAATACCGGCCGATGCCATCGTGTGGACGGCGGGAATTCAGCCGAATAAAGCCGTCAGAGAACTGGACGCTGAAAAAGACCCGCAAGGCCGCATCGTTTTAACACCGCATCACAACCTTCCGGGCGATGAGCATGTTTACGTCGTCGGTGATTGCGCGAGCCTGCCGCATGCGCCGAGCGCCCAGCTGGCTGAAGCGCAAGCGGAACAAATTGTGCAGATTCTCCTGAAACGCTGGAACAATGAAGAGCTGCCGGAAACAATGCCGCAATTTAAGCTGAAAGGCGTTCTCGGTTCACTCGGAAAAAAAGCGGGCTTCGGTCTTGTCAACGACCGTCCGCTCATCGGGCGTGTGCCCCGTTTATTAAAATCAGGCCTTTTATGGATGTACAAGCATCATAACGGCTGATAAGAAAAAAGCCGCTGATTGCGATCAGCGGCCATTTTTAAGAGCCTGCAACATAGCCGCGCTTTTCCATTTCTTCATATATATCTTTTAAATGCGGATTCCCTTCCCCCACAATGACATCCTCCACCAGCACGAGCGGGTAGAAAAATTCATCGTTTCTGATGCGCTCCGCAAGCTCTTCTGTCTCCTTTTGCTGAGGCGGTGCGTCAATATCAATATACCGCATGTTAAAAGGCTGCTCCGGATATTTCCGTTTCAGCGCCGCCTCCAGCCATTCAAACGTATCTTTGGCGCTCGGCATATTCACGCAGCTTGCGCAAAGCGTTTCAGCGCCGTAAACACTGAGCGTAACCGGCTTTGTCATGTATATCATCCCCTTTACACCAGTATACAAAGGACGGAGCAGCTTTTGTATAAAAAACGGTTTTTATGTTCAAGTTTAAATATGCTATAATGGGGAAAGCAGCTTTGCAAACCAAACATTAGATTTTTACCGTTACTGTGAATATAATGGTTTTATGTATATGAAAGGAGCGAATCTCATGACTGAGGTTGAAATGAAAGAGCAAGTACAGGAAGTATTGGATAAATTACGTCCGTTTCTGCTTCGTGACGGCGGTGACTGTGAGCTTGTTGACGTAGACGAAGGCATCGTAAAGCTTCGCCTCCTTGGCGCATGCGGCAGCTGCCCAAGTTCAACGATTACGCTGAAAGCCGGAATTGAACGCGCCCTTCTTGAAGAAGTACCGGGTGTCGTTGAAGTAGAACAAGTATTTTAATCATAAAACCAGGCTGCATGACAGCCTGGTTTTTTTATTTTTTACAAATAGTCATCAAACCATGAACAAATATAACGGATGCGTTTCATCCGCTGTTCCGGATGGCCGCTTCTCGACAGCTCATGCGTGGCTTTCGGAAACCGGATGAACGACGTCGTTTTGTTCAGTTTCTTCAACGCGGTAAAGAGCTGCTCGGCCTGCTCTATCGGACAGCGGTCATCTCGCTCACCGTGCAGAATCAAAAGCGGCGTCGAAACGCGGGACGCATATTTTACAGGAGAACGATCCCAAAGCTTATCCGCTTCCTCAAACAAATCATGCCCGAGCTGCCAGTCGGTAAAAAAGAAACCGATATCGCTGACACCGTGGAAGCTGAACCAATTTGAAATGGAGCGCTGCGTGACGGCTGCTTTAAAACGGTCTGTCTGCCCGACAATCCAATTCGTCATAAACCCTCCGTAGCTTCCGCCCGTCACACCGAGACGGCCGCTGTCAATAAACGGATACGCCTGAATGGCTTCATCCACCGCCTGCATGACATCACGGTAATCTCCGCCTCCGTAATCACCCCTGACACGATTGACAAAATCCTGCCCGTAGCCATGGCTTCCTCTTGGGTTGACATACACGACAGCATATCCTTGTGCGGCCAGCACTTGGAATTCGTGAAAATACGTATGGCCGTACATCATGTGAGGCCCGCCGTGTATGTATAGAATGAGGGGATAAGTTTGATCTTCTTCAAAAACGGCGGGCTTTAAAAACCAGCCGTTTACCGTCTGCCCGTCCTTTGTTTCATATTGCAGCTTTTCCGGCACGGATATGATACGCTCCTCAATAAACCGATCATTGTCAAATGTCAATTGCTTCTCTTCCCCATCTTCAAGTGAAATGCTGTAAAGCTCGGAAGGCTGTGCGGGTTTGGCAATGACAGCGATACAGCTTTTCTGATCAGGATGAAAAGCAAAACCGTTCACATACTCTTCTTCTAATCGGATCGGATATACGAGGCCGTCAATCGAGATATAATAAATACCGGTGCTTCCCTGCTCGCTCCCGAGAACGTAAAAGCCCTGCCCGTCGTTTGTCCATACCGGCCGGGGCGTCACTCCTCCTATGATTGAATCCGCAATCAGCGCATCGCTCAAATGAACATCCAGCATGTCGGTCAGGCAGGACAGCCGCTCAGTTTTCACGTCGTACAGCCACGCTTTTTCTAAAGTCGCATTGCGAAATTCATTTTCATGGCCCAGCATCGCGATATAAGAACCGTCCGGTGAAAACACGCAGGAACCGAAAGAACCGCGGTGCGGCGTAATCTGCTTCAGGCTTCCGTCCGCCAGATTCATCAGATAGACATCGCTCGGCTTTCCGGCGTCACCCGGCTCGTATAAATTGGCGGTAAACGCAAGCTGCCTGCCATCCGTTGAAAAGGCCGCGCCATAATGATCCGCTTCATGATCCGTCAGCTGCTGAATCTCCCCCGTTTCAAGATGAATCAGCACAAGCTGGACCCAGCTTCCGTTCAGCAGGCCTTTCCCGTCACGTTTATATGTTAATGACTGGATGTCAACCGGCTCATACTCGTCATGCTTCTTTTTTTCTTTCTCATCGGCGCGCTCCGCTGATGTCAGACTGACGGACACAAGCACGGATCTGCCGTCGGGCGCCCATATCGGATCTGATACACCCCAAGGAATATCGGCCGCCTGCTCCGCCTCTCCGCCGGCAGCGTCGATGATGTACAGCTGAGGGATGCCGTTCTCCCTGTCAGAAACAAAGGCGAGTCGCCGTCCGTCAGGCGACCACCGCGGACTTGTATTTCTGTTGTCCCCGAAAGTCCAAGGGTTTGAGATGCCGGATTCTGTGTCATATACCATAATGGCTGAGGAATAGGCATCACGCTTATGATTGACTGTTGTCCGGACGTAAGCGGCTCTTCTGCCGTCAGGGGCATATTGCGGGTCTGTCACGGATACGAGAGTCGCAATGTCCTCCTCGGTTATGAGTTTTTTCAAATCGTTTCTCCTCCTTTTCTTTTTTATTTCGCTTCCCTAAATAAAAATCCTTCTCCAGAAAAAGAAAGCGTCCTTCTCTGATGGGAAGAACGCTTTTTTATCATTATACACTTTTCACCTGCTCTAAAGGATTCCGTTCAATTACGCTTCCTTCTGACGGGACGGTAAGCGCCGCAATCTCACAGTGGGGGAAATGCTCAGAAAGCTGTTTTCTCAGCTCTTCTCCCTTTCCTTTTTCAATCAGGACAAGAATCGTCGGTCCCGCTCCGCTCAGCGCCGTTCCGTAAGCGCCTTTCATTTCGGCCGCATGTTCCACCTTTGAAAGCTCAGGAACAAGCATGGCGCGGTACGGCTGATGGAGGATGTCTTTTCTCATCATTTTCCCGGCGAGCGCCCAGTCATTTGACATGATCGCAGCAACGAGAAGGTTGCTGACGGCGCTTGCTTTAACGGCGCGTCGATACGGCAGCTCTTTCGGGAGCACGTCTCTTGCGTCCCTGGTCAGAACTTCGTAAAACGGAATGACTGCCACAACGTCGATATCCGCTTCGGCAACACGCACGATATGTGTTTCACCTTCTTCGTGAAGGCCGATCACAAGCCCTCCTGCAAGGGAAGCAGCGGCATTATCAGGGTGCCCCTCTTCAAGACTGGCTAAGTGCAGTTTGTCGCTTTCCGACAGCTGCAGGCCGCATAACTCATCCGCAAGCTCAATGGCGGCGACGATAGCGGCCGCGCTGCTTCCGAGACCCCGTGCAAGGGGGATGTCACTCCATACTTTGACATGGGCGGGCGGCAGCTCTTTTTGATAGCGGTCAGCCGTCCGTTTGGCGACTTGGTAGATGAGGTTGTCCGTTCCTTGAGGGATGCCCGCGACAGTTTCGGTTTCCGCCGAGAACTGCCATTCATCGTTTCGGAAAACCGAAAGCTTCAAGTATCTGCTGAGCGCCATCCCGACGGAATCAAACCCGGGCCCTAAGTTGGCTGTGCTTCCCGGAACCGTAATGGAAAACAGCATCTCCGCCTCATTCATACACGCGCCGCTCCATTTAAGTATTCCAGTATGCTGTCCTCATCTGTCGGCAGCGTGATCGGTTTTATGTCAGATACGTCTACAGCCGTGTTCGGATCTTTCAGGCCGTTTCCGGTCAAAACTGCGACAACCTTGCTGCCTTTTGGAATTTCACCGGATTTCACCTGTTTCAAAACGCCGGCGATGGATGCACAGGAGCCCGGTTCGGCAAACACGCCTTCTTCACGGGCAATCAGCTGATAAGCGTGAAGAATTTCTTCATCTGTGACTTCATCAATTTTTCCGGCTGATTCCTCCGCAGCGAGCACGGCTTTGTCCCAGCTGGCGGGATTCCCGATTCGGATTGCCGTCGCAACGGTTTCTGGATTTTTAATGACTTCGCCGCGGACGATGGCCGCAGAACCTTCCGCCTCAAAACCGCGCATTTTCGGAAGTCCGGTGCCCTTTTTCTCATGATATTCTTTGAACCCTTTCCAGTAGGCCGTGATATTCCCGGCGTTACCTACCGGGATCGCCAGAATGTCCGGCGCTCCGCCGAGCTGTTCGCATACTTCAAAGGCCGCTGTTTTTTGCCCTTCAATCCGGTAAGGGTTTACTGAATTCACTAATGCAATCGGTGATTTTTCACAAATCGACCGGACGATGGCCAGCGCGTCGTCAAAGTTTCCGTCAATCGCAATGATTTCCGCACCGTACATGACGGCCTGCGCAAGTTTTCCGAAGGCGATTTTTCCGTCCGGGATGATGACGATGCATTTCATGCCGGCTCTCGCCGCGTATGCCGCAGCCGCCGCGGATGTGTTGCCTGTAGAGGCGCACATGATGGTATCATTGCCTTCTTCTTTCGCTTTGGCGACCGCCATGACCATGCCGCGGTCTTTAAAGGATCCCGTCGGATTAACGCCCTCTGTTTTCACATGCAGTTCAATTCCGAGCTTTTCGGAAAGCTTCGGCAGGTGAATCAACGGCGTGTTGCCTTCATGCAATGTCAGGGCCGGCGTCCGATCCGTCACCGGCAGAAATTCTTTATATTGATGGATGAGTCCTTTCCACATTAGCTCCAACCGTTCCCTTCTACGCGATATGTGCTTTTTACTTCTTGTACGACTTCGAGGTCATTTAAGTTTTGCAGAATGTCACTGAAATCTTCTTCCGATGTATGATGCGTGACGATGACGATTTCCGCGAGGTCGTCGTGGCCTTTAATCGGCAGCTGCAGAATTTTTTCAAAGCTGACGCCGCGCTCTGAGAAGGCCGATGTGATTTTTGAAAAAGAGCCGACCTGGTCTTTGACGTGAATTCTTAAAAACTGCTGGGCATAGATATCAGACGGCTGCTTCAGATTTCTTTCAAACTGCGGGGCGACAAAGCTGTTTCCGTTTACGCCGAGACGCATGTTTTTCATGACCGCGACCAGATCGGAAACGACCGATGTCGCAGTCGGCATGCTTCCGGCTCCGGGGCCGTAAAACATCGTTTCGCCGACGGCTTCTCCGTACACGTAAACGGCATTAAACTCGTTATGCACCGCAGAGAGCGGATGATGATCCGGAAGCAGTGTCGGCTGAACGCTGACTTCGATTTTATTGTCATCACGCTGGGCGATGCCGATCAGCTTCATCGTATAGCCGAGCCGTTTGCTGAAGCTGATATCTTCATCCGTAATCCGGGAAATTCCTTTTACTTTGACATCGTCCAGATCAACGTCCATAGAGAAGCCGAGACGGGCTAAAATCGCCATCTTGCGCGCGGCATCGAGCCCTTCTACATCGGCGGTCGGGTCCGCTTCCGCGAATCCGAGATCCTGCGCTTCCTTCAGCACTTCTTCATACGGGCTTTTTTCTTTAATCATTTTCGTTAAGATGAAGTTCGTCGTTCCGTTGACGATTCCCATCATTTTTGTGATCCGGTCAGAGGAAAGGCCTTCTTCGAGCGTGCGTAAAATCGGGATTCCGCCGGCGACACTCGCTTCATAATACAAGTCACAGCCATTTTCCTTTGCGGCGGCTAAAAGCTCCGAGCCATATACGGCGATCAGATCTTTATTTGCGGTCACAACATGTTTTTTCGCTTTCAAGGCGTCAAGAAGATATTGCTTCGTCTGTTCGACACCGCCTATGACTTCAATAATCACGTCGACCTCAGGGTCATCGATTACATCATAGACTTCTGTCGTCAGCACTTCTTTCGGCAGGTCTGCGTCTCGTTTTTTATCAATATCTTTAACTAGCACTTTTTTGATCGTCACCGGACAGCCGACCTGGTGCATAAGCTTATCCTGATGATCTTGTATAATTTTGACGACTCCGCTTCCCACGGTTCCCAGTCCTAACAGTCCAATACGAATCGCTTCCAAAGAGAAACTCCACCTTTCTTCCTTTCGTCCACTAGAAAAGGACAATTGTTAACCCTTCACAGACATTTAAGTTACAAATATTATATAAGCCCGTATTTGTTTTGACAAGCGGCTGAATATTGTTTCTACGGCTATGAAAACGCTTAACACACTGATATGACAAGATTCCCTATTTTCTAAATATTTTTACGTCATATTTTCTTACGAACTGATTCCTTTTCCGAGCCACGCCACAGGCGGGACAAAAACCTGCGCCGACCTGACATTCATCATGTTGTGACATGTCTGTAAAAACTGTTCATAGCGGGTGCAGTCGGCAAGAATGTAGTCAAGCTGCTCTTCGTAAAACTGTTTTTCAGAATCATGAGAAATGTAATAGCTCTCCACCGTCTCGAAGAAATGGAGCGGAAACAGCAGGCGGCTGTAAAACAGGCGCTTGGAAAAGGAGGATAACGGCGTAACTTGCTCATATTCCTGCAGAAACAAAAAACCATCTTTGAGCAGGTCGTCACGATGATACAAATATGTGCTGCGCATATATTCCGCAATATCACGGGCGGCATGGTCGAATACCCAATCGCCCGGAATGCGGATCAGTGATTCCTCCGACCAGGTATCCCGTTCCATCCGCTGATGGCAGATTGTCCCCGAGTCTTCTGCGCCGGGATTGTCATCCAGCTCCGTATCCACTAAATATTGAATGGCGTTTTCCGCTAAGCCCGAATAATAAGGAAATGCTTCGATCATTTTCTTTTCGAACGGTTCAAGCGGAGACATATGAATTTTCTGCATCCAGAATGATTCCAGCTGATCCACCCGTTTTCCCCATAAGTCCTTCCATTGGCCGATCCTGCCCGCTTCTTTCACTTCGTACGGAAAACCCCGCCCTTTTCTGTGAAATTCGGCAAGCTCCCCTCCGACAGAAAACGACCGGTTTGAGACGGGAATCGGCGCTTTTAAGAGCGCATACGTTTTGCCTTCGTCCTCAAAGGTCAGTTCTCCTTCCTTCGTAAAGATAAACACTGAAACGTATGGGTCACTTTGTTCTTGTAAATACTGACTCATGTAGTAAAGCTCCGTCAGCTCTGATTGCGAAAACCCGGAAACGGGAATTATAAGAAAGAAGGAATTAGGCGTCTGGAAGCATTGGTATTTCTGATAAACGGAAAGCTGTCTGACGTGGATGCCGTACTTTTCTTTAATGATGCTTTTCATCATAATCACCTGCCTGAAAAATTAGAGCTATTCACATCGTAGTCATACGCCGGCGGAATTATGAATACATATTGTAATCCTTTGAATCAAGTGGAGAAACATCGTACACATCGGAAGGATGTTGTATAAACTAGTAAAAAAAGATTGGGTGAAGCAAATGTCAGAAAAGGAACAACTGAATCAGGTGGAAGCTGTCGCCAGGGCGCGTTTAAAAGAACGGGGGGTTGAGACGGCCGATATCGCCGAGCTGGTGTATTTCCTTCAAAAAAAATATCATCCTGATTTGACGATGGAGGTATGCAGGCTCAATGTGGACCGTGTCATCGCAAAACGCGAGGTGCAAAACGCCATTTTAACAGGAATAGAATTAGATGTGCTCGCCGAACAAAAAAAGCTGTCTGAACCGCTTCAGACCATTCTGGCGATTGATGAAAGCCTGTATGGGGTTGACGAGGTGCTCGCCTTCTCTATCGTGAATATATACGGCTCGATCGGCTTTACGAATTACGGCTACATTGACAAAGAAAAACCCGGCATTCTCGGGCGGTTAAATGATAAATCTACGGGCGAATGCCATACGTTTCTTGATGATATCGTCGGCGCAATCGCAGCAGCGGCTTCAAGCCGGCTTGCTCACAGCGCCAGAAATACAGAATAAGGACGGCCGTCATGGCCGTCCCTTTTTTTATAGATGTTCAATCCATTCGGTTAAAGAGTCAATCGCATATGTCGGTTTTTGGTCATAACCGGCCATATGTTCACGCTTTGTCACTCCGGTGTGAACCAGCAGCGTATCCATTCCGGCATTGATGCCGGCCATAATATCCGTTGCATAGTTATCGCCGACCATGAGTGTTTCGGAAATATCCGTTCCGAGCACACGCATCGCCTGTTCCATAATAATGGATTCAGGCTTGCCGATAAAGACAGGCTCAACGCCCGTTGACACCGTCAAAACGGATGTGAGCGAACCGTTCCCTGGTAAAAGCCCTCTTTCAGTCGGAATGGCGACGTCGCCGTTTGTTGAAATGAACCGGGCACCGTTTCTGATCGCAAGGCATCCCGTTGCCAACTTTTCATATGTAATGCCGCGGTCGATTCCCACAACGACAAAGTCCGCGTTTTCTTCTCCGAAGCTCAGCCCGTTTTCTTCAATGGCCTGACGGATGCCTTCTTCGCCAATTACATACACCGACGCGTGTTTTTTCTGCTGGGCGATATGCTGCGCAGTCGCCATGCTCGTCGTGAAGACCTGCTCTTCAGATGCCGGAATGTCAAAGCTCATCAGCTTGTCCGCCACCTGCTTCGGCGTCCGGGAAGAATTGTTCGTCACGAATAAATACGGAATGCCGCGCGCTTTAAGCGTTCTCACGAATTCACACGCTTCTTCGATTTTTTCCGTCCCGTTGTACATTGTGCCGTCCAAATCTATCAAATATCCTTTATAATCCTTCATACTCAACACTCCTGTGGATTTTCTCACTCGTTGTTATTTAAATGCGGAAACAGGCCCTAATTCTGATTCCAGGTAGGTTCTTACACGGGCCGGAAAGGCTTTCAGCACATCTCTGTTTGACGTGATCAGCGTAAACAGCTCCTGATGGTCGGCATGCTGATATTCCTGGACAAGCTGCTTTCTGGAAGAGATCAGCTGCTTCAGCTTATTCCCTTCATCCTCAGCTACCACCTTTTCATCCGTCAGAATATCCATGATGTCGTCATAACTGCCCGGATCGCGCATGATAAAGCCGTCAATCATATCATTTCCGACATCGAGAATGCATTCGATCATAAGATGGCTGATCCGCTCAAGCGCCCTTTTTTCGATTTCGCTCTGCCATGCAGGCGTGCTGTCAAACAGCGCCAGCTGGGTCTCAAAAAAACGGAGTGTTTGTTCGATATTATTTCTGTCAACAAAATACACGTGACAGCATCCCCTTCTGCATCAATTATTTTCTGATTCGTTTTAAAACAAAATACGCGCAGCCGAAATTGCAGTATTCGTAAATGTATTCGTCCAATGTGCTGATTTTCGTTTCAAAGGTTGCTTTTTGATTCTGGTCATCAAAGAAGCCTTTGAGCCGCAGCTGACTGTATCCCCAGTCTCCCACAATGTAATCATATTTATTTAATATGTCCGAATAGCGGGCTTTGAACGCTTCTTCATTAAAGCCGTTTTTAAAATCGTGTACGAGTTCAAACTCGGCATTTTGAATAAGAATCATGTCTTCACCTCTTTTATCACTCTTTACTATCATAATTCATTGACTTCTGTCCATCAATTGCAAAATGAGACGGTTCGGACGGACGGAGAATTTTTCCTCTTTATATCCAGTGTAGCGGTTCAGACGATCCTTATTCAAGAATGACTTTTTCCCTGCAAAAACGGCTCCATCACAAAAAACCCAAAACCTGCGGCGTTTTGGGTTTTTTCGGCTTATCTTATGCTTGGGCCTGACGTTTTTTAGACGCTTCGTTCACTTGTTCATCCGCATGGTAGGAAGAACGGACAAGCGGGCCTGCTTCACAGTGGCTGAAGCCTTTTTGCATCGCGATTTCTTTCAGTTCGGCAAATTCGTCCGGATGATAATATTTTTGGACTTTTAAATGTTTTTTCGACGGCTGCAGGTATTGGCCGATCGCCATGATGTCGACATTGTTCGCAAGCAGGTCGTCCATCACTTCAATAATTTCTTCCTTCGTTTCGCCGAGACCGATCATAATGCTTGATTTCGTCGGGATGTCAGGCTGCATTTCTTTCGCACGGCGCAAGAATTCCAAAGAACGGTCATATGTTGCGCGGGCCCGGACTCTCGGTGTCAGGCGGCGGACGGTTTCAATGTTGTGGTTCAGAATATCAGGACGGGTATCCATTAATGTTTTCAGGTTGTCGTAATTTCCGCCCATATCGGATGGCAGCACTTCAATTGTCGTGAACGGGCTTTTTCTGCGGATCGCCCGGACCGTTTCCGCAAAGACGCCTGCTCCGCCGTCTTTCTGATCATCACGCGCTACGGCCGTGATGACGGCGTGTTTTAAATTCATCAGCGCGACGGAATCAGCTACGCGTTCCGGTTCCTGCAGATCCAGCTCAGTCGGCAGTCCCGTTTTTACAGCGCAGAAGCGGCATGCTCTCGTACAGACGGAACCGAGAATCATGAACGTCGCCGTACGTCTGACAGCCCAGCATTCATGGATGTTCGGGCATTTTGCTTCTTCACATACGGTATGCAGATTATTTTCACGCATTAATTTTTTCAGGCCCGTATAGTTTTCATTCGTGTTCAGCTTTATTTTGAGCCATTCCGGCTTTCTCAGATGCTCGTCTTTCTTTGCCATTTCCCCATCATCTCCATTATCCCTTTATTCATGTTCGTGTGCGAAAAATTTCTATTTCACGATGGATGTAAAACTTGCGGATTTCTATTCAATAGTCACTTTAACATAGGAAAAATTTCTCGACAAGGGAAGAGAATTACTTACATTTTCTCGGATTGTTGCCGCAAACTATGTGTATTCAATCCTGAAAGGAGATCATGTTGTGAAAGTTCTGTTATCTGCTCTTCTCCTTTTATCAGTTTTCTGTCCGGCTGCAAGCGGGAAAGAACAATCGGCTCCTGTTTACGGCGAACGGATGCAGTTGTACCGCAAAGCCGAAGCAGTCACGCAGATTCCTTGGTATGTGCTTGCGGCGGTTGATCAATATGAAGAAAATGTCCGCTCGAACCGAAAGGATCTGCCGGAAAAAGCGGGAATCATCAGCATTTATATTCCGGATCATTTGTGGAGCGGCCCCGAAAATCCAAATCCTAAGGACGATGCGCCTCTCAGCATTAAAGTATTTGACGGGATCGGCCTGGACGGCGACGGCGACGGAAAAGCCGAGGTCAGCAATGATGAGGATATCCTTTATACATTTGCTCAGTATTTAGCGGGATTCGGAACGGATCTTGACCATATCCGCATCGGCCTCTGGAATTATTACCGCCGTGATCAGACGGTCGGCATTATCACCGAATTCATGACACTGTTTAAAACGTTCGGCCGCCTTGATCTCGGAGAGCACGCCTTTCCGCTTCCCGTGAAGACGGATTACAGCTACCGCAGCACGTGGGGCGCCGCCCGGGGTTTCGGCGGGCGCCGGATTCACGAAGGAACGGATCTGTTCGCTCATTACGGGCTTCCCGTCAGATCGACCTGCTACGGTATTGTTGAAATGAAGGGCTGGAACCGTTTCGGCGGCTGGAGAATCGGCATCAGGGATATCAATAACACGTATCACTACTTCGCTCACCTGAACGGCTTTGCAAAAGGTGTGCATAAAGGCCAGATCGTCAAACCCGGAGAAGTGATCGGCTCTGTCGGCAGTTCCGGATACGGACCGCCGGGCACCGCGGGAAAATTTCCGCCGCATCTTCACTACGGGATGTATAAAGATAACGGCAGATCGGAATGGTCCTTTGACCCGTATCCTCATTTAAGGGCATGGGAACGTAAAGAAATCCGCAGGAAAAAGTAAACACACAGCCGCCAGGAAAGATTGCGGCTGTGTGTTTTTATTTATCTTTCTTCTGTTTTTCATTCGGCAGCTGGACGGAAGGCGTCACACCTGACCCGCCGCTTCCGTTATAAAACTGCGGCACCTCTCCTTGAATCGCTTTAATGGAGACCGGAATATTATTTGTCACGACTGAAGTCTTACTGGCAAACGGAATAATGACCTTCACTTTAATCTCCACGAAAATACTGATATCAATCAGGGCATTGTTAATGCCGTACGGCTTTATTTTTGTTTTCACATCAGTTAACGCATCGCCGATCAAGTTAAAGCGCACGGGGATTTTCGGCCCGAGATTTCCGAGAATGCTGTTTCCCGTGACCTGCCCTAAGGGAATATCGATCATAATTTCATCGGCCGTTTTCGCGCCTTTTTCTGTTTCATGCTGCTTATTGTTCGACTCCACTTCCTTCAGATGAGCCTGAAGCTGCTTTGTCACTTTCGCCTTCATGCTGTTGACCATTTGTGTATTAAAATCCATCGTTGTGACTTTTCCGTTTTCATCCGTTTTCATATCGACCATATCTTTCACATTGTCGCTGTGAGACATGTATTCCTCAATGGATTCCGTAATGACCTCTGTCGCCACCCGTTTAGTTTCCATTTCTCCGATGTTCATCAGCACCGGTTTGATTGAGGAGTTGATCATCCAGAGGCTGATGACTGTTGATATGATAAAAAAAGCAAACGACAGAAGAAGCACATATCGAAAAGGCAAAGGCCCTCTCTTGCGAAGAGCGCTCCGGTATCTAGGCAAGAAAAATCCCCCCTTACATATCACAATGTATGCTTGTAAGAGGGGACATAGTATTTTATTTTCACTCTTAAAAAGTCCCGCTTACCTTCACTCGGGTGAAATGGAATGGCGGACAGCTATATGACATTACGGCTGCTGCGCGAGCTTCCAGGCGAGCAGATCTCTTAAAAACTCCGGCATAAAGTATTGCTTTTCTTTTGAATCGCGGATGTAAGGGAACAGCTTTCCGAGTGTAAACATGTCGAGAACGGCAACCGAGTATATCCGCTCCGGATCAATCTCTTCTCCGTTCACTTTCACATTGAGGAGATGCGTCACACCGTCTTCAAGAATGCCGGCCTCTGCCTCCGCTCCGGCATATACCATCCTGCCCATCACTTCCCCGCGGAAGCCGAGGCCTTTTATCCGCAGCTGCTCCATTTGTTCCGAGGCGGCCTGGCTGATTGTTTCCTGGAGTTCCCTTCCTGAAAGACGCACGGCGACCGGATTGATCGGATGAGGGCAGATGCGGTGCAGGTCAAGTTTTGTGACAGGCCCCTTCTGTAAAGGCCCCAAAATGACGCCTGAATTCACCATGCTGACTTCACAGCCGCACCAGCTTTTCAGCGCTTCGGCTAATAGAAGCGGGAGCGGCGATTCCTCAAACCACTTCACGCCGGCTTCTTCATTCAGATTGGCGACTTGTTCGGAGAGCAGGTTTTCCGCTTCCCGTTCTTTCTCTTTCAGAAAAGCCGCCGTATCTTCAGATTCCCCGTGCCAATCAGCCATTTTCTGTACAGATGCCTGTTTGCTGACAATGGTTCGTGATTCACTTTCTATCGTCAGCTCGACACAGCCGACATAGTTCCCGTATTTCTCCGCACATGCAAGCAATACGCCGTTTATGTCCTGTCCGTCCTCAAGAAGGTGGTGCGTATGTGATTCAAGAATGACATCGATGTCCGGAAATTTTTCCGCTGCTGCCCGGTCATCGATCAGGCCTAAATGAGAAAGCAGAATGATGATGTCCGCTTTGCCCTTGATATCGTCAAGTGATTCTTGAATGCTTTTTTCCGCATCCGTCACCGTCCAGCCGAGTTTTTGATAGACGGGATAATACGGCACCGTGACGCCGAGTATGCCGGCGGTCATCCCGTTTTTCAGCGTTTTAATCACGTAGGGCTCGGCCCATTCCGGCCGCTGTCCGTCCGCGTCAAACAGGTTGGACACAATGACGGGAAACGCGGCATGGGTATATAAATCCGCCAGCTCATCGTGAGGCAGCGTAATTCCTTCATTATTCCCGACGGCAGCCGCATCGATCTCAAGCCGGTTTAACAAGCCGACATTCGCTTTGCCGAAGGTCGCTTCCGTTATCATTTGGAATCGGTCCATATGATCGCCGATGTCAAATACGAGTGTTTCCTCCCCGTTTTTTTCATGCTCACTTCTCTTCTGCTCAATATAATGTACGATTTTCGGCCAATTTTCGAAATGGCTGTGCAAATCATTCGTATGATATAAACGGAGCTTCTCTAACATACCATCTCTCCTACCTTTTAGCTGAATATCCCTTGATAAATTAATTCACAGCCGATCAAAATCAAGACGACCCGCATGAAAAGCACGATCGTTTTCGTCTGCACCCGCTTATTGACCCACGCGCCCATTTTGCCGCCGAACCACGCGCCCGGAACGAGGCACAGCGCATACAGCCAATTGACATGGCCCTCTGCGATATGTGACACGGAACCCGTCACGGAGGATAAGAAAATAATGAGCATTGACGTCGCCACAGCCACTTTCGGCGGGAACAAAAATAACAGCATCATGGCCGGAACCATAAGAGAGCCGCCGCCAATGCCGAAAAGACCGCCCAATAAACCGACGAAAAAGGCAATCACGATACCGGTGAAAATACGGTACGAATATGTATAAAGCTCACCTGATTCATCCTCATATGTCCGGATCATGCCTTTATGCGCTTTATTGACCGGTTTTGCTTTCGCCTTCAGCATTAATGTAATGGAAATCAAAATCATAAAAAATCCGAACCAGACGGAAAACGTATGCGCATTAAAAAGTTTAGACAAATACGCGCCGATGATGCTTCCCGGGCCGGAACCGATAAAAAAGATCAGTCCGCTTTTGTAGTCAACGGTTTTATATTTCATATAGGCCAGAGTTGATGACAGTCCCGTAAAAATAATCACCAAAAGGGACGTGCCGATGGCAGTCTGCGGTGTTACGTCATGAAAAAACGGAGTCATCGTGCTTAAATAGAGCATCGCCGGCACGATGATAATTCCTCCCCCAAGCCCGATCAGGCTGCCGACCGTTCCCGCGATAAATCCCAATATGATCAAAATAAGATAAGACATGTGTCTTGAAACCTCTTTTCTAGCTGAATAGGTCGAGCTGCTTCGGAGCAAGCCCGGTATATGAGATATCTAACATTTCAAGCATCTCAAGCCCGTTATCGGCGGCGTCTCCGCCTGAGTTATTGTTGAAGAGCACATACAGATTGCGCGACTGCTTTTTCAGCTCCTGAAGATTGTTTTTCCAATCTTTGAGCTCCTGTTTGTTATAGCGGTATAAATATCTGACCTCACGCCAGTTTTGTCCGCCGTCTGGTTTGATCCAGCCCTGCTTGTTCCGCCCGTGAAAACGGACAAGCGTTTTTTCTTCATCCGTTGCTTTCAGGACGGTCGGAATGCTGCCCTCGCCGATTTGCGGCTCGTCACATATGCTGTGAATCCAGCCTTCCTCCTTCATAAAGGAAAGCGTCTGTTCATAAAATGGCGGGGAAAACCACGACCGGTTGCGGAATTCAAGCGCGCACGGAATATCGCCCATCTGCTGCCTGCACCATCTTAAATATGCGACGTTTTCTTTCTTGCAGTCAAACCACGGCGGGAATTGGAACAGCACCATGGCAAGCTTTCCATGCTCTATATACGGCGATAATGACAGCTTAAACGCCTCAAACATTTCTTCCTTCGATTCAAAGGGAATATCGCCGCGCTGATGGCCCGTCATTCCTTGATATGCCTTAATGACAAATTGAAAAGATTCCGGCGTCTCTTTGACCCATCTTTCATTATTACGGGCGGGCTGTATCGCGTAAAAGCTCGCGTCCAGCTCAACGATGGGAAAATGGGAGGAATACACCTGCAGTTTTTGCGGGCCCGCTGTTTTCGGCGGATAGATGCTGTCATGATCCCCCCACCCCGTCAGTCCGATATAAATCACAATCCTTCACCTCTCACTCTAGTTTATCACAGGTGTTTTTCTCTTTCTGTTTCCATGTTTTTTCTGAATGCACTTTTCAGGAACCGGTACTGATGTTCATTGGTGTCCGAAAATGCCTCATCTCTGGAAGAAAGAATGTGCTGATAGACAATCGGCTCTGAAAACTGACCGCTCGTGAAATCATATATCTCCCCGTCTATTCGGTTATAAAAATGCCAGCTTGTGCCGGTTTTTGTTTTGAGAATGTCACCGCCGTAAACATCTTGGATGACTAAAGCCGTTACGCCGCACTGGCCTTTGGCCGGGCAATCTTCCGTCCATTTTGTACTAGTCTTGCGCGACCAGGATGCCGTTAATATGTTCAAGATTTGATTATACAATGTGTTTTACTCCTTTTTATAAAAAGATACCACGAGACCCGCTTTCCAAACGACAAAAAAAGCCGATTCTCCTCAGAGAATCGGTTCTTTTATTTCAGAAGGCTTCAGGAATGTTCCGAAAGCCCCGCTCTGCTTACCCACGCCATCCTGGTACACACAGCGCCCCTTGCTGTAGGTCGCAGCAATTCGGTATGGAAAGGTGCGGCCTTCATACAGGCTTTGCTTATGTTTGGAAAACATCGTTTCTTTTGTGACGGTAAAAGGTTCCGGCCGGACAATGGCAAAATCAGCGTCAAATCCCTCTTCAAGCCGTCCTTTATTCGTTAAACCGAAGCGCTCGGCCGGTGCTTCGGCCGTCCATCGGGCCACATGTTCAAACGGAATCCCATGATCGATCGCTAATTGAATCATGCCGAGAAGCGTAAATTGGCCTCCGCTGATCCCGCCCCACGACAGAAACATATTATCCTCGCGTTTCAAAGACGGATGACAGGGAGAATGATCCGAAGACACCATATCAATCTGGCCCTCAGCCAAAACTCCGATCAATTCCTCTTTATCAGCCTCTGAACGGAGCGGCGGAGCGCATTTGGCGGCCGCCCCTTTTTTGAGGAAGTCTTCAAAGCTGAATAATAAGTAGTGGGGACACGTTTCAACGGTGACATCCAACCCGTCTTTTTTCGCCTGCTGAATGGAGAGCACGGCCCGTTTCGTGCTGATATGTACAAAATGAAGCGCGCATCCCGTCGCTCTCGCATATTCAATCGCCCGCTGCACAGCCTCGCATTCGGCTTCTTCCGGACGGGAGGAAGCGTAAGCGCGGGCATCAATTTTCCCTTGGAGCGCGTACTCGGCTTCAAGGAATCGGGTGAGGGCGTCGCTTTCTGCGTGCAGGGCCAAAATCTTGCCGCACGCCGCGATTTCCTTCATTCCCTTTAAAAGAGTCCGTTCATCGGCTGATTGAAATTCATCCGTTCCCGATTTAGACAGAAACGCTTTAAACCCGATTGCCCCCGCTTCTGCCATCGGCCGGATATGTTCGGTATATCCAGGCATCAAACCGCCCCAAAGCGCAAAATCAACCGCTGACTTCCGTTCGGCGATTTCCGCCTTTGCCAGCAGGTTTTCAGCAGTTACCGTCGAAGGGATGCAGTTAAGCGGCATATCAAAATAAGACGTACAGCCGCCGGCAGCCAGCATGTTTGAGCCGGTTTCAATGCCTTCCCATTCTTCGCGACCGGGTTCATTGAAATGCACGTGACAATCGACCGCGCCCGGAAACACATACATGCCGTCAGCCTGCACCACTTGTTCCGCGTTTTCGTCAATGCCGGGCCCGATCAAGGCAATTTTCCCGTCCTTGACGGCGATATCGGCCCGCTCTGTCCCGCCTTTTCGCACAGCTTTCGCACCCTTTACAATTACGTCATAGGCCATTTTATCTTCCTCCCTGTAAGGATGACGATTTTCTGTCAGTTTTTATCACAACATGCGTCTATGATTGCCAGTTTACTGCTACTATGATCGTAATACATCAGCAAAACCGCTATAATTTTTGATGATTTTTATTCATATTAACCAATGGTTGTCTTTAGAACCTGAAAGGAGATTGACTGATGAACATTTATGATGTGATGAAGATTCCCGCTTATGAGCGGGCCGCAATAATCGCAGGCAAATCCGGCGGCTGGAGGGAGGTGCAGCACGTCAACATGATGGATGCGCCGGACATCGCTGATTTTTTACATAAAAACGAATTGCTCGTCACGACGGCTTACCACTTGAAGGACCGCCCGCAGCTGTTGAAAGATTTGATCCGCCTCATGGCAAAACGGGGCTGCGCAGGACTGGGGATCAAAACGAAGCGCTATCTTAATGTCATTCCGAAAGATGCCGCGGAGCTTGCCGACCGGTATGAATTTCCGATTATTGAGCTGCCGGAAGACATCCGGCTGGGAGATATCGTCAACGCCACACTGAGCCATATTCTTGATATGCGTTCAAATGAGCTGCAGCAGGCCATTTACGCCCATAAAAAATTCACAAACCACATCATGAGCGGCAAGGGGCTTCAATCCCTGCTTAAGAAGCTCTCAGACATTCTCCGGCTTCCCGTGCTGCTTTTGGATCAGCATACAAAACTCTTATCATCGTCCCACCGCATACCCATTGACACGTCTGTATTGAAAAACATCTGTTATTCCCTTTCCGGGCCTTATTTCACCTGCTTTTCCATGCTGTCCGACAGAAAGGCGTATTCTGTCCTGCCGATTCTGAATGTTGAAAAAAACTGCGGTTATCTGGTGATTCCGGAGCTGGTGCAGACCGCTGATAAAGGCATGATTTTGACAATTGAACAGGCGGCCAACGTCATTTCCTTTGAACTGCTGAAAGAAAATGCCGTCAAACAATTCGGTAGACGGGCGCGCAATGAATTTTTCAGCAATTTCATCGACCGCTCGTTTACCGGCCATGAAGAAATCAAAAGCCGCGCCAAAGAATTCCGGCTCCGCTGGGATCAAAAATACATGTGCATTTGCGGAAAACTTGACCGAAATGAGAAAACGATCAGCTTTACCGAAAATCAGCTCGTTTCTGATCATGTATTTGATCTGCTTGAAGGGGAGCTGTCATCCTTTCCGTTTCCCCCTCATCTCTTTATTAAAGGAAATGTCGGTATTCTTTTAATTGAAGCGACAGACAGCTGGAATGAAATGCACGCGTCTGTCATCAGCTTTTTGGAGCAGTTTCAAAAGCAGGTCCGGGCGCAGTTTAAACGGACTGTCTCCTTCGGCATCTCAAACATATGCCAAAAGCTGATCGACGTCCCTGACGCTTTTACCGAAGCTTCAGACGCCATTTCATCCGGGCATTTGTCCAGAAGCGCGGAGTTTATTCAAATCTATCATGCCAAAGACGTGCCGGAGCTGCTCCGCCTGCTTCCGGCGGAAGATGTGAAGAAGTTTTACGAAGCCACCCTACAAAGCCTGGCCGACCGGCAAAAGGAGGACCAGAGCCTGCTTCATACGCTGTCTGTTTACCTGGAGACCCACTGCCAGATTTCAGAAACGGCTAAGCGCCTGTACGTCCATCGAAATACGGTGATCTATCGTTTAGAAAAATGCGAGGAACTGCTCGGCAAAAGCTTAAAAGATCCGGAGACGACGATGCGCCTGCGGCTCGCGCTGAGAATGCAGCGGCTGATTGGTTAAGGAATCGTTAGAGATAGGGATGCGGGTGTTCTCCCGCATCCTATTTAAGGGGGATTCATTCAGCTAAATCCTCAAAAAATGCTGCCGTCAAAATCAGCTTCCATTGATATCATCAGGCTTTTTCGATATCCGGGATGCAACCGATAATCTCACCCTTTTAAATGTCATCCTAAACTGCCTCGGGAGCCTTTGTCACAAGCACCCATGACCCTTTTTTGATGGTTTCGCCATTTATTTGAAAATCAGCGGGGGGCGATACAAGACTCAACCACTTCACCAACGCCGCCCTGAAAGTCATGCTGCTTGTCAATTTCACGAGCATCTATCAGGAAGCCGTGAGCGGACCTTCTCAATTTCTGCAGCTGTCATAACATCCCCGTGAGCATCAACTGTGTCCGGCTCATAAACGATACCGTTAACAAGTTTTTGCTCGTCTGCTTCTTTCACAAGGATCTTTACTTCCTTGTAAAAGTTCGGATGTTTCTTTGATTTCAAAATGAGTATTTTCTCCTGTTCCGAGTAGGAGAACGTCCTTCACATACATATTTTGTAAATTAACTTTGAAGGAGATTGATTTAAAGTGTATTATTATTACCCACAATATCAACTTGTTCCAATTCCATGTGATTACCGTTACTATTCTCAAAACCAACCTAATGATTATCCTGAATATCCAGAATTTAGGCCGACATTCATACCCGATTCCTTTATTAATGCTTCAATAGAAGGCATATTTGAAAATTCACAAAGAGTTTATATTCGAAATCCTGCTATGGAGGTAGCAAAGTTAGAGTCCTCTATGATTTAATGGCCAATTGGAAGCCGCAAATGTCAACCCTAATAGAATAGTAATTGATTACGGATATTCGTCTCATTCACATAGATAATCAAATTTCCTCATCTTTCTGAAGCTCTATATCGAGCTCTATGAGCTTTATTAAATCGTCCATATTATTCACCTTGATATGGCCACTTTGGAAGTCTTTTACTCACTAGGCGATACCTTTCTGAACGATTTTTTGATATTTCTCTTTAGATTGACTGATGTTCTCTAACAAATCGGCACTATGCAGGAGAAGGAGATTTTCTTTTTCGTCATCAGGATAGTAACTTATGTTCGCTTTTTCTCTTGTCATGCTCCCTGTCCTCTATTACAATATGAATCAGAGCGTGATCATGACAGGGAGCTTTCTCTGTTGTGAATGAAGGGTGTTAGCAGCATCCTCTTTTTATCCACTAAATTATTTCAACAATAAATTCACCTTGATTAGTAATGATAAGTGGAAGCTCTTTACTTTTTAGATATGCAGCGTTTTTCTGCATTTCAAACCTCCTCTGTGTAAAGAATAGTGGTCCTTCTATTCTTTTTGTGTGTTCATCATTTAACCCCATTAGAAAATCAGCTACAGAAATTATATATTTTTGAACAATTTCTGAATTTCTCGGACAAGCATATTTATAACTAGCCAAAAGTTGTACTGATTTTCGGAATTCTTCAATATTGTTTCTTCGGAATCCTTTTTCATTAATAGCCTCACAAACTGCATAAATGACTCCATAAAACATAGCCCTGGGATTATTCCCTCTTTGAAAAAAAGGTAGAAGAGACTTTTCATTTTTTTCATCAACATATTTAGATAATTCTAAAACCAAGGTTTTATAATCGCCCTTAAAGACACCTGCATCTACAAAGTCTCTTTCTGACTCCAAATCTGAATATACTTTTCTTGGGAAATATTCTTTTCCCATAAGTAATTCTTCAGTTGACACAAACTTATTTATTATTTCATCCCATCCTGACCATGTAATATTGAAGTAATCAATTGAAGGAATATATCTATCACCATCGTAAGGAATCATAATGTGAACTTCTGTATCACCTGTTGTATAGTGATCCCAACCAGCGATCCATACTGTCCTTCTATATGTGTTTACTATAGGATCAAACCCTAAGTTTTTTTCTTTAATTTCTTTTAAACAACTTATCGTTTCTTTTAGTATTTCTAGTATTTTATCTGTAGAGGTCTTATATGTTGGACTATGTTTAGCATTATTGTATAGTTTTCTTAATTCATGTAGTGATGTTTTTAAATCCTCAGATAGCCCAAATTTTGAAAGACCATTAATGAGGCTGAAAAAATTTTCCCTATTTTTCTCACTTTTGTAAATAGATTCCTTTAAAAATCCCTCAAGGACTGAACCGACATCTTCAATATAATTTAATAGATCTCTAATAGTATGATGAGTTGCTAAGGTCTGAAGAACTTCATTATAAACCTGTGAAACGGTATCAATTACAATATCTATTTTATATCTCATATTAGCTACTCTCCTTTAATATCAACTGATCTACATTAGATTAAAATCAGTCACTTAAAGAACAGAAGTTCTATACAATTTTTAGCCATTGCAAATAAATCTGTTCCGCAATCCTCTTCATCATGATAGGTGGGACGCTCATTCCACAAACAATACTGTTTGTTAGCGTCCATGAAATCATAATCCAATGGGAACGACTGCATTAAGATGATATCCCGTTCAGAGATATAGTAAGGTTCATAACGTATGAAAACAGAGTTACTGGCCAAAGTAGGCGCACAAGACTGTTTTTGACCAGGACAGTATTGAAATGACTTTCTTTCCCCTCTGTCCTTTTCGTTATATCTCCTATAGTGATATCTGACGGGCGCCGCTTCACCCATCGCCTATATGTTTTAGAGGTCTCTGTCAGCTTTGATCCCTGACCTCAACGGGAATGGATTTTATTATCATATTTTAACCTCCAAACAAAAAAGCATCCCGTTTACGGGTGCTTACCCTATTATTGTATATTTAATAGAGCTTCTGCCGCAGCCTATCCCCAACATGGATCGTTAACAACAGTCGTAAACACTTTAAGCAGGCCACTCTCTCCAATCTCATAGTTTAAATTTTGATACGTAGAAATGACTTTCTCCTAAAGGAAAGAGGAAGTGCTCTTTTCCTTTTTCACGCGGAGTTTTGGCTACACTGATACATTCTCCGTTCACAGCGGAAAAAAACTCTCCAAAAAGGAGGGACGGTTCCCCTCCGTGAATCGTAATGAAGCTTCGTGTGTTGGCTACTGGCTGTCTGGATGATGGTCTCACTGTCATCCTGGAAAAATCACTTACTTCTATAAGTCTTTCTTTTTAACAGAAACCGCAGATATAGCAGCAGAAATAACTATCCGCTCCGCTTCTTATGCACTCTCTGTAACATGGAGAATTATAAAAAGGAGGGCGCGCGGAAACATAGGGGGAGCTCCCTGAATGAGTCAATTGATGGGCCCATGGATAATAATTAAATTCTTGCCGCTGATACAAATGGAATGACGGGTAATAATACAACATTTTCAACTCCTTTTCCGTACACCATATTGTACTTACCGACACCCTTTTTAGATGATTGTCTCTTGCATAATTGTGTGTTGGCCTAATTGCGGGTTTTAGCCTGCAAAATCCGTGCAGGGGAGCCATCACAACATCTTCCGTGAGAGGTTTTATAAGCTAACCTCTCCTTGTTGTCACCAATCAACCCCTACACCCGGTGAACGGTTCTTATTATCCCAATGACCCGTTTAGGCAGACTGTTCTCACTCTGCATACGAAACAGCAAATACCAACACCGCTGCTTTTTCCCTTTCTTCATTTACGTCGATCTATGTTGTTCCCGCCTGACTGCCTTCTTTTTTGATCAACTTCCGGCAGATCAAATTTGTCAGACTCCTCAAGAGATAAAGCTGGTTTTACTTTATCTACACCTGTTCCGGTTTCCATTCGCGCTATGCTTGAGCATACGGAACAACTGATTTCCCTATAATTCATAATGGCGTTCGATATGATTTTCCCTCTATGCGCATCTCTGCAATTTCAGAGATGCAGACAGCCGAAGAATAAACGACAATAGCAAAAAGCCTCCGGATACCCGGAGGCTTTTGATTCTTATCCTTGCTGCGTGAACGGCCGGGTTTGTGTCTTTTTGCCCCAGCCAAGCGCGGCCAGAAAACTGATGGCGAGAATGACCGCTCCCAGCATATATGGAAATTCCATATTTACATCAAAGAGAAAACCGGCAGCAGACGGTCCGGCGATATTCGCTAAGCTGATGAATGAGGTGTTCATCCCGCCGGCAAACCCCTGCTGGTCACCGGCGAGCTTCGACAGCATCGTATTAACCGCCGGCCGGAGCAGCGATGTCAGCGTCAGGAAAAAGATTGCCGCGGCAAAAACGGCCCAATATGAACCCGCAAACCGGCACCACACAAGTCCTGCAGCAGCCCCGATCAACGTCACGTTAATCACGCGTTTTTCCCCGAACTTGCGGACGAGATAACTGACGCCGACCGCCTGCACAAACACGCCGATGAGACCCGCAGCCGTAATAATAAAGGCAATATCAGACGCTTTAAATCCGTGTTTATGGTCAACGTAAAGGCCGAAAACGGATTCAAAGTTCATAATTCCGAAGTTCAGCACAAAAACCAGAATCAGCATAAACGCGAACGGCGACTTGAGCGCGCGTGACATTTGCTTAAACAGATGCTCACGTTTTTCCGTTTTTGCCCGGGCTTCCAGCTGCTTTTCACGTCCCAGCGTTTCGGGCAGAAAGAAAAATGAAAGCACACTTGAAAAGCAGGCGAGACTTGCAGACACGATGAACGGCACAGACATGCCGTAATGAACCAAATAGCCTCCCACACCGGGCCCGATGACGACACCGAGCGTCATCGCCGCGCTGAACAGCCCCATTCCTTTCCCGCGTTCTTCTTCGGTCGTAATATCCGCAATGTAAGCGAACATTGACGGCATTAAAAACGCCGCGCCCATTCCGCCCAAAAGGCGGGATGCGAACAATTGCCAGAGGCTTCCGGCAAAGGCGAAGATCAATTGTGACACGGCAAAGGCGGCGATGCCGAAAATAATCAGTTTCCGCCGTCCGTATTTGTCGGTTATTTCCCCGGCAATAGGCGCGAATAAAAGCTGTGTAAGCCCCGCCGCCGCAACAAGCAGACCCATCGTGCTCCCCGTCGCGCCGAATTCGGTAATATAGGTGGGCATAATCGGAATAATCAATCCGATTCCAAGCATCGCAATAAACATATTCAGCATTAAAATTGACAATCGGCCTATGTACGCCATGATTTCTTACCTTCTCCCCAGACAAACAGATGATCATTCCATATTTGTCATTTTTTATACCATTCAGTATAACGGGCAAAAGGGAAAAAAGTCCAGATGATTTCAATCTCGTTTTCAAGTCTCATGACAGCACACCGGTTTCAGCCGGCAGATCATATATGTTAAGGGCCGCCTGCAGCGCTTCCCCGGCTTTAACGGCAACTCCGTGTCTGATCAGAACCGCTTCAAGTCCGGCCAGCACAAACAGCACATTTTCCTTTCTGCAGCTGTAGCCCATCGTTCCGATTCGCCAAATTTTCCCCTGCAGCGGACCGAACGAGCTGGCGATTTCAATTCCGAATTGAGACAAAAGCATCCTTCTGATCGATTCGCCGTCTGCTTCCGGCGGAATCTTCACACATGTGACGACAGGCAGCTTCGCCCCCGGATCGCCGAATAAATTAAGGCCCATCGCTGCAAGTCCCGCCGTAAGCGCTTTTTCATGACGCTGATGCCTGCGGAACCGTTCTTCAAGTCCTTCTTCCAAGACAAGACGCACACCCTCCCGCAGCGCATAAAGCATTGCTGTCGCTTCTGTATGGTGATTCAGCCTTCTTTCACTCCAATAATCTTCGAGCTGGCTCAGATCAAAATAGTTGCTCGTAATCGGGCGATGACCGGACAGCATGTTGCCGTCAGCCGCCGTCGCAATGCCCCGTTCTACCTTTTTACGCGCGGCAATGACAGCGGCCGTCCTGTCATTATAAGTAATCGGCGCCATTCCGGAAGGGACCGACAGGCATTTTTGCGTTCCCCCGATGACTGCGTCAATCTTCCACTCATCCGTTTTTACGGCGCAGCCTCCGATCGTGGCCACGGCATCCACGATAAAGAGTGCGTCTTGGGCGCGGCACGCTTCCCCGATTTCTTTCAGCGGGTGAATCCGCCCCGTTGATGTTTCTCCGTGCACCATAGCGACGATTTTCGGAGAAATCTTTTTCATCTCGCTGATAACCTCTTCAGGCCGGAAGACCGTTCCCCATTCACACTCGATCGTATGAACGTCCGCTCCGTATCGCTCGGCGATTTCAGTCAGCAGGTATCCGAAGCGTCCGTATATCGGAATGAGCACGCTGTCGCCCGGTTCTATCACACTTGCGAGAACAGCCTCAATCCCCGCTCTTGATGTGCCGTCAATCGGATAGGCCCAGCGGTTTTCCGTTTGAAACAATTCACGGAGCATTTGCATCGTTTCGTTCATAATGCCGGTAAATGCCGGGTCAAACTGGCCGATGATCGGAGCGCCCATCGCCCTCAGCACCCTCGGTTCAGCTTCTGTCGGTCCCGGTGTCATAATCGTTCTTTGCGGAATGCACAATTCTTTTCTTGTCTCCACGCCGATTCCCCCTTTACGTTAATAGGCAAGTTTATGTAATACATTCGCCAGCGTAAGGACGCCGGTTTCAAGCTGATGTGCGGGTGTGAATTCAAGCGGTGAGTGGCTGATCCCGCCACGGCTCGGCACAAACAGCATGCAGGCCGGAAAGGTTCTGCCGAGCATCTGGGCGTCATGTCCCGCTCCGCTTACGATCTTCTCCGGGTCCGCCCCCTGCTCTTTTGCAGCCTCTGCTGCGGTTCGTGTCAGTGTCTGATCCATTTGAACCGGCTCTATCCTCATATATTCATCAATAAAGGGTCTGACTCCTTTGCCTCGGCTGATGTATTCAACAATCGATACCAGTTTCTGATGGAAGGCTGCCAGCACGTCTTCCTGCCGGTGGCGAATATCAACGGAAAACTGGATACGGCCCGGAATGACATTCGCCATATTCGGTTCAACCGTCATTTTCCCGCACGTCAGACGGAGCTCTTCCGGCTGTCTTTCCGCTGAAAGCATCAGTTCGTGGATGATGCTGCTTCCCGCCGCGAGCGGGTCTTTCCGCCATTTCATTGAAGTGGTGCCGGCATGGTTGCATTCACCGTCAAGCGTAACGGTATAGCGTCTCTGTCCGGCAATCTCGGTGACAATCCCGATATCCTTTCCTGATCGTTCAAGCGTTTGCCCCTGTTCAATATGAATTTCCAGAAAGGCACTAATATCAGTGCGCAGCGGCGCTGGATAACGGCCTGCACCGAAGCCGTTCTGCCGCATGGCTTCTCTCAGAGAAATGCCGGACGCGTCTGTCGGTGTTTCCGCATCTGAAAGCGAGAAAGCACCGGTGATATTGCCTGAGCCCCAATAGGTGATGGGAAAACGGCTCCCTTCCTCTTCACAGAGCGACACAGCCTCCAGCGTTTTTTTCGGACGCCCGCACGTCTCATGCAAGTGCCGGATCGCCAGCATGCCCGCCAGCACGCCGAACGCACCGTCATATTTTCCGCCGTCAATAACGGTGTCAATATGCGATCCGGTCAGAATCACCTCATCAGGCGATTCTGTGCCGTTCAGCCGGCCGAACACGTTACCGACATCGTCAAATGCCGTTTCCAGCCCGAACGCCTCCATTTTCTTTTTGACGGCAAGCTGGGCGTCCATCCATTCTTTCGTATATAAAAGCCTCGTCACTCCGCCGGAAGCGGAAGCGCCGAATTGAGACAGCCATTGTATGTCATCGGAAATCTCAATATTCGCCGCCGAAAGCTGCTGATGTTCCATACACGCCCTCCTTTTAAACTGAAAAAACTGACAAGATGATCTTCATTATAGAAGGAGCGCATAACGAGTTCATTATCATATCTTCCAAAAAATCAATGATTTTCCGGATACTTTGACCAATAAGCCGAAGGAACTATTTTTCAAAAAAGATAGAATATTAGATTTATTTTTTGGATAATAGAGGTAAAGGAGGGCAAGTCATGACAAAAAAACTTTGGTTTCTGCCGATTGTCTGCCTGTTTTTCATTTTTGGATGGGCCGCGCCGTCAGCCTCTGCGGGCGCGCCGGCTGACACGAATCTGTACAGCCGGATGGCGGTTTCAACTGCCGGCGGCACAACTCTTTTTCCGCAAACTGCCTCAGCTGTCATCACTCCGTCTGCGGATACGGACACATATTACAAAGAAGCTTCCGGAAAAAGCGGAACAGCCTTAAAGAGCGCCCTGCACCGCATCATCAGCGGACATACAAAGCTGTCTTACAGCCAAGTATGGAATGCATTGAAGGAAACTGACGAAGATCCGGCAAATCCGAACAATGTCATCTTGCTCTACACCCAGGAATCACGGGCCAAAAGTAAAAACGGCGGCAGCGTCGGGGACTGGAACCGCGAACACGTGTGGGCAAAGTCACACGGAAACTTCGGAACAGCTGCCGGCCCCGGGACGGACATTCATCATCTGCGCCCTGCAGACGTCCAGGTGAACAGTGCCAGAGGAAACATGGATTTTGATAACGGCGGCTCAGAATACCCGAAAGCGCCGGGCAATTATTACGACGGTGATTCCTGGGAGCCGCGCGATGAAGTTAAAGGAGACGTCGCCCGTATGCTGTTTTACATGGCGGTGCGTTATGAAGGAGAAGACGGGTATCCCGACCTTGAGCTGAATGATAAAACCGGAAACGGCTCAGCTCCTTACATGGGAAAACTGTCCGTTTTGCTCAAATGGAATCAACAAGACCCCGTCGACAGTAAGGAAAAACGGCGGAACGAAATCATTTACGAAGACTATCAGCATAACCGCAATCCGTTTATCGACCATCCGGAATGGGCGGACGAAATCTGGTAATCGTATCATAAGAAGTGATAAGGGAGCCCTGATCATCAGGCTCCCTTTTTCAATATACGGCGTTTTCAGTGTCGGCATCAAAAAAGACGGCCCGGTTCATATTGACCGCAAGCAGAATGGCATCGCCGGGTTTCACCTGTGAGGCGCCGTCAAGACGGATCGTCATGCGGTCATCTCCGCTCACCGCATGAACGTACATCTCCGCGCCTAAGTTTTCACATACTTCCGCCACAGCGCGGCACGCCGCTTCAGGCGGGTGCTCTGATTGTCCGGCAAGCGTCAAATGCTCCGGACGCAGCCCCGCAATCATCTCCTTACCGCTGTATCCTTTCTGCACAAGAACGGCCGCTTTTTCTTTCGGAATGGGCAGACGAACGGACGAACCGGCAAAATACCATTGCCCGTGACTTTCTTCAATGACGCCTTTTATAAAATTCATACTCGGAGAACCGATAAAACCCGCCACAAACATATTCGCCGGATAATGATAAATCTCATGGGGGCTTGCGGCCTGCTGAATATCTCCTTCATTCATCACGACAATCCGGTCGCCCATTGTCATCGCTTCCGTCTGATCATGCGTCACATAAACGATGGTCGCTTTCAAACGCTGATGGAGCTTGCTGATTTCCGCGCGCATCGTCACTCGCAATTTCGCATCTAAGTTGGAAAGCGGCTCGTCCATCAGAAACACTTTCGGCTCCCGCACGATCGACCGGCCGAGCGCAACCCGCTGCCGCTGTCCGCCTGAAAGAGCCTTCGGTTTCCGCTTGAGCAGATGCCCGATTTCCAAAATATCAGCGGCCGTCCGGACTCGCTCTGCAATTTCTTTTTTCGGCAGCTTTCTGAGCTTCAAACCGAACGCCATATTGTCAAACACCGTCATGTGGGGATACAGCGCGTAATTCTGAAAAACCATCGCGATATCACGATCCTTCGGGGGCAGATCGTTTACCGCGTCTCCGTCGATATAAAGCTTCCCCTCAGAAATGCTCTCCAGTCCGGCAATCATTCTGAGTGTCGTAGATTTGCCGCAGCCGGAGGGACCGACAAGCACCAGCAGCTCCTCATCTTTTACATCTAAGTGAAAATCCTTCACTGCCGCTGATTGGGCGCCGTATGTTTTTTTGATATGGTTAAATGTTAATGATGCCATTCGAAACCTCCTCCAATACTGGAAACCGCCACATCTTTCTGTTATGTTAAAAATGTTCGGGGTTTCTGACAGATTCATAAATAAAAAGCAAATTTGTATTATAACGTCATAATACATATAATAGTACTACTACTTGACAAAGGAGGTCCGTCCCATTGTTAAATAACGGGAGCTCGAAACCTTTATATATTCAGCTGAAACAAATTATCGCGGATGATATCAAGAAGGGCGTTTATTCGCCGTCCGTAAAACTGCCGACTGAAAATGAGCTGTGCGAAACGTACAACGTCAGCCGCATAACGGTCAGGAAGGCCATCCTTGATCTTGTGGAAGAAGGCTGGCTCGTCCGGCAGCAGGGAAAGGGAACGTTCGTTAAAAGCCCTAAACTGAAGCGGGAGCTCATCGCGGTCAACGGCTACTCTGAATTTATGGAATCAACGGGGAAAAAACCGAAACACCAGATCCTTTCCCATGAAATCATTGAAGCGCCTAAATCCATCGCCCAAAAACTTCGCGTCGCTTCCGAAAGTCCCGTTCTTGAATTAAAACGCATTTTATTTCACGACGACCAGCCGCTCTCATTCGAAATCGCCCACTATCCGCTTAGTTTATTTCCCGACATCGGCAAGCATATTAAAGGCGGCGTGTCGATGCATGACATTTTGAAACAGCACTATCAGGTGGTGCCCACCCATAATACGAAGCTGTTAAATGTCGTATACGCCAAGCAGGAAGAAAGCCGCTATCTGGCTTGTGATATCGGGGATGCGCTTTTTGAAATTGACAAAACCGCTTTTATGTCAAAAGACCAGCCGATATACAGCTCGCTGTTTGTAATGCATACCGACCGCGTCACGTTTACCATTAACAGTCCCTATGTGTAACAAGTATAAAAAACGAGACAATGCTTATCGTATTCTCGTTTTTTCACTGCTTTTCCCGCCGCCCGGCCTGTAGGGATGCCCGTAACCGAATGCTCCGAACCCTCCGCATGTTTTGGCAGCCGTCCCGGCGGCCGCAGTAAGCGCTCGCCGAATATCCTGATGCTCGAAGAAATCGGTAAGAAACCCGGCGATAAAAGAATCACCCGCGCCCAATGTATCTATTATATCAGCTCTTACCACCGGCTGATGATAGACGCGTTCCCCATCCGATAACACCGCGCCATATTCTCCCCTTGTCAGACAGACGATTTTCGCTCCGAAACCGCGGGCTTTTTCGGCAAGCCGCTCACATTCACTTTCACTCAAATCACTCCCGGAAAAAAACGCATACGTCACGTACGGGCAGACCGCTTCTAAATAGGCTTCGTCACGTTTTACAGAGAAGTCAAAGGAAATCGGCACATGCCCGCTCAGCATCGGGAGGTCACGTTCTATCCTGCTGTATACGCTCGTATGCAGCAGATCATGTCCGGCGATAAATGAGATGTCATTCTCCTGAAAAGCGAGTGTCAGACGCGATTGCACGCCGCCTTTATTTGATCCGGCAAATATTCTGTCCCCTCTTTCATCAAGCGTGACGACCGCCATCCCGTTTTCTCCGTATGCCCGGCGGATCAGATCGGCATTCACCTTTTCCAGTTTCAGCACATTCAATACGTGATCCGCCGCTTCATCACTGCCGAGAATCCCGATATAAGAAGTTTCGTGGCCTAAGCGCCGGGCAAGCACGGCTACGTTTAACGCATTTCCGCCCGGGTAAAACGTTTCCTGATCCTGATAATAATCTACTACATTATCTCCGGCCGCTATCAGTTTCATCTTTTCATCCTCCTTATCCTTTCACGCTTCCCGCTGCAATGCCGCGGATAAAATATCTCTGCATCAATAGAAACAGCGCTATGATCGGAGCAGCAGAAATCGTCAGCCCGGCCAGCAGCACGCCCCAATCCGTCTGCAGCGCATCTCTGAACTGCATCAGCCCGGCCGGAATCGTCCGTAAATTTTCATCATCGATAAAAATAATCGCAAACATAAACTCATTCCATGTATGGTAAGCCGTCAAAATGCCTGATGTCACCAGAATCGGCACGCTCATAGGTAAGAATATTCTGAAAAATATTCCGAAACTTGTACATCCATCCAGATAGGCAGCTTCCTCAAGCTCTTTGGAAATCGACAAAAAATAGGAACGGATCAGAATCACGGTAAACGGAATACGGTAGGCGGCGTACGGAAGAATCAATGCCCAATACGTATTGTACAGTCCCAATGACTGGATAATGGAGTACAGCGGCACAAGACTGACCTGCGGCGTCAGCATCAAGCCGCCAAGACAAATGATCAGCACAAACCCTTTTCCTTTAAATTGAAAACGGGCCAGCCCGTATGCCGCCCAGGCGCTCACAAATACGGTGATGAGACAAGTCAGCACGGTCACAATGACGCTGTTCATAAAATAAGCGGAAATCCCTTGGTTCCATGCGGATACGAAGTTTTCGGGATGCCAGACAGAGGGCAGCGACCAGCTGTGCTCAAAAATCTCATCCGAGCTTTTAAAGGCGCTGACCGCCATCCATAACAGCGGATATGCAACAGCAATGAGGTAGATAAAGAGAAACAGCCACACAGATGTTTCCCCGACATACCATTTTCTCGGTTTTCCGCCTGTTCTGACGGCCTGACGGGCATGACGCAAGTCCGTCTTTTCAGGAAGCATCGGCTACTCCTCCTTTCCGGTCTTAAAGAATTTCATCTGAATAAGCGACAGAGCAAGCGTCAGCAAAAGCACCACCGTCGCGATCGCAGAAGCGTAGCCCATCATATCCTTTGTAAAAGCGCTCTTATACAAAAATGTGCTCAGCACTTCTGAAGCATTGCCCGGCCCTCCGCCGGTCAGAATATACGGTTCATTAAATACGGTAAATGCGCCGGTCAGCGTCATCACCACGGCAACAAACGACATTTCTTTCGTCTGCGGCACCGTAATGTGAAAAAACTGCTGGATTTTTCCGGCTCCGTCCAGCTGCGCCGATTCATATAATTCAGCGGGAATGCTCTGAATCGAGACAATGTACAGCATGGCGATGTAACCGACAGACTGCCATTGAGACACAAAAATGACAGACAGCATAGCGGTGTTTTCATCGCCCAGCCACGCCCGGGTCAGTTCATCAAGTCTGACGGCTTCCAGCAGCTGATTCAAAAGCCCGATTTCCGGGTTATAAATAAAATCAAACAACAGCGCAATGACGGTCATGGAAATGACGACCGGAAGAAAAAAGACCGTACGGAAAAAAGGCGACCATTTTCTTACCAGTCTGTCTTCCAGCACAGCCGCCAGAATTAAGCCGCCGCCAACCTGGAAAATCAGCGATATGACCGCATACAGCACATTGTTGCGGAGTGCTGTAAAAAACACGGGATCGTGAAACAGGTCAATATAATTTTTCAGACCGATAAACGTCTTTTCGGGTTGAAATGAGCTCCATTCAAACAGACTGAAAAACACATTCTCAATAATCGGAATGTAAACGAACAGCAGAAAAATCAGCGCGGGCGCGAGAAACAGATACGGAATGAAACGTTTTCGGCTGACCAAGGAAATCCTCATCTCCTTTCTCCAAAGAAATCTGTTCTATTCAGATGACGCTTTGACCTGACGCGCCGCTTTCTGCACGGAATTCATCACCTCGCGCGGTGTCATTGTGCCGCCGAGCATCTGCTGAACGCCTGCCGCATACACATCGGCGATTTCAACGTCAACATCCATATCAAACCACGGCACCATTGTTTCTGCGCGGACGATATCCTGCACGGCTTCGCGCTGGATCGGGGCGGAATTGTTTTCTGTCGCCGTTCCTTGAACCGCGCTGTATTTACCGACGTCTTTTATCAGCTTCTCTCCCATTTTTTTCGAGGTTAAAAACTGCAGAAATTCCATGGCTTCTTTCGGGTGCTTCGTTTTTGAGGAAATCATAAATCCTTCCGGAGATCCGGTCAGTGCACGGGGAGATCCCTTTTCGCCGCTGATTTTCGGGAAAGGAAACAAGCCCAGATTGACCGGTTCGACGAGCTTAATTTCTGCCGTTTCCGCATAAATCATCGCCGCTTTGCCGCTCGTAAACTGCTGGCGCACGTATTCGTGATCGACGGAGTTCACGTGCTTTGTAAAGTACGGCAGAAGTTCCTGAAGCTTTTCAAGCGCTTTGACATAGCCTTCGTCCGTAAACTCCCCGGTTTCCGGGCTGTAATCCTTCGCCCGCGTTTTTTCATCCACCATACGCTGGTTCAGCGTCCCGATATAATGAGAAATGGTCCAAGGCGCTTTTGTGCCGAAACTGATCGGAATATATCCGTTCTTTTTCAATTTCTCAGAGACTGTGATCAGTTCATCCCATGTCGCCGGGGGCTTCAAATGTAATGCATTAAAAATGTCCTTATTATAAAAGAATGATTTAGCGTCCATTTGCCACGGAACACCGTACTGTTTTCCGTCATGCGTAAAGGGTTTGATTTGTGACTGCACAAGCTGTGAGGACCAATCTTTATCCTGCTGATAGTAAGACGACAGATCGAGGGCTTTATTTCCTTTGATGAATTTATAAGCAAACCGGTCGCTCCATGAAAAGAAAATATCAGGGGGGCTCGTTGTTCCGAGCATGACTTTCACCTTGTCTTTATAAGAATCGTTTAAGACCGCTTCCGTTTGGATATGAATATCCGGATGAGCGGCTTCAAATTCTTTGACCGCTTCTTCAAAATAGCTTTTTTCCGGCTCCTTCGGCCACCTGTGAAAAAACTTCAGGGTCACTTTTCCGTCAGAGGAACTGCTTTGGCTTGAACAGGCGGCGGCTGACAGACATACAGCTAACAGAACGAACAGGCAGATGAGCTTTTTCAGATGCTTTTCCTCCTTTGTCACCGGACTATAACGTTATATATCATTATAGTCCGATGAAATATAATGCGCGTTCTTAATATTCGACTTTCCACATGTAACGCCGCTTGCTTAACGGATGGTTCCTTGCTTCCGCCAGCGCATCCGCATAGCTTCTGAGCACCCGGTTTAATACGAGAGGAGCCAGGTAGCCTTTTACAGAATCGTCAATTCCGGAAAAATCATATGCTGCCGCATCAAGCACAGTCAGTTTTTTGCCGTATCTTTTTGAGAAGGAAAGCGCCCGCTCTTCAAGGGGTCTTGTTTCGTCTAAGCCGAGCAGGATAATAAATGGAACGGATTCATCAATGATTTCGAACGGTCCGTGAAAATATTCTCCGGCATGAATGGCGTGGGAATGAATCCATTGCATTTCCATGAGAATGCAGATGCTGTAGGAGTAAGCGACGCCGTAGTTCGCACCGCTTGCCATCGTGTAAATGATATCTTCTTTTTCGTGGGTTTTCGCGAATGCCTTTGCGTGATCCGCTTCTTGTTTAAGCGCTTTGTCATATACGGTCTGGAGCTTATTGAGTCCGTCGATGGCCTGCTCAAACGCGGGATGGTTTTCCAGCACGTGTAAAGCGCCGAACACGATTTGATACAGAACTCCGTAATTCGTATTTATCGCCTGTGCGTTCTCACCCCAGTCATAAACCGCGACATATTCGGCTTCTTTCGCTAACGGCGAATCAGGCTCAAAGGTCATCGCAATTGTAAGCGCGCCTTTTTTTCTGGCGAAACCGGCGGCTTTCACCGTTTCCGGCGTATTGCCTGACTGAGAACATAAAATCACGAGAGAGTTCTCTCCGAGCTGAACCGGATTGCGCTGAATAAATTCATTTGAACTGTAGAGATCAGAGCTGATGGCTTTCGCCTCTCTGTCAAACACGTACTTGCTCGGATACATAATGGCTGAAGAACCTCCGCAGGCGACGAAAAAGACGTGATCAATCGTTTTTCCTTTCAGATCATCCAAGAAAGCCTGAACCTTGTGATTCACTTGTGCGGCAGTTTGACTCAAATCCTTCACTCCTCAGTATTTTATTATATAATGTTATATAACATTATATAACGTTATATTAATCGCAACAAAGGCGTGTTGTCAATAATATTTTCTGAAATTTCTAAAATATAAAATAGACACGTCTTATTTCCCGCCCTCTCTTGACCTGACCCTTAGAGACACGTTTAGAATGAAAAGCAGGGAGTGATTCAGAATGAATATAAAAGAAGCCGCCAGGCAGACGGGTCTCACGAAAAAAGCCATCAAATATTATGAGCAGGAAGGTTTAATCACCGTCAGCAAAAACCCTGATAACGGATACCGTGAGTATTCCGCTCAGAACGTGAATACGCTGAAAATGATTGCCGCCCTCCGAATGCTGGCACTGTCTGTAAGCGATATTAAAGCGTTCCTCTTAGAGGGCAGCAGTCTGCATGATATACTGCGCCAGCAGCATCAAAAGCTCAGCCGGCAGATTGAAGAGCTTGAACAGGAACGGAAACTGACTGAAATGCTGATCAAGCGCGTGGAAGATGCGGAAAATGTCGATTCCATTCTGCATGATATCGGCGAGGTTAAAATAGATGAACCGAAATATATGGGACTTCAGCTGAAAAAACTGTTCCCGGGAGATTTTGGAGAATTTATCGCCGCGCTGTTTGAACCGTTCCTCGACTTTTCTATTGATACAGATGAGAAAAAAACGATATGGGCGGAGCTTATCAAAGTATTGGATGATATGGAAGAAGTTCCGGCTGCACACCCGATGATGCAGCTGGTCGGCAAGGAAGATCCGGCTCAGCTCCAGCAGCACAAAGTCCAGCATGATCAATTTATCGAGCGGATTTTGGAGAGAGACCCCGCCACTTGGGACACTCATAAAAACATCATCATTCAGCTTGTGAAAAGAGTGCAGACAGATGAAGAATACAGAGAAAGCCTGATCAAGGTCGGAGAATCAGCTTCTGATCTGCCCGCGCTGAAGGCGGGATCGCCTTTCAGCAATCTTCTTCAAAAGCTCAGCCCGAAATATGACACGTACGTGCGACTTCAGCTTGAACTGAAAAAAGAAGCCGACGAGGAACTCGGCTTTGATTCAGAAGCATATTTAAAACAGATGCTTCAATCAAAAAAACGCTAAGGTTCGTCTCCTTAGCGTGTTCTTTCTTCAGCCTCAGTGCTGCGCGTTAATGCGGTCAACGACATTAGCGATGAGCTGCTCTTTTCCTAAGTCGGAATCTTCGTCAACGCTTGCTACTGTCAAAATGATGGCCGCTACCGCAAGAGCGATCGTCTCAATGGCGGCCGCCGCGTTTAAAAATACCCAGACAGCCGTTGCGCATTGGCCGATGGCCGTTGATTTTCCTTTGTCCATGCTCTTTTTGTCAAACTCTTCTTTCAGCACTTTCGCCATAATCTGCGAACCTTGATCAATGACGCTGTTCACTTTTTCATAATCGCCGCTGTAGACCGCCGCTTTTAACTCTTTAAAATAATCCGGCGATGACTTTTTAATATCAGCGATCACCTGATCGGAAACTTGCTTTAATTCATCCTGATCAATCTTTTTAACAGCCTTGGTATCCCACACTTCAGGAAGGAGCTTTGCGACCTCACCTTGTCCGAAAAAGATGCCGGAAAAAATGTCTTCACCCGAATAAGAGACCGACGGCTCAGTTTTCGCCGCGGCATGCGGGCCGACTAATGCGACCATTAAAACAAACACCAGCATCATGGCAGCTGCGGACTTCTTGCTTTTAACCATATAATTTCCTCCTTTTCCTTTTATTGAGAAAATTGTATCTGATAAAAAGGGGATTGTAATGGTTCAAAGCTACTGTTTTCTCTGCCGGCACCAAAAACAGGACCAAAATACCAGCCACCGTAATGGAAAACGAGGTAAGCCCCAGCATAACGGCAAAGATTTCGTGCATAAAAATGGAGATAAACAATATCAAACGCCAATATGTTTTCGGAGCGAACAAAGCGCAGAACATAATGGTTTGCACAATGAGCGTGCCCCACGTCGGGATGATGACAAGCTTGGACTGCAGGATAAAGTCAAACAGACCGTGAAGCGCATCCGGCAGACCCAGCATCGGATCGTTCAAATAGTAATAAACGGCGGTTCCGTTCTGCCACTCTTCTTCCATCAGTTTGGCAATGACAGAGTTAAAGTACAGCATCGCGACCTGTATTCTGATGATTGTCAGTGTCGCCCAGCATAAGGAGCGGTAATAAGGCTCAAGCGGTCTTTTCTCAAAAGACGTCTCGTACGGAGACCAGTGCCATTTCCGCGGATCGGTTAATGTCAGCGGAAGCAGCAGCAGCGTAAAAACGGCAGCCACTTGATCTCCCCCGTCAAGAGTAACGGCGGAGTTTTGGAAGCTGTACGAAATCCACCAGTGAAAAAAACCGGTGAGGCGGGGCCGCCAGCCAATGACAACAAGGATTAACATACAGATACAAACGGCTTTGACGATCTCAATGTAACGGAAATCGGGAAACAGCAGAAACAGGCTGAACGTGTCGGAAAAGCTGAGCATTTGATTTTGCGTTTTGAAGAAGACAGACGCCGGATTGAACAGCAATGTCAGCAGCGTGCCGAGCGCGATTAAGCTTCTGGCAAGCCCGTACACATTTGTCCAAGGCGGATTCTTCATCATCCATAAGGTGAGCTCCTTTTTTGCATCCTGAATCAATTGACATCCACTCCGATGTATTTTTTGATGGTTCTTTTCGTTTCGGTATGCTGGCTCCATGCCCATGGGGTAATGCGTTCATATGTAATGATCATTTTCCCTTTCAGCCTTGGGGAGGGAGACTCATTTTTCATTTTCAAAAATGTGGTATCCTTAATGTCTTGGCCAGTCGTGAAGTCGTTCCACTTCTCTTTGGAAGGCAGCTTTTCCAGCATAAGGCCGAGCTCTATCCCTTGCGTCCGGCCGTAGCGGTTTAAGCCGATGACATTTTTCAGAGAATTATTCGGCCATCTGAGCTCCTCATCGGCATCAAGAAGATAGATGTTCAAGCTGTCTTCTCTGGGATCTTTACTGAAAAATCCCCAGCTTTGCGGATAAATCATGGAAACGGTTTTGGATTGATGCTTGGTTAATTGGATGGCGGAGCTTGGCAATGCCGCGATGATGGTAAAAAGCAAAACGATGATCCAGGCGGCCATGATAAAAAGAAAGAATGAAAACATGCTGGTTTGCTTCTTGTCAGTCAATTGAAACCCTCCTAGCGTATGGAAATTTCATTGACATGATTATACACCATTCAACAAGTAAAATATTGATTAATTAGATTTTTCAGACTAATATACTATTATATGTAAAAAAGGGGAGTGTTCATATGTTTTTGATGAATGATAAAGTGCTGTGGGGAGCTGTGGTTCTCGCCTTTATTCTTTCGATTGTGTTTTATCCGTTTCTTCCTGCTGATATGGCCATTCACTATGACGTGTCGAACCGTCCGAATACATCAATCAATAAAACAGCCGGCGTCCTGATTTTTCCCGTGCTCATGATGATCTGCATGTTATTCAGAAAAAAGGTCGTCCAGCTATTCCTCGTCGTTTACTGTCTGCTGATCGTGCATATTGCCGTGATGTGGCTGGCACTGTAAACATAAAGAAAACCGGAGCCCTTAAGCTCCGGTTTTTCTTATTTATAAAATACTTTCTCAATGTTGTATTTCGACTGAAGGGTATTGATCGCGTACGTTTCGTAAATCTCCCTTTCCATCGGATCATTTACGACACATACTTCAATTTTATACACTTCGTCCCTGTGATGTTTAACAGGCGACACATTGTCTTCAAAATGCTTTTTGATTCTTTGTCTTAATTTACGGGCTTTCCCGACAAACAGCAGCTCATCATGAATGTTATAAAACATAAAGATGCCGCCTTTGTCTCTCGGAATTTGGTGAAAATCAATGAAACCGTAAATCGCTTTAATCGCCGGTTCATTCTCCGACGGTGACTGCTGCCGTTCCGTAATGGTTACATCAGGAGCAGGAAGGTTTATTTTTATCAAATGGGTCACGTCCTCTTATTCATTAAAGCTCCATCCTATCATAAGAATGCGCCAAAAGCTATTTTTTATTCAAGCGCCCCGGCCGGATCATAAAGGCTCAAATCAATTTCCGTCTGCTGCCCGAGCGCGAGTTTCGCCAGTTCAGCCCCCAGATACGGCCCGCTCGTCAGTCCTGAGGCGCCCAGCCCGTTGGCAACGAGGAGTCCGCTGATATTCGGCACTTTGCCGATGACGGGAAGAAAACCGGGAGTAAACGGCCTGAACCCGACTCTTGTCTCTATCATAGTACTGTCTGAAAGCCCCGGCGCCACGGTTAATGCTTTGTCAAAAATCTCGCGGAGACCGCCGGCCGTCACCCGCAAATCCATGCCGGTATCGTTTTCATGAGTCGCGCCCGCTATGATTCTGCCGCTGTCAAAGGCGAGAATGTATTGATCGTTTGGGGGCATGACGACGGGCCAGCCGCCCGTCTCCTCTCCCTGAAGCTCTAAATGAACGATCTGCGCCTTTTGGTATGATACTGAAAAACGGATGCCGAGCGGCTCAAGCAGCTCTCTCGCCCAAGCGCCGGCCGTTACGAGAACCTGGTCGGCAGTAAGCGTGCGTTCTGCAGTTTTCACACCGATGACGGCACCGTCCTCTGTCAATATTGACGCTTCTTCATTGTAAACAGCCGCTCCGTGCTTAACGGCCGCATTTAACAGCGCCTTACGAAGCGCTCTCCCGTTCACCCGGGCCGCGCCGCTGACATGAACCGCTCCGTATTCCTCCGACAGCGCGGGAAACAGCGCCTTCGTTTCTTCCGGAGTCAGTCTTGTAATGTCACCGATTTCAGGGGCGTCCTCTCTTCTTTTATAAGCTCTTTCCTCCATTTGGCTGAGCTTTTTTTCATCCGTATGGAGGCTGACAGCACCGACCTTTTGATAACCGGTTTCTGTTTCTCCGTCAGCTTCAAGCTGCTGTATCAATCGTTCATAATAACGGGCTCCGCCTTTTGCGATCGCATACCATGCCTGATTGCGGCGCTGTGACAGCCACGGGCAGACGATCCCCGCCGCGGCGTCAGTCGCCTGCCCCGGGTGCTTCCGGTCAATGACCGTTACATCCGCCCCGGCCTTTGCGAGATGATAAGCCGCGGACGCACCGAGAATGCCGGCCCCGATAATCAAATAAGACTTCATGTATAACACCTTTTCTATCTGTTTTGTCTTATTTATTTTAACAAATGGAGCACTTTGCTTCGACCTTTTGTCCCCATATGAAAAAGTGGAAGGCTGACCAATCTCTTCGTTTAGTATCAATTCAAAAGTCATAGTCAACGTATATACAGATCAAGAACAAAAGAGAACATCAAAGAACGCGGCTAAGTATCAACCCCGTCCTTTTTTTTTAAAAAAAGATTGGAGGATAAAGGCATTATCACTATTATCCTTCCACTATATAAACTGATCTATCATACTATTTTTTAGTAAAAACAAAAGTATAGTATCCATCAGCTTCTCCAGTTTTCATCTTAATCGCTGATCTTCCATAGGCTGATTTACTGCTGATTTTACCATGCATTGTAGAATACTGCGTTAGGGTACCTGTAGACTTTCTTTTGTATGGTTTAAAGGCTATATATCCAGATTGGCCTTTTTTGAGCGTAAAGGAATATGTAGTAGAATAAGATTTTGCTGACGTAAAATTAAAACTAGCTCCATAGTTTATAGCTTGAATTTCTGATGAAGCATTAACACTGTAAGACTTAGATACAGTAGCTTGCGTCTGTTTATCGACTCTGCACGATGATGTAGTACACTTAATTGTTGCTGAAACTTTTATAGGGTCTCCATAATATTTAGTGGCTGATTTTTCTTTATATCTCCAATATCTAAGATCAACGTCAGCATAGGGCTTAAATTCTAATTCGTCATTGCTTTCCTCAGAAACAAAAAACTCATTCTCTAAATCTTCGTTTTCTTTTATTTCAGTCGTTTTTTCATATTCATCTTTTGAAACAGGTACAAGCCCATGTTCTGACGCTTTGAATGGTGCGATTACTGCACCTTGTTCCTCATCATAAAATTTTTCTACATTTGAATCAGATAGATTAATAGTATATTGCTCGACAGCGAATCCTTTCGAGGGATTTCCAAAAATCATCAAAAATACCACGAAAACTGCAATCAAAAGCGTAACTTTCTTTTTCATATACACCCTCCTTATTTTTATGGCACATTAAAATATTACCAGAGGAGCATATTTTTGTAAACCGAGTGTGATTAATTTATACTAGGAATTAACAAATAATATATTCCGGATTTCTTATCCACATGAGGGGTTAAATTGTTATCTGTCTGAGTTTCAATTTTCAGATTTTTCGTTTTGTTAAATCCAGCATATAACTTATATTTTTTACCTGAATACGACTTTACATCAAATGAAATATCCGTCTTATTATTCTGATTTTTAAGCGCTACACCATTTCCATTCTTTACCCATATAACTTTTTTATCTTTCCATGCCAATGTTCCTGTTCCTATACCCATTTGTTTATTTTCTTCAAATTTGTATATCACAACTTTTTCATTGTCAATTTCCTTTGTTTCATATATAAAATCAGTGATATAAGGTGATTCTTGTTTAGCATACTGTAAAGCTTCATGTTCAGTATTAAATTTTTTCGCTGAATCAGGAGTTTCATTATTCTTAATAAAAAACAAACTGATTATGAAAATAATACAGATGACCAATAAACAAATAATAATCTTTTTCCCCTTCATAACAATAGTCCTCCAATTTAGAAATATATTAGCTATTATTATAGCAATTTTACAGTAATAAAATAAAGTTCCTATGGATTTAATTTCAAAATAGTCAGTTATTAATTATTCGATTTCCTCATTTTATTATGAAACGCGGCATTACTTTTGACATTCCAAATGAATTCGGACGGTTTGCGGCAGATATATTACAACCGTTCCCCATCTCTTCCTATGCGTGGTTTATCGGTGATGGAGAGGCGTATACTGAATTCAAAGAAGACACCGATACAGACCTATTTCCGCAAAATCAGCGCATCATTCAGGGTCAAGAACTCCGTCAGCGTCTGGAAGGAGACCCTTATTATATGATTTTTGCTGAATTGAAAGCTTTCTCGGGCGGGATGGTAACGGAAATCAATACATATGATGAATATTTGGAGAGTTCCTGTGAGCTTGTGCTTCTCATTGCAGATTGCTCGTATGTAACGTTATATTGCAAAGATCCGGATATGCTCGAAGCCCTTTATCAGCAGGCTGTACAATGCGGGTTTCACCGCGTTGACTATGTTACAGATGAGAATGACGCGAGAACCGGATTGTCTGTCTGATGAAGGTGCGTTCTTTTTATGAAGCGCCGGATAGGGCTTAGGATTCAAAATATTGACAAATTCGTGTGTTTAAAAAAAACAACCCCCTCATGTATACTGAGTGCGTAACTCACATATGAAAGGGGTATGGCAATGAAAATCAGCTTGAAGAAAAAAGCAGGTTTTTGGAAGAAGACGGCGGTTTCGTCACTTATTTTCACCATGTTTTTTACCCTGATGATGAGCGGTACGGTTTTTGCGGCCGGGCTGAATACGGATCAGAAGCGCCGGGCGGAACAGCTGACCAGCATCTTTGAAAACGGAAAGACGGAAATCCAATACGGATATGTTGAAGCGTTGGATGACGGAAGAGGTTACACTTGCGGGCGGGCCGGCTTTACGACGGCTACCGGAGATGCGCTGGAAGTAGTCGAAGTATACACGAAAGCGGTGCCGAATAACAAATTGAAAAAGTATTTGCCTGAATTGCGTCGTCTTGCGAAGGACGAAAGCGATGACATCAGCAATCTGAAAGGATTCGCTTCTGCTTGGCGCTCACTTGGCAATGATAAAGCCTTCCGCGCTGCCCAAGATAAGGTAAATGACAGCTTGTATTATCAGCCGGCGATGAAACGTTCAGAAAATGCCGGACTGAAAACGGCCTTGGCAAAAGCGGTGATGTACGATACGGTGATTCAGCATGGCGACGGCGATGATCCAGACTCCTTTTATGCCCTGATTAAACGCACGAACAAAAAAATGGGCGGGTCACCGAAAGATGGAATTGATGAGAAGAAATGGCTCAATAAATTCTTGGATGTGCGCTATGACGATCTGATGAATCCGTCAGATGAGGACACTCAGGATGAATGGAGAGAATCGGTTGCCCGTGTCGACGTTTTCCGCGATATTGTCAAAGAGAAGAACTACAATTTAAACGGGCCGATTCATGTCCGGTCAAGCGAATACGGTAATTTCACTATTCAATAAACAAAAAAACCCCGCCATATGGCGGGGTTTTACTATTAACCGATAGAACCTTCCATTTCGAACTTAATCAAACGGTTCATTTCAACTGCGTATTCCATCGGAAGTTCTTTTGTGAATGGCTCGATGAAGCCCATAACGATCATTTCTGTTGCTTCTTCTTCAGAAATACCGCGGCTCATCAGGTAGAAAAGCTGTTCTTCAGAAACTTTTGATACTTTTGCTTCGTGCTCCAATGAAATGTTGTCGTTCAGGATTTCATTGTAAGGAATTGTATCAGAAGTTGATTTGTTATCCATAATGAGCGTATCACACTCGATGTTTGAACGGGCGCCGTCCGCTTTCCGTCCGAAGTGGACGATACCGCGGTATGTTACTTTTCCGCCTTGTTTAGAAATCGATTTTGATACGATTGTGGATGACGTATTCGGTGCAAGGTGAATCATTTTCGCACCTGCGTCCTGATGCTGCCCTTTGCCCGCAAGAGCGATAGAGAGCGTCATGCCGCGCGCGCCTTCACCTTTCAGAATGACAGCCGGATATTTCATCGTCAATTTAGAACCGATGTTTCCGTCAACCCATTCCATCGTCGCGTTTTCTTCACAAACCGTACGTTTCGTTACTAAGTTGTAAACGTTGTTCGCCCAGTTTTGAATTGTTGTATAACGGCAGTAGCCGCCTTTTTTGACAATGATTTCAACAACTGCGCTGTGAAGCGAGTTTGTTGTGTACACAGGAGCCGTACAGCCCTCTACGTAATGAACGCTTGCTTCTTCGTCAACGATGATCAGCGTACGTTCGAACTGACCCATGTTTTCGGAGTTGATGCGGAAGTAAGCTTGAAGCGGTGTTTCAACCTTCACGCCTTTAGGCACGTAGATGAAAGATCCGCCGGACCAAACAGCTGAGTTAAGCGCCGCAAACTTGTTATCAGTCGGCGGAATGACTTTCGCCCAGTGCTCGCGGAAAATGTCTTCATTTTCTTTCAGCGCGCTGTCTGTGTCTTTGAAGACGATGCCTTGCTCTTCAAGATCTTCTTTCATATTGTGGTAAACAACTTCGGATTCGTACTGTGCAGAAACACCGGCAAGGTATTTTTGCTCAGCTTCAGGAATACCCAGTTTGTCGAATGTCTGTTTAATTTCCTCAGGCACTTCATCCCAAGAACGCTCTGAACGCTCAGACGGCTTTACGTAATACGTAATTTCGTCAAAGTTTAAAGAGTTTAAATCCCCGCCCCACTGCGGCATCGGCATGTTGTAGAAATGCTCAAGAGATTTCAGGCGGAAATCAAGCATCCATTGAGGCTCTTCTTTCATGCGTGAAATTTCTTCTACGATTTCTTTTGTCAATCCGCGCTCTGAACGGAAAATGGAAACGTCCTTATCGTGAAAACCGTACTTGTATTCACCAATTTCAGGCATTTTTTTAGCCATCCATTTTCACTCCAATCTTTTAATTGCCGCCTTTTTCGCCAGCGACTCCTTTTTCAAGTGCTTTCCATGAAAGGGTGGCACATTTAATCCGGGCCGGGAATTTCGAAACGCCTTGAAGAGCTTCAATATCCCCGAGATCTATTGAGTCGTCATACTCTTTCCCTTGCATCATGTCTGAGAAAATCTTAGACATGGAAAGGGCGGTATCAATATCTTTTCCTTTAATCGCCTGCGTCATCATGGAAGCTGAAGCCATGGAGATAGAACAGCCTTCCCCTTCAAACTTCGCTTCCTGAACGGTATTGCCGTCAAGCTTCATTGTCAGTCTGATCCGGTCGCCGCAAGTCGGGTTGTTCATATCGACGACGATGCTGTCATCCAAAACCCCTTTGTTGCGCGGATTTTTGTAATGATCCATGATCACTTGTCTGTATAATGTATCTAAATTTGCATTAAAAGACATTTGTAAAGTACTCCTTTGTCTTTTGGAGGGCTTCCGCGAGCTTATCGATCTCTTCCTCTGTATTATACAGATAAAAACTCGCTCTCGCAGTAGCAGATACATCCAGCCATTTCATGAGCGGCTGGGCGCAGTGATGGCCGGCTCTGACCGCAATGCCCTCAGCATCGAGGACAGTCGCGACATCATGAGGGTGAACCTCATCAAGATTAAATGTCACAAGTCCCGCCCGCTCTTTCGGACCGTATACCGTCACGCCGTCTAGCTGCTCGAAACGGTCAAGCGCATAGGCCGCAAGCTTATGCTCATGCCGGGAAATCTCGTCGAGTCCGATCTCTTCAAGAAAATCAATCGCGGCTCCCAATCCGATCGCGCCTGCGATAATCGGCGTGCCTGCTTCAAATTTCCACGGAAGCTCTTTCCAAGTTGATTCATAAAGCCCTACAAAGTCGATCATCTCGCCGCCAAATTCGGCCGGCTCCATATTCTCAAGCAGTTCTTTCTTGCCGTACAGCACGCCGATTCCCGTCGGGCCGCACATTTTATGGGAAGAAAGCGCGAAGAAGTCGCAATCCAAGTCCTGAACGTCGATTTTCATGTGCGGTGTGCTTTGCGCCCCGTCCACCACGATGACCGCGCCATTGTCATGAGCGATTTTGGCGATCTCTTTAATCGGGTTGATCGTGCCGAGCACGTTTGACACATGAGCGACTGCCACGATCTTCGTATGGCTTGTGACAGTCTGCCGGACGTCGTCTAACGAAAGCGTGCCGTCTTCCTGCATCGGGATATATTTTAAAGTTGCGCCGGTTGCTTTTACTGCCTGCTGCCACGGAATGATATTCGCATGATGCTCCATTTGGGTGATGACCACTTCATCACCGGGTTTTAAGCTGGCGCGGGCATAGCTCAGCGCCACCATATTCAGTGAAGTTGTCGTGCCTTTTGTGAAAATGACCTCAGCCATTGACTTCGCATTGATAAACTTACGGACTTTTTCACGCGCACCTTCATAGCCGTCTGTCGCTCTCGTGCCAAGAGTATGAACGCCTCTGTGGACATTGGAATTGTATTTGCTGTAATACTGATCCACTGCTTCAATGACAGCACGCGGCTTCTGGGAAGTCGCCGCGCTGTCAAGGTACACGAGGTCATGTCCGTTCACTTGCTGATGAAGGATCGGGAACTGTTCACGAATATCGGTGATATTCATTATTTTACTTTCCTTTCGATGACGGAGACGAGCTGTTTCTTAACTCCTTCAATCGGAAGCTCTTTTACCACCGGAGCAAGGAATCCGTAAATGACTAAGCGCTCCGCTTCTTCTTTCGGAATTCCGCGGCTCATTAAGTAGTAAAGCTGGATCGGGTCCACACGGCCGACAGATGCCGCATGTCCTGCAGTTACATCGTCTTCATCAATTAAAAGAATCGGGTTTGCATCTCCGCGTGCTTTTTCACTCAGCATCAAAACGCGGGATTCCTGTTCAGCGTTTGCTTTAGACGCGCCGTGCTCGATTTTGCCGATTCCGTTAAAGATGGAAGATGCGGCATCTTTCATGACTCCGTGCTTCAGGATATAGCCTTCAGAAGCCTTACCGAAGTGGATGATCTGCGTCGTAAAGTTTTCCGTCTGTTCTCCTCTTCCGACAACTACGGTTTTCGTATCGCCGTATGTGCCGTCTCCGTAGAGGTTTGTCGTGTTTTCAGAAATCGTGTCGCCGTCGTTCATCAGTCCGAGCGCCCACTCGATTCTGCTGTCGCGTCCGCGCGCGGCTCCGCGGCGGTTGACGTATGTTGTGACGCCTGCTGACAGGTTGTCAACGGCGCCGTACGTCACGCTGGCATTATCACCTGTGACCACTTCACTGATAATGTTGAATACAGCTTCTTTCGGATTCACCGTGCTGATGTAGTTCTCAACGTAAGTGACGGAGCTGTGATCTTCAGCGACGATCAGCACGTGGTTGAACAATGCCGTGTCATTGCTTTCATGAACGTAAACGGCCTGAACAGGCGTCTCCACCTGAACGTTTTTAGGAACATAAAGGAATGCCCCGCCGTTCATTAATGCTGCATGAAGCGCAGTCAGTTTATGTTCGTCGACCTTAACGCCGTCTTTCATGAAATACTTCTCAACGAGGTCGCTGTGCTCACGGGCAGCCGTTAAGATGTCCGTAAAGATGACGCCTTTGTCTTTCAGTTCTTTAGAAAGAGAAAGGAAAGCGGGCGTTTGGTCACGCTGCACATATAACGTTTTGTCTTCGTTTTCGATATCGATCAGCGCTTTTGCTTCATCAGCTAAATCTTCTAAAGAAGCAAGCGGCGCATTTTCTACTGTATGCTTGTTGAACTTTGTAAAGTTCCAATTTGTGATTTTTGTTTTATCAGGCTTAGGCAGCGGCAGATCTTCAGCTTTTTCAAGAGCCTGTAAGCGCAGGTTTTTCAGCCAGGCAGGTTCTTGATGCTTTTCGGAAAAGCCTTTGACATATTCCTGATCTACGGATAGTTTCGTTTCCAATGTCATGATTATCCCCCTAACGCTTACGCTTCTTGGCCTACAGTTTCGTCTTCAATGCCCAGTTCTTGTTTAATCCAGTCATAACCTTCCGCTTCAAGGCGCTGTGCAAGCTCCGCGCCGCCGGATTTCACTACGCGTCCCTGCATCATAACGTGAACGACATCAGGCGTGATGTAGTTCAGAAGGCGCTGGTAGTGAGTGATCATTAAGCAGCCGAAGTTTTCGCTGCGCATTCTGTTGATTCCTTTAGAAACGACTTTAAGCGCATCGATATCAAGGCCTGAATCGATCTCGTCAAGAATGGCGATTTTCGGCTCGATCATCATAAGCTGAAGGATTTCGTTGCGTTTTTTCTCCCCGCCTGAGAAACCTTCGTTCAGGTAACGCTGCGCCATTTCAGGGTCCATTTCAAGGAACTCCATGTTTTCGTCCATTTTGCGGATGAATTTCATAAGAGAAATTTCATCGCCTTCTTCACGGCGTGCGTTAATCGCAGAGCGAAGGAAATCGGCATTTGTCACACCGCTGATTTCGCTTGGGTACTGCATCGCAAGGAAAAGACCCGCCTGAGCGCGCTCGTCCACTTCCATTTCCAGTACATCCTTGCCGTCAAGCGTGATGCTGCCTTTTGTAACTTCGTATTTCGGGTGTCCCATAATCGCTGCTGAGAGCGTGGATTTACCGGTACCGTTCGGCCCCATGACAGCGTGGAATTCGCCGCCTTTTATTTCAAGGTTTACACCTTTTAAGATCTCTTTTCCTTCGATTTCAACGTGAAGATCCTTGATCGTTAATGTTGAAGCAGCCATATCTATACCTCCAAAATATATAATCATTATTCTCAATTTATTCTCATTCTAATTTTATAACAAATGAAAAGTAAATACAACTTTTTATATTACCCGGAACATTCCTAAAGTTTATCAAAGATCAAGGCGTAATTAAAGCTGTTTGAAACAGAAAAAGGGCGGAAATCCACCCTTTTTTACTGACCGATTTTCTCATTAAGCTGCGCTGCGAGGAACTTGCTTTTTTGATATTCAAGCTCCCTCTGCCGTTCGACTTCCATCCTTTTTGAAAGACGCCGTCCGTATTCCTCGTAGCCGATGCCGTGTGACTTCTGCATCGCTTTTTCCATTTCAGGCGTATAGTCAAGGTCCAGTCTCTCGTGGCTGGTGCAGATAATGAATCAATCCCTTCATCTATTTGTTTCTATTGTAACAATGATCCGTTGCTCCGGCCAAAGAGAGTGTGCCCCTGAATCCTTTCGAATGTGCCGGAATCCGGCGCTCGCTTTATCTGAAAAACGGTATTCACACGATTGCTCTTTCTAATGCGTCGTATGTCCGAATTCCTGAATGCACTGCTGTACGAGGGTCACTCCCTGACTGAGAGCCGCGCCGCCCCCGAATGCCGCCGCGACGCCGATGACCTCAAGGATGTTTTCTTCTGTCGCCCCTTGGTCAAGGCAGCCCTTCGTATGATAAATCATGCAAAATTCATCTTGAGCGCTGATGCTGATGCCCAGAGCGATTAATTGTTTCTCCTTTTCAGTTAATGAATCCGCTGAGAAACACTGTTCAGTAAATTCATTAAACTTCCGCCCCATCATCGGCATTTTTTGCTCGAATATACCTAAACCTTCTTTATATTGTTTCAATGCGTCATGCACGCTTTTTCCGTTTTCCTGGTATTGAGCCACTGCCATTCCCTCCAATCGTTAACCTTCCTTTTTATTATGGACAGTTCTCCGATTAATACCCGAAAAAAACCCCGGATGATTCATCCGGGGTTTTCGTTTTATTCAGATACGGGAAGCACGGCTCCGTCGTATTTTTTCTCAATAAAGTCTTTGATTTTCTTAGAGTGAAGCACTTCCATAAGCGCTTTGATTTTCTCTGATTTTTCGTCACCTTTGCGTACGGCGATGATGTTTGCGTACGGGTTGTTTTTCGTTGATTCCACTTGAATCGCATCTTTTAACGGATTCAGTTTGTTTTGAATCGCATAGTTGACGTTAATGAAGACTGCATCGCCTTCTTCTTCATTATATGCTTTCGCCGTTAATTCAGGGGCGATTTTTTTGAATGTCAGGTTTTTCGGGTTTTTCGTAATGTTTTTCGTAGTGGCTTCAATCGTTTTTACCTTCGGATCAAGTGTGATCAGTCCGGCTTTTTCAAGCATCGCCAGCATACGGCCTTGTTCAGCGACATTGTTAGTCATGATGATGGTCGCGCCTTTAGGCAGGTCTTTCAGTGATTTGTATTTTTTCGTGTAAATTCCGAATGGCTCAAGGTGAACGGCTCCGGCATTCACGAGTTTGTAATCTTTATTTTCTTTCATTTCCTGTTCAAGGTAAGGAACGTGCTGGAAGAAGTTCGCATCCACTTCATTATCAGCTAACGCTTTGTTGTACATTTTGTAATCGTTCAGCACTTTTACTTTTAATGTGTAGCCTTTTTCCTTCAAGAGCGGTTCCGCTTCTTTTAAGATTTCAGCATGCGGTGTTTTTGTCGCGGCGACGACGATTTCCTTTTTATTTGAGCCGTTTGATCCGCAGGCGGCCAAAACTCCCGCGAACACAAGCAGCAGCGCACTTAATACAATCTTTTTCAATGTAAATCCTCCCTTATCTTTTGTCTATTATATTTGTAATCACATCACCGATAATCTGAATGATAAAGACGATGATGAGTATAAATACTGTCGCTACAAACGTTACATCCGTATTATTGGACTGGTAGCCTTCTACATATGCAAGGTTTCCGAGTCCGCCTGAACCGATGGCGCCGGCAATGGCGGTAGATCCGATCAGGGCGATGGCCGTAACGGTGATACCTGAAATTAACGCAGGCATTGATTCAGGAATCAGCACTTTGAAGATAATTGTCGGTGTCTTTGCTCCCATTGATCTGGCAGCTTCGATGACTCCTTTATTGACTTCCCGCAGCGCGATTTCAACAAGTCGGGCATAAAACGGCGCGGAGCCGATAATCAGCGCCGGCAATGCGGCGTTCGGCCCTAAAATCGATCTGACTAAAAACTTAGTAAAACCGAGAAGCAGAATAATTAAAATAAGAAACGGAATAGACCTGAAAATATTAACGACCGCCGCAATCACGGTGTTAATGATTTTATTTTCCCATAAGCTTCCCTTGCCCGTTAAAAAGAGCAGAAGACCGAGAATCGCTCCGATGATAAATGAAAAAACTAAAGCAATGACCGTCATATAAAGGGTCTCGTATGTGGCCGTCCACAGCTCGGTTATATCAACGTTCGGGAACCATTTTTCAAACATTTGTGATCACCTCTGCTTCTACCTGTTTGTCTTTGATGAACCGGATCACGTTTTCTACTTCTTTTTCCTGACCGTCAATATGAATGAATAAAGAACCGTAGGCTCCGTCCTTCGTCTGTGAAATTTTCCCCTGCAGAATATTGACGTCCACATCAAAGTTTCGGATCATTTCCGTAATGAGGGGCTGCTCAGCTGCCTGCCCGACAAATGAAAGCTGAATCGTTTTTCCTGTCGCTGTTTCCTGCAGAAAATGCTGGATGGTTTCTTTCGTCTCCTCCGGTTCTGTCACCTGCTGAACGAAACGCTTGGTCATCGGTTCGCGCGGGTTTCTGAAAACTTGGAGTACTTCGCCTTCTTCAACGACTTTCCCGTTTTCCATGACGGCGACTCTGTTGCAGATTTTTCGGATGACGTGCATTTCATGGGTAATGAGCACGATCGTCAGACCGAGTCTGTCATTTATATCGGATAAAAGATCCAAAATTGAATCGGTCGTCTGCGGATCAAGCGCTGATGTCGCTTCATCGCACAGAAGGACTTTCGGATTATTGGCGAGCGCCCGGGCGATGCCGACACGCTGCTTTTGACCGCCGCTCAGCTGCGACGGATAAGACTTTTCTTTCCCCTCTAATCCGACCAGTTTAATCAATTCATCAGCGCGGCGGACCCGTTCGCTTTTTTTCACGCCGGCGATTTCCAGCGGGAACATAATGTTCTCCCGGACGGTGCGCGACCACAGAAGGTTAAAATGCTGGAAGATCATGCTGATTTCCTGGCGCGCTTTTCTCAGTCCGCGGCTGCTTACTTTATTTAATTCCGTCCCCGCGACTTCCACGGTTCCCGACGTCGGCTTTTCAAGGCCGTTCAGGAGACGGATTAAGGAACTTTTACCAGCTCCGCTATATCCTATAATTCCAAATATTTCGCCCTTTTTGATATCAAGAGTGACATCTTGGACAGCATTGACATCCCCATGCTTCGCTTTGTAAATTTTTGAAACATTTTGAAGATGGATCAAAGCAATCACCCGCCTTACACTATTCTAAGAAATCTTCCGGGTTTCTCCGCAAAAGAAAAGCCTTTCTGCAAAAATGAGCAGAAAGGCTTATTGAAAAAGGCCTTTCTCTCATCTTCCAAAGCAGACCGCTTCGAGTGAATTGGCACCATTTCAACATTGTTGATGGTTGCCGGGCTTCATAGGGCACTTCCCTCCACCTCTCTTGATAAGAGAAAACATATCGTATTTTCGTCCGGAAATTCTTACTGTAGAATAGCACGGCGAATGATAAAAAGTCAATAAAATAAATATTGGAAGCTATTGTCACATAGTAGATTGGCAGTTTAAGGCCGTTTACTGATCGCCTGAAAAAATCCGTTTGTCAGCCAGAGGATGGCCTCCAGCTTCAGCAGAGCTCTGAATGATCCTTTCACTTTGAGTTTTCCGCTTTGGATAAGCTTTTGCAAAGAGACATCACCATGCAGGAGATGGATGATTTCCGTCTGGTTTCCGTAAAAGGTCAAATTAGATTTTTCCTTTGAAACCGACGTTTTTCTCATTTCTCCCTGTCCGTTAATTGAGACCGTTAAGGCTTCTGTTTCTCCTTGGAATGTAATCAGCAGCGTTGAGGCGTTTAATAGCGGTTTCAAAAACAGATGCTGTCCGTCATTCTCTGAAACTTCTATTTTCTCCACTCGTATAACCTCCCGTTTTAATGGCCATACATACACTTTCTCTTTTTAACGGACAGAACCCTTTATAAACCGCACGACATTTTCCTGTAAATATTGTCACATCGGGAACGTTTGCGATGTTTTTTGTTTAATCAGCTCATATAAATAGGAAACGGAGCGGAAGGCGTATCCTTTCTCAACAAGCTCTCCGCCTTTAAACAGCAAAAAGCACGGAACGCTTTCAATCTGATAGGCTTTGGCGAATGCGGGGGAATAATTCACGTTGTTTTTATAGAAGGCGGCGCCGGGCAGCATTTCTTCGACGACAGTAAGCATTTTGGACGCCAGCTGGCATGTGCCGCAAAACGGGGTGTACAAATACAGGAGATAAACGTCATCCTGAATCGATTCGAGTTCATTTTCTTGGAGTTCTTTCATGTTTACCACCTCAGGTCGTTCTTTTTCAAAAATACAGTGTCAGCATCAAAGCCGGCTCTGATCAGCACAGATGCGAGATGATGGCCTGGGCACGACTCGACTTGCCTGTATGTTCTGTCTATATAAATATGGCGCGCTTCGGGAAGCTCCCGTTTCAGCTGTTTTCTTAATTTTTCTCCGGAGTCATCTGCGTCCGTTAAAATATAGACGTCTCTGTCAAACAGGCGGTCCGCCAAATCTTCCAGTTCGGTTTGGCCGATCGTCCCGTTTGTACAGACGATTTCTGCGGGTTCGATGAGCACTTCCCTGACTTTGATTTTATCAGATTTTCCTTCTACGATAATGACCTTTTCATCTCCGTTGTACATAAGCGCGTCACCTGCCGATTGTTTTAGCGTCAGATTGAAAAAGAAGGCAGTGAAATTCACCGCCAACTGTTAACACCAGCCACTCTCATAATCGCAATCGACATATTTCGGATCGCTGCCGTTTATGACATCGGCTGTTTTATAAAATTTTTGATTTTCAAATGAAAAGCCCTGTTTGAGCTCGTACTGGTCCATGCCTGTCATCTCGCCGATGGCTTCATTTTCATGAAACAAGGAAAACCGGCCGTTTTGAAAGCGGCCCGTAACGTTCTCCGTCACATCGACCTTTTGTTTATCAAAAGCCATTTTAGACACCTCCCGTTACAGATAGAATGTCCAAATGGCCCGTTTGCTATCCGATCAGTCTTCCTGTGTCATTTCGTCATATTGCTCGGAAGTCATGAGGTTTTCGATTTCTTCAGCATCAGCCGGTTCCACGACGATCATCCACGCTTTTTCATACGGAGACTCGTTTACGAATTCAGGACTGTCATCAAGGTCTTCGTTCACTTCCGTCACCGTTCCGTTAATCGGTGCGTACAGTTCGGATACGGTTTTGACGGATTCCACGCTGCCGAATGGCTCGTCCGCTTTAATTTCGGCGCCGACTTCCGGAAGCTCGACAAAGACGATGTCGCCAAGTTCGGCTTGCGCGAAATGTGTAATCCCGATGCGGGCTTTTCCGTCCTCAACTTTGACCCATTCGTGCTCTTTGGAATAACGCATATCTTTCGGTGTGCTCATCTAAATCCCTCCATTTTTTTCTTATAATAAGAAGATACCATAATTCTTTGAACCTGGCATTACATCCAATATTTTTCGAATTGGTCTTCTTTAAAGCCGACAGTGACTTTTTCGCCGTCTGTCGTAATCGGGCGTTTCAGGAGCATACCGTCTGATGCCAGGAGTTCAAGCTGTTCATCCTCTGACATGTGGTACAGTTTTTCCTTTAAGTTCAGCTCGCGGTATTTCATTCCGCTCGTGTTGAAAAACTTTTTGAGCTCAAGACCGCTCTTCTCATAGAGGTCTTTAATTTCTTCTTTCGACGGAGTTTCCTCCGCGATATGTATTTCGTTTATTTCCTTACCGCGGTCTTCCAGCCATTTTTTCGCATTACGGCACGTTCCGCATTTAGGGTACCAGTAAAAATTTAACGACATCTTCTTCACCCCTTGTAAATGATCGTCGTTATTTTAACACAATCACTTGTAAAAACCTATAACGTTGCTTCGTGAAAAAGCGCCCCTGATGAAGGAGCGCTTTCAGCATGTGATCAGACCGTATATTTTTCTTCACGGAAGACGGCGGCTGCCGCTTCACGTTTTTTCTGAATGAGGTTTTTCGGCGTCAGGCGCGTCAGTTTGCGCAGCACGGAAAGCATCATGCGGAGGGAATCCCCTTCCTCCATGGCGATCAGTGATTCTTTGGCGTGCGCTTCAATGTTCTGAAGGGCTTCCTGGGCAAAGATTTCCGTATATAACAGCTTCTGCGCGGCTTTTTCGGCACCGTCCGCCGCAATTGCTTTTTCCGTTCTGAGGACGGAAGATTCCAAAGCGTACAGCGCGCTGACAATATCGGCAATGTTCACCATGATTTCCTGCTCGCCTTCGATCTCTTTGCCGTATTTCTGCGCCGCGAGACCCGCTGTCAAGAGGGCGATCTTTTTCGCCTGTCTGACAATGTATTTTTCCTGTTCGAGAGGTTCTGAGCCCGGCTCTTCAGGCATCAGCATCATGAGTTCTTCTTGGAGCGCTTTTGCTTTTTCAAAGAGCGGCAGCTGACCTTTTACGGCTTTTTTCAGGAACGTGCTCGTTACGATCAGGCGGTTGATTTCATTTGTGCCTTCAAAAATTCTGTTGATTCTTGAGTCGCGATAGGCACGCTCCACTTCATATTCCTGCATAAATCCGTAACCGCCGTGAATTTGAACGCCTTCATCGGCAATGTAATCAAGCGTTTCAGAACCGCACATTTTGTTGAGCGAGCATTCAATCGCGTACTCGGCGATTGACTTCGCGACTTCGCGTCCGTCCTTTTGCTCCTCTTCCGTCAATCTGCTCATATTATCTTCGAATAAACCCACTGTTCTGTATACAGAGCTCTCCATCGCGTAAAGCCGCGCTGACATCGTCGCAAGCTTTTCCTGAGTGAGCGTGAAGCTTGAGATCGGCGTTTTAAATTGCCGGCGCTGGTTCGCATAAGCGGCAGACAGCTCAATCACCCGTTTTGAAGCGCCGATTGTGCCGACGGCAAGCTTGTAGCGCCCGATATTCAGAATATTAAAAGCGATGACATGGCCTTTTCCGATTTCGCCGAGAAGGTTTTCTTTCGGGACTTCCGCCTGATCTAAAATCAGCGTTCTTGTCGATGAACCCTTAATCCCCATTTTTTTCTCTTCCGGGCCCGTTGACACGCCCGGATAGTTCTTTTCTACGATAAATGCGGAAAATTTATCTCCGTCCACTTTAGCGTAGACGACAAAGACATCTGCAAAGGCGGAGTTTGTAATCCATTGCTTTTCTCCGTTAAGAATATAGTGTGTGCCTGCTTCATTCAAAACAGCTGTCGTTTTCGCGCCGAGGGCATCTGAACCTGAACCGGGCTCAGTTAAGGCGTATGCCGCGATTCTTTGTCCTGAAGCCAAGTCCGGCAAATAGGTTTTCTTCTGTTCTTCCGTTCCGAAGAACACGATCGGCAATGAGCCGATACCGACGTGAGCGCCGTAAGACAGCGAAAAGCTGCCGGCACGTGAAAACTTTTCCGTAATGAAGGCTGAACTGATTTTATCCAGGCCGATTCCGCCGTACTCTTCAGGCACGTCTGCTCCGAGGAGGCCGAGATCTCCGGCTTTTTTCAACAGTCTGACCGAATGCTCGAACTGATGGTTTTCAATTTCATCGATATAAGGAAGCACATCGTTTACGACATAGTCTTCTGTCGTTTTGCCGATCATTTTATGTTCGTCTGTAAAGTCCTCCGGAGTGAATATTTGATCATATCCCGTCTCTTCAATCAGAAAGCTGCCGCCTTTTTTGACGTTGACCGTATCCTGTTTCATGCTTCGTTTCCCCCTTGTTTTAAATGAGCTCAAATACGCCGGCAGCGCCCATGCCGCCTCCGATGCACATCGTCACCACGCCGAATTGCTCGTTTCTCCGTTTCATTTCATGAATGAGTGACAGGGTCAGCTTCGTTCCCGTGCATCCGAGCGGATGTCCGAGCGCGATGGCGCCTCCGTTGACGTTCACCTTTTCTTCATCTATCCCAAGCGATCTGATGACTTGAATGGCCTGTGAAGCAAAGGCCTCATTCAATTCAAAAAGCCCGATATCCTGTAATTCGAGTCCGGCAAGCTTGAGCGCCCGCGGAATAGCTTCAATCGGACCTATCCCCATTACCTCAGGCGGAACGCCGCCTACGGCAAACGAACGGAATTTGACAAGCGGCGCCAATCCGAGCGACGATGCTTTTTCGCGATCCATCAGCATGACAGCCGCCGCGCCGTCACTTGTTTGTGAAGAGTTCCCGGCCGTCACGGTTCCCGTTTTAGAAAAAGCCGGACGGAGCTTCGCCAAGACGTCAGCCGATGTGCCGGGACGAACGCCTTCATCTTGAGAAAAGGTAAATTGTTTTTTCCGCGGCTTATGGTCATCACCGACTTCTGTCAGCGATACTTCAACCGGCACGATTTCGTCATTGAATTTACCTTCTTTAAGGGCTTTAGCGGCATTCTGATGGCTGCGGACGGCAAATGCATCCTGGTCTTCTCTGGATACGCCGTACGTTTCGGCGACCTGCTCCGCTGTGTGCCCCATGCTCATGTAATACTCAGGCGCATGCTCCGCCAAAGCGATATTCGGGCGGGTCACATGCCCCATCATCGGAACTTGCGACATGGATTCCGCACCGCCCGCAATGACGGTGTCTCCCGAGCCGATCATGATTTTTTCAGCACCGTAAGCGATGGATTGGAGACCGGAAGAGCAGTAGCGGTTCACCGTAATGGCCGGCACCGTATGAGGAAGCCCCGCCAGCGCACCGATATTCCGCGCCATATTTAATCCTTGTTCGGCTTCAGGTGTTGCACAGCCGATAATTAAGTCATCGATATTTCCTTCATAGCCGCCTGCCCGTTTCAGCGTTTCTTTTACACAAAGCGCGCCTAAATCATCAGGACGAACGGCTGCAAGCGATCCTTTTTTCGCTTTACCGACCGGGGTTCTCGCACCGGCCACAATGACTGCTTCTCTCATAAACACCCTCCTAGTTCCGTAAAGGTTTGCCTTTGACGAGCATATGCTGCATTCTCGCTTGAGATTTCGCCTCGCCAGCGAGGCTTAAAAAGGCTTCTCTTTCAATCTCAAGTAAATATTCTTCAGAAACCTCCGTGCCGAACGGGACTCTTCCGCCGGCAATGACATGGGCCAGCTTCTTTGCAATCTTCATATCGTGATCGGATAAATAACCCGACCGTCTCATTTGGTCTGCTCCGAGCAGTAATGCCGCACAGCCGGTTTCTCCGGTGACTTTCACTTTTTTGCGGGCAGGCGGGCGGTATCCGCTGTCATATAAGGAAGCAGCCAGCTGTTTCGCATCGTGCAGCAGGTGATCCTGATTCATGCTGATACGGTCTGCCGCGGACAAAATCTTCATATCACGGGCTTCGTGTGCCGAACCGGACACTTTGGCAAGCGCGATTGTTTCAAAGGTTTTGATCGCTGCGTCCATCAGTTCACTTCCGCCGTCCAAATAATTCATGTACAGCTCTTTGTTTCCTCCGCCGCCCGGAATAAGGCCGACGCCGGTTTCAACGAGACCCATATACGATTCGCTCGCCGCCTGAACGCGTGCCGCCGGGAGACAGACTTCCGTGCCGCCGCCGAGTGTCATCCCGAATGGCGCCGCGACAACGGGTTTAGCGCTGTATTTGATGTTCAGCATCGTCTGCTGAAAACGGCGGATGACAAAATCGACTTCCATGAAGTTATCATCCTGAGCTTCCATCAAAATCATCGCAAGGTTTGCTCCCGCGCAGAAATGTCTGCCTTGGTTTCCGATGACAAGTCCTTTATAATTCCGCTCCGTTTCCTCAAGCGCATTGTCAATCATCTGAATAATGTCTAAGCCGATCGCGTTGCTTTTCGTATGAAATTCCAGCAGCGCGACATCATCGCCGAGATCAATCAGACTTGCGCCGCTGTTTTTACTGATCACGCCTTTTGTTTCTTTTAACGTTTGCAGGCTGATCCGTTTCGGATTTTCTTTCACGGCCCTGTATTGGCCGTCTGAATAGTAAAATGGTGTTCCGTTTTCCTTCATATAAAATGTTTCATGGCCCTGATCAAGCATTTCTTTCACCCAGCCGGGGAGTGCTGCGCCTTCTTCTTCGAGCCGCTCCGCTGATTTTCTGACGCCGATGGCATCCCACATCTCAAACGGCCCGAGCTCCCATCCGAAGCCCCATTTCATGGCGTCATCAATTGCTTTGATATCATCAGCGATCTCACCTAAAAGCCGGGCTGAGTATAAGAGTGTTTGCGATGTGATATTCCAAAGCAGGCGTCCGGCGCGGTCATCGGAATATACAAGCGCTTTCATTTTGCCTTTGGCACCCTTTGCCTGTTTGGCGGCTTCTAAAGCGGGCGTCTTCATTTTCGAACGCTCACCGTATGTCATGGTCAGCGGATCGAGTTCATATATTGTTTTACCTTCTTTTTTGTAAAAACCTTGGCCTGATTTGCTGCCCAGCCAATTGTTTTTCAGCATGTCATTCATAAATTCAGGAAGCTTAAACATGTCTTTTTCAGCGCCGTCGGCTTTATCATACACATTTTTTGCCACATGGGCGAACGTATCAAGCCCCACAACGTCAAGGGTTCTGAAGGTCGCGCTTTTCGGTCTGCCGATCAAAGGCCCGGTCACCGTGTCCACCTCGCCGATGCGGCAGCCGGAAGAAAGCATTTCTCTTACCGTGACCAGCAGGCCGTACGTACCGATGCGGTTGGCGATAAAGTTAGGCGTGTCTTTTGCGATGACGACACCTTTCCCAAGCGTGTTTTCTGCAAATGAAGTCATAAACTCCAGTACGTCAGGATCTGTTTCCTGAATCGGAATGATTTCCAGAAGCTTTAAGTAGCGGGCCGGATTAAAGAAATGGGTTCCTAAGAAATGAGCTTTAAAATCGGCAGATCGGCCTTCCGCCATTTTTGTGACGGAGATACCGGACGTATTGCTCGACACGATGCTTCCCGGTTTCCGGTATTCATCAACGAGTGAGAAAATCTGTTTTTTTACGTCAAGATTTTCGACGACGACTTCAATAATCCAATCAGCATCCTTCAATTGAGCTGCGTCATCTTCCAAATTCCCCGCCGTTATATAGTCGAGATTGGCAGCCGAAGTCAGCGGCGCCGGTTTTTGCTTCAGCAGCTTTTGCATGGCCGATCGGCTCAGTCTGCTGCGGACCTCCGGGCTTTCTAATGTCAGCCCTTTTTTCATCTCATCCTTTGTCAGCTCGTTTGGCACAATATCAAGCAGCAGGACGGGAATTCCGATGTTAGCCAAGTGCGCGGCAATTCCGGACCCCATAACGCCTGATCCGAGAACGGCTGCTTTCTTTATAAACTTGTGCATGAGTCATCCCCCTTGAACTTTGAATGAATAGTCATTCATTTTTTCGGCAAAAAAAATGAAACCCTTTTCTTCTTTCATCTTAAAAGATTTTCAGGATGACTTCAATAGCAAATATGGAATTTTTTTAAATTTTTCGGCTTCCGCATGTTCCATGGCGCGGGCGGGAAACTTAAACCCGGAGGTGAAGGGAATGGTGCGAGGGAGAAAAGATCCGTCTTCTGCCGCAGTGAGCGCGGCCAGCATGAAAGGAAATGCGGGACCGAAGCAAAAATACGGCGGCGGCAAACGGACGAGCCAAAATCAGCAATATAAAAAAGAAAACATGGAATAACATGCTGCGGCTGCTTTTTGGAGCAGCCGTTATTTTTTGAAGATCCCTTTCAGCACAAATGCCGCGTTTGCCGGGCGCTCGGCAATTCTTCTCATCAGGTACCCGTACCAATCGGTTCCGTACGGGACATACACCCTCATCCTGTATCCTTCTTCGGCAAGCTCCTTCTGGCGCTCCGTTCTGATGCCGTACAGCATTTGGAATTCAAACTGCTCTCGGGGAATCTGATGCTCGCTGATGAGTGTTTTCGTATAAGAAATGATGTCATCATCATGTGTCGCCACCGCCGTTTCATGGCCGCTCAAAAGCTGCAGCTTAATCAGCTGCTGAAAATGAAGATCGGTTGCTTTTTTATCAGGGAATGCAACGGCCGCCGATTCTTTATAAGCGCCTTTTACAAGCCTGAGCCGCGGCTTGTATGGCATCAGACCGCTGATGTCTTCAGCTGCCCGGTACAAATAAGCCTGAATGACGGTGCCGAGCATCGGAAAATCCGGCTTGCACCGCTTATACAGCTCAAGCGTACGGCCGCATCTTGAATAGTCCTCCATATCAATCGTTACAGGCACGCCGCGTTCTTTTGCCTCCGTCAATATGTCTCTGACATGCTGTTCCGCGAGTTTCTCGGAAATATCCAGACCGATGGATGTTAATTTCAGAGACAGCTCACAATCCAGTTGATTCTCGGCAATCGCCCTGATTGCTTTTTTACATTCTACCGCCGTCCTTTTCGCATCCTTCTCTGAACCCGCATATTCACCTAGATAATCAATCGAAGCCGACAGCCCTTTTTGGTTCAGCCGCTTTACCGTTTTCACAGCTTCCGCGAGTGTTTCCCCTGCAACGAACCTTCCCGCGCCGAAGCGGATTCCGTAAGCCTGGGCGAATTTTGTAAGCATTTTATTTTTCGACAAAAATAAACATATGTTCCGCAGCAAAGATGAACTCCCTCCTTTTTCTTTTATTCGTGTATGAATTTCCGGTCGCAGAGAAAGCTAAAAAGAACAGAATTGAAGGAGGCGTTTATATGAACAACCAAGAGCAGCACGGAAACTTGCCGCCTGCCGTCATCTCAACGAAAGACCATTTGTATCTTGAGGACATGCTGAACTGGAATCTGCTTGCCATGAAAAAAGCGCATTTTATGGCGGAACACTGCCAGAATCAGACGTTAAAACAAGAGCTTGATCAAATCGGCCGGATGCATCAGAAACATTATCAGCACATATTGGGCCGCTTGAACCCCGATCAAGGCGGACAGACAACAACAGGCTATATGCAATAGGAGGACAATACATGGAACAGCAAAATCAAAAAATCACGAATCCGCAGACGCCCGTGCCCAATACGGCGCAAATGAATGACAGAGACTTGGTGAATGAGCTGCTGACGACGGAAAAATACATCACGGCTTCATATTGCACAGCCCTGCACGAGTTCAGCCACGAGTCTCTTTATCAAGATATTCAGGCGATTTTCGATGAGTCACAAAAAGCGCAAAGAAGATTATACGATGTGATGTTTCAAAATGGCTGGTATTCCATTGAAGCAGCCGATACCCAAAAGCTTCAGCAATCGTATCAGAAGTTCCAGCAGACTATTCAGCAGCAGTCTCCCTACCAGCAATAAAACGAATAAGGATTTGATGTTTTCGACAAGCATCAATCCTTTTTTTATTTTTGCACAAAAAGATTGACTTATCATTAATCCTTATTTATATTTAACTAATGTTAATTATTTTCTCAAGGAACAAGATGAGGAGGAGTTATGAAAAACGCGGATCAATATGTGTCTGACATCCAGAAATCTCTTCAGACGCTGCTGCAAAACATACAGCCTGAAATGGTGGAAAGCATGGCAAAACACGAGGTGACGCCTGCCCAATTATTTGTTTTAGCCAGCCTGAAAAAATACGGGAGCTGCAAAGTTTCCGAAATTGCGGAACGCATGGAGGTAAAACCGAGCGCAGTGACGCTGATGGCCGACCGCCTCGAACAAAAAGGACTTATCGTCCGCAAACATAACCAGCAGGACAGACGCGTCATCGACATCAGCCTCACCAAAAAAGGCGAAACAAAATTCGAAGAAGTTGTGGAAGGACGGAAAGCGATACTGGCGCGAAACCTGTCCGTTCTGACTGACGATGAACTGATTCAGTCCGTGAACATCATCCGCAAAGTAGCTGAAGCAGCCGAGAAATACGCGGCTGATCAAAAAGAAAACGAATAGAAAAGAGGAGCTGCCGAAACATGAGCATTGAAAAGAAAGATCCAAAACGCACATTATTAATAACCGGCTTAATCATCGCCATGTTTTTCTCAGCCCTTGACGGCACCATCGTAGGAACGGCGATTCCTAAAATCGTGGGTGACCTCGGGGGATTAAGCATGATGACGTGGCTGACCACAGCATATCTTTTAACTTCGACGACGATCGTTCCGATTGCGGGGAAACTTGCAGATTTATTGGGGCGCCGCGTCGTCTATGTATCAGGTTTATTGATTTTTATGGGAGCTTCCGCACTGTGCGGAATGGCCAGCAACATGACGGAACTGATTATTTTCCGCGGACTTCAGGGAATCGGCGGCGGTGTCATGATGCCGATGGCTATGATCGTCATCGGGGATTTGTTCACAGGGAAACAGCGTGCCAAGTTCCAAGGGCTTTTCGGGGCGATTTACGGGCTTGCTTCCGTGATCGGCCCGCAAATCGGGGGATGGATTGTTGACTCATTAAATTGGAAATGGGTTTTCTATATCAACCTGCCTGTCGGAATTTTAGCCGTCATCTTTATCGCAAGAGGACTTCAAGGCAGAAAACAGACCGGGCCGATTAACTTTGACATCGCCGGCATTTTCACAATGATCGTCGGAATCGTCAGCCTCCTCCTCGCGCTCAGCTTCGGAGGAAAGGATTACGCATGGGGCTCTTGGCAGATTCTCGGTCTCTTTGCGCTTGCACTTGCCGGGATTGTCGGATTCATTTTCGCTGAAATCAAAGCAAAAGAACCGATTCTGCCGATGTACCTGTTTAAAAACAGAACGTTTACCGTACTGAATCTGATCGGCTTTTTCATGAGTATCGGCATGTTCGGCGCCGTCACGTTTGTTCCTTTCTTTATGCAGGGAATTATCGGAGTCAGCGCCACCGCGTCCGGCACGATTATGACGCCGATGATGGTATCTATGATTATCACAAGTATTATCGGAGGCCAGCTGGTTTATAAGATCGGTATTAAACCGCAAATCATGATCGGCATGCTGATCATGGCCGTCGGCTTCTTCTTATTAACGACTTTGCAGCTGGATACAAGCAAGCTCGCGGCTACATGCTATATGGCCGTGATCGGTCTGGGAATGGGGCTCGTCATGCCGCTTCTCACACTCGCTCTGCAAGAAACGTTTTCAAAAGAAGAGCTGGGTGTTGTGACCTCTTCAAGCCAATTTTTCCGGATGATCGGGGGAACGTTCGGCATTACGGTGCTCGGCGCTGTCATGAATGCCAGATCAGGAAGCCTTTTAACCGACAGACTGGTGCCTTACTTAGACTCACTGCCGAAACAGGCAAGTGCCTTTGCCGCCCAGTTTAAAGGTATGATTGACAAGAATCCTGAAGGGCTGCTTCAATCCTTGTTCAGCCAGGAATCGATTAAGCAGATTCCGGCCGCATTTTCTTCCCATATCGTGCCGGTTTTGAAAACGTCACTGATGGATTCGCTTCACAGCGTGTTTTTCACAGGCCTGGCCTTTATCGCTGCCGGATTGATCCTCACGCTGTTTGTTAAATCAATTAAACTGACAAACAAAAAGACAGGCAAACAAGAAGAAAAGGCGAAAGCCGTTTAACAAAGAAAAATCCCGCGGATGCCGCGGGATTTTTTTATATCATCTGGGCCTCCCCGTTTCCGAATGACCAGTCTTCCGCCGCATTGCCTGAGAGGACGATAAACACATCTTCTTTTCTGACGCCCAGCTTTTCGTGCAGCCGGTCAGCCAAATGCTGATAGAATGCTTGTTTCTGATGAGTTGTTCTGGAGTTTTTCAAAGTAAAGCGGATAAACATCAGTTCATCGCTCCGCTCGACTTGAAGATATGACGGATCATAGAAAAACTCCCCTTTTTCGTGCTGATGCACCACTTGAAAATAGTCATCATGCGGAACATCAATCATCTCCGTCATGGCGGTGTGAATAACGGTGCTCATTTTTTTGAGCCAAAGTCCGCTTTTTCCTTTCTGTAAATGGATCTGTACAAACGGCATCATTTCTCTCTCCTTTCGTCACATCGTCTGGCCGCAATCGGCTGTTATGATTTGTCCCGTCAGTGATTCCTGCTCCAGCACAGAGCAAATCAGTTCTCCGATATCTTCCGGAGCGGCGATCCGTTCCAGCGGAAGGCTTCCGGCAAGCCGGTACATCGTCTCTTCCCGCCCCGTCCACCATCTTGTTGCAACGGCTCCGGGCGCGACACAGCATACACGGATGTCCGGCGCCAGCGCATGGGCCAATGATTTTGTCAGGCCATGCACCGCCGCTTTGGAAACGGCATACGGAAGGGAAGAACCCGCTCCCGTCAGACCGGCGATGCTCCCGACATTCACAATAGCACCTGACTTTTGCTTTTTCATATGAGGCGCTGCCGCTCTGGCGCAATGAAACATCCCGTTTACATTGACAGCAAATAATTCATCCCATATTTCTTTCGTTGCAGATTCCAAATCATGAAGCGGGATATGTCTGGTAATGCTCGCATTATTTACGAGTAAATCGAGGCTTCCGAATCGGCTGGCCGCTTCGTTCACCATGTCTCTCGCCTGTTTGTCTATAGAAACGTCCGCTTGAATGGTCATCGCGTGTCCGCCTGCTTTTATTATGAATTCCGCCGTTTGTTCCGCTTCCGTTTTTGAATGTGAATAGTTAATGACGACTGCCGCTCCCCGTTTTGCTAAGGCAAGGCACGCCGCTCTTCCGATTCCTGTACCGCCGCCTGTGACCAGTGCCGTTTTATGTTGTAAATTCATGGCTTCTTCTCCTTTTACGTTCGATGTTCATCAGCTGATATGTTTATTGTAATGGAGATCTGCATTTTCGTATAATGATTGTTAAAGATGTTTTATATCACAAAAAATGATAGCAAAGAGGGAGAGATGACAATGGAAAGCGGAGATTTGCGGATTTTTCAGATGGTGGCCCGTGAAGGTTCCATTACAAAGGCGGCTGCGCGTCTCGGCTATGTGCAGTCAAACGTGACGGCCAGAATCCGCCAGCTGGAAGAAGATTTGAAAACCGAGCTGTTTTTCCGCCATAACCGCGGGATGACGCTGTCTTCAAGCGGCACAGTGCTCCTCCATTATGCGGATCAGGTCGTCGGTCTGATAGAAGAAGCCAAAATGGCGCTCGCTTCAACAGACAAGCCGAGCGGACCGCTCATGATCGGCTCCACCCAGACAACAGCCGCCGTCAGGCTGCCGAAACTTTTAGCCTCTTATTATGAGCGGTATCCTGATGTGGAGCTGTCCCTTACGACAGGGCATACACAATATGTAACTGATAAAGTTCTTCGCTATGAATTGGACGGCGCATTTATCGGCTGTCACTTTCATCATCCGGATTTGCACTCCATCCCGGCCTTTGAAGAAGAAGCCGTTGTCGTGACTCCCGCTGCCGTCACCGCTATAGAAGAAGCGGTAAAAAAGCCGCTTCTTGTGTACAGTACGGGATGCACGTATCGTGACACATTAGAGCGGTGGCTTCATTCCATTGGAACGGCGCATCCGGCCATTATGGAATTCGGCACCCTTGAAGCGATTATCGGGGGAGTGACGGCGGGGCTCGGCATTACGCTGCTCCCGCGAAGCGTAATTACGCAGCACGCCGCACTGGGTGCTGTTCGGTTATGGACCATTCCCGAATCTTTCAGCCTGATGAAAACAGAATTCGTCACGCGGAAGGATTCATATATGAGCAGTGCATTACAGGCCTTTATTAATTCCTTTTCAGCAAAAAAAGCTTCCGGCACCTCTCTTTGATGCCGGAAGCTTTTTATTGTTTTTTTCTGTGAGCTTCATTGAGCTGTTTAATGTGCTGTATCGCATCGCAACTTTGATGCCCTCTTTGGTGCCCGGACAGGATTCGTTCCAATGTTTTACGCTCAGTAAATATCTAATTATGATCGAAAAGAACAATTGAAAAAATTCACGAGATCCGTATAGCAAAACGGATAATAGTAGGCTTTTAAAACCAACTAAAAAACATTAATTTTTAACAGCGTGTCAAAGGAAGCCGGCATTGCAAAAAGCAACGTTGTATAACACCAAGGGCTTCCGTTCGAAAACTTTAAAATTAAGAAAACAACAATCGCAAGTACCCATCCCGCAACAAGTGAAACGGGAAATGGGGGAAAAAATTCAAAAAAGTAATGATGAAACCCTTTAATAAACTTTAAACATTTCATAGTTATCTTTATAGTACGACATAATAAAGTCACGAAAATTTCTTACCGAAGAAGACAACAGCTTATGTCTCATCCAAGATAAGCCGACTGGATATGAAGCAGAGTGATCAGTCACTTTTATAAAATTCAGCCCCAATGTTCTGCAAACTGAAATGGGAAGCAACGCCACACCTTGATCCAGCTTTAAAATCTCGACCAGTAAATGAGAATCTGCCTCAAACGCAATATTCGGGGTGAAACCGGCTTTCCCACAAAGCGAGGCTGTAAAACCGCTATACTCTTCATTATTAGCAAGGGTAATAAATGGTTCATTGGCGACAAGGCGTAAAGAAATTTCTGTTTTACCCGTAAATCGGTGGTTTGAGGGCAAAGCCAGAACAATATCTTCATTTACCAGCACACAACTCTCTATCTCTTCATCCTGAATCGGATGACCTGTTATTCCTAAATCAATGTCCCCTTTTTTTAAACTTGTTATGATCTCGCTTTTAACTCCGATTGCTTGGAGAATTTTTGATTGAGGGGAGCGGTTGATATATTCACTCATCAGTCCTGCAAGGAATCTTGGATTGGAAATAGATATTCTTATCTTGTCAGAAATTTGATGTTCCTCCAATTGAATTTCTGTTTGGGCATTTTCAATCTCAGTAAAAATCCTGTTTACATGTTTTAAAAGAATTTTCCCTGCTGAACTCAGCTTAATATTTCTGCCTTTTCTCTCAAACAAGGTTGTTCCCAGTTCATTCTCAAGTCTTTTTATAGTGAGACTTAAAGAAGGCTGGGCAATCTTTAATTGTTCTGCCGCTTTAGAAATATGTTCAGTATAGGCAACTGTCTGAAAGTATTTTAGCTGCAGCAATTCCATCTGTCTGCACCCCCTCATTTATTTCAATAAATATATATATACCTTATTATGTATTGGATTAAATGTAAATGCGAATGTAAGATAATAGCATAGTTAAATTAAAAAACATAAAAAAGAAAAAGAAAGGGGTCTCATACTATGAAAATTGATGTGAATAACATTGTGAAAAATTTAAACACACCTTTAACATCACCTGCTTACCCCGTGCCAACCTATAAATTTGTTAACCGGGAATACCTTAATATTATTTACCGAACGGATGAAAAAGCTTTACGTGCGGCAGTGCCAGAACCTCTTGAAATTACTGAACCTTTAGTGAAATTCGAAGTGATGTGGATGCCCGATGTTTCCGGACTTGGCGCCTATACAGAGGCTGGACAAGTCATCCCTGTCAGCTTTAATGGTGAAGAAGGAGATTATGTACATTCTATGTATGTTGACAATTTCCCGGCTATTGCAAGCGGACGGGAACTTACTGCATATCCAAAGAAATTGGGTGCCCCTAAGCTGTATATAGACTCTGATACTCTTGTCGGCACATTGGATTATGGCAGTCTTCGTGTGGCAACTGCGACTATGGGATATAAACATTTCGAAATGGACAAGGAAAAAGCGAAAAGGGAAATTTGCCGACCTAATTTTATGGTTAAGATTGCTACTGATTACAATGGTGATTTAAGGGTTTGTGATTTGGTGCGAACGCAAATAACGAATATAGAAGTTAAAGGTGCCTGGACTGGACCGGCGCGGCTTCAATTATTTGAACATGCTCTGGCACCTCTTGCAGATTTGCCTGTATTAGAAGTCGTTTCAGCATCTCATATCCTTACAGATTTAACCTTAAATGCAGCACAGCCGGTTTATAACTACTTAGAGGAAAAATAAGGAGACGTTTACAATGAGAATTGCAGTTTTAGGAGCAGGTTCTTTAGGAACCATAGTTGGAGCATATCTGTCTGCTGGCGGAATGGATGTCGAATTGATTGATTCGTACAAAGAACATGTAGATACTCTAAATCAAATAGGTGCTAAAGTAGTTGGTACAACGGAATTTCAAGCAAAAGTGAAAGCCATTACCCCTGAAGACAAGTCAGGCAAGTATGATTTAATATTACTTCTGACGAAACAATTATATAATGACTCCATTCTTAAAGAGTTGCTGCCTTTTTTAAAGGATGACAGTGTAGTATGTTCCTTGCAAAACGGTATACCTGAACAGAAAGTTGCTTCGATCGTTGGTGATGAACGTGTTATTGCAGGTTCTGTTGAATTTGGTGCTACGTTTATTGAGCCGGGCGTATCCAGACTTACAACTGAGTATACTCAATTTAAAGAGTACGCTTTTCAAATTGGAGAATTACATGGTGAAACAACAGAAAGAATCCTGCGTATTAAATCGGTTTTAGACCTTATCGGCGGAACACATATTTCCGATAATTTAGTTGGAACGAAGTGGTCAAAATTACTTATCAATAATGCATTCAGTGGTTTATCGGCAGCATTAAACGGAGAATACGGAGACATTCTTGACCATGAAATCGGCATTGTTAGCGCAGTCCATATCGCAGATGAGACGATTAAGGTTGGACACGCCAATGGTGTCAAATTTGCGAAAATGGGCGGCCTTGATTTAGAATCTTTGGAATTAAGAAGTGAAAATGATATTCCTGAACGTATCCAAACATTTAGGTCAGCCATGGAACCATCTAGGCTGCTAAGAGCAAGTATGCTCCAGGATCTTGAGAAAAAACGCAAAACTGAAATTGATTATATTAATGGAGTTATTCCCAAAATGGCAGAAGGTACTGGCATTTCAACACCTTTTCATGATTTGGTTGTGGCACAAGTCAAATGTGCCGAGGAATCTCAAACAGTGCCCAATTTTGATACAAATATAAAAGCATTTGAAGAGTTATTACGTAGCCGAAAGGAAATGTGATATATAGGAAAGAGAGAAAGGGATTGCTGCGGCGGTCCTTTTTTCTTGGTTCAGCAAGCGGAAGAAATATACGTAAACAAACGGGTGCATTAGTTACATTAAAGTTCTTCGCCTATGAATTGAACGAAGCCTTTATTGATTCCTTTTCAGCAAAAAAAAAGCTTCCGGCACCTCTCTTTGATGCCGAAAGCTTTTTTATTGTTTTTTTCTGTGTGCTTCATTGAGCTGTTTAATATGCTGTATCGCAGCTTTGATGCCCTCTTTGGCGTCCGGGTAGGATTGATTCCAATGTTTGACGAGCGGAGGCATGCTTTTTGCGATATGTGTATACAAAATCCACTGCCTGACTTCTTCCTTTACATCCGGGTTTGTTTCGCCAAGCAATAGTTCCGTGTATTTCTCAAGCAGGCCGTCCAGCTGCTGCTGCAGTTTCTCTTCCATACCGTTCCCTTCCCTTTTTCATGATTATGACAATCGGGCGGTGAGGGCCGCTTCCTGCACGATACATCTGCCGCGTCCGTGCGGAATGCAAAGCGGTGTGCCGAACAGCGGGTCTTGCGTTACCTGGCAGTTCATCGCAAAGACCTGCTGTACAAGCTCGCAAGTGATAACTTCTTCGGGACGGCCCTCTGCGTAAATCTGTTTATCCTTAATGGCGACCAGATAATGGGCATAACGGCATGCCAGATTGAGGTCGTGCAGCACCATGACGATTGTGCGTTTTTCTTTTTCATTTAATTCAAACAGCAAATCAAGAATTTCAATTTGATGCGTCATGTCGAGATAGGTTGTCGGCTCGTCAAGCAGAATGATATCCGTATCCTGAGCGAGTGTCATCGCAATCCATGCGCGCTGGCGCTGTCCGCCTGACAAGGAATCCACCGGACGGTCGGCCATTTCCTCAAGCTTCGTCGCTTTAAGCGCTTTTGCCACTGCGTCTTCGTCCTCTTTGGACCATTGCTTCAGCCAGCTTTGATAAGGGTATCTTCCCTGCTTCACAAGCTGATGCACCGTCAGGCCTTCGGGAGCTGACGGACTCTGCGGCAAAATAGCGAGCTCTCTTGCCACTTCCTTCGTCGGAAGCTTAGCGATGGCTTTTCCTTCTAAAAGCACAGAACCGCCCCTCGGTTTCATCAGCCGGGCCAATGAACGTAAAAGCGTCGATTTTCCGCAGCCGTTGCTTCCGATCAATACAGTGATTTCGCCTTTTGGAATCGCGACATCCAATTCGTCAATGATAACAGTCTCTCCGTACCCTAAGCTCAGCGTCTCTGTAGAAATTGCACTCATACCGCTAACCGCTCCTTTTTTGAGTTTCCCAACACTATGTATATAAACAAATTGCCTAAACATTCAACGTGAGATCATGATTATATTGTAACAGAAATTAATGACTCTGAATATCATTATCAATTAGTTTTGGGCAAAAAAGCAGCGGACGGCGGTTATTTTTTTATTTCCGTCATTTCTCCATCATTCTTTTTCAGTTTCAGATAAAAATGGTCATAGCGGCTGTCCAAATTAAAAGCCGAGAGCACCTGCCGGACGATCTCGCTTTCCTGCATCCGGCTGTTTACGGCAAGTTCTCCGAGGATCATCTTCATTTCATCAAGCGCTTCCTCGCCCTCTCTGTGAACCCCTGAGAGCTTGTCCCGGATGTCCGCCTTTTCATGACCGCCTTTTCTCTCATACAAACCTTCATAGCGGTTATGCTCCCCGGCTCCGTAGTTAACGCGAAGGGAAAAGCTGCTGTAAGGAACCGGCTTCGCGGATGACACGGGTGTGCTGTCTTGTTCCGCTTCCCGTTTTTCTTCATTCAATCGGCAGCCGGCAATCAGCATCAGCATAAGACATAAAACGCCCGCCGTCCTGAACCATTTCATGCGATTCACTCCCATTCCATTCCGATCGTTTTTAGGTATTTCCAAGGGAGGCGGCTGTCATTCATTAAACAAAAAAGAACCGGAGCGGTAACACTCCGGCCGGTTCATCTCCAGATTATCATTCAGTCAGCTCTAAAAATTCCTGCACATCCTGTACGGCAAGGCGGACCGCGTCTTCCCAAAACGACCGTTCCGTCAGATCCGCGCCAAGGTGCTTCATCGCCAAATCCTCAACAGTCATCGAAGCCGTGTCACACAAAAGCGCGATATATTTTTCTTCAAAATCCGCTTTTTCCCGAAGAGCTCTTGCATATATTCCAAGCGAAAATAAATAACCAAACGTATACGGAAAGTTGTAAAACGGCACTCCCGTAATATGAAAATGCAGTTTTGACGCCCAGAAATGAGGGTGGTATTCCCCTAATGAATCGCAAAACGCTTCTTTCTGCGCCGCTTCCATCAGTTCATTCAGTTTCTCAGCCGGAACGACGCCCTGCTTCCGCTCTTCATAAAAACGCGTTTCAAATAAAAATCTCGCATGAATATTCATAAACATGGCTACGCTTCTTTGAATTTTATCTTCAAGCAAGAACAGCTTTTCATCCTTTGTCGCCGCTTGTTTCAAAGCGGCGTCGGCGACGATCATTTCCGCAAAGGTCGAGGCTGTTTCAGCGACATTCATAGCATAGGCTCTGTTCAGCTGCCGCACTTGAAGCATGGCCTCCTGATGGAACGCGTGACCGAGCTCATGCGCCAGCGTCGATACATTCGAAGCGCTTCCGGAAAACGTCATGAAAATCCGGGATTCTCCGCTGTCGGGAAAACTGGTGCAGAAACCGCCGACCCGTTTACCGCTGCGGTCTTCCGCTTCTATCCACCGATCACGGAACGCTTTTTCCGTAAATGCGGACAGCTTTTTGCCAAACGTCGAAAATTGGCTGACGATCAGATTGGCCGCTTCATCAAATGTGTATTCTTTCGGAGCCTCGCCGATCGGCGCGCCCACATCATACCAGTTCAGCCGCTCAAGCCCTAAAAGAGATGCCTTTCGATTCAGGTATTCGGCAAAAGGCTTTTTATGATCGGTAATGACCTGCCACATGACATCCAGCGTTTCTTTTTTCATCCGATTGATCGCAAGCGGCTCTTCCAAAGCGCTTTTCCAGCCCCGCGCTTTATAGATTTCCGTGCGGAAGCCGGCCAGATGGTTCAGCGTGCTGCCGAAAAGCTCCTCTTCTCCTTTCCACGCTTCATTAAGCTCTTTGAACACTTGATGTCTGATGCGGCGATCCGGGTGCGCCATCATATTTTCCGCTTGGCCGACCGACAGCTCTTTATCCTCAAATGGAATCTTCATTCTGCCGACAGCCGCATTATACAGATCGCCCCATGCGTGATAGCCGTCAACGGCCAGGCCTTCAATCAGCCTTTCTTCTGAAGCGCTGAGCTTCTCTTTGACCCGGTCTCTTCTTTCATTTAAAACATATGTGAGATCCTGAAGTTCCGGTTTTTGCAGCAGCTCCTCCCAGACCCGCTCGTCAATCCGGGCAAGTGTATCGTCAAGGGTGACCAGAGCGGATTTAAAATCACTGCTCAGCTGATTGATCCGCGCCCTCCATTCATTCGCTTTCTGATCATGAGTGTTCTGAGCCTGAAGACAGCCGACGAACGCTCCCGCCTGCCTGATCATGATCGCTGACCGTTCAAACCTATCAATCAGATTGATCAGCTCCCGGCTTTCATCCGCATGCGTCGGAACTGTAAACGCTTCAGCCGCATGTTGAAAAGCGCTTAGATGCTTTTTGAGCTCTTGTATGTATTGCTGAAACTCTTCCGACCGGCTCCCGCCCTCAAAAATGGAGTTTAAATCCCATGTTTCCTTCAATCCCTCTAATGCCATCTTTTCTTTACCCCTTTCTATCCGAAGCTGACTCCATTATAAAACAATTCTGACATATTTCCGAACGATTTCTCCTTCTTTCCGCGAGATGATATACACTATGAGATAAGAACAAACGGGGAGGATTATAAGATGAACAGAAAAATTGCCATTGTAACCGGCGCGACGAGCGGATTCGGGCTGCTGACAGCGCTGAAGCTCGTCCGGTCTTATCACGTCATCGCAACAGCCAGACAGCCGGAGAAAGCTGAAATACTGAAAGAGGCCGCCGCTCAAGCGGGTGCATCCGAACATATTACGGTCGTTTCTTTAGATGTGACAAATGAGCAGTCGGTGTCTGACTTCGGGAACACCATCAGCGGTTTCGGACCGATTGACCTGCTCGTCAATAACGCTGGCACTGCGTACGGGGGGTTTATTGAAGATGTGCTGATGAAACATTACAGACAGCAGTATGAAACGAATGTATTCGGCCTGATTCACGTCACAAAAACCGTGCTGCCTTATATGCGAAAACATGGCGGGGCAAAAATCTTCAATATCAGCAGTATCAGCGGACTGACCGGTTTCCCGGCTCTATCTCCGTATGTCTCTTCCAAATTCGCGGTTGAAGGTTTTACAGAGAGCCTGCGCCTCGAACTGCTGCCTTTAGGAATTGATGCCGCTTTAATAGAACCGGGCTCCTATAAAACGTCTATATGGGAAACGTCTCTCTCCAATCATCTTACGGCACCCGGCAAAGATTCGCCCTATTACCGCTATTATCAGCAAATCGAAGCTTACTTCAAAGCCAACGCATCCAAAAGCGGCGATCCTGATGACGTAACGGAGCTGATTTATCAATTGGCACAAAGGAAACGGCTGAAGAAACTGCGGTATCCGATCGGCAGGGGCGTTAAGCTGACATTGGCTTTCCGCTCACTCTTTCCGTGGTCCGCCTGGGAATCGATTATAAAGAAAAAGCTGTTCACTTGAACCTAAATTATAATTATTATAATTTAGTATTGATTTTTATTTGATATGTGGTATAATTAAATTAACAGATCACAGGGAGGACGATGAATATGAATACACAAAACGCGAAAAATACTGAAACTCTTGTTGAGAAATCAATGAACACACAATTATCAAACTGGTTTATCCTTTACTCTAAACTGCACCGCTTTCATTGGTATGTAAAAGGCCCTCACTTCTTTACGCTTCATGAAAAATTTGAAGAACTGTATAACGAAGCGGCGGAAACGGCGGATGCCATCGCAGAGCGACTTCTGGCCATCGGCGGACAGCCTGCGGCGACTTTACACACTTACCTTGAACAAGCTTCCATTACGGATGAAGGCCAGGAAAAAACGGCTTCTGAAATGGTGGAATCACTGGTTCAAGACTATAAACAAATCAGCCGCGAATCAAAATTTGTCATCGGCATCGCCGAGGAACAAAATGACCCGTCAACTGCCGACCTGTTTGTCGGATTAGTTGAAGAAGCGGACAAGCACGTGTGGATGCTGTCAGCCTACTTGGGAGAATGACGAAAAAAGCTGAACCTCAGTTGAAGGTTCAGCTTTTTTTATGCGTTCAGCTTGCGCTTTCGGTTTGTTTCGTTAATGTGACGTTCAGCGTCTTTTTGCTTCCGTTTCTGAGCACTTGAACAGTCGTTTTATCGCCGATTTTCAGCTGGTTATATAGGATCTGTCTGATATCGGCGCTGCTGCCGACATCTTTGCCGTTCAATTGTACAATGACGTCATTGGATTTAATGCCCGCTTTCGCAGCCGGTGAGCCGGATTGCACTTCTTTTACGTAAACACCCTTAGACAGCTGGTCGCCGAACAGTCCGAGCGTGTTTTCCTGATAGGTTTCCGGCACTTGCGACATGTCAATCATCTGCACACCTAAAAATGGGCGCTCGACTTTTCCTTTTGCAAGGAGCTGGTCGACTATCGGTTCTACATCATTGCTCGGAATGGCAAAGCCGAGTGACTCCACGCCGTTTTCACTGACTTTCATGCTGTTGATCCCGATGACCTGGCCGCTTGAGTTGATTAACGGGCCGCCGCTGTTTCCGGGGTTAATCGCCGCATCCGTCTGAATCACGTTCATTTCCACCGTGCCTTGGGATGTATCGGCGTCTACCGTTCTGTTCAGCCCGCTGATGACACCTTGTGTGACGGTGCCGGAAAACTGCTGGCCGAGCGGGTTGCCGATGGCAATCACTTTATCGGCAATGCGGAGCTTGGAGGAATCCCCGAAGCTGGCCGCTTTTTTGACATTGGACGAGCTGATTTCCAATACGGCCAAGTCACTGATGGCATCCTTTCCGACAAGCTTTGCCGTTTCGGTTTTCCCATTGTAAAGAGTGACCGACAGTTTGTTCGCCCCTTCTACGACATGGTTGTTTGTAATGATGTACGCTTTTTCGCCGTCTTTTTTGAAGATGACGCCTGATCCCGTGCCGCTCTCCGTTTCAGAGCTTGAACCGCCGTCAAGTCCGAACTGGCTGCTTTGCGAAGCTTGGTAGTTGGACACTCCCACAATCGCGGGCTCCAAATCTTCCACCATATCCGCTACGCTTGAGGTATTTTTCAAAGGCGTTGACGTAAAATTCGAAGACTGAACTTGTTTCGTATCAGAAACGGCTTCTGTCTTATGCTGCTCACTCGGCAGGTTCGGCACAATGCCAAGCACGAGGCCGCCGCCGATAATGCCGCCTAAAACCGGGCTCAGCCAAGCAGCTCTCCGTTTTTTTTCTTTTTTCACGGCAGCCGTTTTTTCAAATTCCGTACCGGCCGCCGTCTCGTTTTCCGCTTCTTTCGAGACGGGCTCTTCAAGCAGCTCGGGCTCCTGATGGCTGATCCGCTGCTGTTCATTTCTGTTTTGTTCCGTATGTGAAAGATCTGACTGATCGCGGCTTCTGCCGTCATCTCGATGATCATTCATATTCACGCACACTCCTTCAGCATGTTTTCATTCTATCGATTACATATTCATCGCATGTACAAATTCTATTGTCCCAATAATAAGGAGAAAAGCAAAGCTCCAAAACAAAATGTGTTTGAACATGTTATCTTCCCCGCTTTTTTTCTTCCTTTCTTCCCTTATACACATCATAAACAAACATTGTGGGATAAAAATGAAAAGAATATGTGAAATTATGAAAATGCGGCTTGAGTGTGTTAAAACTAGTATAATGACGTTGAAAGGATGTGAAATGCCTTGTCATACACCATTTATCTAGTTGAAGATGAGGATAACCTGAATGAACTGCTCACAAAATATTTAGAGAATGAAGGCTGGAACATTACATCTTTCACAAAAGGCGAAGATGCCAGAAAGCAGATGCAGCCGTCTCCCCACTTGTGGATTCTTGACATCATGCTTCCGGATACGGACGGCTATACATTGATAAAAGAAATAAAAGAAAAAGATCCCGATGTGCCGGTCATTTTCATTTCCGCGCGGGATGCCGATATTGACAGAGTCCTCGGGTTAGAGCTTGGAAGCAATGATTATATCGCCAAGCCTTTTTTGCCGAGAGAACTTATTATACGGGTCCAGAAGCTGCTCCAGCTCGTGTATAAAGAACAGCCCGCTCCCAAAAAAACCGGCATCACCGTTTCTTCCTACAATGTGATCGAAGACGCCCGAGAGGTTTATGATGAAACCGGCAGCCTGGTCAATTTGACGTCTAAGGAATTTGATCTGCTGCTTTTATTTCTTCACCATAAAGGACACCCCTTTTCCAGGGAAGACATTCTGCTGAAAATATGGGGCCATGATTATTTCGGCACTGACCGGGTGGTCGATGATCTTGTGCGGAGGCTGAGAAAAAAAATGCCCGGGCTAAAGGTTGAGACCATTTACGGATTCGGCTACAGGATGATGACGTCATGAAAAATAAGCCGCTTGCTTTTCAAATATGGGTGGTCATCTCAGGCATCCTCTTAGCCATTTCGATTCTGCTTCTCGTGCTGTTCTCAAATACGCTGCGTAATTTTTTCACGGATGAAACGTATACGACCATTGAAAATGAACAGCATGTACTGACGGAGTACCGGCTGCCCGGATCGATCGAGCGTGGATATTACAGCGAGGATGCGACCGCTCCGACGACTTTCCGATCCGTTCAGCACGTTCTTCTGCCTGAACGGGAGGAATCGGCCAGTGACAAAGACTTGAACTACTTTTCTTCTTCCTTTATCCATAAGGTGTACAAGCTCGCGGGCCGTCAGCACAGCGTCACGAAACGATACAGCGCGGACATCAGCGGGGAAAAAGTGTTTTTCGTCATTAAAAAAGGCCTCACCATTAACGGCCAGGATGCGATGATGCTGTCTTACGCCCTTGATTCTTATCGTGATGATCTGGCATTCACCCTGTTCAAGCAGCTGCTCTTTATCATTGCCGGCGTGATTTTGTTAAGCTGGATTCCGGCGATTTGGCTTGCCAAATATCTCTCGCGGCCGCTCGTTTCCTTAGAGAAGCATGTCAAACGGATTTCAAAACAGGATTGGGATGATCCGGTCATCGTCGACAGAAAAGACGAAATCGGAAAATTAGGCCATACCATTGAAGACATGCGGAGCAAGCTGGTGCAAAAAGACGAAACGGAAAGAACGCTCCTGCAAAATATCTCTCATGATTTAAAAACGCCTGTCATGGTGATAAGGGGCTATACTCAATCAATAAAGGACGGGATTTTTCCTAAGGGGGATTTGGAAACCACAATTGATGTCATTGAAGGCGAAGCAGAAAAACTTGAGAAGAAAATTAAGGATTTATTATATTTAACGAAGCTTGATTATTTAATGAAGCAGCGGGTGCACCATGAGACATTTGACATTGTGAAGGTCACGGAAGAAGTCATTGAACGGCTCAAATGGGCCCGGAAGGAATTATCGTGGACCGTTGAAACAGAAGATGCATTAATGATGCCCGGTGATCCGGAACAATGGAGCAAACTTCTTGAAAACATTCTCGAAAATCAAATCCGCTATGCAGAGACGGCGATTCACATTCGGATCAGCCAAAATCAGCAGCAGATTGTCATGACGGTTGAAAATGACGGGCCTCCGATTGAGGATGAGATGCTATCCAGCTTGTACGAGCCTTTTAATAAAGGGAAGAAAGGCGAGTTCGGCATAGGACTCAGCATCGTAAAACGGATTTTAACCCTGCATAAAGCATCAATTTCAATTGAAAATGACCAATCGGGTGTAATCTACCGAATTATCATACCAAAGTAGACTGTAGTGTTTCATTGCAGTCTTTTTTTTATGTGAAGGAGTAGCCGTTAAAATCTCTGTAGTTTGTTTTCAGCGGTTTTTGGCATTGATGAACCCATTTCTTTTCACAAATTGTCTTTTTCGGATATTTCACCTTTTCGACTTTAATTCCTCTGTTTCGCAAGCGGCTGATCATTTCATCTAATTCTTTCATTTTCAGATTCACCCTTTCGCCAGAACTTTGACCATTCGGTCAGCTCACTTTATAATATAAATAAAACAAAACAAAAAAACAAGTTACAATCAGGTTAAATTTACGGAATATCAATATGACCATATAGTCATACATGAGAAGCACAAGCCAGCCTCCTGGCTCCGAAAGGGTGGAACCATTGAAGGAAAAAGAAAAGCTGATCATTGAAGCAGCAATAAAACTGTTTGCCCGAAAAGGGTACAAATCTACATCGGTTCAGGAAATCGCCGATGAATGCAAAATCTCAAAAGGCGCTTTTTATCTTTACTTTCCTTCCAAAGAAGCACTGCTTCTATCCATGCTGAATTACTACTATGATAAAACGTTTACCCGAATCACGACGATCCAAACGGAGGGTGACAGTCCGAGAGCCGCTTACCAAAAACAGCTTGCGGTGTTTTACGAATCGATTCTCGCCCATCAGGATTTTATTACCGTGCAGATGAAAGACGGTTCACTTCCTTATACCGAAGAAGCGGCGCAGTGCGGAAAGAGAATCCGCCGGTCGATCCTGCAGTTTCATATCGACAGTCTTCTTGCTATTTACGGAGAAAAAGCTGAACCATACACAGCCGAGCTTTGTTTTTTAATAGAAGGAATCAGTCAGATGTATCTTGAATATCTCATTCTGACCGGCCGGTCCGTACAGCCTTCGCTTCTGGCAAATACCGTGATTCACAGAATTGATGACATCGTAAACGGAATGGCGGACAGACATGATGAAGCGTTTATTTCTCTTGATGAGGCAAGCTCACTGTTTGGGCCCCTTCATAACGGGCAGCCCGATCCTTTAAGTCAATCGATCTTGCAGACCCTCCGCACGCGCATCGGCACGATGGACAAGGCGCAAGCATCTGAATTTACCGAGAGCTTGGATATTCTGGAAGCGGAAATGAAGAAAAAGTCGCCGAAACCGGCAATCATCAAAGGAATGATTTTGAATTTGAAGGAATCCGACCTGCTGGCTGAAGATGCAGAACAGCTCAGATTTTTACTGAAACAGCAGTTTATTTAGAAGAACGGCCGCAATGACTGCAGCCGTTCTTTCATTTTATGCTTTCGGGTGCACCATATCTTCCGGACGCACCATTTCATTAAATTGTTCTTCTGTCAGAAGGTTCAGCTGTAATGCCGCTTCTTTCAGCGTCAGGCCTTCTTTGTGGGCAAGCTTGGCGATTTTCGCGGCGTTTTCATAACCGATATGCGGGTTAAGCGCCGTAACAAGCATTAATGAGTTAGAGAGATTTTCCTGAATCGTCTCTTGGTTCGGCTCAATACCGACAGCGCATTTGTCATGGAAGGAATTCATTCCGTCACTGAGCAGCTGCACGGTCTGCAGGAAGTTATAAATGATAACCGGTTTGAAGACATTCAGCTCGAAGTTTCCTTGGCTGGCCGCAAATCCGATTGTCGCGTCATTTCCCATCACTTGCGCGGCGATCATTGTCAGCGCCTCACTTTGCGTCGGGTTGACTTTGCCCGGCATGATAGAGCTTCCCGGCTCATTTTCAGGAATGACGATTTCGCCGATTCCGCAGCGCGGGCCGCTAGCCAGCCATCTGACATCGTTGGCAATCTTCATCAGGTCGGCAGCCAATGCTTTTAACGCGCCGTGAACGTGAGTGATTTCATCATGGCTTGTCAGCGCATGGAATTTGTTAGGCGAACTCTTGAATGTCTGCCCCGTTACTTTTGTGATTTCTTCCGCGACGAATTCACCGAACTGCGGATGGGCGTTGATTCCCGTGCCGACTGCCGTGCCTCCGATGGCAAGCGCGCGGATTTTTTCCGTTGACTCAAGAATCATTTCTTTCGAACGGTCAAGCATGTATACCCAGCCGCTGATTTCCTGTCCGAGCGTCAGCGGAGTGGCGTCCTGCAAATGCGTGCGTCCGATTTTCACAATATCCTGATAAGCTTTCGCTTTTTCATCAAGCGTCGCGCGCAGCTGATCAAGCGCCGGAACGAGCTGCTCATATACGGCAAGAACCGCCGCAACGTGCATCGCCGTCGGGAATGTATCGTTTGAGCTTTGGCTGCGGTTAACGTCATCATTCGGATGAATCTTCAGCTCGGAATTTTTTTCTTTCAATAAAGCAGTCGCGCGGTTGGCCACCACTTCATTCATGTTCATGTTGCTTTGCGTGCCGCTTCCCGTCTGCCAGACAACGAGCGGAAAGTTATCGTCGTATTTTCCGTTTAAAACATCGTCACATACAGCGGCAATCGCCTGTGCTTTTTCAGACTCTAAGTTGCCGAGGCGTTCGTTCGCGATCGCTGTGCTTCTTTTCAATATTGCAAACGCCTTCACAACTTGCTGAGGCATTTTTTCTGAACCGATTTTGAAGTTCTCTTTGCTGCGCTGTGTCTGAGCGCCCCAAAATTTATCTGCCGGAACTTTAACTTCTCCCATGGTGTCTTTTTCAATTCTGTAGTCCATTTATGTATCCCTCCATAACAGTTGCTTCACCCTGAGTATTATTCGCCAGTAACAGATGAAACCCTTTTTATTTTTCGGCCTTGGCCGTTTTTAATTTCAGCTCAAGATAGACGCGCGAATCCTTAGAGTATTTATACTTCGGATTTGTTTTACGGTATTCTTTCGACGTGTAAGCCACTTCGTAATGCGCTTCAAATGATTTGATGAGCTGTTCAATTTCTTCGGCATTTCCTGCCAGTCTGACTTGTGCCACATCTCTCCTCCGCTTTCATAAAAAAACTTGTACCATTAAATACTTTATCATAGTATATCATTTTTTTAACAGGAAAAGATAACCTCAATTAAGGATTGGAAGGCGGGTGACTGTCGATGGCGCAATCGGAATTCAAGGAATACATACACGTTAATCTGGCACTGGTGCTTCCCCACGTAGAGCAGAATGATGACCTGGTTCAAAATAAAAAGATGCTTCCGAACGGGCTTGTTTTTTATTATATGTATCTGAGTGAAATGAACGACGAAGACAAAATAAAAGAAGCGATTGAAACGCTGCTTCGGGAGGAAGACACTCTGACGCTAGATACGGTGGCGAAACGTCTTGATAAAATCGACGCCCGTCCCGTCTTTACGTCGAAGGAAGCCGTCATCTCCATTCTGCGGGGAAAATGCGCCGTGTTTATTAACGGACTTGACAGCGTATACATTTTGTCCACGGGAAAAAGAGAAAAAAGAAGCGTGAATGAACCCACATCCGAAAAGGTCGTAAGAGGTCCGAAAACCGCCTTCATAGAAGATTCTGATACAAACGTCGCCATGATCAGGCAGCGCACGAACCATCCGAAGCTGAAAACGAAAAAGATTCCGATCGGAGAAAATAAGTTAAAATACGCCACGGTCATGTACATAGATGATAAAGCGGACCCGTCTGTCGTCAGCGATGTTGTAAAGCGCCTCAGCGAAGTGAAGATGGACGACATCCAGGATTCCGGAACGCTTGAGGAGCTTATTGAGGATAATAAGTATTCGCCCTTTCCGCAAATACAAAATACGGAACGGCCTGATAAAGTCTCTTCCGCCTTGTTCAACGGCCGCGTCGCCATCCTTGTCGACAACTCGCCGTTTGCGCTGGTGGTCCCGGCTTCTTTAGGAATTTTAATGCAGTCGCCCGATGATTATTATGAACGGTGGATTTCCGCCTCGCTCATCCGGGCGCTGCGGTTTACATCTATTTTTATCACGCTGTTTTTTTCGTCCATTTATATCGCCCTCGTTTCGTTTCACCAAGGGCTGCTGCCGACGACGCTCGCAGTCACCATCGCGGCGAACAGAGAAAACGTTCCCTTCCCGCCTATCATTGAAGCGATGGTAATGGAAATTACGATAGAGCTGCTGAGAGAAGCGGGCTTGAGGCTTCCCAGCCCGCTCGGCCAGACGATCGGATTGGTGGGCGGAGTCGTCATCGGCCAGGCGGCCGTTGAAGCGAATATTGTCAGCTCCATCATGGTCATCGTGGTCAGCATTGTCGCGCTCGCTTCATTTACAGTGCCGCAGTACGGGATGGGTCTGTCGTTCCGTGTGCTCCGTTTCATTTCGATGTTTACCGCGGCAGCTTTCGGGCTGTACGGCATGATTTTATTTATGCTGGCGATCTACACTCATTTATCGAGACAGCGAAGCTTCGGTTCTCCGTATTTCTCGCCGAATGGATTTTTCAGCTTAAAAAACGCAAACGACTCTATTCTCCGTCTCCCTATTAAAAATCAACCAAAAGAGGCGAAAAACATAAATGAGCCAGAAAACAACTCACAATAAGCTTACAAGCTATCAAGGGACAGCATTGATTTCAAACACGATGCTCGGCGCGGGACTCCTCACCATGCCGCGTGCGCTGTCAGCAAGGGCAAATTCGCCGGACGGCTGGATCGCGTTATGTCTGGAAGGCGTCATCTTTATCTTTTTGATTTATCTCAATACGCTCATTATGAAAAAGCATCAGTACGGATCATTATTTGATTATATGAATGAAGGACTCGGCAAATGGGCGGGAAATATCGTCAATCTTATGATCTGTCTCTATTTTATAGGAGTCGCCAGCTTCGAAGCCCGGGCGATGGCGGAAATGGTCAAGTTCTTTTTATTGGAAAGAACGCCCGTGCCGGTCACGCTGTTTATCTTTATCGCCTGTTCCGTTTATTTAATTATCGGCGGCATGAGCGATATCGGCAGGCTCTTTCCTTTCTATTTAACGATTACGATCATTATTTTGCTGGTGGTGTTTTCCTTCAGCTTTAAAATATTTGATCTGGACAACCTGCGGCCGGTGCTCGGGCAGGGTTTTTCTCCCGTTATGGCTTCCTTGACCGTCGTTTCTGTTTCCTTCTTGGGAATTGAGATTATGCTGTTTCTCCCCGAGTACCTCAAAAATAAAAAGCACACATTCCGCATGTCGGCCATGGGCTTTGGCATCCCGATTATTTTATACATCATTACCTACGTTCTCGTCGTCGGCGCGTTAACCACCCAGGATGTCAAAACAATGATCTGGCCTACGATCGCGCTCTTTCAATCATTTGAAATCAAAGGGCTTTTTATTGAAAGGTTCGAGTCCTTTTTGCTTGTTGTCTGGATCATCCAATTTTTCGCCACCTATGTCTCGTACGGGTATTTCGCGACATCTGGCCTGAATAAAATTTTCGGGCTGAAGCAGAAAAAAGGGATCATCTTCGTAGGGATTGCGACATTCTTCGGATCATTGATGCCAAAAGACGGCAACAAGCTGTTGATGTTCAGTGATATTCTCGGCTATATCTTCTTGGTTTTCTTTTTGCTGCCTTTGCTGATGTTTGGAGTCGTCGCTGTGAAAAGGAAGGTGAAAAAAGCACAATGAAGAAATACATCGTAATCTTTCTTTGCTCATTGCTTTTGACGGGATGCTGGGACAGCCGTAATATAGAAGACTTGAGCCTCGTTATCGGAGTCGGGCTCGATAAACCTGAGGAAGAAAACGTGGAAGTGACGCAGCAGATTCTGATCCCTCAAAAAGCAAGTTCCCAGCAGTCGACATCAAGCAATCCGACAAAGGTGACTTCCACTTCCGGGGAAACCGTTCACCAAGCCTTAAGGACGGCGTCGTTAAAAAACCACCCCGCTTTCTCCCAGCACTTGCGTATCATGCTGTTTTCCGAAGCGCTGTTAAAGGACGACATTCCGCTTGACGCATTGATGAACCAATTTATCAGAGACAACGGTACGAGAAGAAGCTGCAATGTGATGACGGTGCCGGATAAAACGAAAGATATTTTCAAAATCAGTGACCAGGGAGAACCTGCGTCAAATACGATCTATGACTTAACGGAGAATAATTCGGTCACCATCCGGATGATGGAGCCCGTGACATTGGGGGAAATATCAGAGAAAATCGCCAAAGGCGAGACCTTTGCCCTTCCTCAAGTGCGCCAAGTGGGCAGCAGACTGGAAATCTGGGGCGCTACCATTATTAAAAATAAATTCTGGTATGCGAATTTAACGCCTTTACAAGTCCAGAATATGAACCTGTTCACAGGCACGGTAAAGGGAGGCGTCACGTTTGCAAAGCATGACAATCATTATTTATCCTTCGAGGTATTTTCCAGCAAATATAATGTAAAAACAAAATATAAAAATGGAAAATTCAAGTTTATCGTCACCCGGTTTGTTGAAGGCCGTCTGTCTGAGGATTGGAACCCGAAAGAAGATTCTTTCAAGGAGTCCTATATAAATGAAATCAAAAACGCGGTAAAACGCAGCATTCATTCAGATGTCATGGCATTCATTGATTACATGCAGCATGAGTTGAAAGTGGATATTACCGGGTTAGGCGATCAAGTCCGAATTCATTATCCCGGTAAATGGAAAAAGATATCCTCTGACTGGGATCATCATTTCAGTGAATCGGATATTGAATACAAAGTCAAAGTCGCCATCAGGGATTTCGGAACAAAGGGAATGTCCCAATGACCCCGTCCCTCGGGAGAGTGTGCTGGCGCCGCTCTCCTTTTCTTATGTCACGAGATGGTTGCGGTGGGCATATACGGCTGCCTGCGTGCGGTCACTGACATCAAGCTTTGACAATATATTCGTAATGTGGGTTTTCACCGTTTTAATCGTAATGAACAGCTCTTCACCAATCTCTTTATTCGTCTTGCCTTCCGCGACGAGACAGAGGATTTCCAGTTCTCTTTTTGTCAGTGTTTCATGCGGAAGCTGATTCTCTGAATGGCGGAGCCTTGACAGCACTTTTCCCGCCACCTTCGATTCAAGCTTCGGTTCGCCCTTGGCAGCCGCTCTGATGGCTTCGGCTATTTCTGCAGCCTTGGACGTTTTCAGCAAATAGCTTAGCGCTCCCGCTTCGATCACCGGATACACTTTGTCGTCATCAATGAAGCTCGTCAGCACGATGATTTTCGGGTCATTGAGTTTCGCGCAGATCTGTTTTGTCGCTTCGATGCCGTCCATGCCGTCCATGACAAGGTCCATTAAAATCACATCCGGCAAAAGCTCTGCGGCCAGATCGACGCCCTGCTGCCCGTCTGATGCTTCACCGGCGACTTCAATGTCCGGCTGTGCTTCTAAAAATGCGGCCAGACCCATCCTGACCATTTCATGATCATCAATCAGTAACACTCGAATCACTGTCGTTCTCTCCTTTTGTTTTCTGATAAATCGGGACTTTCACGTCGATCTGCGTGCCTTTTCCCTTTACGGAGATGATTTCCGCTATGCCGCCGATTTCACTCGCTCTTTCCTTGATGGAATGCAGGCCGTATGAAGATGCTTTCACTTGATCCATCGTAAAACCCGCCCCATTATCAATAACTTTAAGCTGAAGTTTTTGATGTTTCGCGCCGAGCCTGACGGTGACCTTGGTCGCCTTTGAATGTCTGAAAACGTTGGAAAGCGCCTCCTGCACGATGCGGAACAGATGGTCTTCAACGCCTTTTGACACACCCGTATCGCTGATGTCCCACTCAATATCCAGCGGCTGCTTCGCTTTGAACTCTTTTAACAGCTCAATCAGCCCTTCTTTTAAGCCTTTTCCTTCTAAAGTGACGGGCCGCAAATGCAATAGCAGCGCTCTCATCTCGTTTTGCGCTTCCCCCGCCATATGTTCAACCATGCGAATCCGTTTGACGATTTTGTCATCCGCATCTTTCACCTGCTCTAAGACGGCGGATGTCATCATAGAAATGGCAAAGAGCTGCTGGCTGACGGCATCGTGCAGATCGCGCGCCAGCCGCTGGCGTTCTTCAGTGATGACCGATTTTTTCATTTGATCCTGCCATTCCGCCCGTTCGTTGGAGAGCTTTTGCAGCGATGTGACCTGGAGCTCGACCCGCTTGGCCATTTCGTTGAGCTGATCTGCCGCCAGACCGATTTCATCATCGCCGAGCGGCGGCACCCGATAAGCAAAATTGCCGTTTTCAAATTTCAAAACCGCTTCAATCAGTGTATCCATTCTTGTTTTCAGGCGGCCGCCGTATACATAACCGGAAATCAATCCCGCCGAAAGAGACGCCAAAAGCAGGATGACCACAAACGGAATACCGAACCAGCCGGAAGAAAACAACAGCATCGGGTCAAGCCCGTAATACAGCAGCATCAGCGTAATAAACACCGCGCAAAGGAGCAGACTGAGCCCCGCGGTCATCCGCATGGCGCGCCACTGAATATTGGCGAGTAATTTTTTCCTCATAAATACTTCACATCCACATCGCCGATGAATAACGAAATTGAAATTTTAATCCGCCGCGGCGAGTCGCCGTACTCAGACGATACTTTATACAGATTCGGGCTCATGCCGCTTTTCTTAGAGCCGAGCAGGTTCATATCGCCGATAAAAGCCGATGAACTGACGGACACCTCGATATCCGGCGGGACGTACACATCGACATTGCCGATGACACCGCTGATGGTCATCGTGCTTTCTCCTTCGGGAATCATCGCTTTTGACAAATCAATTTTCACATCGCCGATGAATCCGGAAACATTTAAATCATTCAGCTCAAACGGGTCCTTCATCATCCGCAGCTCGCCGATAAAAAAGCTGCGGAGGTCCGGCTGTCTGCTTTCCGTCTGGGCGGAAGACTTTGGCTGCTCTTCTTTTTCAAGATTGATTTTCTTCTCTTTATGTTCATAGACGCGCTTTCCTTTCAGGAGCCTGTAGCCCGCGTAGATGAGAAAGGCGGCGAAGGCATAGCCGAACAGGTTAAAGGTGGCGCTGAACAGGTTCCTCAAAAATAAAAAAGCGGCGAAGATATACAGGACGGAGCCGAGCCAGCCGCGGGAATATTTATTAAAAATATAGCCTGTGATCAGAAAAAAGAGCGGCCAAAACAAGAAGTCGCCGATGCCGATAATACGCAAAAACATGCTGACGCCTAATAAGGCGATGATAAGTCCGAGAATCTGTTTTTTTGCCATCAGCTGCTTGCCCCTCCTTTCCTTGACTATTGCAGTGCAATATTGCCGCTCGTCACTTTTATATCAATCGGCCTGGCGCCGCTGCCTTTCATGCCGGTAAATGCCCCGCCTTCCTTACTCGTTTTCTCAAAGGAATAAGACGGCCGGATCCTTCCGCTTGCCGTCTCGGCGTTCACCGTAAAACTTCCGTCTTTCGGCAGGCTGATCGCTGCGCTGCCGCTCGCAAGCCTGACGGATACGGGAGCATCAGCCGTCTCAAGCGAGGCGTCGACACTGCCGGAAGCGACCCGCACGTCAAGGGCCCCCGCCACATGTTGAAGCCCGACATGTCCCGAGGATAAGCGGACATCCCCCGTTTTTGCCGCAAGGCCTGCTGCTGTGAGATTGCCCGACAGCCCCTTCGCTTCAAACACATCCGTCTTCACGTGCTTCAGCGACATATTCCCGCTTACAGAACGGACGCCGAGGTGCGCAAGAGACAGCCCCTTGTTTCCGTCAACGGCAATGCTGCCGTTTGATGTATGGACGGTGATATCCCGATGATAATCATACGGAATGCGGACAATCAGCAGAGGGCGCTGAAAGAGATTCAGAAATTGGAACCCTTTCTCCTTCGCTTTGAGATTGAGGGTCTTTCCCCTGCTTTGGACAAACATTTTCCCCGCCGGTCCCGTCATGTTTGCCGCGATATCATTCCGCGCTTCCGCGATGATTTTCACATCCGTCTGTTCCGATGAAACCGACAGGCTGTTGACGGCACGCGGCGGTATGCTTGCCGACTCCGCTTCTGTTTCGTACAGCGGAAAAAAACGCCCGGCAAACACTTCTTTCACCAAAAACAGACAGCAGATCAAAACGGACGCCGCCATCAGTCCTTTGGCAATCTTACGCTTCATTACGTTCCATCCTTTTTCATTCATTTTATTATAAAGGAAAAGCCGGAGAATTGATACGTGTGCGTATAGGGAAGAGGCGTAAACGCGCCGATCTTCCCTTGTGCACATTATTCATGAGCCGCTTTTTGACGCTCTGTTTTTTCCAGAGAAAGCGAGCGCATTTTTTCAATCTCAGCTTCCACCTCGTCTGAATATTGGGAGCGGCTGTATTCTGTGTTCGCCTCAGCTGAAGTGCCGTATTTGACGCGGACTTCCATTTCTTCAATGCGGCTTTCCATTCGAAGGAACTCTCTGTAGGCGCTTTCGCTGTCAATTTTGTCGAAAGAAGCGTTCATATGTTCCTTCGCATTTGCCGCGTTCGCGCGGGCGATGAGCGCCTGTTTTTTATCCTTTACGTCGCGGAGGCGCGTTTCTAAAGTTTCCAGCTGCTCTTTCAGCTCTGCCAGCTGTGTTTTCGCCTGCTCATACGCTTTTTCATGTTCGGCCGCTTTTCCCTCAAGGTATTTCATTTCAGTCAGAGCCTTTTTCGCTAGCTCCTCTTCCCCGGCGTCAAAAGCAAGCTGAGCCTGGTTTTTCCGTTTTGCCGCCGTTTCAGAGGCATCTTCCTGTTTTTTCTTAAACTGATGGACGATCGTGTGCTGTTTGACAATCGTTTGTTTCGCCTTAGCGATGTCACTTTCCATATCACGCACATATTGATTCAGCATGACTTTCGGATTTTCTAATTTATCAAGCCCTTCGTTAACAGATGCGACGAACATATTTCTTATTCTTTTTAAGACCATTTTGTCTTCCTCCTTATTTTTTCTTCAGAAATTCTTCCCATTCAGAGTCAAATCCGGATTGATATCCCGGTGATGCCGCTTCCGGTTCATACTGGCGGGAAGCGGTGTCTGAGCCGCCCTGCTTCATCATCTTCCATCCGAAATACACCATGGCGCCGGCCAGTCCGATCGCAACGATAAATGGAAGAGAACCGACGAGAATCATAGCTCCGATGACGCCCGCGATGATACCCGATACCGCCCGGCCTTTTGAAAAACGTTTGATTCCCCAGTAAAGCATCAGGCCTCCGATCACCAGCGGGATGATAAATGCGAAATGGCCTCCTCCGAAAAAGACAGAAAGTCCGAACACAATCAGCAGAAAGCCGCCTGCCGTTTTACCATTTATATTCATGCAGATCCTCCTTTCGTTTTCCTTGTCTTTACTATAAACAAATCCCGCGGCCGGCAAAACGAGTCAGAGATTGATTTTCATATCAGACCGGAGTCGTATAAGCCCCCGGACCTTCGCATAAAAAAACGCCGCTGCACCGGACGGCGCAGGGCGTTTTACGAAAAATCTATATTCTGATGCTCGCTTCTTTTTCTCTGATGAGATCTGAGCGTTCGGCTTTGGCCAGCTTCGTAAAGAACAATATTCCGAGACCGGACAGGACTTCAACGAGACCGCCGGCGGCAATGACTTTTCCGGAACCGAAGGCGTTAGCCGCGTATCCGCAAAGAACCGCGCCGAGCGGAATGGATATGTTTGAGATCATATGGATGACGGCATAGACTTGCGGCTGGTCATCATGGTCCACAGACGTCTGAATAATCGTATATTCCGGCACATTAATCGCGCTGACGGCAGATCCGAACGCAAACGCGGCGAGGAAGACGAGCGGCAGAAAAGTGTTGAGGCCGGTGATGAAAAATGCCGCCCCTTCTATGATTCCTGCTGACACAAACAGGAGACCGTATTTGTTCACCTTCACCTTAGCCAAAATAAAACCCATTAAAAAGGCTCCGCCCGTGCCTGTCGCTTTCAAAAGCGAGTAGATGATCGGCGGCATGTTTAAATCTTCGGCGACATAAACGGCAGAGAGCGCCTCCCACGGAGCGGCCGCAAAATTCATGAAGATACAATAGATGGCGAGCGGGTATAAAATCTGGTGTTTCCTGACAAGAACGAAACCCCGTTTGAGCCTTCCGAAATACGTCCCGCGCTGTCTGACGGCGACTGTATCCTGTTTGGCATGCCGGACTTGGTATGACATAAAGAGTACGAGAAAACCTGATAGAAGATAGAATATAAGAGCGATAAACAAAGAATAAGCGGGACTGATAAATGTTAAGAATACCCCGCTCAGCGTAATGGCGGCAAGCCTGACGATCTGGCCTGATGACTGGATGACCGCATTCGCTTTCTGCAGGCTGTTTTCTCCGACAATATTGGGGATTAATGAGATAGATGCGGGATTATAAGCGGCTCCCGTGGCTGAATGCACAATCATGAGAAGCATGACAAACCATAAAGGAGAAAAACCGTTAAAATAACAGATCGGAATGATCAACACGACCGCCGCGCGCGTGAGGTCGGAGAAATACATCCAGAATTTCAGCGTATGCTGCTTCATAAAAGGCCCGGTAATCGGCGCCAGCATCGCCTCCGGAAGGAACGTGACCGCAATTAACAGGGACGTGCCGATCGCGCCTTCCCCGTCAAAAATCAAAAACCACAGAATGGAATTAAAGGCAAAACCGTCGCCTGACAATTTAACTAGCCTTGAGATAAACAGAAGGGTGAAATTTTTATTCCAGATGCTCTCGCTCTTATTATATGTATCCATCTATCAAATCCCCCATTATTTTACAATGTTTCTTATAATATCTCATTTTTTAATTTTTCAGTCAATAATGCATAAGATACATTTTCCTTCTGTCAATAAAGGTTCAATTGATGGATATCTCTATAAAAAAACAGCCGGCTTGCAGCTGCCGGCTGAACAAAACGTTATTCATCATCACGGAATACCGCGGCGCTTCTTTCATATTCTATGTCCTGAACGCCCTGTCTTGCGTTAACCGCTCTTGCCGCCGCGAAAAAATAATCAGACAGGCGGTTCAAGTAACGCATCACCGTATCGTTTATCTCTTCTGTTTTACCCAGTTTCACGACGAGACGCTCAGCCCGTCTCGTGACAGTCCGCGCGATGTGAAGCTGAGCAGCCGCCTTATGCCCGCCCGGAAGAATAAATTTCTCAAGCGAGGGCGCTTCAGCCGTGTAACGGTCTATGCAGTCTTCCAATGCGGAAATCGATGTCTCTCTTAATGTATAGCTTCTATGTTCAGTGACCGTCGCCAAGTCGCCGCCGCAGTCAAACAGCTCATGCTGAATGTTTCGAAGTTCGGCTTTCACATCACCGCAATTCTCACAATCATCAAGCTCCGCAAGCGCAAGCCCGATAAAGCTGTTCAGCTCATCGATCGTCCCGTAGCTTTCAACCCGCAGACTGTCTTTATCCGTTCTGCCGCCCATCAGGCTTGTCTGTCCTTTATCGCCGGTTTTTGTATACAGCTTCATCGTTGTATTCCTCCTTCTTCCGCCGCTTTTACACATGCAGCGGTTCCTCTTCTGACGGCTCTTTCCGCGTGAGGGACGTCCATCGCCTCTCCTGTCTGCAAGGCACAAATGACAATGTCGCCTTTTGCCTGTCTGCCGGAAAGGGCCTGCATTCTCGCTTCAGCCGCTGCCGTTAACAGCCGAACAAATCCCTGTTCCGATAAATGTCCGCTGATCAGCACCCAAACGGTATACTGCGCAGTCACGGCTATCGTAACCGAATCAAACGTACGGCAGATCAAACCAGCTGCCGCCGAGCCGGAAAGCCGGCGGCTCCACGAAAAGCCCGGGCCGTCAGATGCGGTTGACAGCATTCTGAACGGCCGTTCTGTATGAAGCGTTACGGTATTTCCGCTTTTGTTTATCAGAGAGGCGAACGGAACGCCGGCGGGCTCTCCTTCCTCCCGCGCTTCCGGCATAAAAGAGATCAGCGGTTTCGGCGACGATTGCTGGGCAACAGCGCTGACGGTGATGCCGTAAATGTCTTCAATCGTCTCTTTTTTTAAAGCCTGATCCGGCGTCTGCTTCGGAATAGCGCGTCCGTCTTTCATCATCAGGAGCTGATCACAATATTGGCTTGCTGCGTTGAGGTCGTGAAAAATACTGATGACCGTCAGGCCTCTTTCTCTCGTCAGCCGCTTTACCGTATCAAGCAGGTCTTTCTGATATTTGAGATCAAGAAAGGTCGTCGGCTCATCCAGACAGAGCACCTCAGGCTGCTGAGCCAGTGCCTGCGCCAGATAGACGCGCTGCCGCTCCCCTCCGCTCAGATTGCGGACCGATTGCTGCGCATATCGGTCGATGCCCGTCATTTCCATCGCTTCCCGGACAATGTCTTCGTCATGTTGATCCATCTGTCTGAAGAGTCCTTTTTGATACGGGTATCTGCCGAAGGACACCGTTTCCTTAACGGTAAATGTAAAAGCTTGCTCCGTATGCTGCGGCAAAACGGCCATGATTTTCGCAAGCTCCCGCGGCTTGTATCCGCCGACGGGCCTGCCTGCTGCGAGCACCTCGCCTTTTGACGGAGAGAGCATTCCCGTCAGCAATTTCATCAGCGTTGTTTTTCCCGAGCCGTTCGGACCGAGTATGCCGACAAATTCACCTTTTCCGGCGGTAAAGCTGACATCTTCCACAATCATCCGGCCTCCGTACCCGCCGGACAGGCTGCTCACCCTGATCATAAGCGTTTCCCTCCATGATGCTGGCGAAGCAGAATCAAGGCAAACACAGGCGCTCCCGCCAAAGCCGTCATAATGCCGATCGGCAATTCGACAGGCTCAATGACGGTGCGGGAAATCAAATCCGCCAAAATGAGAAACCCGGCGCCCGTCAATGCTGACAGCGGCAGTAAATGGCGATGATCCGTTCCCCATAAAAGCCGTGTCACGTGGGGAATGACAAGGCCGACAAATCCGATCGTCCCCGAGACGGCAACCGCTCCTCCCGTCAGCAGAGATCCGGCGGCGATCATCAGCAGTTTTCTTTTTCCCGTACTGACGCCTAACAGCCTTGCCTTTTCTTCTCCATAAGTCATAATGTTTAATTCTTTGCCATTGATAAGCAGAAGCGCCGTCCCGGCCAGAAAAAAAGGCAGAAACAGCGCGACATAGCCCCAGCCCCTCATTGACACGCTTCCTAACAGCCAGTGGACAATCGGGAGCAGATCATTTCCCGTTAAAGCGATCACAAGCGAAATGAGAGCCCCGAGAAAAGAATTCATGATGATGCCTGTCAAAATGAGCGTCGAAACCGACATCGACGCATGAACGAGGCGGCTGAAAAACAGAACCGCCGCCATGACCGCAATCGCTGCGGCGATGCTGACAACCGGTAGTGTGAACCGGCCGATGACGGGAATCTGAATGCCGAAAAACAAGGTGATAACGGCTCCCGCCGAGGCTCCCGAAGATACCCCGAGTGTATAAGGGTCGGCGAGCGGATTTTTCAGAAGTCCCTGAAACGCCGCCCCGGCAATGGATAACGCAGCTCCGACAAGAGCGGCCAGAACGACTCTCGGCAAACGGATATTCATCATAATATTTACATTCATGGGATCAACAGAGGATGTCCGGCCGATCCCGATCCAAAAAACGTCGGATAAAGGAATATGCAGACTGCCGATTGAAATGCCGAGTGCCGTACAAACGGCTAAAAACAGCAGGCTGACCGTGTAGGCCAGCGGGCGGTTACTTTTTAAACGTTTCAGGATAAACGCTTTCTGCAAGCTTCTCGACCCCTTTGACAAGGCGCGGGCCTGAGCGTGTGACAAGGTCGGGATCAACAGAATAGACATTGTGGTGTTTGACCGCATTGACGGCACCCCAGCCGGCGCGTTTTTCCACTTCAGCGGCCTTTACGCCGTCTGTCGTAATGATGACGTCGGGATTCATTTTGACAATCGCTTCATCCGTCAATTGCACCCAGCCGGTCTGGCTGCCGGCAGCGTTTTTCGCGTGTATATCTTTAAGCATTTCGTTCATAAACGTGCCTTTCCCCGTCGTGTAGCCGTCAGGAGACACTTCGACGAATACTTTCTTTTCGTCTTTTTCAGAAATGGCCGCCGCTTTCTTTTCTATGCCGGAAAGGTCGGATTTCATCGATTTGATCAGCTTATCCGCCTGCTTTTCTTTGCCGGCCGCTTTTCCGATCATGCTGATAGATTTGTATACGTCTTGGAACGATTGCGCATCATTGACCGTTAAGACGGTGATGCCCGCATCTTTCAGTTGCTTCATCGCATCGGCGGAAGCGGACATAGAGGACGCGTGGGCAAGCACGAGATCCGGCTTCAGCGCGATGACTTTTTCAGCGTTCACATTCATATCTCCGACTTTCGGTTTTTTTACCGCTTCTTTCGGATATGTATCATTTGTCGTAACGCCTGCGACCTTATCTCCCAGTCCGAGCGCGTATGTAATTTCCGTATTGCTCGGCATGAGGGAAACGATTTTTTCCGGTGCCTGCTTTATGGTTACTTTTTCGTTCACGGCATCCTTAATGGTTACCGGGAATGCTTCGGTTGAGACGGCTTTTTGTTTGGCCGCGCTTCCTTCTTCCTGTGCGCCGGAACAGCCGGCGATCACAAAGGCGGTGACCAAGAGCGCCGCCCAGACGGCAGTGATCTTCTTCATTCTTTTAACTCCCCCTGATTATGGTAAACGATTGTCTCTTTGACATTCGTATCCTTTTTTCGCAGTAATTATACTATAAGTCTTTAAGGCTTGTATATCCGGCCTTTTTGCATGAAAGCAAATTGTTCGTACACACTAAAATTCATCATGTATACTGTTACACATTGGCGTAAAAAGGAGGATTATCATGGAATTACAGCTTGAACGAAAGCTCGTGTTGATTACAGGATCGACTTCAGGCATCGGAAAAGCCGCGGCAAAAAGCTTTTTAGCCGAAGGCGCCGAGGTGATTGTAAACGGAAGAAAAAAAGAAACTGTGGAACGGACGGTTGAGGAGCTTTCCGCTTACGGAACGGTTCACGGCATCGCTGCGGATTTATCGCGTCAGGATGAGGCGGATGACTTGATCAAGCGCGCCGGCGGAATCGGGGAAGTCGATATTCTCGTCAATAACCTCGGCTTTTTTGAAGTAAAGGACTTCGCTGAGGTGTCTGATGACGAATGGACTCGGTATTTTGAAGTGAATGTTATGAGCGCCGTGCGCCTGTGCCGGCGTTTTCTGCCGCAAATGCTCGAAAGAAACAGCGGACGGATTCTGAACATCTCCAGTGAAGCCGGAGTCAAACCGCTTGCGCAAATGATTCCTTATTCAATGACGAAAACGGCGTTAATCAGCTTGTCCCGGGGAATGGCTGAAATGACGAAAGGCACAAATGTCACGGTCAACTCCGTGCTGCCGGGACCGACATGGACCGAAGGCGTCGCTTCTTACATGGAAGGAGCCGCAAAGGCTGCCGGAGAAGACACGGACAGCTTCGTCCGGGATTATTTTAAAGTGAATGAGCCGACATCTTTGATTCAGCGCTATGCAACCCCGGAAGAAGTCGCCAATACGATTGTATTTCTCGCTTCATCAGCGGCTTCTGCCATTAATGGCACCGCACAGCGGGTTGAAGGCGGCATCATCCGCTCCATTTAACACAAAAAAGCCCAGCACAATGGGAACTTCCCCATATGCCAGGGCTTTTTTTTACATCATGCCTGCAAACGGAACCGGCTCCCAGCCGCCCGTCTCAAGCTCTGCTGAAAACAGGCCGCCCGCATGCGGCTGCTCAAGTCTTTCGGCTTCCGTCAATTTTTCCGTCGCGGTCGTAATGTATAACGTGTTCAAGTCTCTGCCCCCGAACGCACAGCAGGTGACGTATTTCGCCGGAACTTCGATAGATGCAATTTCCTTATGCAAAAACGGGTCAATCCGGACGGCACGGCCGCCTCCGAACAGAGCCACCCACAGCATTCCGTCACGGTCAATGGTCATTCCGTCGGGAGATCCTTGCGACTCCGGAAAGCGGTAGACCGTTTTCGGATCTGATACGGCTCCGGTTTCAGGATCATATGAATAACAGACGATTTCCTGCGTCGGAGTATCGATATAGTACATCAGGTTTCGGTCCCGATCCCAATCCAAACCGTTCGAGGTGGAGACCTGGTCTTTTATTTTGGCAAGGCTGCCGTCCGTATTCAGACGGTACAGCGAAGCCTCCTCTTCTTTGCCTTCCATGCTCGTCGTTCCCGCCCATAATCTGCCGGACGGGTCGCATTTTGCGTCATTGAAACGGATATCTTCCCGCATGTCTCTCGGCTGCTTCATCTTCGTCAATGTATCTTCCCGAAGATTGTACAGGTAAAACCCATCTTTCATCGTCATCACCAGCTCTTCCTTTGAATACAAGGCCAGAGCCGTGACAAATGATTTGAATTTAACGGAACGGTTGATTCCGTCAGCCGGAGTGAAGATATGGAGCTGGCTGCCCAGTATATCCACCCAGTACAGGCATTCCTTATCCTTGTCCCATAAAGGGCCTTCTCCGATAACTGCTCTCGTATCTGCTCGTAATGCTGCTTCCATATGTGAACACCTCTTTTGCTTGTCAGTCTTCTATTGTTATTCCCGACAAAGCGGCGTCCAAACTTAATCTTTTTTAAAAAGAATCGTGATCACCGTTCCGGCGCTGATTCTGCTGTTGACATGGATGGTTCCGTTATGAAGGTGTACCAGCTCCTTGGCAATGGCGAGTCCGAGTCCCGTTCCTTCTGACGGGCCTTTCGTATTCGTTCCCCGGTAATAACGGTTAAACAGCTGGTGAATCGTTTCGTCGTCCATTCCTCTTCCGTTATCTTTCACTTTCAGAATGAGCTGTTCGGCTGATTCCTCAAGCACGACCCGAATGGCGGTCCCTTTCTTATTATGCTTAACCGCGTTTGCCAGCAGATTCTCCAGAACACGGCGGAACCACGCTTCATCAATGGCGAAAAGAATGTCTTCCTTTTTGGTTTCAAAGGCGATGTCATAGCCTTCCGAGAACGTGTTTTTCGTGAAATCGTTCGTGACGTTTCTGATAAACGGCACGACGTTGATCAGCCGCCGTTCGATCGGGAGGGCCGCGTTTTTGAGGCGGTATGTTAAGTTTAAGTCCTCAATCAGCTTGGACATATATTCTGATTTTTCCCGGACGATCTGCCCCATCTCTTTGACTTCTTCGGGGGTCCAATCGTATTGCTTCGATTCAAGCATCATGCTGTAGCCGTAAATCGTGCTCAGCGGGGTTTTTAAGTCATGGCTCAGCCCGGCGATCCATTCTTCCCTTGTCGCCTGGATTTTTTCTCTGTTTTTCTTATCCCGCTTCAGCGTGTCGGTCAGCTGATCCATCGATTCGAAAATCTCGGCGAAAAAGCGGAACGGCTGTTTTGTTTTGCCTTTTTTGTTTTTGCTGACCGGCTGTCCTTTGCGGTTCTTCGGCTCTTCAAGCCGGCCCTTTGATAAATTGACGAGCCATTTGATGGTATGAAACAGCGGCCAGCCGAAACGGAAAGAGTACCAGATGGTCAGGATGCAGATCATAAATACTAAGATTCCGATCAAGAGAAAGAGGGTTTTCATCACATTTCTCAAAAATGATTTGTTAAACTCGTGATCGGGGATGTACACGGGGTTCGGCACCGATGCAACCATCCATTTCGTTTTATCGAGTCTTTTAAAAGAAATTTCCCGTTTGTAATTCCACGGCTTGGAACTGTATTTCAGTAATTCAAGCTCATTGACGGTGTTCCGTTCTTTTTTCGTGCTGTTGATATCCCCGAGCAGTCTGCCGCTGTCTTCGAGAAGGTAGACCGCCCCTTTTTCCCGTTTAATATAATCAACCGTGCTTTTTTTATATTGAGAAAGGGAAGCGAGGGATGGCTCCTGTGATTCGATGTAAGTGAGAAGCTGCTCACTGGCGGATTTCCAGCCGAACAGAATCAAATAGGTCTCATCATTTATCGTGACCGTCCAGTAATTCAGCTTGTAGTTGTCAAAATTCCGGTACTGATAAATGGATAAGAGGTCTTTTCTGCTGTAATGGCTCGGGACGTCTTTCGGCACTCTGTAGGCGTAGTCCGTTTTTTCATTGTCATTAATGATCTGCAGCCAGCCCTTCTGCTTTCTGACCGACATCTTTAAAAATTCATCGACATCCCATGTGCCGTCTTCATTTTTATCAAGCCACGCTTCAAACGAGTCTGCCGTCGCTTTGGTCAGTCCCGCATTGGCTTCCGCTTCGCTGAAACGCCAATCCAAATAGAAGAAAGAAGCGACGGCCAAAACGGACATCAGCAGGATGACAAGCAGCAGCTGACCGAAAAAGTGGAGCAGAAATTTTCCGCGCATTCTCATGACCGGGTTCCTTTTTCTCCTTGATCGGGAATAAACCGATAGCCGAGGCCGCGCACCGTTACAATATAAGACGGATTGCTGGGGTCTTTTTCAATCTTTTCTCTGAGTTTGCGGATATGCACCATGACGGTGTTGTTGTCGCCGTAAGACGGATATCCCCATACTTTTTCATAGATCTGATCTTTTGAGAGCACCACATCAGGGTGTTCACAGAAATATTGAAGCAATTGCAGAAGCTGTGCGGAGCAGCTGACGGGCTCGCCCCCGACGATCAGCTCGGCGTTTTGCGGCGAATAGGAAAAATGGCTGTATGAATACGTCTTTAACGCCGTTTTCTCTTCGCGCTTATAGGTTCTCTTTAACGTCGCCCTGATCCGCGCCGCCAATTCGAGCGGATTAAACGGCTTTGTTATATAATCGTCAGCTCCCAATGCAAATCCTGACAGCTTATCCGCATCAGAAGAACGGGCAGTCAGAAAAAAGATCGGAGCGTCGGTATAGTTCCGGATTTCGGTGCATGCTTCAAAACCGGACATGCCTTCCATCATCACATCCAGCACGAGCAGATCCGCGGTTTCATGTTTAACAAACTCGATCGCTTCCTCAGCGCTTCCGGCTGTCTTAATGTTGTGATAGCCTTCTTTGACGAGAACGCGTTTGACCATATCAACGATCGCCTTCTCATCGTCTACAATTAAAATTGACGCATTTTCCACCTTGGACGTTCCTTTCTCTTTGTTTTTTTCATCATATCATTATATGGATAAGATTTGGTACCTTTTTAGTGCGGAGGTCTTGCGGGGAAACAGAAAAGAAAAACGAGACGTACATCTCTTCTCGTTTTTCTCACGTTGTCAGAGCGGAATATCAATCATCCCGCCGCTTTTGTCAGGAGCTTTCATTTATAAGATGAAGAATAAATTCCCAAAAACCCGGTACTTCCTGGCATAACAGCATGTCCGCTTTTTCAACTATTTTAATCTTCAATTCTTGTTCAAGATCTTCTCTTTCCTGGTATGATGTATTGCTCAGTTTTTTTTTTATCATTGGCGAAAAACGCGAAATCAAAAGTTCCATTTCGTCGGTATCTGTGTTCTCTTTGTTGAAGTCAAATGGCCCGTTCACTGCTTATTTTCCCCCTTTTTTTGCTTGTCCAGCTGCTTTCTGAGATTATCGAGCCCTTTTTTATGAATATTAGAAATGTTCTGCCGTGATTCACCCAGCGACTCGGCAATTTCCTTCATCGTCGCTCCGTGAAGATAAATATTCGTCAGCACGCTTTTTTGTTTATCGGTTAACGTCTGAAGCGCTTCGTATAAATCACGGTTTTGGACATGCTGGCTCAAATCCCCCTGCTTCCGCAGAAACTCTTCATACGCGTCTTTTCCCATTTCATAGGGAAGCGCTTCACCTCCCTCCGGCTGATCCACCGTCAGCGGATAGCGCTTCTGATTTTTACGGATGCGTTTGTCAAAATCGATGGAGAAAATCCGGATCATAGAGTTCATATATTTGATGATCCGGATTTCCTTATAAAACTGCTTAAAATGGTCGTCCAATGATTTTGCATCCTTCTCGTCTGAATGTTCCAGCACATTTTTAAATTTCTCGTAATGCTTTGGGTCACTTAAAAAATGTTTAACGATCGGATGTTTCATAATTTCCTTGCATTTTGACCGTAAAAGAACTTGATAGTCCATAAAACCGCCCCCTATTTAAATTAAATGAAAGAAAGCAAAAAAAAGTAAACTACTCCTTTCCGACTAAGATTCCGCACTCCTTATGTCCCGGATTTGCCGGAACAAAAAAAAAGACCCTCAACCGGGATATCAGGTTTACAGGAGCCGCTCTTTCTTTCACTTATATACATGACTGCAGGTCAAGTCAGGAGGTGGCTGATAATGGATCAGGTTTTTATAGAAGAAACGGTCAGACAGATCGGCAATCTCGGCTTTCCGGCTCTGATTGCCATGTATCTTCTCACACGGTTTGAGAAGAAGTTTGACGCCCTGATCGAACTGATGACGGAACTGAAAGATCAGAAAATGAAAAATTAATTTTCACAGCAAGTTGACTTTTCATCGGAACGCATCACTTAACAAAGCAGAAGGGAAAACGAAAGGCCTTTCACATTCTCTTTCTGAAAAAACAAAGCTTGAGAGGAGACGATTTACATGTCAAAAGAAAACAACTGCAATATCCCGCAGCCGATCAGAGGAGACAAAGGGGCGACCGTCACGATTCCGCGCAACCTTGAAAGAGACCGCCAAAATCCGGATATGCTGACGCCGCCGGAAACGGATCACGGCACAGTGGATAATATGAAATTCTCTTTCTCAGATGTGCACAACCGGCTGGAAAAGGGCGGATACGCGCGTGAGGTGACCGTTCGCGAGCTGCCGATTTCTGAAAATCTGGCATCTGTCAACATGCGTTTAAAACCGGGCGCCATCCGTGAGCTGCACTGGCATAAAGAAGCGGAATGGGCATATATGCTGACGGGCAAAGCGCGGGTCACGATTGTTGATGAACAGGGACGCAGTTTTATCGATGACGTGAAGGAAGGAGATCTGTGGTACTTCCCGTCAGGCCTGCCGCACTCCATTCAGGCGCTGAAAGAAGGCTGTGAATTCCTCCTGGTTTTTGATGACGGTTCCTTCTCAGAAAACAGCACATTCCAATTAACTGACTGGCTTGCCCACACGCCGCTTGATGTCATCGCCAACAATTTCGGTGTTTCAGAAAAAGACCTCGCCGGCCTGCCCGGGAAAGAAAAATACATCTTTGAAGAGCCTGTTCCCGGCAAGCTGAAAGATGACATTGTGGAAGGACCGAACGGCGAAGTGCCTTACCCGTTCACATACCGCCTGCTGGATGAAGGCCCGACCGCTGAGACGGACGGCGGCAAAGTATATATCGCGGATTCCACAAACTTTAAAGTGTCCAAAACGATCGCTTCAGCGCTTGTCGTGGTCGAACCGGGCGCAATGAGAGAGCTTCACTGGCATCCGAACACGCATGAATGGCAGTATTATATTTCCGGTAAAGGACGGATGACGGTTTTTGCATCGGACGGCCATGCGAGAACATTTAACTATCAGGCCGGGGATGTCGGTTACGTTCCGTTCGCAATGGGCCACTATGTGGAGAATTTGGGAGATGAGCCGCTCGTCTTCCTGGAAATCTTCAAGGATGACCACTATGCCGATGTGTCCCTGAACCAATGGCTTGCCATGCTTCCTGAGAAATTCGTCCAGCAGCATCTGGATCTGGGCAAAGACTTTACGGATATTCTTTCGAAAGAGAAACACCCTGTCGTCAAAAAGAAATGCTGAAGATACATCGACTTGCAGAGTTCCGTCTCTGCAAGTCTCCTCTGTGTGAAAAGGAGCTGAACAGATGATCAATCAAAACGGGACGAAAATGTTTTTTCTTCAGGTGCTCCGGTATGCCCTGGCAGCCGCTGCCGTATTATTCGGGTATTTTATCGTGATGATGGCTGTATTTTCATTAGCCGGGACGAGCTACGGATCGATGGCGTACGTCCTGCTTTTTTCCGTGCTTTTTATTTTTCTCGGTTTATGTTTTGAACCGCTTGAGCGGCTGATGATACATAGCTTTACCTTTTTTGGGACGGGCAGGCTGCCTTTTCTCCTTTTAGCCAGCACCGTTCAGCTGCTGTTCCTCTGGATGACCGCGTATACGACGGATAAACTGATTGAAAAGATTTGGCTGTCAACGACGGAGGAGCTGATTGTGGCGGGGGTTTTTTTCGTTTTGGATAAATGCGTCTCCGGACAAAAGCAGCCCCGGGCGCAATAAAAAAACGCAGGCCGGAATGGCTCTGCGTTTTTTTTCATCATACCGTTGCGTTTTCATGCCGGATTAAATCGTAGGTTAAGCAGACCGGTTTGTTCGTGCGCGGATCTTTTACAATCTGTGCGTCAATCTGAAACACGTCTTCCAATATACCGGGAGTCATGACTTCCTCCGCCGTTCCTTCCTTGATGACGCGCCCTTTTTTCAGGGCGACCATGTAATGGGAAAAACGGGCGGCATGGTTCAGATCATGAATGACCATTAAGATGGTGCGGCCCTGCTCCTTGTTTAATTTGTCCAGCAGCTGCAAAATTTCAAGCTGATGGGCGAGATCTAAATAAGTGGTCGGTTCATCAAGAAGCAGCAGCTCCGTTTCTTGAGCGAGCGCCATGGCGATCCACACACGCTGCCGCTGCCCCCCGGAAAGCGCTTCGATCGGCCGGTCGTAAAATTCGGCCATCCCCGTCTCTTCAAGCGCCCATTTGATCATGTCACGGTCTTTATCACTCAAACGGCCCATTCCGGACTGATGCGGAAACCTGCCGTAAGAAACAAGTTCGTACACCGTCAGCCCGCTCGGCGCTTCAGGCGTCTGCGGAAGAATTGCCATTTCCTTGGCGATGTCTTTCGTGGATTTTTGCATGATCGCCTGTCCGTTTAAATAGACGGCGCCGGATTTCGGTTTCATGATTCTTGACATCGTTTTAAGAACCGTCGATTTTCCGCAGCCGTTCGGACCGATCAGCGTTGTAATTTTTCCTTTCGGTATGGCGATATCCAATTCTTTCGCTATCAAACGGTCGCCATAACCGACAGTAAGCTGTTCCGCCGATAATGAGTTCATCGCGGCAGTCTCCTTCCTCTATTTCGTTTTCATCAGCAAATATACAAAATACGGCGCTCCGAGCACGGAAATCACCAGGCCGACGGGAACTTCGGACGGTGCAAGCACATTTCTCGCCAGCGTATCGGCAAGCAGAAATAAAAATGCTCCGATTAAAGCCGAAACCGGGATAAGCGTCTGGTGGCGCGGGCCGGTAAGCCTTCTGGCCAAATGCGGCGCAATGAGTCCGAGAAAAGCGATTCCGCCGGCTGCCGCAACACATGACGCGGTCAGGGCAACGGCGCACATCAGCAGAACGCGCCGCTCCTTTTCAACCCGGGTGCCAAGCCCCGCCGCCAGCTGATCACCGAGCTGGAGCACATTTAAATACCTGGCTTTATAGAGGCTGAACGGTAAAAGAACCAGCAGCCACGGCAAAATGGACAGCACCATTTTCCAATTGGCGTTCCAAATCGAACCGGAAATCCATACAAGCGCCTGCATGAAATCCCGCGGGTCCATTTTCAGCTGAAAAATCAAGAGAAGCGCATTAAACCCCGCATTGACGCCGATCCCGACCAAAACGAGCCGGACAGGTGAAACGCCTTTTTTCCAAGCCAGCACATAGATGAGCAGCGCAGCCAGAAAAGCCCCCGCCAAAGCGCTCACCGGAAGCAGCCATGTACTGGCCATGCTTAAATCAACAGCTGATCCTTGGAAAAAGAAGATAAACAAAACGACCGCCAAAGACGCCCCGGCGTTAATACCGAGAATGCCCGGCTCCGCCAAGTCATTTTGAGACACGCTTTGAAAAATCGCGCCTGAAACCGCGATTCCGGCGCCGACCAGCAATGACAGCACCATGCGAGGCAGTCTGAATTCAAATAAAACGAGCTGATCCCGGGCATCCCCCTGTCCGAAAAAGACACGTAGCGTATCAAGAGGCGCAATCCGGATCACACCCATGTTTAAACTGATAAAAAAGACGATGCATATGAGCAAAAACGTAACGGCCATGACCGCCAGCGGTTTTTTCGATTTTACATTCATTACAGCCCTCTCCTTTCCCTGCGCGCCAAATAAAAGAAAAAGGGAACGCCGATAAGGGCGGTTAAAGCGCCGACCGGTGTTTCAAACGGCGCATTGACGAGTCTTGCGGCAATATCACTGAAGACTAACAGAACGGCGCCGAATACCGCCGAACAGGGAATGATCCACCTGTAATCTACCCCGACTAAAAATCGGGTGATATGCGGAATCACCAAGCCGATAAAAGAAATGGCTCCGGCGACTGAGACTGAAGCCCCCGTCAAGAGGACAACGACAAACATTCCGATTACTTTCACAAGCGATGTGTACTGCCCGAGCCCTTTGGCCAGCTCCTCACCCAAGCTCAGCACCGTTACTGAGCGCGCAATCAGAAATGCCAGCAAAAGTCCGATAACCCCGACCGCCAACAGCAGCTGCACGCCTTCCCATTTCACGGAAGCGACTCCTCCGGCGTACCAGAACTTCACATCCTGGGCGACATCAAAACGGATCGCAATCGCGCTTGAAAGCCCCGTTAAGAAATAGCCGACTGCCGTACCGGCCAGCGCGAGCTTCACCGGTGTCAGCCCGCCTTTTGAAAACAGGCCGATGCCAAACACAATAAGCGCTCCGATTCCCGCTCCCGCAAAGGACCACAAAACAAGTCCCGCCGCAGACAGTCCCGGAAAAAAAGCAAATGCCAATGCGATCGCAAATCCTGACCCCGACGTCACGCCCATAATGGAAGGCTCAGCAAGCGGGTTCCGCGTCAGCCCCTGCATAATCGCCCCGGACACAGCTAAAAAAGCCCCGACGAGCGCGGCGGCGGCGGTTCTCGGCAGCCTCAGATCGCGTATGATTTGATGAGATGTATTTTGCGGCTGAAAGTGAAAGAGAGCATCCCACACCGTCCGCAGATGAATATCGGCAGCTCCGATGGAAACAGACAGAGCCGCGCCGATCAATAAAACCGCAATACCGGCACACAGCAGCACAGCCGCCCGGAATGAACGCGCCGTCCACTGGATTTCACTCCCTGATGCCCCTTGAGCCGTCATTGTCTGTTTCTTTTTCAATAGACCCAACACTCGTTCTTCCTTTCTCAAAACAAGAATGGTAATGATAATGATTATCAATGACTTGTTTCAGTATAGCACTTTTATCTTCTCTTTTAATAGACCTAATTTCATATAAAAAAAGAAAGTTTTTCTTAAAAAAGAGCGTGCTTCTCTATGAAAGCAGTGATATAATCACACTGATAATGATTCTCTTTATCACTAATTTTTATGAAAGAAGGAATGTCAGATGTTCCATACATACAAGAAAATCGGCGCAGCGCTGATTACCATGCTGCTCATCGCCGCTTTGGCCGCATGCGGCAATTCTTCAGACACGAAAGGTTCTTCTGAAAAAGAAGAAACCATCACGTATAAAGCCGAAAACGGCAATATTAAAATTCCGAAGCACCCGAAACGGGTCGTCGTCATGGCTGACGGCTACTACGGCGACTTCAAACAGCTCGGCATCAATGTTGTCGGCGCGCCGCAAAACGTATTTAAAAACCCTTATTACAAAGGGAAAACAAAAGGTGTGACAAACATCGGCGACGGCACGTCCGTTGAAAAAATCATTGACTTAAAGCCGGATTTAATCGTTGTCTGGACGACACAAGGCGCCGATATTGAAAAACTGGAAAAAATCGCGCCGACAATCGCCATTAAATATGACAAGCTCAGCAACATTGATCAATTCAAAGAGTTTGCGAAAATGACAGGCACTGAAGATAAAGCAGACAAATGGCTGGCTGAATGGGATAAGAAAACCGCTGCCGCTAAAACAAAGGTTCAAAAAGCGGTCGGCTCAAAAACCATCTCCATCATGCAGACAAACGGAAAAGACATCTATGTATTCGGTAAAGACTTCGGCCGCGGCGGAAGCATCATTTATGACAAACTCGGGCTGAAGGCCACAAAACTGACGCAGGAAAAAGCCATTAATCAAGGGCCGGGCTACGCCAGCATTTCACTCGAGAAACTGCCTGACTTCGCGGGAGACTACATCTTTATGGGGCCATGGCAGGCCGGCGGTGACGACAAAGGCGTGCTTGACAGCTCAATCTGGAAGAACCTCGATGCCGTCAAACAAAACCATGTCTATCACATTGATCCGATCGGCTTCTATTTCTCAGACCCGATCTCACTTGAAGGCCAGCTCGACTACATCACAAAAAGCTTAACGAAGTAACCCCGAAGCCGCTGTCACAGCGGCTTTTTATTACGCTTTACACTTGACCGTTTTTTCAGCGGACGCACTGACCATTTAACCGCATTCGAGACCATTCATTATATACACGCCGTCAAAACGTAACCCGCCGCCGCAAACAAAAAAGACATCTCACAGACGTGAGATGTCTTTTTGTCATACCGATTGTCTGTTGTTTGCAAATTTCTTTGAGACGAAAGGATATAACAGCAAACCGACGAAGAACAGCCCGATACCGAGAATAAAGGTCGTTAAATCGGCCGTTCCGGTAATAATGACGTAAAAAGAATAAATGCAGGCAAGGATGGCGATGATACCGTCTCTTACTCTTGAACCCTTTATCTCGTCATACGTTTCACCCGTAAAAATGAGCTTCAGGCTGTAAAACGCTGATACGAGATACGGAATCAGATAAGCGAGCGTCGCCGCCGTCGTTAAAAACGTAAATGCGTCACTGATCGTCCGGGAAATAACTGAAAAGATAAAGATCTGTGACATCACGTTCGTTACGATTAACGACACAACCGGGCTTCCCTGTTTATTCGTTTTTGCAAAAGCAGCCGGAAAGTCTCCTGATTTCGCCGCTTGATACGGAACTTCAGAGCCGAGAAGAATCCAGCCGAGCATCGTTCCGAACAGACACAAAATCGCCAGAATCGCCATGATGACGCTTCCCGCATTGCCGACGATCGCGTACAATACGTCAACAAACGGTTTTTCCGAGCCGACAAGCTTACCATGCGGAAGCACGCCCATCGTAATCAATGTTACGATGATATAGATGCCAAGCGCGATCAATAATCCGGTAATAGTGGCGCGTTTCACATCGCGCTGCGAACGGGCGCGCCCGGATAAGATGACTGCCGATTCAATTCCGACGAACGCCCATAATGTTGAAATCGCCGCATTGTGGATCTGCCCGCCGATTCCCTCAACTGTGTGAGGACCTGTTTGAACCGGAAAATAAAAATGATCGAAAAACGACGTTTGAAACACAAATAAACCTGCAATGATAAAGAAAATAAATCCTAATACTTTTGAAAACGTCGTGACGAAATTTAATTTACTCGCACCGTTAATGCTGGTGACGAGAATCGTGTGAGTGCCCCATAATAAAACCGTACATACGGCAAACGTCAGCAGCTGGCCGAGCGTAACCGCCTGACCGCCGATCGAAAACATTTCACGCTTATCCGTTAAAATCGGGAAAAATGATGTTAAATATCCGGCAAGGCTCGTGATGATCGCCACGTTGCTGATCCAGCTCGCCACCCAGTAGCCCCACACCATCGTGAAGCCCGCTGCATTCCCTTTTTTCCGATCGCTGAACAGCGCACGCGCATAGCTTTGCGGCCCCGCCGTCAGCTCAGGCTTGCGGATGGATAAGTGGCCGAAGACCAGCGCGATCATTAACACACCGGCTCCCGTTAAAAGCCATGCCGATGTGGCGCCGAACGGGCTCGCGATTTTTGCGAGCGAACTCGGAAGCGAAAAGATGCCCGAGCCTACCATATTTCCTACGACAAACGCCGTTAATAACCAAAAACCCCATTTTTTCGTCTGTTCCATTCCTGTACCTCCTGGTTGTTCATTCGTACGGACCAGACCCCGAGATCATATTTACACGCAAAAAAAGCCTGAACAAAAGTCCATGCTTAAAGAAACACACACACCCTTGATCTCCGGATAGCCCTCCGCGAAAAAGCACGCGGCAGTCCTGCACTTATTCAGATACAGTCCCAGCATAAAGAAGGATCGGCTTTCTTTACACTTCGGCGCTGATGCCTTTAACACATGTTTTGCGGCCCCTATCAGCCTGGCATGTGCGACTCATCATCAAGCGCAACCTCTACCTCACCGAGAAAGAGTGAGGATTTTTATCATTCAATTCTACTCAGAGGTTATCAGAGATAAAAAGATCTGTCAAAGGGAAAAATTAGATGGAAAACGGATAGAGCGTTCGCCCTACCCGTCTTATATGGTCAGCGGTTGTTTTTTTTCTTTTGAACAGCTTCTTGAAGCGGATCGTCTTTCAGAGCTGCACCGGCGTCTTCAAGCGCGCCTTGAATGACATTTTTGTTTTTATCGCTGTTTTTTCCTTTTTCTTTGTTAAAGAAAGCCATCTGTATCACCTCTTTATCAAATATAGGTACACCTATAATGTGTCTTTTTCCGCGGCAGAATATGCGGAATCCGCGTCTCCTTCCTTTTGGCGGAACAGGTAAAGTTTGTTGATCAAACATGCATTCTCTTGATATATTTGTAATTCAGGGGATTTTGGCAAAAATAAAAAGGAGAAGCGAAAAATGACAGGAAAAACACACATCATGGGAGGCATCGCTTCTTGTTCCGCAATTGCGTATTATTACGGGTATGATCCGGTCCTTATGACCTCAGCGGGTGCCCTCGGGGCGCTGATTCCCGACATATGCCATACGAAAAGCAAAATCGGCAGAACGCTGCCCGTTCTGTCCAAAATCGTAAGCACGGTGTTCGGCCACAGAACGTTTACACACAGCCTGCTGTTTATGCTTATTATGTTTTTCATTACGGCATCCTATATTCCGAATCCGAGCATTTCCGCCGGACTGATGATCGGAATGGCGAGCCATCTTGTGCTTGACGCATGGACCGTCAACGGCATTAAACTGCTGTTTCCGTCCGCCATCCGCTTCCGTCTTCCCCTTTATATGAGAACGGGGAGCTTTTCGGAGCAGCTTGTGCTGGCCGGCTTAACGATTGTATCCTGCTATTATTTATACGAACTGGTTCACGGCCGCATCTCTTAAACAAAAAGCGTCTTTTCGCTTTTAGGGTGAGGAGTCATACATATGAAGAAAACCTTTTTCAGCAATCATCGGTTTTTATGCCTGTCCATCCTGTTCATGTGGATGAAAACCTATGCCGTTTATAAGCTCGGTTTTGATCTGCAGAACAATTCGGTTCTTGAGGAATGTCTGCTTCTCATTAATCCGCTGAGCTTCATTGTGCCGCTGTTCGGCATCGCCCTGCTGCTGACAGAAAAAAAACAGCGGATCTTTCTGCTTGCGGCGAATGTGGTGCTGACGGGAATTTTAATCGCGAATACGGTGTTTTACGGGTTTTATATCGATTTTATCACCATACCGGTTTTGTTTCAGGCGAGCAATATGGGTGATATGGGAAGCAGCGTCCAAGAGCTGTTTCACCCGCTTTACATCGCTTTATTTTTGGATATTGCGGTTTTGTTTTATCTTGGTAAAAGGCATAAAGCTGGTAAAGGAAAAGCGGGCGCCCGTACCGTTAAAGCGTATGCGTGGGCATCAGCCGGCCTCATGCTGTGCAACCTTGCACTGTCTGAGGCCGAGCAGCCGAAGCTGTTCAAGCACCCTTTTGATCGTGAAGCGCTCGTAAAAGGAATCGGCCTGTTCCACTTTCATTTGTATGACACCATTTCGCAGACGCTGAATGCAGGGGCTAAAGCGTTTGCCGATGAAGACAGCCTTGCGGCGGTCGCAAATTACACTCAAGCCGACTACAGCAGGCCGTCCGATTCAAAATTCGGGCTCGCCAAGGGACGCAATGTGATTTTTGTTACACTCGAATCAACACAGCGTTTTGTAATGGATGAGCGGGTCAACGGACGGGAGATTACCCCGTTTTTAAATAAACTGCGGGAAAAAAGTTATGACTTCACTCATTTTTATCAGCAGACTGAACAGGGAAAAACCTCAGATTCAGAATTCATTACTGCGAATTCGCTGTATCCGTCTTCAAGCGGCGCCGTTTTTTTTACAAAAAGCGGCCACCGGTTCAATACGATGTACCATATGTTAAAAGACCGTCAATACTATTCAGCCGTTCTGCATGCCAATCATAAGGCCTTTTGGAACCGGGATGAGATGTACGGGGCATTCGGAATTGACCGTTTTTTCGACGCGGATGAATTTAAGGTGACGCAGGAAAATTCAACAGGCTGGGGCCTGAAGGATAAGGAATTTCTCGAACAGTCAGCGGAAAAATTAAAGAAGCTTCCGCAGCCGTTTTACGCGAGCCTGCTGACTTTGACCAACCATTTTCCTTTTGAAATTGAAAAACAGGATCAGCTCATTGAAGAACCGGACACAAGCAGCGAGTTATTAAACCGCTATGTGACGACGGTCCGCTATGAAGATGAGGCCCTGAAACACTTTTTCAAGAAGCTGAAAAAAGAAGGACTGTATGACAACGCGATGATCGTCCTGATGGGAGATCATTACGGTATATCCGAAGCCCATAATCAAGGACTTGCCGAATTCTTAGGGAAAGAGGAAATCACTCCGTTTGATACGGTTCAGCTTCAGCGCGTGCCGTTTATCATTCATATTCCCGGGGTGACCGACCGTGAGCCGGAAACGATTGCTTCCGCCGCGGGACAGGTTGATGTAAGGCCGACGCTGCTTCACCTGCTCGGCATTGAAACGAAAGGCAGCATTCAGTTCGGCAATGATCTGTTTTCCGGAGAGCGGACCCCGTTTGCGGTGCTGAGAAACGGCAGCTTTATCACGGATGATCATATTTATACGAAAAATACGTGTTACAGCCGTAAAACGGGCGAACCGCTTTCTGACATGAGCGCGTGCAGCGATGAGAAAGAAAAAGCTGAACAAGAGCTGATGCTTTCCGATAAAATATTAAACGGCGACCTGCTGCGGTTTTATAAGCAAAAAAAAAATCCCTCCATATAGGAGGGATTTTTCATGTTTCATATATGAGCCGTCCGGTCATTTTCGTATCATATCCGGATAATTGAGAAAGCTGAGACTTGAATTCCTCAGAATTGAGGATGTCCTGCACGCTTTGAACAAGCTCCCGGTTTTGTTTTAACACAACCACATCGTACTGTTCACTGATCACCGGGATAAAGTCCGTGCCTGCCATATGCGCCGCATGCTGCGACCCGACTCCGATATCCGCCTTTCCGCTTGATACTTGTGAAGCCGCTGACAGATGATCCATGACAATGTCATGATATCCGGCGACATCATTCGGCGTAATGCTGAATGATCTGAGCTGTTCATCCAGCAGGACCCTCGCGCCTGATCCTTTTTCGCGATTGACGATACGGACATCCTTTCGGCTCAAATCCTGAAAGCCCTGAATGTTCAGCGGATTGCCCTTTTTCACATATAATCCGGCCTGACGAAGTACGACATGAAAAAGCGCAAACGGCTCCCCTGAAAGAATGCGCTTCACATACGGGATGTTATACTGCCCCGTCTCCCCATCGTACAAATGCAGACTGACGATGTCACAAGCCCCGCGGTACATCTCGATCAGGCTGTTCAAACTGCCGCTGTACTTGCGGAGCGGAGCCGCCTGTATTGTTTGTTCCAGCTGTTTGCTGAGGAGGTCCATCGACACATCCTGCCCGCTGATGATAACGGACTGCCTTTTTTCCGGCTCCCGCCCGCGGGACGGGTCAGGCCCTTCTGCTGCGGATGGCTTTTTTGACATTCTCATGTTTGCTTTATATTGTTTTAAGTCCTCTTCATCGACCCTCATCTGTCTTCCGACCCTGTACGCCGGAATGAGTCCTTTTTTTATCAAATCATATACTGTCAGTTTGGAGACCTTCAAAAGGCCCGCAACTTCTTCTATTGTATAGGAAGTGGCTTCTGTCATATTATCACGCTCCGTTTTTATTATAACTGTTCAGATATTGAAAAAAAACCGCACCATCACGTACAATTGCGTTATAATTAGTTTGATCTAATGATATTTAGCTATAAGGGGTGCACAATGTTGAAAAAGAAAGCGACACTACTCACAACTGCGGCTATGGCCGTTTTCCTCGCAACTGCGGGCTGCTCTTCCGGACAATCGTCCAAAGGCGGACAAAACGAAAAAGTCACGCTCACCGTTTCTGCGGCAGCCAGCGCTCAGGATGCACTTGAAGAAATCCAGACCAACTACGAAAAATCACATTCAAACGTAACCATTCAAGACAACTTCGGATCATCAGGCACATTGCAAAAACAAATTTCACAAGGCGCGGGAGCTGATTTATTCTTCTCGGCAGCCGAAGATAAATTCGAAAAGCTCGTTCATGACGGAGATATCGATAAAAAGGACAGCACGGATCTTTTGAAAAATGATCTCGTCATGATCGTGCCTGAGAAAAACAGCGCACACCTGACACACCTGAATGACCTGAAAAAAGACAGCACGGAAAAAATCGCGCTCGGCACACCTGAATCCGTTCCGGCCGGACAATACGCCAAACAATCATTGACGGCATTATCCCTGTGGGACAAGGTAAAAGATAAAGTCGTCTATGCAAAAGACGTGCGCCAGGTGCTGTCTTATGTTGAAACCGGAAATGTCGATGCAGGGCTTGTCTATAAAACAGACGCGCTGATTTCGAAAAAGGTGAAAATCACCGATGAAGCGCCGGCGAAAACGCACGATCCGATCGTATATCCGCTCGGCATTGTCAAGGATACAAAGCACCGTAAAGAAGCAGAAGCGTTTTATCAGTATCTGCAGTCGGATGAAGCGATGAAAGTGTTTAAGAAATATGGATTTACTGCCAAGTAACATTACGGCTTCGGAGTTTTTCACCCCAGTCGTACTGTCGTTTCAGGTGGCTTTGGCGTCGGGCTTCGCCGTCATCATTCTCGGAACGCTTGCCGGCGCCTGGATGGCGAAAGCGCGATTTCCCGGAAAAACGGCTGTGGAGACGCTGTTTATGCTCCCGCTCGTTCTTCCGCCTACCGTTGTCGGGTTCATTCTCATTATCATTTTCGGAAAACACAGCTTTTTCGGCCGGGCGATTGAGCGGATTTTTCACCAGCCCGTCATTTTCACGTGGTCGGCCGCGGTGATCGCTTCGGCCATTGTCGCCTTCCCGCTTATGTATCAGTCCGCTAAAACGGGCTTCGCCGCGGTTGATGCCGACATCGAGGGAGCGGCGAAAGTAGACGGAGCCGGCAGGTGGCAGGTGTTCACCCGTATTTCCGTCCCGCTTGCCTTTCCCTCCCTCTTGACCGGAAGCATTCTCAGTATTGCAAGGGCGCTAGGTGAATTCGGGGCGACTTTAATGTTTGCGGGAAATATTCCCGGCGTCACCCAAACGCTGCCGACAGCGATTTACGTCGCGATGGACTCCGGCAATGAAACACTCGCCTGGGTGTGGGTGATCTGTATTGTGATCATTTCTTTTCTGATGCTGTTTTTCATCCAATTGAAAAAACCCGCTTGACCGCTCCGCCTTCCGCGCACCTTTCGCCGGGAGGCTTTTTGATTTAAATTCGGATGGTATATAATGAAACAAAAAACACACAAAGGGTGCGGCCATGAAGATTAATGTCATTATCGCGGATGATAATTCTTTCATCAGAGAAGGAATGAAAATCATTTTGCATACATATGAGGAATTTACTGTATCGGCAACGTTGGAAAACGGACTCGAGGCGGCAGAGTATTGTAAACACAATCCCGTCGATATCGCCTTGTTGGACGTCCGCATGCCGGTGATGAACGGTGTCGAAGCCGCAAAACGGATCGCGGAGGAAACGGATACGAAGCCGATGATCCTGACGACATTTGACGACGATGAGTATATTTTAGAAGCGATTAAAAACGGCGCGAAAGGATATTTATTAAAAAATACCGAACCGGAACGGATCCGCGATGCGATCAAAAGCGTCTTCAACGGGCACAGCATTCTTCAGGACACCGTACTGGATAAAATAAAAGACAGCCTTTCCCGGCCGGCGGAAGCCGCGCATCAGATTGATGAAAGCCAGTTTACTGAAAGAGAGCTCAGCATCATGTCGCTTATTGCGAAAGGATTCTCGAACAGGGAAATTTCAAAACAGCTTTTCATTTCTGAAGGGACGACGGCCAATTATATTTCCTCTATTTTAGGGAAAACGGGGCTTGAGCACAGAACGCAGATCGCGATTTATTATATCACCGGGAAGGTGGATAACGGGCGTTGAACGGTATGGATTTTTGGATGCTGATGAGCAGACTGATCGCCATTTTTTATACGGCTTTTTTGTTCGTATCGGCAGACCGCCTTTACACACCGTACGCCGTCTTGTTTCTGCTGCTTTATCTGTCTTTGGGCATTGGGGTCTGCATGATCAGGCCGCCCGCTTGGAGGCGCGGGATCACCCTGCTGGCGCTGGCATTGACCGCCTGGCTTTCCGCCTTAGGCCATCCGGCGTTTCTATTTCTTTTACCGCCCGCCATTTTTGCCGTTCTTGCCGAATATCCGGTTCACCGCTATGTGTTCTGCCTGCTCGTGTTTTTGCCGTTTTTATTTATCCCGTACGGCGACCTTCCGACTTATATCATCATGACCTTGTTCTGCTTGGCGATATTCGTTTTGGCCGCCCGGTCCAGCAATCGGCTGAAAAAATATGAAGAGCAGTCAGACAGCATGCGCTCAAGCATTGAAAAACTGACGAAACAGCTGCACAGCAGCACAGAATATATCAAACAATCGGAGTATACCGGCAAACTCGAAGAAAGAAACAGATTGTCCCAAGCCATCCATGACAAAATCGGCCATTCCATGACAGGCGCGCTCATTCAGATGGAAGCGGCGAAACGGATGCTCGGCTCCCATCCGGACAAAGCGGCTGAACTGCTCCAAAACGCCATTACCATTTCCAAAGAGGGCATAGAGGATATCCGCATTACGCTGAAAAATATGAAACCGCCCGCTGAACAAATGGGCATTCACAGATTAAGAACGTTTATTGATGAATTTTCGGCCAAAAACGGGATGCCGGTTCCGTTTACGCATCAAGGCGATTTGGACAGGCTGACGCAAATGCATTGGAGAGTCATTCAGGAAAACGTAACCGAAGCCTTGACCAATGCAATGAAATACGCCGATGCCACGCAGATTTTCATTGATATCCATGTGCTGAATAAAGCCGTGAAAGCGGAAGTGAAAGATAACGGAAACGGCGCCGTCCGCTTTAAAAAAGGCCTCGGCATGCTCGGTATGGAAGAACGGTCGGCCGTCCTGCGCGGAACCGTTATTTTTGACGGCACGGCCGGTTTTTCCGTCACGACATTGCTTCCGGTTGAATAAGTGAATGTTTTCATGTGAAAAATATGAAGATTCTCATGTCAAAGGAATGAACAGCTGCACTAACGGCCGTTCATTCTTTTTTTTATAATAAGAACATCACAAGACATAGAGGTGGAAACATGAACATTTTGGAGCTCAAACAGCTGAGTAAGAAATTCGGTGATTATACCGCCGTTGACCAAATGTCGCTTGCCGTAAAAGAAGGTGAGATTTTCGGGTTTCTCGGCGCAAACGGAGCCGGAAAAAGCACGACGATCAATATGATCTCAGGTCTTTTAAAACCTTCAGGCGGAGACATTCTGTTTCTCGGAAAAGATATTTTCAAATATAGCAAAGCAACGAAAATGAATATCGGCATCGTCCCTCAAGACCTCGCGATTTACGAAGAATTAAACGCCTATGAAAATGTGAAGTTCTTCGCCGGGCTGTACGGCCTGAGAGGGGCGGCTCTGAAAGAACGGGTCGAGGAAGCCCTGACATTCGTCGGCTTGAGCGATAAACACAAATATTTGCCGAAGCATTTCTCCGGCGGAATGAAACGCCGGCTCAATATCGCCTGCGCCCTTGCCCACCGGCCGAAACTGATCATCATGGATGAACCGACGGTCGGTATTGACCCGCAATCAAGAAATTATATTCTGCAGTCAGTGAAAAAGCTGAATGAAATGGGCTGCACGATCATCTACACGAGCCACTACATGGAGGAAGTGGAAGAAATATGCACGCGCATCGCCATCATCGACCACGGAAAAGTCATCGCAGAAGGCACAAAAGAACAGCTGACCTCCATCATTACCGACACGAAGGACGTCGTGATTGAGCTGTCATCCGGAAACGGCATCAGCCTCGGCGATATTCAGGAGCTGCCCGGCGTCAGAGCCGCCGCACTGGAAGAAAACAGCGTGAAAATCAGCTCTGACACAGGGGTCAACAATTTAAACCGCCTGATCCGGTACTTCATGGACAAAGGAATTGAAATCCGCTCCTTGCAGGAACAGGCCCCTGACTTAGAAACGGTATTTCTCACGCTGACAGGCAGAAGCCTGCGCGACTGACCTCACTGAAAGGAGGATTGCAAATGAATATTCTGCACATCGCCGGGAAAGAAATCAAAATCAGCTCCCGCGACAGACGGACTTTTATTTTCATGCTTGCTTTTCCGATCGTCTTCATGCTGATTTTTACTGCGGCATTATCAAACGCCTTTGATTCAGAGGTGACGGTCGGGAACATCAAGGTCGTATATACGGACCAGTCAAACGGCCCTCTTTCTCATGATTTTACTGAGTTTATGAAAGCCGCCAAAAAAGAGCATGTCTATTTTCAAAAAGCGGACACGGAGGCAAAAGGCAAAAACGAGGTTCGAGAAAATCAGGCGGATGCTTTCGTCACTGTAAAAAACACTGGTTTTCAAGTCTATACAAATGACCGGAGCGGTATAAACGGCACGATCGTCCAAGGCATGCTGACCGCTTTTACCAATCAGTACAAAGCAGGCGCCGCCGTTTACAAGGCGCATAAGGCGCCTTCCGCCGGACAAATCAAAAGCGATTATATGAAGCAGACGTCTTTACACAAAGCGAAAGAGCCGAAAGCGAAAGATTTTTATGCGATATCCATGACGACGATGATCGGGCTGTACGCCTCGATTTTTGCAAGCAGCTTATTCCGCGGGGAAAGAATACGGCACACCGCAGATCGCCTGATCGCCGCCCCGCTCCGGAAAAGCGATATCTTTCTCGGAAAGATGCTCGGCATTTTGGCTGTGAATGTTCTGACGATTCTTGCCGTTGTCGCCTTCAGCAAATTTATCTTAAAAGCGAATTGGGGCAGCCACATGGGCCTTGTGCTTTTGATTCTCGTTTCTGAAATTCTTTTGGCCGTCAGCTTCGGGCTCAGCCTGAGCTATTTGACCAGAAAACCCGAAAGCGCCAGATTAATCACCGTCATCATCGTTCAGGTGATGTCCATTATCGGCGGCGCCTATTACAAATATGAAGGCGGAGGAATTTCCGCCCTGTCGCCCTTATCCTGGATCAATAAGGCGATTAACAACATCATTTACGCAAATGATGTATCAGCGGCATGGCCTGCACTCGGTTTAAATACAGCATTGGCGGCACTCTTTTTGCTGATCGCCGCATTTACGTTTCAAAGACGGGAGGGACTGTAATATGAAAAACTTCTGGTGGCTGTTTGCACACACTCTCAAAGGGATTACAAAAAGCAAAAAACAGCTCATTCTTTATATCGGGGCTCCGCTGATCGGCGTCTTCCTCTCCTTCATGACCAATGCCAACGGCGGAGCCGAAACGCTCAATATCGGCATTCTCAATCAGGACGGCGGAGAAGTGGCACAGGATACGGTCACGTTTTTAAAAGGACTGGATCATGTGAAGATTTCGGAGGAAACGGCTGCGTCCGCCTCATCAAAGATCGCTTCAGGAAAAATGGAGGCGCTCATTACGTTTGAAAAAGGCTTCTCCCAAAGCGTAAAAGACGGGAAACCGGCTCACATCGGCATGACCTCGCTGAAAGGCGCCCAGGTCACCGGATATGTCAGCTCTTATTTGTACAATTATATGAACAGCGCCGCCTCAATCGGCAAATCTTCCGGCGGAGACGCAAAAGCCTTTCAGGCGATGTACGCCGATTTCAAGCATTCTCCGATTCAAACGGAGTCTGCTGTTTTACAAGATACATCGAATCATAAAGAAATGACTTACTCAGTCATCGGGTATCTCATTATCATTATGCTCTATTCCGCCGGCAACCTGACGGAACTGATGATTAAAGAGCGGGAAAACAGAACGTACTACAGACTTCTGTCAACGCCGATCACATCAAAGCAGTATGTACTGGCAAACGCGGCGGTGAATATCATTATCATGGCCGTCCAAATTCTATTCGCCGTTCTCTTTATGGGCGCCGCTTTTCATATTCATCCGTCATTCCCGCTGTGGCAGCTGTTCATCCTGATGATGCTGTTTGCATTAAGCGCGATCGGAATCGCCTTTATTGCCGTCGGTTTTTCCAACAGCAGCGCTTCAACATCGGCGCTTTTGAATTTGATCGTCGTGCCGACATGCTTGCTCGCCGGCTGCTTCTTTCCGAGCAATATTATGCCGAAAACGGTGCAGACAATCGCCGAATTTCTGCCTCAGCGCTGGGTGCTCGATACGGTCGATCAATTGCAGCACGGCCGCACGCTCCAAAGCCTGGTGCTGAACATCATCATTTTGGGAGCCTTCGCCGCCGCCCTGTTATTAATAGCCGCATACAGGTTCAGCGTAAAACGTCAGACACAGACATTCATGTAAAGAAAAACAGCCCCGTAAAGGGCTGTTTTTTCTTAGAACAGAAGCTCGTCCGGATTCGGGCCGACACGCTCGTCTTTGTTCAATGCGCTGATCTTTTCCATTTCTTCCTGTGACAGTTCGAAATCAAAAATATCGGCATTTTCTATAATGCGGTGCTCTTTAATGGATTTCGGAATGGTAACGACTTCGTTTTGAAGATCCCAGCGCAAAATCACTTGAGCAACTGATTTGTTATGTTTTTCCGCAATTTGTGACAGCACTTCGTTATCGAGGAGCTGTCCCTGCATCAATGGAGACCAAGCTTCCACTTGAATGCCCTGCGCTTTGCAGAAATCTCTTACTTCTTTTTGAGTCAGACGCGGGTGGAATTCAATCTGGTTGACCATCGGCTTGATTTCAGCATCTTTCAGCAGCTCTTCTAAATGATGCACTTGGAAGTTGCTGACGCCGATGGCGCGGATTTTGCCGTCTTTGTACAGCTTTTCAAGAGCGCGCCATGTGTCTTTATATTTATCCTTGCCCGGCCAGTGAATCAGGTACAGATCGAGGTAATCGAGGCCGAGGCGCTCAAGGCTTTTCTCAAACGCGTCAAGTGTCGACTCGTATCCTTGATCTTCATTCCACACTTTTGACGTGATGAACAGCTCTTCTCTGGCAACGCCCGCAGCTCTGATGCCTTCGCCGACACCCTCTTCATTTTTATAAATAGCCGCCGTATCAATGCTGCGGTAGCCGTTTCTGATTGCCGCTTCGACGGAGTCCGCCGCTACGCTTCCGTTTTCCACCTTGAAGACGCCAAGGCCGAACCACGGCATTTCAACGCCATTATGAAGCTTTACAGTATCTTTTAAGCTTTTTGCCACGTTGAACCATCCTTTCTAGTCATTATGTAAACGGTTATTATTATCTCACATTTCCGCCGTAAGAAACCAATTATACGCTCATCGTTATCACAAAAACCATCTTTAGTGCCCAAGCACCACTGACGTTATTATTTTCCTATTTTTCAAAAATTACGGTTAGTTGGGTAACTGTCCGGGTAAATCGCTACTGTAGCCACCACACAATTGAAGGAGGAAATCATATGAAACGTATGCGTATCCCAATGTCCGTTGCCCTTGGCGCCGCTTTGTCTCTGACTCCTCTGTCCTTTGTATCCGCAAAAGAAAACCCGGCCCCTCAAAACATGGCGCAGCAAACATCAGATGTCTCAGCAAAAGATGTCGGATTAAACATTGACGTTGACCTGCTCGGCATCGGCAATTCGATTGCTGACGCGATTAAGTCGGCGCAAAACCGTGACGGCTTCGTCAAAAACTTAATGGAATCTTCATTCTACGCTTCCGGACAAAAATATAACGTCATGGTGTTTAATTTAAGCCAGGAATATGAAGATCATTTTAACGGCGTTCAGTTTTACGGTTCCGCCGTTTATGACGGCATCACGTACGGCATTTGGGTGTTTGAAGACGGAAGCTTCACCAACAAAGGTGATGGCGGCTGGATCAACTGGGCCTTCAGAGGCTGGTTTGACCGCGACGGCGATCACGTCGAATTCCATCGTCCGTAATCAAAAAAAGTCCGGCGAACAGATGCCGGACTTTTTTTATTCACCTCCGTCAAGCATGGCCGCTTCCACATCATTGATGTATTGGCGAAGCTCATGTGACATATCGCGGGAAATTTCCCGCTCTTCGAATAATGTTTGGATTTCGTTGCGGATGGCCTGCACGGCCCGCAGTTTGATTTCGAGTTTTTGATTTTCAAAACGGCGGCTCGGACTCTGTTCGTGATACGAGTGCCCCAGCCTGAAAATCAAGTGATTGTAAAAGGAAATGACGGCAAGCGTCACATCTTTATTTTCTTCAGTCATGTGTTTTTTCAGGCTTTCAATGGCCGCTTTTGCCGTTTTAACCCTTGTGGTGCGGATGAGGCCTTCTTCATTTAAAATCGACATTTCCGGCTTTTTTTGTTCACCGAAAAAGATCCAGTACATCAGGCGTTTCAGCTTTTTCTTAGATAAGCCGACTTTAAACGGATTCGTATACAGCACTTCCAGTTCATCAAACCGTTCCTGAAGGCTGTCTGCCGTTTCTTCCGGTATTTCGCCCCGCTCAATCAGCCGCAGCAGTTCTTCCTGTTCAGCCTGTATCCCTTGGGCGCGGACTTTCCGCTCATCTTTTTTCGTGCGGTTTTTGACGGTGGACTGCTGAAATCTGAGATTTTTCATTTTCTCATTGTATTCGGCAATAACCGCAAAAGAAGCCGTTTTGTTTGTCTCATTCATATTTTCTTTAATGGCCGTTAAGGCAGCCTTTATCAGCTTCCGTCTCGCTGTCAGCAATTTGACTTTCTTCTCTTTCACATTGTCTTCCGGCTTATCTGTCAAAATCGGCAGTACGATTGTCGCCAGTACCAATGTGCACATAATAACACCCGCGGCTAAAAAGAGAATCAAATTCCGTTCAGGAAACGGTGAGCCGTCAGAGAGCACGTAAGGAATGGAAAAGGAACCCGCAAGCGTGACCGCTCCCCTGACGCCTGAAACCGAAATCAGCAGAGTCGAGCGCAGGCCGGGTTTATAAATGCTCTGATCCTTGTTAAAAAACCACTTGCCGTTCCAAAAAAACAGCACCCACAAAAACCTGAGAATCATTAACGTCAGCGTAATGACGATAATGTACCCGATGACCATCATATTGTTAAACGCGGTATCATTAAAGATGACGGAAACCACATCCGGTATTTGCGCACCTAAAATAACGAAAACAAGACCGTTCAGAATGAACAAAATAATATTCCACGTACTTGAAGAGACGATTTGCAATTTGACCATCGTTGATTCAAGACGGTCCTGCTCCACCGCATGCGTGATGCCGCCGGCCACAACGGCTAAAATGCCGGAAACGCCGATTTCTTCAGCCGCGAGATAGATGACAAACGGCGTCAGAATTTGAATCAGCATATGCATCGTGACATCCTGCATGCCGAGGCGGCGCAAAAACAGCCGGAAACGGATAATCAAAAAAGAAATGACGACACCGCTGAGTAAACCGCCGGCTGAAATCAGAACGAAACTGAAGGCGGCCTGCGCCAGCGAAAATGCGCCCGTCACGGCAGCCGCAATCGCAAATTTAAAAGCGACCAGGCCGGATGCGTCATTCATCAGTCCTTCTCCTTCAAGGAGACGCAGAATGCCTTTTGGCATCTTCACTCGCCCTGACAGCGCGCTGACTGCGACAACGTCAGTCGGTGACAGTATCGCCGCCAGCCCGAATGCAGCAGCCAGCGGAATGCTCGGAATCATCCAATGAATCGTGTAACCGCCGACAATCACCGTGGCAAACACGAGCCCGAGCGCAAGCAGCAAAATCGGCGCTCTTAAATTCCAAAGTTCCGCACGCGGCGTCCGTTTTCCATCGTTAAAAAGCAGCGGAGCGATAAACAAAACAAAAAATAATTCGGTATTCAGTTCAAAATGAAGCCCCTGCGGAAATGACGCCGCAATGATACCGAGCGCCACCTGAATCAGAGGCACCGGGATAAAGGGGACAAACCGATTTACGATATTTGAGATCGCGATGATGGTTAAAAGTACGAGTACGACTAAAAATATGTCCAAAGCATGACCTCCTTCATCTGCTGCATCATATCATTATTGCCTGTTCTCTGCCTTTGCCAAAGGCCGGAGCCGATGATCGGGCAGATTCAATATATTTTCCGCACGCAACCATTCTTCTTTTATTTTACCCGTTTTTATTTAAAATTTCTCATAACGTGCTCACGGCGAACTTTTTTTCCTTCAGCTACATTTTTTCCGGAAAAAGAAAAAGCCTGTTTTCTCTGAAAACAGGCTTTTTCGCAAGCTGCGTCATCTGTTTCATGACGCGGTGCAGCGTTTATGCTGCTTAGTAAAGGATAGAGAACGCACCGTCAGTGTGTCTCTATCCTTGGTTTTAAGTGCTCATCTTATTCGTGAAAATTCGTGCCGTCTGTCGTCGCTTTAATGATGCCCGCGCGGATGACGAAATCGCCGAAGTGTTCGCCTTCCTCACGCTCTTTCGCGTAGCGCGGGAGAATGGTGCGAAGCTCACTCAGAATTTCCTCTTCACCGATATTTTCCCGGTACATTTTGCTCAAACGGCTGCCGTCAAACGCCGCTCCTAAATACATATTATATTTTCCGGGCGCCTTTCCGATAAATCCGATTTCGCCAAGCGCATGGCGGGCACAGCCATTCGGGCACCCGGTCATACGGATGGTGATTTCTTCATCCCGCAGCCCGTTTTCGTCAACAATGGCTTCAATCTTATCAATCAATTTCGGCAGATACCGCTCGGCTTCGGCCATGGCGAGCCCGCATGTCGGAAGCGCGACGCAAGCCATTGAACTGCGGCGGAGGGCGGAATGCTGCCGGCCGTCTGTCAGACCGTATTGTTCGATTAATGCGCTGATTTGTTTCTTTTTCTGGCTCGAGACATTGCCGATAATCAGGTTTTGATTAGAGGTGAGACGGAAATCTCCGGTATGGACTTTGGCGATTTCACGCAATCCCGTCATCAGCTTATAATTCTCATAGTCCGTAACACGGCCGCCTTCGATGAACATCGTAAAATGCCATTTTCCTTTTACGCCTTTCACCCATCCGTAACGGTCGCCGTTATGGTCAAAATGATAAGGTTTCGCCTCATCCAGCTGCCAGCCGAGGCGGTTCTCCAGCTCGGCTTTTACATTTTCCAGACCGAGACGGTCAACAGTGTACTTGAATCTGGCATTCTTTCTGACGGAACGATTTCCGTAATCACGCTGAATCGTAATGGTTTTTTCCGCTACATCATACAGCTGCTCCGGTTTGCAGAAGCCGATGACTTTTGAAAGCTGCGGATAAGTGGCCGTATCACCGTGCGTCATTCCCATACCGCCGCCGATTGCCACGTTGAATCCGATAAGTCTGCCTTCTTCTACAATCGCAATGAAGCCGAGATCTTGAGAAAAGACATCAATATCATTGGACGGAGGCACGGCGATTCCGATTTTAAATTTCCGCGGCAAATACAGCGGCCCGTACATCGGTTCCGTTTCCGTATCAGGAGTGCCCGCCACCCGTTCCTCATCAAGCCAGATTTCATGATAGGCTCTCGTGCGCGGAAGAAGGTCGTCACTCAGTTTTTTCGACCATTCGTACACTTCCGCATGGATTTCAGACTGATACGGATTTGAAGCGCACATGACGTTTCGGTTGACATCTCCGCAGGCCGCAATGGTATCAAGCAGCGCCGCATTGATTTTCTGAATCGTTTTTTTCATGTTCCATTTTAAAATTCCGTGCATTTGAAACGTTTCACGCGTTGTCAGCTTCAATGTATTGTTTCCGTATTTTTGCGCCAGTTCATCCATGACAAGCCATTGTTCCGGAGTTGACACGCCGCCTGGCATCCGAACGCGCAGCATGAACTGATAAGCCGGTTCAAGCTTTTGTTTTTGACGTTCATTACGGAGATCGCGGTCATCCTGCAAGTAGCTTCCGTGATGCTTCATCAGCCGGTTGTCATCGTCCGGGATGCCGGCTGAAATCCGGTCAAGCATGACTTCTTTCAATGTGCCGCGCAAATAATCGCTTTTTTCTTTAATTTCCTCAACATCACTTGGAGGGCCTTCCGGCGCTTTTAAAATGTTGTTCACCATGCTGAATAAGCTCCTTTCAAACCAAAATCAATATACGTCACGCTGATAGCGTTTTTTCTGTTGCATGTCTGCCAGGAAGCTTTCCGCTTTTTCACGGCTCATGCCGCCTTCTTCCTGAATGATATCGAGAAGCGCCTGGTGCACGTCATGCGCCATATGCTGTTCATCACCGCAGATGTATACGGCGGCTCCCTGCTGCAGCCATTCATACAGCTCTTTGCTTTGTTCTTTCATGCGGTGCTGCACATATACCTTTTCCTCCGAATCCCGGGAAAAAGCGACGTCCATTTTTGTGAGAACACCGTTTTGCAGCCATTTTTGCCATTCCGTCTGGTACAGAAAATCAGTGACAAAGTGCTGATCCCCGAAAAACAGCCATGTTTTCCCTTCAGCTCCGGTTTCTTCACGCTCCTGCATAAAGGAACGGAACGGCGCGATGCCTGTCCCCGGCCCGACCATAATGACCGGTGTATCCGGATTATCCGGCAGCTTGAAGTTTTGGTTGTGCTGAATGTAAATCGGAAGCGTATCTCCCGGCTGGAGTCTTTCCGCACACAGAATGCTGCAGACGCCTTTTCGTTCTCTGCCGTGCGCGTCATATCTGACCGCTCCGATTGTCAGATGCACCTCTTCCGGATTCGCTTCTAAACTGCTTGCGATCGAATAGAGCCGAGCCGGCATTTTACGCAGGATGGAAAGAAAGTCTTCGGCGGAAGCTTCCCACGGCCCGAAATCCCGGACGAGATCAAGCAGATCACGGCCGTTGATGTACGCTTTCAGCTGCTCTTCGTTTCCTTCGTCCAGAAGTTCACTCAGCTTTTGGTCAGCCGTAAACTGTGCGGCCTTTTGCAGGAACGGTTTTGTTAAGACGGTTATTTCAAAATGAGAAGTAAGCGCATCTTTCAAAGGGAGGCGCTCTCCTTGTTTATTCACCGCCACTTCCTGTTTTGGGTCCCATTTCAGCTCATTGATCAGCTCATCAACGAGCGCCGGATCATTTTCCGGATAGATGCCGAGGCTGTCTCCGGGCTGATACGCGAGGCCCGACCCTTCAAGCGAAAGCTCGAGATGGCGTGTTTCTTTATTCGAACCGCGTCCGTTCAGATTGATGTTCTCAAGAACCTCCGCCCGAAACGGGTTCGTTCTGGAATAAACGGATTCACCGAGAGCGGGCGTCTCGGCAGGCGCTTCGGCTGTTTGATTTCCCGCTCCTTCGTTCAAACCGCCGATGACCGCGTCAAGCCATTCCGAAAACGGCTCATCATAATCAAGATCGCAATCAACCCGCGGCGCAAGCTGGGTGCCGCCGAGCTCTTGAAGACGCTCGTCAAACTCTTTGCCGGTCTGGCAGAAAAATTCATACGAGCTGTCCCCGAGCGCCAAAACGGAGTAACGGAGTGCTTCAAGCTTCGGCGCGCGTCTGCCGTGAAGAAATTCATGAAAGGCCAGCGCGTTATCCGGCGGATCGCCTTCTCCGTGCGTGCTCACCACGATCAGTAAATTGTTTACTTTTTTCAGATTATTCGGCTTAAAATCGTTCATCGACGCGACGGTGACCTGGAATCCCCGTTCCTCAAGCGTCTTTACCGTCTGTTTCGCAAGACCTTCCGCATTTCCCGTTTGCGATCCGTATAATACGGTGACTTCTCTTGAGACTGCCGGGCTTTCTGCTGGAGTCGGAGCAGCGGGTGCGGCTGTTTCACCGGATTCGGACCGGGCCGCAGCCAAATAACCGCTCAGCCAGATTTTCTGTGATTCTGTCAAGGTCGGCAGAAGGCGGTTAAGGAGCTCTGCCTGCTCCTGATTAAACGGACTGTTCATGACCTGAAGTTGCAACGATATCCACCTCACAAGGAATTAAACGTAACGTACGTTATTTCTATAGGAATTGTCAAAATAATATTCTAATTGAAACTTTACCGAAAGTTTGTATGTAAGTAAAATATATAATCATGATGACAATGATTAAGATTACTAATGATAAAAAGCCCTTTGCACTTGGCAAAGGGCTTACACGAATAAGCCGGCGGGCACTTCTTTTATAAAAGGAGAGGGTTCTCCCGGAGACAATACGGTCAGATGATGCATCGCCCGCGTACAGGCCGTATATAACAGCTTACGGTCATGTTCGCTTTTGTACTGGGCAGCAGAGGCGTCAGCGGCAATGACGGCGTCAAACTCAATGCCTTTTGCCAAATAAACGGGAATGACGCATACCCCTTTTTGAAAAGGCTGGTTTTCTTTATTGATCAAACGCACACCGCTCCCGGCGCTGACTGCCTGAAACACTTTTTTGGCTTCCTCGGCCGTTTTGCAGATGACGGCGACCGTCTCCCAGCCTTTTTGTCTGAGCTCCCGGATTGTATCCGCCAATTGTTCCTGCCGCGCTTTTTCTGTATCCGTCCGCAAAACACGCGGTTTTTCCCCGTTCCGGTTAAAAGGCTCAATGTCATCGCCGTCAGCCAGCAGCGCTTTCGTAAATTCAACAATCTGCCGCGTCGATCTGTAAGTCCGTTTCAGGCTGACATACTTTTCTGCACCATTGCGAAAGCAGCCGGCGAGGGAAGAAGGGCCCGTAATGGTGTGGGCATAAATCGACTGGCTGACATCACCGAGCACCGTCATCTTTGCCGCTGGGAAGATGCTTTGAATATACGTGAGCTGAAATGGGGAATAATCCTGCGCTTCATCAATGAAGACGTGCTTCATTTGTGTGTTTTTTCTTTTTCCTTCTAACAGATCCTGCAAATACAGATACGGAGCGGCATCTTCATACGGAAGTGACCGTTCTGCAAATGCGTTTCTGGTCAAAGCGCCGATGCCCTCCCAATGATCGGGCTTTTCAGCAGCTCCCCAGTCTGAAAACAGCCGGAGATACATCCGTTTTATATCGAGAAAGCCGAGCCGTCTGACGGCCTGCTTAATCGGTTTAAAGGCTTTGCCGACAATAATGGCGCCAAGCAGGCGCTGTTCGCGCAGGTGGTCGTCAAATGCAGGTTCGTCATCCGCCGCTTGCTTCTTAAGTTTTTGATAAACCTCAGCATAATCTTCCTTATCAAGCAGCTCACTCTCCTGCAGCACCCATTCCTTCTTACGCTCCTTTTTTTCGAGTGCGCTGATTTCCGCGAGAAGCCATTCCGCCGTCAGCTCCGCTCTGTTCGGAATCGGCAGCTGCTGATCAAGCGAATAAAAATAGGCTTCAATCCGCTCATTTGAAATCAGGATGTCTCCCCGGAAACTGATCTGTTTACATATCAGACCGGAGACTGAAAGCGACCCGGCATAACAATCAATCATGGCCTGAAAAGCTGATGACGCTTTGTAAGCAATGGCTGCGAGCCTTACGGAAAGTGCGTTCTGATTTTGTTCAGTCAGGCAATATTCAAGCTGCTCGTACGGGCTTTCACAATCAAACTTTCGTCCGAGACGGCGGATGATATATTCCTGAAAGGTGGCCTGCTCCATATTCTCTTCTCCCAATTCCGGCAATACGGCGGACACATAACTGTTGAACAAAATGTTCGGAGAAAACAATACAATCTGACGGGCATCAAGCACCCCGCGCCCGCGGTACAGCAAGTAAGCGGCCCGCTGAAGCGCCGCGGATGTTTTCCCGCTTCCGGCGGCTCCCTGAACAATGAGATATTTGCTTTTTTCATCCCGGATGATTTCGTTCTGTTCTTTTTGGATGGTTGACACGATGTTTTTCATATGCTGTCCGGAATGGCCGCTCAGCACCTCTTGCAGCATTTCGTCACCAATCGTCATATCCGTGTTAAACATCGCTTTAAGCGTCCCGTTTTTAATGATAAACTGCCGCTTCAGTGTGATGTCTCCTTCTATCGTTTCTTCGGGAACTTCATAGCGGGCTTTTCCCGGGGAATATTGATAGTAAAGAGACGAGATGGGCGCGCGCCAATCATAAATGAGAAAATGCTCATTGTTTTCATCCATTAAAGAAGTCAGCCCGATATAAATCCGCTCGCCAGAGGACTCCCCTTTTTCTTTAAAATCGACACGGCCGAAGTAAGGAGAGGTTTTCAGCTTTTGGATTTTTTGAAGCTGCCGGTATTGAAGCCGATGCGTCCGTTCACGTTCTGAAAGCATTTCCGCCTGCTGTTTAATGCTTGAAAATGTCTCAGCCGCTTCGTGGGCATCATCCATATTCACGGTGACATCATCCCAAAACGTTTTTCTCAAGCCCACAATATCCTGCTTTAATCCGCCCGATGATGTTTCCAGAGACCGCTCTTTTTTGCGGAGCTCCTTCAGCACTTCATCTATTCTTGACTGCTCTTCCTTCCATTCCTTATCCTGCTGATTCATGAACGGCACCTCCAGAAAATAGTTGACAAACACATACGAAATACTGTAAAATATAATTGGATACATATATTTAATATATAATAAAATAGGCAAATACAATTCATCTTAGCACATTCACCCAATATCAATCAAGATATGGGTTATTTATATGCAAAAAAACCGATTTCGCTTTGAAATCGGTTTTTTTGATGTTAGTTATCTAAACGAAAAGAACGGTTTGGCAGCTGCCACTTAAACATATAGGAACAAACGCGGCAAACAACAAGCACGAAAAACAGAACGTACAAGCCAAACGAATTTCCCAACCAGCCCAAGCCCACGATTAACCCTCCGAGCGCGGCCCAGACCGCGTAAATTTCCGCTTTCAGCACAAGCGGCTTTCGTCCGGCAAGAAGATCCCGTATGATGCCGCCCCCGCTGCCGGTCAGGACCGCTGCCGCAATCACCGCACTGAGCGGATGGCCCATTTTCACGGCATATAAAGCGCCTTGGATAGCAAACGCCGAAAGCCCGATGGCATCGGATAGGTTGCCCCATTTACTCCAATGCCTTAACAGCAGCTTCGGAAACAAAAAGACAATCGTAACTGATGCGAGAGCGATTTGAAAAAACGCGCCTTGCTCCCACAAGGCGGAGACCGGAACACCGATCAGCAGGTTTCGGATGGCTCCGCCGCCGAACGCCGTTACAATCCCCAAAATATACACGCCTAAAATATCATACTCCTCTTCCATCGCAACAATCGCTCCGCTGACCGCAAACGCAATGATGCCGATTACACTAAGCAGCTCCCAGGCCATTCCATATGCTCCTTTTTATTTGTTAAATTTTCTGACGACCATTAGATTTTATAATCGCTTTCTCTTAAAATCAACCTTATTTTTGAAAGATTCTGATTCCTAACCCGGGACAACCCCACCCGCAACGGCTGGGAGCAAGAACATTTACCTATTTTATACTATTTCGGGAGGTTTATTGGAAGTTTCATTGAATACTTTCTCTAACAAAAAGGGGGTTATGAGATGAAAATCAGTTCACTTGTTTTTCCTGTTTTATTGGCCGCCGGATTAATTCCCGGCCTGCCGTCAGCCGAAAGCCATACGCATTCGCACACTCATGCGGAGCCGGCGAAAACGGTGTATACGGACCCGCTTCCGAAAGCCGATCATTTTAAAGATTTGAAGGGCCCGGTCCAAGTTGAACAGACGGTTGACACAAAAAATCTGGATGAAAACGGCAAGCAGGTCGGCACGAAACGATTCAATGCCAATGTCAGTCAGGATAAAGCCTCAACTAAAGCCGGCACGGGCTCTCAGAAGGTCAGAGTTTTGGCGGTGGCGGACGCTGAATACCGCGCCAAATACAGCGACTGGCAAACGCGAATCGTCCAGATCGTGGAGCAGGCGGATGTCGCTTTTAACCGTGATCACAACATTGATTTCGTCGTACAGGCCGTGCAGGCTTGGAATTCTTCCGGCTCAAACAGTTCTCAGATTTTATCGAATCTCCAAGGCAGCTTCAGAAATCAAAATTATCATTTTGTCGTCGGTTTTACCGCAAAATCAAGTTTTGACGCCGGCGGTATCGCGTATGTATATAACGGCAAACCGAGCGGCCCGGCTTTCAGCGTGAACCTTGATCAAGGAACGGCCAACACGGCGAAAGCGGCACAGCACGAGTTTTCCCATAACTTCGGGCTTCAGCATGACGCCCAAGGCAGCGGTATCCGCTGCGTCATGAATTATGATTATGCCTATTCCGTGGATATTTGGGACAGCTCCCATAACAGACAGATTGCGACAAACAAAGCTTGGTACAAATAATAGAAAAAGAGCCGCTCCCATGGAGCAGGCTCTTTATTTTGCCGTGCGTTCCGTTTTGACAAAACACATGCAGATCATAATGAGAATAAATGCCGTCAATGCCAAGAAAGGAATGGTAATGAAACCGAACCAGTTAATATATTCAGATGAGCAAGGCACGCCGTAGACACACGGCTTGATGCCGCTGAAACCGGGCACCTTCTGCTCAAGGTAATGCATGATCGATATAAACGCGCCGATGACGGCCATCGGCAGCACATATTTTTTCACGCGCGTGTCACCCTGAAAGGTGGCGATTCCTAAAATCAGGACAAGCGGGTACATGAGAATTCTTTGATACCAGCACAGCTCGCACGGTATGAATTTTCTGATCTCGCTGAAATATAGGCTGCCGAGCATGGCAGCAAGAGCTATCACCCAAGAAGCATATAAAAATACGATTCTATTTTTCATTTTTCAGCTCTTTCTTAATCGTTTTTGAAATCTCATCATAGTTAGAGAATTCTTTAATCACTTTGTTATTTACGTAAATCGTCGGTGTCGCCGTAATGTTTAATTTATCATTCAGGTCAGTGTCAGCTTTCAGCTCTTTTGCAAATGTCTCTTTATCAAGGTTTTCCTTCAGCTTGTCAGGATCAACCTTTTTCGCGGTGCTTTTGACCGTTTTTTCAAGCAATGCAGGCGTGACCCATTCCTGTTCGCTTGACGGCTGCTGTTCAAACAGCTTTTCATGGAATGCCCAGAATGATGCCGGGTCTTCTTTCCACACTTCTTCTGAAGCAAGAGCCGCCAGACGCGAGCCGCTTCCGTGGTACATGACGTTCACAAATGAAAATTTCACGTCGCCTTTATCAATAAAATCTTTTTTGATTTTCGGAAAGATATCGCTGTTAAATACTTTGCATGACGGACATTTGTAATCTCCGAATTCAACTACCGTAACAGGCGCGCTGTCTTTGCCGAGCACGGGCTGTCCTTTAATGGAAGGCTGTTCGGCGACTGTTTCGCCCGCTTTTTCCGTTTGGTTGTTAATAATTACGATGGCCGCAAATAAAACGACAACGATTAACGTCAGTATCACCGCAAATTTCGCAGACGATTGTTTCTTTTTCACTCAGACACCTCATTGTTTTTAAAATAAAAAAGAAGCGGATGCCGGATGGACCGCTTCTCTATTTTACCAAGACAACCTTGTTTAAGAAAACCCTGAAAAACGAATTATCTTTGACAATTATTCCGCTTTCACTCTCATGACGCGCAGCGCGTTGGCAACGGCGATCAGCGTGACGCCTACATCTGAAAAGACCGCTTCCCACATGGTGGCGAATCCGAATGCGCCAAGCAGGAGAAAAATGATTTTTACGCCTAAAGCAAATCCGATGTTCTGCCAGACGATCCGGCGTGTGCGGCGTGCAATCCGGATGGCTTCGGCTGCTTTTGACGGCTGGTCTGTCATCAGGACGACATCGGCCGCTTCGACGGCGGCATCAGAGCCGAGAGCCCCCATGGCAGCTCCGATGTCAGCTCTGGCAAGCACAGGCGTATCATTAATCCCGTCACCGACAAACATCAGTTTTTCATTCGGTGAAAGCGCCGCTTCAAGTTCTTCGACGCGGTCTACCTTGTCACCCGGCAAAAGCTCTGTGTACACGTCATCAATACCGAGCTCTCGGCCGACAGCTTCTCCGGTCTGCTTTGAATCACCCGTCAGCATCACTGTCCGCTTCACGCCGAGCGCTTTTAAATTGGCAATGGCCTGTTTGGCGTCCTCTTTGATTTCGTCGGCGATCACGATCGCCCCCGCATACTGCTGATCAACGGCGACATAGACGACTGTTCCGTTATTTTCAGCTGTGCCGGAAGCGATTTGTTCTTTTGCCATCAGTTTTTGATTTCCGGCCAAAATCGTTGATCCGCCGGTTTTCACTCGAATGCCGTGTCCGGGTATTTCTTCATATTCTTCAATCTCGTCTGCCGCGAGCGGTCGATTGTAAGCTTCACGGATGGAAGAAGCAATCGGATGATTGGAATGGACTTCTGCGAGCGCGGCCGCATGAAGCAGGCTGTCTTTTGTAAACCCTGCCGCCGGCTTGATATCAGTAACGGCGAAATTGCCTTTCGTTAAGGTTCCCGTTTTATCAAACACGGCGTATGCCACCTGATTGAGCGCTTCTAAATAGTTGCTGCCTTTCACGAGCACCCCTGCTTTAGACGCAGCTCCGATACCGCCGAAAAAACCGAGCGGAATGGAGACGACGAGTGCGCACGGACAAGAAATCACAAGGAAAATCAGCGCGCGGTACACCCAGTCGGATAGCGCGGCTGAAGGCACGAGAAGCGGCGGTAAAAAGGCGAGAAGCACCGCAACAATGACAACGGCCGGTGTATAGTACTTGGCAAACTTCGTAATAAAGTTTTCCGTTTTCGCTTTACGTCCGGCCGCATTTTCGACCAGATCCAATATTTTTGACACGGCAGAGTCTTCATATCCTTTAGAGGTTTCAATATGAAGCACGCCGTTCTGATTCATAAATCCGGCCATCACATCTTGCCCCGGCTCCGCTTTTCTCGGCACGGATTCGCCCGTTAAAGCGGATGTATCAACCATCGAAGAACCGCTCAGCACCTTTCCGTCCAGCGGAATCCGTTCTCCGGGATTCACGACGATGACCTGTCCGACTTTGACGTCCTGCGGCGGAACGGCAGCCATGCCGTTTTCCGTTTTCACATTGGCGTACTCAGGACGGATGTCCAATAACGCGCTGATCGATTTTCTGGATCGGCTGACGGCCGCTCCCTGAAACAGTTCACCGATTTGGTAGAACAGCATGACCGCGACACCTTCCGGATACTGATGAATCACAAATGCGCCGATCGTGGCAAGCGCCATCAGAAAATGCTCATCAAATACCTGGCCGCGGACAATGTTTTTTCCCGCTCTGGCTACGATATCGCCGCCGATGATCAAATATGAAGCAAAAAAGAGCAGAAACTCAAGGACGGCGCCCGTGTGCGCGAAGTAAGCGATGACGGCCAAAACGGCTCCCGCTGCCAATCTCACTAACATCAGCTGCAGCTTTTTGCGGTACTCATCCTCGCCGGGTTTGTCTTCATGTTTCGCACGGACGGTCACATGAGGATCAATGGACTTTACTTTTTTAGCGACTTCGTCTTTCATCCATTGCTCGTTTTTGCCGCCGGCTGAGACCGTGATGGTGCTTGCCGCAAAATTGACAGCACAGCCGTCTATGCCGTCAATGGCTTTTACGCCGTTTTCTATTTTTTTTGCACAGTTGCTGCAATCAAGTCCGTCTAATACAAATTCACCTTTGGCTGCTTTCATTTTCGACTCACCCTACTTTCCGTAATAGGATTCCCATAACATCAATACAGCTAAACGATTTTATATATATGAACATATACTCATATATGTGTTTTCTCTATTATATGCAGGCTTTGAATAAAGTGTCAATAAAAAAGACAAAACAGGCCTCAGCCCATTTTGTCTTTTTTCACCTTCTGTAAACGCAAAGCATTAAGCACGACCGATACTGAGCTGAACGCCATGGCAGCGCCTGCCACCCACGGGGCCAGAAAGCCGGACGCCGCAATCGGAATGCCGATGCTGTTGTATCCCAATGCCCAGCCTAAATTCTGCTTGATGTTTCTCATGGTCAGCCTGCTCATGCCGATGGCGTCGGCAATGCCGTTCAGGTCACCGCGGATCAGCGTAATATCCGCCGCTTCCATTGCGATATCTGTGCCGGTGCCGATGGCCATTCCGATATCGGCCACAGCCAGCGCCGGAGCATCATTGATGCCGTCACCGACCATCGCCACGCGCCGGCCTTCTTTTTGCAGCCGGGAAATTTCCGCCGCCTTTTGTTCGGGAAGCACTTCGGCGATCACGCTGCCGATGCCCGCGGCTTTTGCAATGGCTTCCGCGGTCTTTTTGTTGTCACCGGTCATCATGATGACGTCAAGCCCCATATCATTCAGACGTTTCACCGCGGCCGGAGATGTTTCCTTGATCGTATCGGCGACTGCGATAAGCCCCGCCGCTTTACCGTCTGTCGCAATAAGCATCACCGTTTTCCCTTCCGCCTCCAAGCGGGCCATGTGCGGAAGCAGCGCTTCATGTTCAATGTGTTCTGATTCCATCAGCCGTCTTGATCCGGCAAGAATCGTTCTGCCGTCAGCCTCGGCGTATATTCCGGAACCGATCCGGGCTTGGAACCGGGTGATTTTCGGGATGGCAATCCCCCGTTTTTCGGCTCCTGACACGATGGCTTCTCCAAGCGGGTGCTCTGATCCCGTTTCGGCGGCCGCCGCCAGACGCAGGAGTTCCTCTTCGTTCATTCCCTCTGCCGGTACGGCATCTGTCAGAACCGGTCTGCCGTTTGTCACCGTTCCTGTTTTATCCAGTACGATTGTCGTCAGACGCTGGGTCTTTTCTAAATGCTCTCCGCCTTTAAAAAGAATGCCGAATTCAGCTGCGCGGCCGGAGCCCGCCATAATGCTCGTCGGAGTGGCGAGCCCGAGTGCGCACGGACAGGCAATGACAAGCACGGCGATGAATTTGCCGATCGCTTCAGAAAACTGTCCCGGCGCGGCCCATACATACCAAATGAGAAAAGTCAGCACGGCCAGCCCCAGCACAATCGGGACGAAAATGCCTGAAATGTGATCCGCGAGCCGCTGAATGGGGGCTTTTGACCCTTGGGCTTCTTCTACGATTTTAATAATGTGTGCAAGCGCGGTATCTTTCCCGACATTCACCGCTCTGATTTTGAGAAAGCCGTTTGCATTGATCGTCGCCCCGGTGACAGTGCTTCCGGGAGACTTATCGACAGGCATGCTCTCTCCCGTAATCATCGATTCATCAATCGCGGAATGGCCCTCAATCACTTCGCCATCGACAGGGACGCGTTCTCCCGGTTTCACATATACGATGTCCCCCGTCCGGACCTCGTCAATCGGAATCACCTGTACCTTCCCTTCCCGCTCAACCGCCGCCGTCTTCGCCTGAAGCTTCATTAACTTTTTAATCGCTTCTGATGAGCGGCCTTTCGCTTTCATCTCTAAAAGCTTTCCAAGCAAAATCAAAGTCAGCAAAATGGCGCTCGTTTCATAATAAAGCCCCTCAACATGTCCGTCTCGTCCGAGAGACGCAATCGTCATGTACAGGCTGTATGCGTAAGCGGCCGTCGTTCCGAGCGCAACGAGAACATCCATATTGGCGCTTTTGTTTCTCAGCGCCTTGTACGCTCCCATATAAAAAGGCCAGCCGATGACGAGCTGCACCGGGGTGGCAAGCGCGAATTGCAGCCACGGATTCATCAGGATATCCGGCATCCAGATAAAAGAAGTAAAAGAAAAATGGCTGACCATCGACCATAGAAGCGGAAAGGAGAGAACGGCAGAAAATATCAGCCTGATCAGCTGCTTTCGCTGCTCTTTCTCCTTTTGGGAAAATCCGCCGGCTCCATCAACCGCTTTCTTCTCGTCTAATCTGTAGCCGAGTTTTGCCACGGTCTCTTTCAGCTCTTTCGGTGTCACCTCTTTCGGATTGTATTCAACGGTGACCGTTTCCAGGGCGAAATTCACCGGTGCGCTGTCAACTCCCCCTATTTTGTTCAGGCGCTTTTCAATCCGGTTGGCGCAAGCGGCGCATGTCATGCCTTCAATCTGAAACTCGGCTTTTTCCGTCACGACGTGATAGCCGAGTTTTTCAATTTTTTCTTTTATGGCGCTTGCTTCGATTTTGTCAGGGTGATAAGTAATATTTGAGGTCTCAAGCGCAAGATTGACGGAAGCGTCATTAACCCCGTCCATCCGTTTCAGCCCTTTTTCGATTCTTGAAGCGCAGGCGGCGCATGTCATGCCCCCCACTTGAATGGTCATTTCTTTCGGTTCACTCAATATCCTCATCTCTCTTCATAAACCCCAGGGGGGTATAATTATGATAAAAGAAAACCGCGCCCGTTTCCGCAGCGCGATAAATCCTATACGACGTCATAACCTTGATCTTCAATCGCGTCTTTTATATCTGATACGGAGACTTTGTTCTCATCAAACGCCACATCCACCTGTCCGGCTTCCAATTTCACCTGAACCGCCGTCACTCCGTTCAGTTCTCCTACTCCGGTCTCTACTGCTTTGACACAGTGCTGACAGGACATGCCTTCGACTTGCAGTGTTTTTTGTTCCATGATGATTCCCTCCACGTCTTGTTTTTTCTTCTTCATGTTACCATACCCCTGTAGGGTATTTCAAAACATTTTATTTTACGATTTTGCGATTTTTTTCACAACATCAAGCAGCTCGGCAATCGCCTGCTCCCCGTTTCCGCTCTCAATGGCGCCGGCTACGCAGTGATGGGCGTGATCTTCCAGCAGATGAAACGCGACTTTCTGCATGGCCGCCTGTACGGCTGAAATCTGCACGAGAATATCCACGCAGTATCGTTCGTTATCCACCATATTCTGAATGCCCCTGACTTGGCCTTCAATCCGTTTCAGCCGGTTCAGGATCTGGTCTTTTTCTTTGGCGCTTTTATGATTTAACGATTGATGTTCGGTATGTTTGTCCATTTTCCACCTCGGTTTTTTCTTCGTTATCTTCATTATACAGACTTGAAAATCCGGTGTAAAAAATTTTCAACACACAAGTTTTACCAGTACTCCCGCGGGGTATATAATGTTATCACATATCATGAGGGGGAAGTTCATTGAAAACGATACAGGTTGGCATATTGGGATATGGTTTGTCGGGTAAAGTTTTTCATGCGCCGCTTTTGGACGTCCTTGATCATTATCAGATCAAAAAAGTCATGACCTCCAGAACGGAGGAGGTCAAACGTGATCTGCCGGGGGCTGAAGCCGTGCGCGCGATTGAAGACATTACCGGTGATCCTGACATTGATCTCGTCATCGTCACGACACCGAGCGGAATGCATTATGAATCAGCGATGAAATGCCTCCTGGCGGGAAAACACACCGTCGTGGAAAAACCGATGACGGCGACTTCAGCAGAAGCGGAGGAACTGAGAAGAACGGCTGAAGATAAAGGCGTCTTACTGAGCGTGTACCACAACCGGCGGTGGGACAATGACTTTTTAACAATACAAAAGCTGATTCGGGACGGGGCGCTTCAAGACATTCATACATATCAAGTCAACTACGATCTGTACAACCCGGTTGTACAAGAAAGATGGCGCGAAAAAAACGGACCCGCCACGGGAACGCTGTATGATCTCGGTTCACATATTATTGACCAGACACTCCTGCTTTTCGGAATGCCGGAATCCGTCACGGCACATGTGATGAAACAGCGGGACAACAGTGAAACCGTCGATTATTTTCTGGCCGCTCTCCATTACGGCAAGCTTCAGGTCATTCTTCAATCAGGCTCCATGAATGCGGCAAGCGGCCCGCGCTATCAGATTCACGGACGGAATGCAAGCTTTATCAAATACGGAAAGGACGGACAGGAAGAGGCGCTTTCAGCCGGACAAAAGCCGATCGACGACAGCTGGGGCGCCGATGACCCTGACAACTTCGGAGAGCTGACAATCGCAGCGGATGAAAAAAGGCATACAGAAACAATCCCCTCTGAGAACGGCTCTTACCTTACGTACTACAAACTGCTGGCAGACAGCATCTTAAACGGAAAACCGCTTCCCGTTACGGCAAAAGAAGGCATCGATGTCATCCGTGTCATTGAAGCGGCGATGAAAAGCAGCGAGCAAAAACGGACGATTGCCCTTTAATATGAAAAACCTCCCAGCCGTACGGCGGGGAGGTTTTTTTAAGATCAGAATGATTTTCCGGCTTCTTTCGCGCGGGCAATCGCATCTTCTTTAATTTGCTGTGCTTTATTCGGTTCAGCATTATGGCCTTCAACGATTAAACCGTCAAAAGAAGGAACGCCGAAGAAGTTCATCATGATGCCGATGTAACGGTGGCCCATTTCCATGTCAGCCGCCGGCCCTTCAGAGTAATAGCCTCCGCGCGCCTGAATGTGGAGCGCTTTTTTGTCAGTCAACAGACCGATCGGGCCTTGCTCTGTATATTTGAATGATTTTCCGGCTACAGCCACAGAATCAAGGTACGCTTTCATAACAGGCGGGAATGAGAAGTTCCAAAGCGGTGTGACGAATACGTATTTGTCAGCTGACGCGAATTGATCGCTCAGCTCGTTCAGACGGCCGACTTTCGCTTTTTCGTTTTCAGAAAGCTCTTCAAAACCTGTGCCGGATTGAAGTTTTCCCCAGCCGCTGAATACATCCGCGTCGATATGAGGAATGTTCTCTTTGTAAAGGTCGATATGTACAACCTCATCATTCGGGTTTGATTCTTTATAAGAATCGATAAACGCTTTTCCTGTTGCCATGCTGTAAGATGTCTTTTCATCATGAGGATGAGCAGTGATATAAAGTACTTTTGCCATTGTAAACAGCCCTTTCGTTTTCAGATTACACACACATTTATTATGAAATATGAATGTTTTTTTATACTGATCAGTTCTGTAATAATTATAGTTACAAAAAAATCATTTAGCAACAATAATATCTTGAAATCAGTATATTTTTTTAAAAAAGGCTGTAATGACGGGAATGGCAAGCAGCAGAAAAAGCAGAAACCTCAGTTTCTGCTCAAAATCGGATTGGGTCTGCAGGCCGGAATATCCAATCCGAGATTCCCCCGCAGTGTATCGGCCGGATAGCTTTTTCGGTACAGCCCCTTTTCCTGGAGGATCGGTATGACTTGATCCACAAAGGCTTCAAGCATGCCCGGGATGTCAGAATGAATGATAAACCCGTCCGCCGCTTCCCGCTGAAACCATGTTTCAATTAATGACGCCACACGTTCCGGTGTCCCGATAAAGTTGGTTCGCGGAAACGCGGCTTCGCGCGCCACTTGACGCAGCGTAAGATTCCGGGCTTTCGCCTCTCTTTTGATACGGTCTGTCGTGCTTTGAAACGCGTTTTTCCCGACGTCGCCCAAATCAGGAAACGGCTCATCCAATGGAAACCGGCTCAGATCATAATCGTCAAAAAATCTGGCCACATACTTAACAGCGTTCTCTATGGGAATCAGCTCGGCGAATTCTTGGTATTTCGCTTCTGCTTCTTCTTGTGAGCCGGCTATAATCGGACTGATTCCCGGAAAAATCCGCAGCTTGGAAGCGTCCCGGCCGTAATCCGCCGCCCGCTTCTTCACATCATCATAAAAAGCCTTCGTTTCCTCAAGTGAATTGGAGTGCGTAAAGACTGCATCTGCATTCCTCGCGGCAAACGACCGGCCGGTTTCTGAAGACCCCGCCTGGAAAACGACCGGCTCTCCCTGTTTGGACCGGCCGATATTCAGCGGGCCCTCCACTTGAAAATACTCGCCTTTGTGATACAGGCGATGCAGTTTGTCAGGGTCAAAAAACTGCCCGGTTTCTTTGTTGCGGACGAAGGCATCTTCTTCCCAGGAATTCCACAGACCGCGCACCACGTCCACATGTTCCTGGGCGATGGCGTAGCGCCGGCTGTGGTCGGGAAGGCTTTCTTTGCTGTGATTGCGCGCGGCTCCCGCCTGCGGAGAGGTGACGAGATTCCAGCCCGCCCGGCCGCCGCTGATATGGTCAAGAGACATCAGCTGTCTTGCGATGGTGAACGGCTCAGTGAACGATGTGGAAAATGTGCCGATTAAACCAAGATGGGTTGTAGAGGCGGCAAGCGCCGATAAAATGGTGATCGGCTCAAACCGATTTAAGAAATGCGGGATGGACTTTTCAGAAATGAACAAGCCGTCCGCAATAAAAGCAAAGCTGAACAGCCCTCTTTCAGCAGTCTGCGCTTTTTGCCTGTAAAACGCCGCATTCGTGCTTGCTGTCGGATCGGCGTCGGGATGGCGCCAGCCGTCTGTTGTGCCGCCGACACCGTGAATCATGGCTCCGAATTGAATTAGATCCGTCCGGCTCATTTTCTCTCCCCCTTTTTCCCCTCGTAATCGGCAAGCGCCCGTTCTACATGTTCAATGCCGACTTGAGTAACGGCCTGATACGCACGGCTGTCACCGCTGCCGATTTCAACGACGGGGACATGACGGATGCCGTACTTCGTCTGCAGCACGTCACGCAATTCATCCCGTTCTGTCACATCAATTGTTTCGTATGCCACGGCGTTTTCCCGCAAATATCCTTTCACTTCATCGCAATAGGAGCAGCCCTGTTTGCTCCAGACCACTACGTTTACTTCATGACTCATGTTCATCCCTCCTATAATTGTGGGGCCGGCTGCACCGCTTCGCTTAACAGCCGGTAAGACAATCGTTTTTCCTCAGCGTTTTTGATAGGCGACAAAATCACAAAATCGGTAATGCTGTATTGAACCGATAATCGTCTCAGCTCGGCGGCTGTCTCTTCTTTTGTCCCGGCAATCACACCCGTCTTTTGTGTGATCAGCTTATACGGCTGCGTGACTTGTTCAAGAAACGCTTCCGCTTGTTCCCGGGAACCGACATTCACCTTTTTGCCGTCTTTGAGAATGATTTTGACCGACTCACGCGATACCACGTGTTTTTCAGCTTCTGCTTTTGTATGCGCGGTAAAGACCATCGGCGCAAGGTGAAATTCCGCCTTCGATCCTTTCGGCAGATGCTCGTCAAAGGCGTGGCGCGCTTTTTCTAACGCAGCCTCTTCACCGTTTATGAAATAGGCGAAAACGAAGGAAATGCCGAGTTTGGCCGCGGATATCGCGCTTTCCGCGCTGCCGCCGAGCAAAAAGATGTCAGGCGCATACTCAGTATGCGGCGTCGGCCGCAATGACGCATAGCGGTGCGAGTCCGGAAAATCATTTCGAATGAAATGAGTCAGCTCCTCAAGCTTTTCTTCAAACAAACGGGCGGGCTGGATAAGCTCCCGCTGCAGCGCATCGGTTGACAGCTGAAATCCGCCGGGCGCTTTGCCGACACCGAGCGCCACACGGCCGGGAGCAAGGGCGGACAGAACCCGAAACTGCTCCGCCACTTTATAGGGACTGTAATGCTGCAGCATCACCCCGCCGGACGCGAGACGGATTTTTTTCGTGCTTGCGGCAAGATACCCCAGAACAATTTCCGGCGCTGATCCCGCTATCTCTTCATTGTTATGATGTTCCGCCGCCCAGAAACGGTCATATCCGTATTGTTCGGCCTCCTGAGCCAATTTCACCGTTTGCCGCAAGGCTTCTTCTGCGGTTTGGTTTTCCGCGGTGACACTTTGGTCTAAAATGCTTAAACGAATCATACGACAGGCTCCTTTATGCGCTCTTTTATGTCATAACCGTAATCAGGCAGCACGCGGCGGAGGAACTTCTTCGTTCTTTCTTTTTTCGTCTTGTAAAAGACTTCCTCAGGCGTTCCTTGTTCCACGATTGCTCCTTCATCCATAAACACAATTCGGTCGGACACTCTTCTGGCGAATTCCATTTCATGTGTGACAATGATCATGGTGGCGCCGGTCCGCACAATGTTAAGCATCACCTCGAGCACCTCGCCGACAAGCTCCGGATCGAGGGCTGCGGTCGGTTCGTCAAACAGCATGACATCAGGATGAATAGCAAGCGCCCGGGCAATCCCGACCCGCTGCTTTTGGCCTCCCGACAGTTGATTCGGATAGGCGTGCAATTTATCCTGAAGCCCCACCTTGGCCAGTTCCCGCTCGGCAATGGCGTACGCATCTGGTTTTTTCATTTTCCTTGCGACCGTCAGGCCTTCCATGACATTTTGAATCGCCGTTTTATGCGAAAACAAATGATATTGCTGAAAAACCATCGCCGTCTGTTTCCTCAGTCTGAGAATGTCTTTTTTGGCAGGCTTTTTGCAGTTAATGACTTCACTGTGCAGCGAAATGGCGCCCTCATCCGGCCGCTCAAGTAAATTAAGGCAGCGCAGAAAAGTGGTTTTCCCGGAACCGCTCGGGCCGATGATGGTCACGACTTCTCCTTTCCGGACACTTAAATTGATCCCCTTTAACACGTGATGACTGCCAAAATGTTTTTGAATGTTTCGGATTTCGATCATAATGCGCCTCCTTGATATCTGACTGCCCTTTTTTCCGCCAGACTGTTTACAGCTTCGAGAATCAGCGTTAATCCCCAATAAATCACGGCCGCCCCGATAAATGCTTCCAGAAACGCATAGTTATCGGATGCCGCAATCGTCGCCGTTCCTGTAATTTCAGGCACCGCAACAATTGCCGCGATGGAAGTGGTATGCAAAAAGCCGATGCCTATATTGGTGAAGTTCGGGAGAGATATCATGAACGCCTGCGGCAGAACCACGCGCCGAATCATCTGTCCCCGCGTCAGGCCGATTGAATATGCCGCCTCCGCCTGCCCCGTATCGACGGCCATGATCCCGGATCGGAGAATTTCCGTCATATAAGCGCCTGCCGTTAATGACAGTGCCATGATGACAAACACGGCTACCGGAATCTGATTGGCCGACCAGCCGAGATGAAACGCGCGGCTGAATTGATCGGCAATCAGCGGAACCCCTAAATAAATCAGCATGATATGGAGAATCGCCGGGGTGCTGCGGAAAAAAGACACGTAAAACGCTGAGCAGGCCAGCAGCCATTTGATGCGGAATATACGCACCGTGATATTGCCGAGAGCTATGAAAAATCCGGCAATAAGCGGAATGACCGTCATCGCCAATGTAAGCGGAACGGTTTTCATCATTTGTTTTATCGCAGTGCCGATAAATGGAATGTCCAGCTCCACTGTTCTCCCTCCTTTTCAGCCGTGCGCGCTCATGTCAAAAACCGTCACAAGGCGCGTCTCATCTTTCTTGATTCGTTTTTCGGCCCATCTGAAGACACATTCAAATGAAAGGGCGGCCGCATAATACAGAACAGAAAGCGAGATATACACTTCTAAAGAATGATTGCTCGATGTAATCAAGGTCTGTCCTCTGCCCGACATATCCATCACCCCGATCGAAAAAGCGAGTGATGTATCTTTTAAGAAACCGATCACCATATTCCCGATGTTGGGAAAGGCCTGCACAAGCGCCTGCGGCAGAATGATGCGCCGGAATGTCTGCCCCCCGTTCAGCCCGATGCTGAACGCCGCCTCCGCCTGCCCGCGGTCGACGCTGTTCACACCTCCCCTGATGATTTCCGCCGCTCTTGCCGCGCTGCTCAGCGCGTACGTGGCGATTGCCGCATACAAAGGGTCCATTTTGGAGGTATCAATTCCGGCGAGCGCCGTGAGCGCCGGAATACCGTAAAATACAATGAACAGCTGCACCATGATGGGCGTTCCTCTGAAAAAAGAGATATACAGCTTCGCAAACTGATTCAAAACGGGAATGCGATAGATGCGGGGCAGCGCCAAAAGCAGCCCCAATAGAAAGCCGAACAGCAAAGACACCGCCAATATATACAGCGTGACGGGCAAATACCCGAGCAATGTCGGCACAAAGGATGAGATCATACTGATATCAAACGCTTTTTCCATTGCCGATCCCTCTCTTTTTCACTTAATATTGCTCCTTTGAATAATCCGCGCCGAGCCACTTTTCACTCAGCTTTTTAAGCGTGCCGTCATCAATGATTTCCTGCAGGGCTTTATCAATGTCATCGCTCAGCGTTTGTTCATTTTTGTTAAACATAAAGAACACTTTGGCATTTGACAGCACCCCGCCGACTGTTTTTTCTTTGATCGCGCTCGTTTTGTTTTGGAAATCGACGGCAAACGGCGTTGAAATCGTCGCATCGGCGCGGCCGGATTTCAGCTGATTGGCCGCATCGTTGGAGCCTTGGCCGGCATAAGCGATTTCAAACGGACTGTCGTGTTTTTCATTCCATTTCTTCAGCACAAGCGCGCCGTTTGACGTGGGACTCGTAATAACCCGCTTCCCTTTCAAGTCCTCAATGCCGTGAATGTTCCCGTTTTCTTGAAGCACCGTGATTTTCAGCGGGAAGTTGTTATATGCGACTTGATTGAACAGAAATTTTTTCTCCCGTTCGGCGCTTTTTTCCATTTGATGGGCTACGATATCGACTTTATGCTGGCTGAGGCTGACAAGCAGGTTGGAGAAATCCATCGTTTTAAAGGTGAAACGATAGTCCGGCAGGCGCCTGTCAAGCTCTTTCACCAGCTCAACGTCGTAGCCCGTCAATTTGCCTTTATCATCAATAAAGCAAATATTCGGAAATTGAGTGCCGGTGCCGACCGTGATGTTCTTCACGTTTTTCTGATTGCCTGCTGCCGCCTCTCCGCCCGCGCCGCAGGCTGATAACGCCGCCGTTGCGGCAATTGTTAATGACATGACCGCCAGTCTTATTTTCATGTGATCGCCCCGTTTTCTGCTTCAGTTATTTCGTGAAACTTGATTTTGAATAATCCGCGCCGAGCCATTTTTCACTCAGCCTTTTCAATGTGCCGTCCTTCTCCAGCTTTTGAATCGCACGATCCGTATCGTCCGCCAGGGTTTGGCTGTTTTTATTGAACATAAAATACACCTCGGTATCCAGCAGCACATCACCGACCGTCTTTTGTTTGAACCCGTGCGTCTTATTTTGAAAATCGACGGCAAACGGCGTGGATACGGTGGCGTCAGCGCGTCCTGTCTCCATTTGGTTCGCTGTGTCATTGCCGCCCTGCCCGGCGTATTTCAAATGTATCGGGCTGCCGTGGGTTTTGTTGTATGCCGTCATATAATCCGCCGCGTTTGACGTCGCGCCGACGATGACGGTTTTCCCTTTTAAATCCCGGAGCGTGTGTATCGCGTTATTATCCGCCTTCACCGTGATGTACATCGGCGAGTAGTTATACGGGATTTTGTGATACAAAAAGCGCTTTTCCCGTTCCTTATTTTTCGCCATATTGTGCGCGATCACGTCAATTTTCCGGTTTGCCAGACTTGTAAGCAGATTCGAGAAATCCATCGTCTTAAAGACAAATTTGTATTGCGGCAGCTGTTTATCAATGGCTTTCATCACTTCAATGTCATAGCCGGTCAGCTCGCCTTTTTCATCCATAAAAGCAATGTTCGGAAAATCAGTTCCCGTGCCGACAATGACGGTCTGCACGCCGCTCCCGGCTTTTGTGCTTTCTCCTTGCCCGCAGCCGGCCAGCACGCCGAGCAGCAGAAGCAGACAGCCGGCTCTGATCCGTTTTTTTATCATTGCGCCCAGCTCGGTGTGCCTAACAGCGACGCGTCAAACCGCTCCGGTATGAGCACCTTTCTCATCATGACTCCGATGTCTCCGTCTTTCTCCTGCTCAAAATACACTTCATACCCCCTCCGTCTGTACATATCCACAAGCCAGGGATGCTTGCGCGCCGAAGTGCCGAGCGTGATGGCCGGGGCCTTCAGCGTATCCCGCAGCACGTGTTCCTCCACATAAGTCAAAAGTATGCTGCCGATGCCCTGCCCCTTCAGCTCAGGAAGCGTCGCAAACCACCAGACAAACGGATATTTTGACGGAGGCGTGTCACTCTCCCACGGAAAACGGATCGTAATGGTTGAAAGAAGCCGTCCGTCCCGTTCGAGCACGACGGCTGAATGATTTTCAATATTTTCAGTTACCATATCGATGTCGGCCCGCGCCGACGGCCAGTCAATCTCCAAATTGCGGATCGGCTGAAACGCGCTGTACAGCAGCTCTAAAAACTCCGGCGCATCCTTTTTCTCAGCCAATCGAAATATGTCTTCACTCATTCCGGTCACTCTCCCCACAAAATATATAATTCCAATTTGTTTACTAAGCTTTGATTGTTTATACTATAAAGCAAACTGATTTATTTGACTAATCAAAAAAAGTAAAGGAAAGATTCAAGAAAATTAATGAACAGCCGGGAGGGGATTTCGTTGGAATTACGCACCATTAAAACGTTTCATACGATCGTACAGTCAGGCAGCTTTTATAAGGCCGCCGAAATTCTGAACTACTCACAGCCGACGATTTCAATGCGGATTAAACAGCTGGAACAGGATGTAGGCGCGCAGCTGTTTGAACGGGGAAAGAAGCTGAAGCTGACAAGGGCGGGGCGGCTGTTTCATGAGCGGGCCGGGCAGCTTCTCGCGCAATACGAGGTGCTTGACCATACTCTGGCTGACATCAGACAGGGCCAGGCCGGCCTTATTCAGATTGGCATATCCGAACCGACGGCAAGTCTGATCTTCCCTGCCGTACTGCGGGGTTTCTTACATGATTATCCTGACATGTCGGTCAATATCAGCGTGGATGATGCCAATACATGCAGCCGCAAACTGCTGGAGGGCGCCATTGATTTTGCCGTATGCGGCGAGCCGGAGCTGATTCTGGAAAATTATTTCGATCCGTTTTTCCATGACTCGCTCAATGTCATCGTGTCAGACAGACATCCCCTTGCCGCCAAAGCAAGCGTTAATCTCGAGGATTTAGAAAATGAATGCCTGATTTTCACGCCCGCCAATTGCCCGATCCGGATTCAAATTGAACAGCACCTGCAGCGGGCCATCGGCAGCCGCTATCGAAAAATGGAGCTGACCAGCAGCATGGCTCACCAATACTATGTCAGGGAAAATATCGGCGTCTCAATCTTTACGGCGACGGCGCACTCAGAACCGATCGAGGGCACGAAGGTCATTCCGATCCATAACTTAACAATTTCTCCGCCGGTCGGGCTTTTGACAAACCAAAAAGAAGAGCATTTTGACTCCGCCACAAAAGATTTAATCAGCAGGATCATCAGCCGGTTTCAGCGTGATCCGCATTAAAAAAACCCCCGCTTTACGGGGGTTTTTGTACGTTCATCTTATATAATGCTCCGCACCAAGCCGCCGTCGATCCGCAATGCAGATCCGTTAATGGCAGACGACAGCGGGCTGCTTAAAAAGGCAACAAAGTGAGCGATTTCTTCCGGACGGATCAACCGCTGAATGATGGACGTCGGACGATTCTCCTTCATAAATCGTCTCTCCGCCTCCGCCGCACTCAGGTTTTCACCGGGGTAAAGCGACTCGAGCATTGTTTCGACGCCCTCTGTTTTCGTGGAGCCGGGCATGACTGTATTCACCGTCACATTCGTCCCTTCCGTGAGCTCGGCCAGACTGCGTGACAGCGACAGCTGCGTCGTTTTCGTAGCGCTGTAATGGGCCATTTCCTGAGAAGGCATGACGGCCGCTTCACTCGCGATAAAGATCACCCGCCCTTCCTTACGCTCAATCATCCGCTTTGCATACCGGCGTGTCAGCCGCACGCCGCTCATGATATTCACCTCGAAAAACCGGAGCCACTCTTCGTCAGGAATATCAAAGTATTCCGCAGGTTCAAAGATTCCTAAATTGTTGACGAGAATATCCACATCCGGATACTGCTGAAAAATCGCGCCGCATCCTTCCGCCGTGCCTAAATCAAATGCGGCCGGATAGAGACGGGCATCCGGCGTCTGTTTCTCTAGTTCCCGGATCGTTTCGTTCACCTTTTCTTCACGGCGGCCGTTAATGATCACGGCCGCACCTTCTGCAATCAGCGAAGCCGCAATCGCCTTCCCGATGCCTGACGTAGATCCCGTCACAAGCGCCGTCTTCCCTTTCAACTGCAAATCCATCATTCATTCCTCCCTATCGCAAGTTTCTTCTTATATATGGACAGAAATCGAAAGCCTGAAACCTTCCGTCCCTATTATCGGATAGAAAAATGGATGAGGGGAAGTACGCACTTTTTAGTGCCTGTCCGTTGTCCTGGCTGACGGCTGATCGATTTGAATGACAAATCGATTCCCTAACTCTTCCTGAGCCTCTTGAAACAGCTCCAAGACATCATCAGCATCCGAACCCAATGCCTTCTGACTGATCTCAAAATTCTTCCACACCAAAGTCAGCGGAAGTTCGATCCAGCCTGTCAGACAATCCCATAAAATATCTCTTCATTCTGCATATAGAGCATAACAAGAATTTGCCGCTCCTTTTGGGAAAGCCGGTTAACCGCTCTTTGCATTCTCTTTAAAAACTGTTCCCTTTTAACCTCCCAATCCATGCGTTTAATGCTGCATCTTCTATGGAGGAATGAAATTCATTCGAAAAGCTGGGAGGGACAAGGCTATATGTTGCGGTCACTTTTGGCAAGAAATCTTCCGGTACTTTTTGTTGCTTCTTCGTCAACCTAAGGAATATTTAATATTAATTGATTCATATATTTACCCTCTCATTTACTTTTTCTTAAAGCCCCGCCTTTTTTCCTTCTTAGCCTTGTCCTATCACATCAGTTGTCCTCAAAGCTGGTCTTCTGAGCTTTTTAAAAGTCTCTCCAATCGCTAAAAAAACAGACACCGACCCAAAGTACAGATCTCTCTGTACATCGATTAGTGTCCTCAGGCATCTTCATCTTGAAACTTTTTAAATTATAAAATTACTATAATGTACTATATACTTTTCTTCTTCTTTTGTAATGTCCAAAACTACCTTATCAATTTTCATAATTTTTTCATACTCACTTGTGCTATAAACTAAAGAATTATTTAACCAGTTATCAAAAACTGAATTCGAATTCAGTTTTTTTCCAGGTATAATTTTTCTAGCTGCCACTTTTTTATTAAACCTGTCTTGACTACTGTTTTCTCGGACAAAAACAACATGAAAGGAATAAGTAATTTTGGTAATATCAATATCTAATACAGATAAAAGGGATTTACAATGTACATACCCTGAGAAGAGTTGTTTAGTTAGCTTAGGCAAGTCATTGGATCCTGTATATTTTAATTCGAATATATAACAATGATAGGTGCCATCTCCATTATCTTTAAAAAATATACCATCAGGGAATTGATCAATATGGAAAAAATCCAACCTGCTTGATTCTGGATTTTTCGTTTTTTGATAACAGAAAGCTTTAAAAAGGACTGAATTTGATTCGTTGTTAATTTTCAATACCATTTTTGCATTTTTATCTTTAACAAATTCAGAAATGTCAATACTATTGTCAATTGTTATTATATCATTTTCTCTTATTAAAGACATTGTTGGAATCATAAATCTACCCTCAATTTTCTGCCTGTTCGTTGTTATCTTGAATAGACAGTGTTTCATCATACAAGTTATTTAATTCTTCTGTAAACAGGTCAATTTCATACCCTAACTCAGTTAGTGTTTTTTCTTCAAGAATTGATTCATCACCATAGAACTTCAATTCATAAACTTTAGTCTCAAGCGATTTATCCTTTAAGATGAAATTGTTCAAGTGATTGAAGAATACATCACTATGTGTTGTGATGGTTATCTTAATCCCCCTATCAATTAAAAATTTAAAGTAACCCAATAATTCCCTTATACTTTTTAAAGATAGATGGGCTTCGGGTTCCTCAATAATCACGTTACTGTAATGTATAAAAGGTGTATTTATTATAAGATATGGAATCAACCTGTTTTGTTTTGTAGAAAAAAGTTCCCTCTTGATGGTGCTCCCATCTTTTTTAACTATACTCTTTATATCTCCTTCCTCATCAAAGACAATCTGACCACCGAATATTTTTTGTAATTCTGGCTCTAATTCAAAATCCATTTTTTTAAGACGGTTTAACCTATCCTTATGGTTTAAGTACGCCATATTAAATAAAAATTCACTAAATCTTATTTTTGAGTTATTCCGGTTAAAAGAATAACGACTATCGTAACTTTCTTTCAAAGTCTTTGTTAATGCATCATCCATAAATAAATTTCTCTCAGAAGGAAGATAAAGTGTATTGCCGCTATGTGTTATTTCTTTAAAAAAACCAAAAATAAAATTATTTTTCATTGCAATTTTTATTTGATTTATCGGGTCATACAATTTCTCTTTTTCTTTGATAATCTCAGGATCCATAGAGCTTTTCATTATATAGTCTTCTTTGGGGATCAAATTGATAATAACTGAATTTAATACTTCATAATCTTCAGCATCCTCAGAGGACATCTCTAGTATTAATAAATGTTTGTCCAGTAAAGTAAGGGTACACTTAATGTGATTAACTGAAAAAACGGTTGGAGGAGTCTCAAACCATGTAAAATCCAACTCTGACTCATCAACCATAAGAATTTCCCTGTTCAATTCATTAATTGTTTGCTGTTTAAGTTCCTCAAACTGTTCCTTAATAAATTTATTTATATTTTCTAGCACATGATTTTTAAGCTTGTTCTCTAAAATAAAATTAGAAGATGGGGGGTTTTTACTTCCTACTTTGACAGTTTCGATGCTTTCAGAAATAAATTTTCTAATGTTGGACCAATCTGTCTCAAACTCAAAATCGCCTGAAAATTTCCTATTAATGTCACGAATAATTTTTTCTGCATTCTTTTTATAATAATTAACAATAAAGGTCTTCGCCTCTAAGAGTAACGTCTTTCCAGAGCCGTTGTCACCAACAATTACTGTTAAGTCTTTTTCATCAATTGATGCACGTTTAACTTGACCCAAATTTTTTATTTCTATTTTCATATTAACCCCGCTCTCATTTCTCGTTAAAAACATTATATACTAATTCGTAAAACACAAAACATTTTTGAATCAATAAAATTTGATTTTCGTTCATCAAATTTCGAGGCTAATGTTCAAATTTTTTATTTTTTAATCTTCTTTGTTGGTCGGTCAGACATATTGTTATTCGCATAATTCTCCTATTCAGCAGGAAACTAACCGTTTTAACGCACGCTGTACAACTCCGAAAGGCTGTCTTTTCACCAATGAAAGTAACAATCAATCTTCAGAAATTGTCATTGCCGTATTTAGCTGCTGAATATCTTTCCCGGTTGCCGGAATTGTAATCGTTATATCCTACTGAAGCTTGTTTCCGTCAAATGATTTCCTTTATTTCAAAAGCTTCATCCGCAACTAGGTTTAACGCCTGATCCATGCCGAGTGGAATGCTGTCAGACCTCAGCCAGTTATAACCAGCCCCTGAAAAATCCTTACGAAACACAACGCCAGATATGATAATTCGGTCTAAAAAATCTCTGCCATAAGAGCCGATAAGCAAAAGCCATTCAATTAAATGCTTTCGTTTTTCCTGTCCCAACGTCTGCCACTCCCTTCATCATCAACATTTGCGAAGCCGCGTTCCGTACCTCCGGGGTACAGTCTTCATATTGCACGATGACCATAAGTTTCGGGACCGTTTCTTTTTCAAAACGGAAGCTTTTGCTTGTTGCGTGCATCTTCTGTCGCTTCCCTTCCGAGCAAGCCGGATTCCCGCGGCTCTATGAGATCTCTTTTTGCTTGGTTGATGATAAGGAATAACGTTTCGTCTTCATTCCGTTTTGCTCTTTTGCTATGTTGAGATAAGACTCATTTGCCGCCCATAGCTCCCGGAAACGCCTGATTTCGCTGTCATAAAACATGAAGTTTAGTTCCTGAAAAGGGATATACACCGGGCTTTCTTCAAATAAATAGCGTAGCCGAATCATTTTCTCTTTCATCTTTCATCGTTTTCTCAGATATTCTTATCCTGTTATTGGCGCATAAGCCGTTCTTGCGGGCGGGCAGGACGTTTTTTCTTGCAAAATCCATGACCAACAAAATGATTTCATCCGAATCCCTGTTTAATAATTCCGACATATCAAGAATTGATTTCCCATCATGCCAGTATTGAACGACCTTTTCAGCTGGACCATTGACCATTCATAATTCATATTTTCTAAAGCCAGTTCAAACCTTTCGGCATTGACTGCCTGATTCATGCCCAGCACCTCCGACCGTTCCTGTATTCCGATAACGACAATAAGCCGATTAACCGAGAAGTTACCAAACCCAAAACAAAGTCATCTATCCGGAGGATTATGATACCTCAAAAGGTCATGGACTTATTGAAGAGCATAAAAAAAAGCGCTGAAAAGTTAGCGCCGGTTAAACCTGATTATAAGGTTTTTGGTTCGTTTTATGACAGTATCGCAACAAGTACAATAGATAGACGATACGAGAAATATTTAAAGCTGTCTGGTGTCAAAAGAATCCTCATTCATGAATTTAGACACTCTCATGCATCATATTTGATTCATAATAGATGCAATCCTCTTGTCATTGCTCAGAGACTAGGGCATAAAAATGTGGCAGAAACATTAAACACATATAGCCACCTTTACCCCTCTGCACAAAGGGAAATGGTTGAGCTTATGAACAAAGAATTTTTTTAAAATGTTGCCAAAATGTTGCCACGCTGTTACCGAAGGCGTTGAAACCCTTGATAACAGCGTGGTTTGGCGTTATGTATGGAGACGGTGGGAGTCGAACCCACGTCCAGAAACATCGATTACTTAAGCGTCTACGAGCGTAGCCTGCATATTTTGTGTTTCACTCGTCTTCGTGCCTGCGGGCGGGCCTTCCGAGAGCTAGTCTGTCAGTCTCTTCTTACGTTCTCAGACGGGAACGCAAGCGTAGCCTACTTGGATGTGCTCTTCACGGACACATAGGCAATGTCAGGAAGAGCTCGCTGCGTTTATTAGGCAGCTAGTGCTAAGTTTTGGTTAAAACTTTTAGTTTTGCCAGTTATATTTAGGTGCGTGTTAACGAGATCGCCTCTCGGCTCGCAGCTCAAGCTCGATCCATCCCTGTCGAATCCGTAACGTCCCCTTGTTAAGGGTATACGGGAGATCTATCAAGCTCTTGCTCAACTGGCTGTACTGTTATTATATCATGATCACAGACAAATTCAATTGGGAATGTCTTCAATAAACAGCCTGTGAATCTGATGTGTGAACAGTATAGCATAGGGCAGTCATCACATCAAGGCTCATGCATCAGAAGCCTTTTTGTCTGTCTCTGAACGCTCTTTCGATTTCTCTTTTGGCGTCTTTTCGTTTTAAATCTTCGCGTTTATCGTATGTTTTCTTCCCTTTTCCGAGGCCGATTAACACTTTGGCAAAGCCGTTTTTCAAATACAGCTTCAGCGGCACGAGGGAATAGCCTTTCTCTTTCGTCAGGCCGATCAGCTTATTGATTTCTTTCCGGTGCATCAAAAGCTTTCTCGTCCGGAGCGGGTCGTGGTTATAGCGGTTTCCCTGCTCGTACGGGCTGATGTGCATGTTGTGGAGGAACACTTCGCCGCGCTCGATTTTCGCAAAGGAATCCTTCATGTTTACGCGGCCGGCGCGGATGGACTTAATCTCCGTTCCCTGCAGCACGATGCCTGTTTCATAGGTTTCTTCTATAAAGTAATCATGGTTTGCTTTTTTGTTTTGCGATAATACTTTGCCTGATCCTTTTGGCATGCCTTATCCTCCTCTCTCCGCAAAAACCGTTCATGTGTGCGATACGCTTTATTTTAGCAAAAGGAGCGTTCCGCGACAATGAAAATGCGGCTTGCGAAAGAAAGCAAACAGAGCATTTTGCCCCATTTGCTTTTCGCATTTACTTCTTCTTTTTGCGTTTTTGTTTCGGCGCGTTTTGGAAACCGCGTTTTTTCTTTTTCTTCTTCGGTTTTGTAAACCATTCCCCTTTTTCCTCCGATTTCGGCGGTGAAGCCGGGGTATTGCTGTTTAACACGCGTTTCCGCGCCGGTCTGCCTCGTTTTCTGCGGTCGCCTGTTGTTTCTCTCGGACGGCGGGTGCCTTTCATGCCGACAATTTCAAAGTCGATGTTTCTCTCATCTTTATTGACGTCGACGACTTTGACCGTGATTTCGTCTCCGATGCGGTAAACGTTGCCCGTGCGTTCACCGATCATGGCGAAATGCTGCTCGTCAAAACGGTAATAATCATCCGTCATAAAGCTGACGTGCACAAGCCCTTCAATCGTATTCGGCAGCTCGACAAACATTCCGAAATTCGTGACGGAACTGATCATGCCGTCAAATTCCTCGCCGATTTTATCAAGCATATATTCCGCTTTTTTCAGATCGTCCGTTTCCCGCTCGGCATCAACGGCGCGACGTTCCATCGTTGACGTATGATCAGCGATTTCCGGAAGGCGTTCGGCCCACTTTTCTTGAGTCGCTTCGTCCGATTGTCCGTTGATCAAATACGTTCTGATCAGCCTGTGAACGATTAAGTCAGGATAGCGGCGGATCGGCGATGTGAAGTGCGTATAAAATTCAGTCGCCAGCCCGAAATGGCCCAGGCTTTGCGGGTCGTATTTCGCCTGCTTCATGGAACGGAGCATGACGGTTGAAATCACCGTTTCTTCCGGACGGTCCCGCACTTCGTCAAGAATGCTTTGCAGCGCGCGCGGATGAATGTCTCCGGCTTTCCCTTTGACGATATAACCGAATGTCGTGACGAACTCCAGAAACTTTTGCAGTTTTTCGGCGTTCGGCTCTTCGTGAATCCGGTAAATAAACGGCACGTTCATCCAATGGAAGTGCTCGGCCACCGTTTCGTTTGCGACAAGCATGAATTCTTCGATCAGCTTTTCCGCTACTGAGCGCTCTCTGATGACGACGTCTTTAACGGCGCCTTCCTCATCGACGAGCACCTTCGCTTCTTTGAAATCAAAATCCACGGCGCCGCGGTCCATCCGTTTCGCCCGGAGAATTTCCGCCAGACGTTCCATGTCTTTAAACATCGGGACGAGCGGCTCGTATCTTTCTTTCAGCTCGGCGTCGTCTTCTGTGAGAATCCGGTTGACATCTGAATAGGTCATTCTTTCCGTCGTTTTGATGACGCTTTGGAAGATCTCGTGCTCTGTCACCTGTCCCTGCTGGTTGATTGTCATTTCGCAGGAAAGCGTCAGCCGGTCGACCTTCGGATTTAAAGAACAGATTCCGTTAGACAGTCTGTGCGGAATCATCGGAATGACCCGGTCAACCAAGTACACGCTTGTCCCTCTTTCCAGCGCTTCTTTGTCAATCGGGGAATTCTCCGTGACGTAATGGCTGACGTCGGCAATATGAACGCCGAGCTTGTAGCTGCCGTTATCAAGTTTTGTTACAGTGACGGCGTCATCCAGATCCTTCGCATCGGCGCCGTCAATGGTGACAATGACCTGATCGCGGAGATCACGGCGGTCTTTGATGTCTTTTTCATCGATGGTATCGGGCGTGCTTGTTGCCTGCTCCATCACTTCAGCCGGAAAATCTCCCGGCAGGCCGTGCTTATGGATGATGGATAAAATATCGATGCCCGGATCATTTTTATGGCCGAGTATTTCAACGATTTCTCCTTCGGCGTTCATTCTGCCTTCAGGGTAGCTTGTCAGTTTGACGACGACTTTATGGCCTTCCGCAGCGCCGTTATTGGCATGTTTCGGAATAAAAATATCACTCGTGATTTTCTTATCATCCGGGATGACAAAGCCGAAGCTTTTCGTTTCTGTGTATGTGCCCACGACGCGGTCGATGCTTCTTTCCAGGATGCGGATGACCGTGCCTTCCTGTCTCGATCCGCTTGACTGGGAATTGAGCCGCACCATGACGATATCGCCGTTCATGGCCGTATTCAGCTCATTCGGCGGAATAAACACATCGCTTAAAGAGGTATCCTCCGGCAATAGAAACGCGAATCCCTTTGCATGCGCGGAAATTTTTCCTTTTACTAAATTCATTTTTTCCGGAAGCCCGTAGCGGTTGCTTCTGGTGCGGACGATCTGTCCCGTCTCCTCGAGCGCCACCAGCGCTTTTACCAGCTCTTTAAATTCATCTGCTTCCGTGATGTTCAGCATCTCCTCGAGTTCCTGAACGGTAAGGGGCTTGTACGCCTCTTCCTTCATAAACGCGAGAAGACGGTCCATAAACGCTTCTTTTTCCATTATTCGACCTCCTGTTTGTTACCAATCGAGTTTCTCTAAAAATTCGTACACATCCTGATGAACGAGGTCCCGTTCTTTATCGAGCGTAATGACATGGCCTGATTCTTCATACCATTTCAGCTGTTTGTCGTCCGTTTCCACCTCGTTGTAAATGATGTTCGCACTTTCTGTATTGATCATATGGTCATGCCGTGCCTGAACCACAAATGTCGGGGAATAGATCATGTCGACGTTCTTGCGCACATCGGCAATCAGCTCCTGAAGCGATTTGAGCGTATTCATCGGTGTTTTTTCAAACTCCTTCATTTCCTTTTCAATCTGCTCCGGCTGTTTTCCTTCGAATTTTTTATAATTGCGCGCGTAGGAGAGAACTCCTTCGTACATAACCTCTTCACTTTTAATGTGCATCGGCGCACACATAGGAACAATTCCCTTTATGGGTACAGTGTAACCCAATTTCAATGAAAAAACCCCGCCAAGCGACAGTCCGCAGGCCGCAATGTTTTCATAGCCTTCAGACCGTAAATATTCATAACCGTCCATGACGTCTTTCCACCAATCTTCCGGCCCCGTATGTACCAGCTCTTCCGGCGGAACGCCGTGCCCTTTATATTGAGGCGCGTGACAAGTGTAGCCGCGCTCATTCAAGTAGCGGCCGAGCATTCTGACGTCTGCCGTATTTCCCGTAAATCCGTGCAGCAGAAGCACCGCTTTGTCTCCGCCTTTAAATGTAAATGGTTTTGGTGTCACAATTTTCATGCTCATAACCCCTTTTTTGCACATTCAATTTAGTTTTCCACAGTTTTGCGAGAAACAAACGCCGTCTCTCAACAAGAAAAAGGCCTGATATTAAATCAGACCTTATACAAACATTGCCTTATACGATATACGCCAGCGAAATCGTCAACACGAAAAACAAGACTGCCAGCACAACGGTTGTGCGGTGAAGAATCAGATCAAGGCCCCTTGCTTTCTGTTTTCCGAAAAGCTGCTCCGCCCCGCCTGAAATTGCACCCGATAATCCGGCGCTTTTGCTGGTTTGAAGCAATACGACAATAATAAGTGCAATACTGACGATAACCAATAAGGTAATCAATAATGTGTGCATCCCATACACCTCCAGACTGACTGGCCTACATTGCTTCTATTTTACATGAAAAACAAAGGCATGTCACGCCGTATCGGTGCACATCATGTCAGAAAAACGGAAATGCGTTTGAATCTTCCATCATCATTGACTTTTGTCAACAAAGTCGTAGTAAAAAAGATCTTCAAATTTCATGTCAAAGTAATAGAGCATTTTTCCGATGACCAGCTGGCCCGGCCTCCGCTCTCCATTCAGTACACGGCTCAGTGTGGCGGGAGATATTCCGATCTCCAGGGCGAGCTGGTTTAACGAGTAGTCATTATTGACCATATACTGCAGCACATAATCTCTTCTGATCTGTATCTTTTCGACCACTTTCTTCACCTTCCGTTCTGTCAAATACTTTCTTTCTTATACATAAGATACGGCTTTTGTTAACTTTTGTCAATACTTTTCCAGCCTGGCTATTCCCTTTAGTCAATAAACATACTAGAATATAAATAGACCGCGGGAGGGGGAGAGACTGTGGAAAGCTTCGGGAAACAATTGCGGACATTGCGGGAAAAAAGGCATCTGACAGTGAACCAGCTGGCAACGTATTCAGGCGTCAGCGCCGCGGGAATCTCGCGGATTGAAAACGGCAAACGCGGGGTGCCGAAACCTGCAACCATTAAAAAGCTCGCAGATGCGTTAAAAATCCCGTATGAGGAACTGATGCAGACGGCGGGATACATAGAGACCGTCCAGGAAACGAGAGCCCCGTACGACACAGGCTGCACCTTGCTGGAAAAAGCCGAAACGTATGAGCTGCATGATTTATCCCTTTTGGAGCGGGAGAACTGGCGGCACCTGTCGAAAGAAGACTTGGTTCTGCTTGATAAATACTTTGCGTTCTTATCGGCGGAAGCCAAAAAAAGAACAAACGAAGACTCATGACTTTGCACATGTGAGGCGATCTTATTGAACACATTCGGAAAGCAATTAAGAGAGCTGCGCCGCGCCCGGAAGCTTACCGTCAATCAGCTTGCCGTTTATTCCGGCGTCAGCTCGGCGACGATTTCCAGAATTGAAAACGGGCACCGCGGCATTCCTAAACCCGCGACCATCAGAAAATTGGCGGACACATTAAAAATTCCGTACGAGGAGTTAATGGCGCGGGCCGGACACATCAAGGCATTTCAGGAGGAAATCCGCGAAACCTCCGAAAGCTATCAATCCATCTGCGCCATCTATCAGACCGCCGTTGACAGAGGCGCGGAGCATCTGCCGCTGTTTGACAGCAAAAAGTGGCAGCACTTCACAAAAGAAGATATTGAAAGCGTCAGCAAATACTTTGATTTTATTGCGGCTGAAGCGAAAAAGCGCTCCCCGGATTCCTCATCCTCTTTTTGATCCTCTCCTCAACTTAACAAGCGCCAGACGTACGTTCCCTCCGATTTTGCGGTATAATAGCAGAAGACGAGGTGAAAAAGCATGAACCAATCAGAAATGTGCCCCAGATTCGAAAAAGCGGTCGACATCCTAAGTAAACGCTGGGTGGCTCTAATCGTCTTTCAGTTATTGAACGGACAGCAGCGATTTAGCGAAATTGAAGCGGCGCTTCCGAATTTAAGCGGAAGAGTCTTGTCAGAACGTCTGAAAGAACTTGAAACAGAAGGTGTCATCAAACGGGATGTTATCCCCGAAACGCCTGTCCGCATTGAGTATTCATTAACGGAAAAAGGCTGCGCATTAGCCCCTATTTTAGAGGAAATTTCCAAGTGGTCTTCACAATGGATTGATCCTTCCTAATAAACTCTTTTCCGCATAAGCGGCTGATCTCTCAAACGGACAGCCGTTTTTATTTTTGCTTTTCTTAAACAGAAAAACAAGCCCTCAGGCGTGCAGGGCTTGTTTTTGTCTGACGCCTTCCAGCGGAATTCGAATCTCCGCCCGGGCTCCTCCAGACTCCTGATTTTCAAGTATTAATTCTCCGTGGTGAAGATGTACGACATGATGGGCGAATGTAAGCCCCATGCCGTGATGCCCCGCCGAATGTCTGCTTTTATCCTCCGTGTAAAAAAGCTGTGTCGCTCTTTTCAGCGCTTCCTGTGAGAACCCGCTTCCGCTGTCGGATACAGCAAGATGGAGGGCGGAATCGGTGCACAGGACGTCCACACGGATTTCCCCTCCTTCCGGCGTATAGTCGACGGCATTTGCCGCGATATTCATGACCGCCCTGTGGAGCAGCTCATGATCGATCGGCGCTTCTTTTCGGTCAATTCCCCGTTCGCTGAGGGCGAGATCAATCTGTTTCGGCCCCGCAAGCGCCGCCGCGTCACGATATATATTTTGAATCCACTCTTTGAGGTCGGTATATTCGACATGAACGGCAACTGATTCCTCCGCTTTAGAAAGCTGGATCAGCTGTCCGACATAATGCTCGATTTTGTTTCCGGCATCCAGAATATACTGCGCATATTCCGCCTGCTCCTCATCAGGCTCTGTTAACTGAAGCAGCTCGGCATTTCCCTTAATAATCGTTGCCGGAATTTTAATATCATGCGCAAGCGCGCCGATTTGTTCTTTCTTGATCCGCTCCGCCTCCCATTGCGCCGCCAGAGATGCCTGAAGCGCGTCTTTCATTTTCAGCAGAGAGTCAATGACATCGTCAAATTCTTTTATACGCGACCTTTTTGGATTGATATTTAAATTCTGTTTTTGAATGCTTGCCGTAATGGAGCTGAGTGTGCTGAAATGCCGTCTCAGCTGATTGGCGAAACGCGTCGTCACGATAAAAACGGTCAAAAGAAGCAAAGTGATCAGAATCGTAAGCCCCGTCCATTCATAATTCGGCAGATAACGCCTTAACAGCGGCGACTGAAATTCCGACCTGAGTGAATATTGGAGAACGCCATATTCATCTTTCCGATTTATCACCATGAATCCTTTTTGGGCATAATTAAAATACGGCTGATGCTGAATTTTTTTTCTGGCGTTGGCCGCATCTTGTTCCGTCATCGTTCCTTTTGTCATCCGCTTTGTTTTTTTATCAAAAACGGCGTATGTCATACCTGCGGGGATCATGTCTTCTGTTATCTTTTCCGCTGATTTCAGGCGGGGTTTGATCTGTTCCGCCTCATGCTCGCTGTAATTTGCGGGCAGGATCGCTCCGGCATTCATGGCAATGGCATTTAAGGTGACACATAATGCCGCCACCCCCATCGTGCTCAGACACAGCGTGATGGTAAATTTGACAAGCTCTTTGCGGATGCTTGATTTTCCTTTTGCTATTCCCATTTGTATCCGACACCCCACACCGTTTTGATCGGATCAGCCCCGTGTTCTTTACATTTTTTCCGGATGGTTCTGATAAACTCCGTAATGGTTGAATAGAGCGCATCGCCGTCCAAGCCGTACACTTCCTCGTAAATCTGCTCCCGTGAGAATGTTCTGTTTTTATGCTGTGCCAGACATTCAACGATTTTATATTCGTTTTTCGTAAGAGGCAGTTTCCGGTCATCAATCCATACTTCTTTATTGTCAAAATCAAACATGAAGCCTGATATCAGCCGTTTCGTCTGATGCTTTTCCCGCCGTTCCCTTCTGACATGCGCGTTTACCCTTGCCATCAATTCCTGTACACCGAACGGCTTTGTGATGTAATCATCAGCGCCTGTCATGAGGCCTTTCACAATGGATTCTTCGTCAGACTTTGCCGTTAAAAACAGGATCGGGCTGTCCACCAGCGGCCGAATCCGCCGGCAGAGTTCAATCCCGTCTGTTCCGGGCATCATGACATCGAGAAGAATCAAATCATAGCCTTGAAAAAAATCCAATGACTGATCCTCCGCTTTTTCCAGAATCGTTACTGAATGCTGATCACGCTGTAAAATGTTTCTGATCAGAACGAGAATATCTTTTTCATCATCAATTGCTAAAATGTTTGCCACCGGCCGAATCGCTCCTTGCCTTTATTCATATGAACGCCGCCCTTCCCATCTTCTGCACCAATAGAGGCCGGCCAGACATAATATCACTATAGAAAAATATAACATTATTTCTCCGTATCTCATATCGTATCTTACATAAGGGAGGAACTCTTTTTTGACTTTGTCAAAATGCAGCAGTCCTGCAAGGCCTGAAAGCCGCACGCTCCATGCCCACGGAACAAAACGCCATATGATATCGCCAAGTCCCGTATTCATGAGCGCCGCCATTAATAATCCCGCACCTCCTAAAAGCCCGGACGGTCCCATGCCGTACTTTATGCCGACAAAAAAAGACATCATATAAAGCGGAAGACTGCCGGCAATCAGCCACGCCCCTCCTTTTAAAAAGAGAAGATACGGGAGGTCATTGATGTGAAGAACAAATTTCATCCCCGCCAAATAAAGACAGATGGCGAGACCTATCGATAACACATTCAAGAGCAGCAATAGAAGCAGCTTGCCCGCAAAACTGACGATTTTAGAATACGGAACCGCCAGCATCATCTGAAAATGGCCCGCCTGTTCCTCAACGGAGGCAGACATGCCGCAGACAATACTGATGATTAAAGGGTATAAAACGGCAATCACGCTGAAAAACACACTGTACAGCATATAAGGCTCCTGAACCCTTCCATACATATACAAAAGGAAAAATCCCGCGCATAAAACCGGCGCCGCAGCATGCATCCATATGAGCGGCGTGCGCTTCATTTTTAATACATCGGCCCACATATATCTTAAAAGCACGGTCATGACCGGTTTCCCCCTTTTGCAAAAGACACGGCGGAAACAAAACTTATTGCGATAAAAGAAAGGATAGAAAGAATAATAGCCGGAAAGATCACGTTTCCGTTTAATAAGCCGCTGTCTGCGGGAAGCGGAATTCCGTTCGGATGGATCCCGAGAATCGGTGACATCACCCGGACTGACCAGCTCCATGGGCTCAGCCACCACAATGAACCGGACGCCGGCACAATACCCAAAACAAAAGCGGCGATCATATTCACGAGAATGACTGCCGTAAACCCGAACTGTCTGGCAATCCATAAGCAGAACGGAATTTCCCAAAGCGTAGACAGCCACAAAAGGGAGCTTGCTTCAATACCTTTCAGCTGAACCGCAGCAATTGCCGGAAACACAAGGCCAAGCAAAAACACGATGACTAAAAAGACGATTTGCGACAGGAGTGAATACAGCGCGATCAAGCTTATTTTTGAGAACCAAATGCTCTTCAAGTCAGCCGGCAGTGAGTACACCGCACGGTCATTCGCTGACTTTTTCTCTTTTTTAACAGATAAACCGCACATTAGAGCAACCATGAGCGGCATGAAAATAACCGCCCACCAATTGAACGTGCCCGTCATAAAATAAGCCGTATTCAGCAGAAAAGAAAAAGCCGTGTTTAGAAGCGGAATCAGAATGATCAGCTTTCTGATAAATGTTCTTTTAGATGTAAGGTGTTCCGCCTGCATGTACTGAATCATTTCCCAGTCCCCGCTTTCTCCCGTGTTGATTTGACAACCTCCAGAAACAGCCGCTCCAGATCGTCTTCCCGGCTGATTTCTCCCTGATATCCTAAAACGCCGTCACTGATGATTCCGATATGGTCTGCGATCTGCTCGACTTCTGATAACAGGTGGCTTGATAAAATAACCGTCATTCCCTGTCCGGGCAGGGAGCGGATAAATTCCCGCAAATCCTGAATTCCCATCGGGTCCAATCCGTTTGTCGGCTCATCAAGAATTAAGAGCGACGGACGGTTTAATAATGCTAACGCAATGCCGAGACGCTGTTTCATTCCCATGGAAAATTGTCCGGCGCGCTTTTTTCCGGTTCCCGTTAATCCCGTGATTTCCAGCACTTCCGCAATTCTTGAGGCAGGCAGTCCGAGCATAACGCAGCGGACTTTCAGATTTTCAGCGGCTGTCAGGTTGCTGTAAAGCGGCGGCGCTTCAATCAGGGAACCGATGCTTTTCAAATCTTCGCGCTTCCATGTATGTCCGTCGAACAGAACCTCGCCGGATGTTTGCTGCAGCATGCCGGTCAATATTTTAAGTGTCGTTGATTTTCCCGCGCCATTCGGACCGAGCAGGCCGTATATACTGTTGCGCTTTACTGATAGAGACACATCAGCCACTGCCTGTTGTCTGCCGAATGATTTTTGCAGCTGTCTCGTTTCTAAGATGTTGCTCATTTGATTACCCCTTTGCTTTGTTATTTGATATGTAAGACTTTACAGCGCAGTTATCAAAATTTAATCAAGAAATCAAAAAAAAGCATCCTTCACGCGGAAGAATGCTTTTTTCATGAGGCTGAGCGTACGATCAGCTTTCTTTTTTGTTTTTTCACCGGGCTGAGGGCTCGTTCCAGCCACGCCATCAGCAGGTCTGCGGCTACCGCCATCAGCGCGGTCGGGATGGCGCCCGCCAGAATAATGGCGGTTCCGTTTGTCGCGTTCGACCCTCTGACGATCATATCGCCGAGGCCGCCCGCCCCGACGAAGGTGCCGATCGCCGTGATGCCGATGGCAATGACGAGCGCCGTTCGAAGACCCGCCATAATGACGGAAAGCGCAAGCGGCAGCTCCACCATACGAAGGATTTGGTATTTCGTCATGCCCATCGCTTTTCCCGACTCGAGATAAGCGTGCTCGATATTGATAATGCCCGTGTGCGTATTTCTGAGAATCGGCAGCAGGGAATACAAAAACAAAGCCGTGATGACCGTATTGGCGCCGAGTCCCATGACAAGCATCAGGACGGCGAGCATCGCAAGCGCCGGAACGGTTTGAATCACGTTCGCCACAGCAAACACCCAACCGGCGAGACGCCCGTGCCTTGCTGTCACAATTCCGGCCGGAATGGCGAAAACGGCGGCGAAAACGACGCCGTACGCCGACATGAGAAAGTGCCGCCAGCATTCATACAGAACATAGCTGCCGTTTTGAGCGTAATACGTAAACAGCTCCTTCATCGTGTCCATCCGCACATCTCCTTTCCGTTATTCAAAGTAATGATGTTTTTCTAAATATTCCTTAGCCACGACGGACGGCTCTTTTAATCGGCCGTCAACTTCGTAATTCATTTTCTGCATCATCTTTGTATCAATCGCGCCGATCATTTGATTGATCACGCCCTCCAGTTCGGGATGCTCTTTTAATACATGGTCCGGAACGACGGGTGAACAGTCATACGGAGGAAAGAACCGCTTATCATCCTTCAGCGTTTTCAGTCCGTAAGCGATGATTCTTCCATCGGTGGAATAAGCGAGCGCGATATCCATTTTCCTGCTTTTCAGCGCGTCGTAAACGAGGCCGATCTGCATCGGATACGTGCCTTCAAATGACATTCCGTACGTTTTCATAAAATCCTGATATCCGTTGCCTCTCAGCTTCATCCAGTAGTTATCTACGCCGAATTTCAGATGAGACGCTTCTTTTTTGACATCGGATACCGATTCTAAATGGTACTTGCGGGCAAGCTGTCCGGAAACGGTAAAGACGTATATATTATCAAAGCCGTAAGAATCAAACCATTTCATGTCATATCTGTTTTGAAATTCACGCTGAACGAGCCGCAGCGCTTTTTCCGGGTCTTTTTCCGGCTCCATGCGAAGCGTCCCGGTCAGCGCGTCACCTGTATAGCGTGTAGCGGCGATATCAATATCACCGTTGATCAAGGATTGCTGCTGTACGGCGTTGGAACCGAGATTTTTAATAACGGATGTTTTCAACCCGCTGTGATGTTCGATCATCTGCCCGAGCATGCTCGCGATGATTTCTGATTCGGTCATGCTTTGCGCGCCGATTTTAATGGTATCCTCCGATGCGGCGCTCAATCCCGGGAGTGAGCATCCGCCAAGGAGCAGCATGCCGATACAGGCGATTGCGAGCAGCCGTTTTTTGCATCTATTCCCCATGAGAGACCTCCTCCTTATGAAGCATCCTTTATGCTCTTCAGCCCGTCAGGCGTGACTTTCCGTTCTGTCATCCCCAGCATATAATCGACAGCGGCCGCCAGCATTGTGACCGGAACAGCGCCTGCGATAATATACTCCGGCTGATAAAGGTTCAAGCCGATAAAAATGTAATCCCCGAGTCCGCCTCCGCCGATAAAGGAGGCGAGCGTCGCCCAGCCGATTAAATAAATCGAAGACGTCCTGATGCCCGCCATGATGACCGGAGCGGCAAGCGGGAGCTCTACAAGCCTGATCTGCTCCCATGCCGTCATGCCGATTCCTTTTCCCGATTCCAGAAGATGCCGATTGACGCCGAGAATCCCCGTATACGTGTTTCTGAGAATCGGCAGCATGGAATAGAAAAACAGCGCCGCAACGGCCGGGACCTTTCCTACGCCTAAAAGCGGAATAAAAAACGCAAGAATGGCAAGACTCGGCAAGGTTTGAATGATGTTGACGATGCCGATGACGGCGCCGGCTCCTCTTTTCATCCTCGTCAGCAGGACGCCGAGCGGAACGGCGGCGAGAATGCCCGCCATGACGGCGATTAATGAGATGTACAGATGCTCCCATGTTTTATAAAGCATCTCTCCTCCATTTGCCTGTAAAAATTGCACGGTCTGATTCATATCAATTGAAGCCTCCTCATGACATCACCGCGAGCTGATTCTCTTCTCCCCAGATGGAGTCATAGACGATGTCAACGAGGCTTGCCCTTGTCACGATTCCCGTTAAACGGCCGGCTTCATCAAGGACCGGCACAAATTTCATGCCTCTTTTTAAAATTTTATGGACGGCGTCGCGAAGCAGAGTGCCGCTTCTGACCGTGTATAGATCCCGTTCAAGTACTTCCGCGACGGTTACCGCTTGTCTTCGATTGCGGTCAATCATCTCCACATCGACATAACCTTGGAGAACGTTCTTTTCATCAATGACGAGCAGCGAATCCACCCGCTCGGCACGCATCAGCTGAATGGCGGCTGACAGTGTTTTCTCAGGTGTTACCGTCACGGGATCGGGATTCATGATCTGCTCCACCCGTTCAATATCAGGGCTGGATGATTGGATCAGCCGTTCCTTGCCGATAAACTCCTCAACAAATTCATTCGCCGGAAATCTGAGAATCTCATCAGGCGTTCCGGCCTGGACGATTTCTCCCGCTTTCAGAATGACGATTCTGTCCGCAAGCTTGATGGCTTCGTCCATATCATGGGTAACAAATACGATGGTTTTATGTAAGGTTTTTTGCAGTTTTTTAAATTCTTCCTGAAGGGAATCTCTCGTAATCGGGTCAAGCGCCCCGAACGGTTCATCCATTAAGATGAGCGGCGGCTCTGCGGCAAGTGCCCGTAATACACCTATTCGCTGCTGCTGTCCTCCGCTCAGTTCATGAGGGTAACGGTCTAAATATTCAGGCCCCATATCAACGAGCTTTAAAAGCTCCCGCGCCCGTTCCTTCCGTTTTTCGGCAGGATGCTTTAAAAGCTTCGGAACGAGGGTAATGTTCTGCTGAATGGTCATATGCGGAAACAGCCCGATCTGCTGGATGACATAGCCGATGCTTCTTCTGAGTTCCACCGGGTCTTGTTCCATAATGTTTCGGCCCTCTATCAGGATTCTGCCTTCTGTCGGTTCAATTAAGCGGTTGATCATTTTCATCGTCGTCGTTTTTCCGCAGCCGCTCGGTCCGATAAAACAAATAAATTCACCTTTGGCGATATTCAGGTTGATGCTGTTGACGGCTTTTTTCCCGCCTTTATACATTTTCGAGACATTTTCTAATGTCAGCAAACACTCACACCTCCATGATTAAGTTTATTCAATTCGTTAAATTCAAATTTAACTTTTCAGACAATTGAACGTTTCCCATTATAAATTAAACTTTGTAAATTAAAAAGTTTACAATTTGTCCATATTATATATAAAGGTTGTGTAAGCACTGATTTACCCGTATTGACCGGCAAAGTTCTTCTTATTGCTCCGGATTACTGCCAGATTCTCTCGGAAGAGCATTTCCGCCGGTTTAAAAATGTGGTATATTGACATCGGAATTGCTGACTGAAAGGATTGAAACTGTTGGAGAAAGATCCGTTACACGTAATCGAACAAGCTGAAGATCATTTGATAGAACGAATCGCTGAAAATATGCATACATTCGGAATGCCCGCGACGGTGGGGCGCATTTTAGGCATTATTTATATGAACCGCAAGCCGATGACCTTAACTGAATTATCAGAAGCGACAGGCATGAGCAAGACGAGAATGAGTCAGGCGGTCCGTGAAATGCTTGACGTCAATCTGGCGGAAAAAGTGTTTGAAAAAGGCGTCCGCAAAGATTTATACGACGTCGAGCAGGATTATTACCAAACCTTTATTACGCTGTTTACGGCCACATGGAGCAAGGTCGTCAGCAAAAATAAAATGATGCATAAAAAGCTGAACCGCGAACTGACGGCTGTCCTTGAAAACGGCGTGCCGGAAGAAGCTGAGGAAAAAATCAACGAACTGCTGAAAGAATTAAAGGATTGGCTTGATTACTACAACTGGATCAGCCGTCTGATCGAGTTTTTTGAAAGCGAAGAAATTTTCAAGCATGTTCCGAAGCCATAAGAAAAAAACGCCCTGACCCGCAAGGCGTTTTTTTCATGCCGCATTCGGCGCTTTGGTTCGTTTTTTCTTTCTCACCGGACTCAGCGCCCGCTCCAGCCACGCCATCACAAGATCTGCGATAACGGCCATCAGCGCTGTCGGAATGGCGCCGGCCAAAATAATCGCGGTTCCGTTCGTGGCGTTTGAGCCCCTGACAATAATGTCACCGAGTCCGCCCGCGCCGACAAACGTACCGATTGCCGTAATGCCGATCGCGATGACGAGCGCCGTCCGCAGCCCCGCCATGATGACGGAAAGCGCAAGCGGCAGCTCCACCATGCGGAGCACCTGAAATTTGGTCATGCCCATCGCTTTTCCCGATTCAAGATAAGCGTGTTCAATGCTGGCGATTCCCGTGTACGTATTCCGGATGATCGGAAGAAGCGAATATAAAAACAGCGACAAAATCACCGTATTGGCGCCGAGCCCCATGACGAGCATCAGCACCGCAAGCATCGCAAGCGCCGGCACGGTCTGAATCACGTTTGTCACCGCGAATACCCAGCCGCTTAATGTTCTGTACCTGGCAATGAAGATGCCGAGCGGAACCCCGACGATCGCCGCAAATAAAACGCCGTATACCGACATGAGAAAATGGCGGTAAAACTCCTGAAGCACATAGGCGCCGTTTTGAGAATAATAAGTGCCGAGCTGCTGCAGCACTTCCATTTGCCCCACCTCATTTCTTATTCAAAATAATGATGTTTCTCCAAAAATTCTTTAGCGACGACGGACGGTTCTTTCAGCTTGCCGTCCACCTCGTAATTCAATTCCTGCATCGTTTCCGTATCGATTTTGCCGATCAGTTTATTCACAATGCCCTTCAGTTCAGGATGCTGCTTCAGCACGCTGTCGGGAATGACCGGCGAACAGTCATACGGCGGGAAAAACTGCTTGTCGTCTTTTAAAATTTTCAGATCGTACGCTTTAATCCGTCCGTCCGTTGAATAGGCGAGGACAGCATCCATTTTCCCGTTTTTCACGGCATCGTATACAAGTCCGATCTGCATCGGATAGGTTGTGCCGAATTCAAAGCCGTACGTGTCGGTAAAGCCTTTATAGCCGTCACCTTTTCTTTTCAGCCACGCATTGTCTACACCGAGCTTAAATTGATCCGCATGCTTCTTAATATCGGACACTTTGTCTAAATGGTCTTTTTCCGCAAGTTCTTTCGTGACGGTAAAAGCGTATGTGTTCTCAAATCCGTAAGAATCAAACCATTTGTAATGGAAGCGTTTCTCAAATTCCTTCTGGACGATGGATAATGCTTTTTTCGGGTCTTTTTCCGCTTCCATGCCGAGGGTGCTCGTTAAATCCGTTCCCGAGTAGCGCGTCGCGGCGATATCGATTTCACCGCCGAGCATCGCCTGCTGCTGGACATAGTTCGATCCGAGGTTTTTAATTAATGCCGTATTCAAGTCTGTATTGTGTTCAATCATCTGTGCGATCATATTGGCGATAATTTCTGATTCCGTCATGCTTTGCGCCCCGATTTTGATCGTATCATCGGAAGCCCCGCTCAGGCCGGGAAGGGAACAGCCGCCTAGAAGCAGAGCAGCTGACAGCGCCAGTGCGCACATCCATCTCTTTTGGTTTTTTTTCAAAACAGCCAACTCCTTATGATACTTCCTTCAGTCCTTTCAGCCCTTTCGGCGTCACCTTCCGTTCCGTCGCCGCTAGCAGATAATCAATGATAATAGCTAAAATGGTGACCGGCACAGCGCCGCCGATAATATATTCAGGCTGATAGAGATTCAGGCCGATAAAAATATAGTCTCCGAGCCCGCCGCCCCCGATAAAGGAAGCAAGCGTCGCCCAGCCGATCAGATAAATGGTGGATGTGCGGATGCCCGCCATGATCACCGGAACCGCAAGCGGCAGTTCCACAAGCCTGATCTGCTCCCAGACCGTCATCCCGATGCCTTTTCCCGATTCCAGCAGATTTTTGTTTACGCCTTGAATGCCGGTATACGTGTTCCGGAGAATCGGCAGCACCGAATAGAAAAACAGCGCGACGATCGCGGGCACCTTTCCCACGCCTAACAACGGGATAAAAAACGCCAGTATCGCGAGACTCGGCAAGGTCTGCACAATGTTGACGGCGCCGATGACGGCGCCTGCGCCCTTTTTCATTCTCGTCAGCGCCACTCCGAGCGGAACGGCGACGACAATGCCTAATATGACGGCGATGATCGAAATGTATAAATGCTCCCACGTTTTATATAACAGTTCTCCGCCGTTCGTCTGCAAAAACTTGATCAATTCATTCATTGTAAGCGTTCCTCCCCTTGTCAGCCTGTCACCAGCTGGTCTTCCTCGCCCCAGATTGAATCGTAAACGATGTCGACAAGGCTCGCTCGCGTGACAATTCCGACTAAATGCCTTTGTTCATCAACGACGGGTACATATTTCATTCCGCGCTTTAAAATTTTGCGTACGGTATCGCGCAGCAGTGTCCCCTGCTCGACCGTATACAGATCAGAGCGGAGCACGTCGCCGACGAGGCTCGCTTTTTTCCGGTTCTGATCAATGATTTCGACATCCACATATCCTTGCAGCACATTCAGGTCATCAACGACAAGCAGGGAATCGACACGGTGTTCCCGCATCACCTGTATCGCCTGCGAAAGCGTTTTGTCCGCCGTAACGGTGACAGGCTTTTTGTTCATCATCTGCTCGACGCGTTCAATATCCGGTCTTGATTGCAATAACCGTTCTTTGCCGATAAATTCTTCGACAAACTCATTAGCCGGATTCCGGAGAATGTCATCAGGAGTGCCGGCCTGAACGATCTCTCCCGCTTTTAAAATGACGATCCGGTCAGCCAGCTTAATAGCTTCATCCATATCGTGGGTTACAAACACAATCGTTTTATTCAATGTTCTTTGCAGTTTTTTGAATTCTTCTTGAAGGGAATCCCGCGTAATCGGATCAAGCGCTCCGAACGGTTCATCCATAAGAATAAGAGGCGGTTCCGCTGCAAGGGCGCGCAGCACGCCGATTCTCTGCTGCTGTCCCCCGCTCAGCTCGTGAGGATAGCGGTCTAAATATTCCGGGCCCATATCGACGAGCTTCAAAAGCTCCCGCGCCCGTTCCTTCCGCTTTTGTTCCGGCCATTTCAGCAGTTTCGGCACGAGGGAAATGTTCTGCTGAATGGTCATATGAGGGAAAAGTCCGATCTGCTGAATGACGTAGCCGATTTTCCGTCTCAGCTCCACCGGGTCCTGCTCCATAATGTTTTCGCCATCGATAAAAATCTTTCCGGATGACGGCTCAATCAGTCTGTTAATCATTTTCATCGTCGTCGTTTTTCCGCAGCCGCTCGGCCCGATAAAACAAATAAACTCGCCTTTTTCGATATTTAAATCAATGCTGTTGACAGCTTTTTTTCCGCCTTTATAGACTTTCGATACATTTTCTAATCTCAGCAATCCGTGCACCTCCGAAGGGTTCCGTTATTTTTCTGAAAAGTATAATCTTTATTATAAGATGAAATTTGTAAAATAAAAAGTTTACAATGTGTTGAAATTATATACAATATACGTATTTTTTCATGTTATCCCGCTGACAATGCGGATGTTCTTACAATCGCTCCCGATAGCTCGCATATCCTGCCGCATCATCTTTTTCATCAACTGTAAAAAATATGATATATTGTCAGCATGAAAAGCCAGTGAAGGGATGATCAGCCGTGGAAAAAAACGCTCTTGATATCATCGGACATGCTGAAGAGCATCTCATTGAGAGAATCGCCGAGAATATGCATACATTCGGAATGCCGGCCACACTGGGACGTGTGCTCGGTATTATTTATATGAACCGCAAGCCGATGACGTTAAATGAGCTGTCAGAGGCAACCGGGATGAGCAAAACGAGGATGAGCCAGGTGGTCCGCGAAATGACCGATGCCAATCTGGCTGAAAAAGTGTTTGAAAAAGGCGTTCGCAAAGACCTTTATGACGTGGAGCGTGATTATTACCAGACGTTTATCTCCCTGTTTACGGCAAATTGGACAAAGGCGGTCAGCAAAAACAAAATGCTCTATAAAAAGCTGAACCGCGAGCTGACTGAGCTTCTGGAATCGGAAAATCTCAATCCCGATATTGAAGAAAAAGCCCGTCAGCTTTTGGATGAACTGACGGATTGGCTCCATTATTATGACTGGCTGAGCCGTTTGATAGAATTTTTTGAGAGTGAAGAAGTGTTTCAGCATGTGCCGAAAATAGAAAAAAGCAGCCCCCGAAGATAACCGGGCGCTGCTTTTTTAAGTCAGGAAACCAATATCGGGAACATGCCTTTCAGACCGGCGCCGATCATGCCGATCGCCACCACCGCCAAAATCAGCCCCATCAGTCGGGTAATGACGTTCATTTCGGTTTTCCCGAGCTTATTGCTGATGAAAGATGAATAGTGAAAGAAGATGAACGTCATCGCGATGACGGCCGCAATGCCGATAAGCACGCTGATGTAATGGAAGATGCCGCCATGGCCGGCCGACAGACTCATCACCGTCGCGATCGTACCGGGTCCGGCGATAATCGGAATCGACAAAGGCGTCACAGATATATCGGCTTTCTCCTTGCTTTCCCCTTTCTCTTCATGATGAAGGGACTGTACATGAGATTTCTTCGCGTTCAGAAGATTATAAGCGATGCCGAAAATAAAAATGCCGCCCGCGATACGTAAGGCATGAATGTTAATGTCAAACAGTTTAAAGATCAGATGGCCGAAGATTAAAAAAGCCGCCAAGATGATAAACGACAGCACGGAAGCCTTGCGCGCGATCGCTGTCCGTTCTTTCTCCGAGTACCCTTCCGTCAGTGAAAGAAAAATCGGCACGTTTCCGATGGGATTGGAGACTGCAAACAGTGAAATGAAGACATGAATGATGAATGAAAACATGCGTACCTCCTTATGACTTGCCGTTATTGAGTTATGTTTTGTTCTCCGCTGTTTCTTATGCATGGTTTTTACCCCGGGGTCTGCTTTTTATAACCTCAGCCGGACGATCCGGAAACAGAAAAAAACCGTCCTTGTAAGGACGGTTTTTTCTGTTTGTTATCTCCATAAGCCTTTTCCGAATTTCAACAGCCGATAAAGCATTTTCAATTTTTTTAGCATGCGTTAATTTCCTTTTTTACTCTGAATCAATGCGCCGAGAGACATGATATCCATCAGCTTCATTAAAATTCTACCATAATGGGTACTTTTTCTCTATTATCAATTCATAGAGAAAGTGATTTGTATATCTTTAGAAAACTCCGTTACATCCGCCCTATTTTCTTTTATAATGTAAATATTGAACAAAATCCCTATATTACTTGTAAAAGGAGTTTTAGAATGTATTGTTCTCAATGCGGCCATCAAACTGATGGCGGAAAGTTTTGTGAAAAGTGCGGGGCGCCCCAGCCCGGGCAGGGAGGCGCAGGCCAAACGCAAGGCCAGGCCGCTCAGGCCGGCGCCGCCGCTAAGCAGGCTTCAAAGCAATTTGCCTTATTCGTGCTTGATGTGTTAAAGAGACCGTACCAAACATGTAAAACGACAGGCGGCGAACAGCTTGTCAGCAGCATCATCAACATGGTGCTTTTCTGCCTGGTGACGCCGATTATGTTTTATATTCTCTTATCAGACGGCTTTCGTGACGTCAGTTTTACCGCGGTTGTGATCAAACCGGCGCTTACCTTTGCATTATGCGTTTTCTGCCTGTATCTCTTGATTTTTATCGCTTTGAAGGCCGGCGCCGCGCAGGTGTCATTTAAAGATTCGCTGTCCAGATTCGGAGCATTTTTGATTCCGTTTACAGCTATTTTGCTTCTTGCCCTCATTTTTATGCTGCTTCATACAACCGTTTGCTTCACCATTCTGGCTGTCGGTCTTTTAGGAGCGGCGTTTGCCGTGCCTCCGCTCATGCTGGCGAGCTATCAGCATCAGCTCACTACTAAGGCGGATATCATTTATTCTGTTATCGTCATCTATTTGATCATTTGTGTAACGTTTCAATTCACGATCAAGCATTATATAAAAGAACTCATGAATTATTTCTTCTTTTAAAAACGGAAACCCCCGCCGCCTGATTGGCGCGGGGGGTTTTTTTATTGAATGGATGTTAAATAAATTCTTCCGTCTTTAACAACGCCGCCATACGTCCAATTGTATGTTCTGAGCTTCGGACTGCCGCCGGCTTTCGTAATATAAAACTCCTCGTACGTATGAATCGTCAGATGAGAGCCTTTCTGTGAAAAGCTTTTGACATTCACTTCATTAAATACTTCGGTCGTCCCCTCGCTGTGCAGTTTTTTGACCAGTTTCTGCTGATCTGCATACAAAGGGCTTCCCTCTTCTAAATTGCCCGCCATGATGGCAAAATTGTTAAGGCTGACGGCGCTTGATTGATTTGTCAGGTAATCAGTCATAAACGATGTGACTTGCTCGTTTGTCACGCTGCCTGAAGCTGTGTTTCCTTTGGAAGATGCCCATGCTGATGTATAGGTTTTCGGCTGGTCGTTTTTTATTTTTTTTACATTTGTCCCAGAAGAATCTGAGGCAGGGTCAGCTTTTTCGAAAACCCATTTTTTATGTTTTGTATCATATGAGAGTACATAATGAAAGCTCGGCTCAGCCTCTTCCATATCAGGCTTCGTATTCCCGTCGAAATAAGCAGACTCATGAAGCTCTTTACCCGTAACAGTTACTTGCCAGCGGCCGTTCTCTTGAGAAATCGCAAATGAATCCAGGTCAAAGCTTGTCTCTTTATACTGATCCTTCAAAAAGGTGCCGGAGCTCTTCATGCCGGATACCACTTCTTTCGTCTGCTCTTTCCAGGCGGAACCAGCCTCGGTCATCTGATCGGTATTTCCGTCTGCCATCGCTTTTGTATACTGTTTCGTTGTTTTGACAATCGTGTCCATGATTGTTTGTTGTGTATCTTGATCCGGAATAAGCGTTAATTCCATATCAGTGCTGTTGATCGGAACATCGGCAGTTTTTGTTTTCCCCCAAGGAAAATCAGCCTCCACGGCGGCTGTCATGGAACCGTCAGTTAAGAGCGGACCGTATGTAACGGATGTAAACGGATCTTTATGGACGGACTTGCCGTTTATCAGCAGATCGCCTTTCGCGCTTTTGAAGCTGTCTGCCGGAGTGAATGTCACATCCTCGGCGTCTAACGGCAGGTCAAACTCAACATTCCGGCTGCCGGCCGCCTCTGCCTCTTGCTTTTTGACAACGTCAACCGTCTCATTTTTAAGCTTGGCTTCCGCCGTGTAGACACCCGGTGTATACGGACCGAAGATTTGGGTTTCATCGGCTTTTTTGACCGTACCTGTTTTCTCGCTGTTGATATAAAGATCGGCGCCTTTATAATTGCTGGTGACGCGGAAATAAACCGGATCGACTTTCAATTCGTAATGGTCAAACAAAAGAAGGGTTTTACCCTCTTTTTTGACGTATACCGCATCTTTTTCTGATGAATTGCCGCGAAGCGATGCCAGCAGTTCATCGTGTTTCTTTGCGTATGCAAGGAGCGGTTTGACATTGGTCTCATTCAGCTTCAGTTTTTTGTCTGAAGGAGTGAGCAGGGCTGCGAGCTTTTTCGTGTCCCCGTCATGAACCGCCTGTTCGAATTGATCTGTGAGCCTTTTTTCAGATGTCAGCCAGGCTCCGGTTTTATATGCGGCAATCAATAAGATCAGCGCTGCGGCAATGCCGCCCCATATGAAGAGCGTTTTTTTAGGGATCGGCTTTCTCATTTGTGAAGCAGGTTCAGCCGCTCTTACAGCCGCCTGCCGCTCCAGCCGGCTTCCTTTCCCGATCGGTTTTCCGCATTCTTTACAGAAATGCGCCTCTTCGTTGTTCTGCTGGCCGCAATACTTACAAAAAAACATGACTTTCCTCCTATTCAATCTGCAAAACTTGTATAACTTTTCCTATGTTTCATATTTTATAATAAAGTAGAATGATTTTGGAGTTATTTTGAAAAATAGCTGTCGATCATAACGGAGGAGGAGAAACGGACATGCAAAAACTGAGTATCCGAAAAGCCGCGGAGCCGGATGAAGCGCTGTATGAACTATTGCTGCTGGCCGATCCGTCGAGGGAGATTGTCGATGATTATCTTGTAAGAGGAGAATGCTATACGGCTTGGACGTCAGACGAGCTTGCAGGGGTTTACGTTTTATTGCAAACAAGGCCTAAAACGATTGAAATCGTAAACATCGCGGTAAAAGAATCGCTGCAGAACAGGGGATTCGGAAAACAGCTGGTGCAAGATGCCATTGAAAAAGCGAGACAATCGGGAGCTGACACGATTGAAATCGGCACCGGAAATTCCAGTATTCATCAGCTGTCACTCTATCAAAAATGCGGATTCCGCATTCAGGCTGTCGACCATGATTTTTTTATCAGACATTATGATGAAGACATTTTTGAAAACGGCATTCAATGCCGGGATATGATACGGCTTTATTTGGATTTATGATAAAAAGGGCGCCGGCTGACATCGGCGCCCCTTCGTTTACCATTCAGACGGATTGATCCGCTTGCTTCTCTGTATTTCTTTGACTCCCTTGTCTGACTGAAAAAATAGCAAAAACGATCGTAAGGGTCAGTCCGACCGCCGCAAAAATATAATCCGCATTCATCAACAGCAGAAGCCCTGTATAGACAGCGGCCGACAGCGGTTCACCCATTTTGACAATGGAAAAAATCAGTGCAAAGACCCTTCCGAAATATGCGGCCGGAACCGTCTTTTGGAAATACAGCACCGTTTGCACATCAATATACGAGATGATAATGCCAAGCACCAGGAAGATGATGCACTCAAACCCATGAAGGGGAAAAAACAGGAGCATAATGAGCAGTCCCGCTGCCGTTAACGTCCGCGGGTACAGCCGGTTCAAGCGTTTTGTATTCCATTTGAAAAATACGGCCAGATTGCCCAAAAGCATCCCCGCCTGAAACATTGAATACATGACGGCAAACCATACAGAATAGTTCTGCTGAAAACGCTCCACAGCAAGAATCGGCCCCATTACTGAAATAAGGCCGGCAATGACGAGATTTACGACGAAAAAGTATCCGACCGATGTCAGCCATGCCGCATTTCCTTTCAGCATTCTGTAACCGGCTTTTACATCTTCAGTTCCGTTGCTTTTTTCACTGGGCTGTTCTGAAATACGAATGAACGCGATAAACGCCGCGGAGATAAAAAAAGCAGTTCCGTTTATGGCAAACAGCAGCCCGAACGGAATAGCCGCAATCATGATCCCGCTGATCAATTTTCCGACGATGAGTCCGATCAAGTCACTCGTATTGATCAGAGATGTCGCCTGATCAAGATGCTGTTTGCGGACGAGCAGCGGAATGATCGCAACTTTCGCCGGCGCAAACAGCATCGATTGCAGAGATAGACAAAAGGCGCACACCCCAGCTATCCACACGGTTAATAAATCGTTCGCGCTGAGCACCGCCAAGAGGATCATGATGACGGCCCGGCCCGTATTGCACAAATACAAGATCGACTTTTTTCGGAATAAATCAATCAGCGGCCCCGCCAGCACGCCAAATGTCAACGGCACGAGTTCGATAAAAGAAATAACGCCGACAAGAATTTTGCTGCCGGTCAATTCCAGCACTAGCAGCGGCAGAGCAATGAGCCAGACCCCGTCCGCCGCTGAAGAAAACACCTGTGCACACCAAAGCTTTGCATAGTTCGGTGTTCGATATGTCATATCAGACCCTTTTTTGATCCTCGTCATCAGAAACACCGCCGAACCATTCCAGCGTTCTCCATGATTCCCGTCTTTCCGTATAATCCTCTTCCATCACCTCAAATACAATGCCGGTATCTTGATTCCGATAAAGCTCCTGCAAAGTATCTGCAGCCCTTCTCAGCAGCTCCTCAGCGATCGTCCCTTCACTCGGATGGCGGCCCTCAAAACAGCGGACGCCGCCATGCGGGAACGCAAGCTGGCGAAATGAGCTGAAGTGATAATGCTTAATGCTCTCTTTTATCGAAAGAAACTGAAAGAAATCGGGATATTTCAGCTGATCATTTCTGAACATAAGGGCGGAAGACAAGTGAGTCTGATAGGTAATCGCCCAATGGCACAGATCCCACGTAATACCGACATGCTTCAGATCCAGCTGCACCAGCTCTGTAAAATCCTCAGGATAAATGAAAATCGGATCAAAATCCTCTCCCAGATTCCCGATGATCGGAAGGTTTTCCACACCGATCCAGATGTCCGTCCCTTTCAGCCGCTCATCAAACTCCGCGAAAAACTCAACGATTTTTTTACGGTTTCCTTCCAGGTCATAGACTTGAAATTCCTCAACCGTCATAAATTGATTCGCATGAACGGTTATGCCTTTGGCGCCGTATTTCACAGCGAGCTCCGCAAAGTGATAAAGCTGTTTTTTGATGTGATCTTCATTCACATAATCGGCATGATCTGTCGGGAAATGCAGCGTCAATAATGAAGGATCAAGCTGTTTCGCATATTCCAGCGTCTGATTGAATGTTTTGAGATAATCCGCTTCACTAAAGGAATGGCCGTCAAAAATATTCGCTTCCAGACCGTATCCCGCTTCCACCCATTTCTCATCGATTTGCTTCGGATCAAGTCCGAAAAACGGAATTTGAGCAATCATAGGACAGTCACCATGTTCCTCTCACAAGCATAAACGCTTCCGCAGCGGTAAAACCCGATTTTGCTCCCCACACACGGGCATTATGTTCGATCGCCTGCAAAGAGCGGGGATGAGGGAAGTCTCTGAGCTCGGAACCGTAACACGCCATCGATTTCAATTTCGTTTCAAGCTCGTCTTCAATATTAACGAAGAAATTGGCATGAAACTGATCCTTCTGACAGTAATTCCATTCCGTCGAAGACAATGTTTCATAGGCAAAAACCCGTTTTACCGTATGACCGGGAAGCGGACGGGTTGCCGTCATGACCGCTCTGAATACGACGGAGTGGTCAATATTAATGTCACCGCCGTACTGGGTATACACAATGTCAGGCTGAAAACGATTGATTTGTTTCTCCGCTTCCTTCACGACATCCAGCAAATCCATTGAATCCATTCTGTTATCAGGAAGGTTCAGCCTGACAAAATCATGGATGCCCAAAGTGCTGAGCGCCTGCTCCGTTTCTTGATTAGAATGCTCCATAACGGAATCTTCAGGCTTTTTGTAATCCGTTTTTCTTGATGACTTGCCTTCCGCCATAATGACTGCCGACACGCTGTCACCTTGGCGGACATGTTTGGCGAGCGTGCCGCCGACGCCGATAATTTCATCGTCGGGATGCGCTGCAAATACCATTACTTTCATCATATTGCCCTCCTTTAACTAACATTTCAGCTGTATCCGCTCCGCAGTTCATCAGCATATCAAGCATGGAGAGGTGAGGGATATGCTCCCCGAATAATTGAGGATAGCCAAAATGTCGGATCTGCTGATACTCAATGACAATTCCGTTTCTTTCAAAATCGCTTTCTATTAAATAGTCGGAACCCTGACTGCCTGAATAATAACGGTCCGCCCCCAGCTCCTGACAAAGCGCTAAAACAAAATCGCTTTTTTTCTCCTTCCGGCATTCAAGCTCAGAGACATAACAGAGCGGCGTTTCAATTCGGAGCTCTTTTCGGAAAAATTCAATGATGTGCATATTCAAATCATGGAGATATTCCCACTCCCTCTGATAGACATCTTGAAAAAAATGCTGGTACCGCTCAAAATATGGAGCTTTCGCATAGTTCATTTTAATCGCCATCCAATGTTTTTTCCGCCAATCCTGTGTCTGGTCGATTTTCATATGCCGAAGCTCTATGTCTTTATATTGTTTCATCTGCAAAGGCACCGTCAGCCATCTGGGGCCCTGCGGCGTTTTGATTCTGTTGCGGTTGAGAAATCCTTTTTTCTCAAATTGAGCTGTGTCATGAATGGCAAACAGATCCGACTTATACATTTTTTCAAAAAAACCGTACCACGGCAGATAACTGGATTGATGGCCGCTTATTGTTTTCATTCCGGTTTCGTAAAAAGTCGGCATTGTTTTTCTTCAGCTCCCCAATATCGTTTCGGTCTTGCGATTTCTTTACTGTGTGAATAGCCAAAATCAGCCCATTGAAGCTTGCGGCAAATGGCGAATTGCAGGGCGTCACGCATCAATAAGTAAGAGGCCTGCGATTTTTTTCCCGCCAGGCTGTTTATATTCTGCCAATAATAGAAATGAGAGCGGTCATAGAGAAAAATACTGCTGCTGATCAGCGTCTCATCCTGATATGCTCCGACCCAAAACATTCGATCCGCAAACGTGTCAAGCAGCTTTTGGAAAAAGCCCTGGCTCAGTACATAAGCCGCGCCGATTGCCGACGTATGCTCTTTGTAGAGGTCATAAAATGCGCCAAGTTCTTTTTGCCCGATCAGCCGGGTGACAATATTCTCTTTTTCAGCGTATCTGACTGCCGTCCGGGCTTTTCCGGAAATGCCCGTCCAAAGTTCGTCAAACGTGTCCGGAAGCGAAAGAATCCGTGTCGCCTTTTCCGTCCACCCTTCCCCGATTTCTTCTGTAAAAGAAGTCTGACCGTACGGCAGCAGCATCCGGGATATGTTCCGGCTGAATATGGCCTGAATTTCACTTTGAAGCCATTCAAATGAGATGGGGCGATCTGAAATAACGCCGCCGTATCCGATCATATTGCCGGATAATACGCCCTTCTGTTCAAAAAGCGGAAGATAGATGACTTGTCCTCCGTCCGTTGTCAGTCTGACAGGGTGAAATGACGTGCCGGGAAGCTCTTCCATGAGGATTCCCCAATCATAGCTTTGAAACAATCCCGCCTGATACATGTCAGCGGCCCGATCCCATGCCTGGCGGGTCGTGTATACTGCTGTTTTTTGCATAGTTATCACCACTATTCAGTCTTATTCTTTTGCTCATAATATGATAAAACGGATTCGGCTATATATCTGACTTGCTCCTTTTGAAGAGGGGGTTTAAACGGCAGAGAAAGAACTCTCTTCCAAAGCGGGTCTTCCCCGCCTTCCCCCGCGTATGTTTCATAAATCGGAATACGTCCGAGGGGAAGATAGTTCCAGCATGTTTGGATGCCTCTTTCAGCTAAATAAACGGAACACCCGTACCGCTCTTCATCCCGGGGAAATACAATTGTTAAATAATTCAGATGTTCTCCTTCTTGGGGCTGAATCATTCTTACGCCGTTTGTTTCTTCCGCCTTTGCAAAGACTTCTCCCGCCGTCTCTAAGTTTCGGAGCGAAGCTGTTACAAGCTGATCCATACGTGAAAGCTGATCATCAATAATGGCTTCCCTTGCCGGATGCATGCGAAGCACGGGTACAACAGCCGGTTTATCCGGCAGAGCTTCGAGCTTTGTGGCTTTCATGGAAGGCATGGCGCCCGCTTTTCTAAACATATATGAAATAGGATGATGCCGTTTCCGTTTCATTACAGCCTGGATTCTTTGATTTCTGATATAAATTCGATAGTCAGCTGCCACTTGGCTGCGCTGTTCCATCGGGAGATTTGCTTTTTGCCGAAGCCATTCTTTCGGCGCGATTAACGCGCCGCCTCCGATACTCGCAAGCGGCTTTGAGGGGCCGAAGCTTAAAATGCCGAAATCGCCCAAACCGCCGGCAAATGTATCCGCTTGTTTTGTAAACATGGCTTGAGCGGCATCATCAATGACAGCAATTCCGTTTTCCTTCGCCCAGTCAATGATAGCGGTATTTTCTCTCCGGCCGTATACATGCGTGAGGATAACCGCACACGTCTGCCTTGTCACTTTTTTTTTGACATCCTCAAACGATAAGGATAGATGCTCATCCAGCTGCGCAAACACAGGCGCCGCACCGGATTGCAGCACGGCATCAATGACATTCGGGCAGCTGAAGGATGAGAAAATCACTTCTTTCCCCGGCCCGGCTCCCGAATAAGTTAATGCGAGCACCAGTGCCGCACTGCCGCTGGAGGTCAGCACAATCCCTTTCCCGTAACGTTTTTCCAGTTTTTCAGTCAGTCCGCTTTGTCCGGCAGTAAGCAAGTGCTTCACCGCGCGCAGACGGCCCCTGACGGAAAGCTGTCCGGGATAAACAGGATATTTGACCACTTCCGGGTTTTTAGGAAAGTGAAAGTTTGTACTTGTGTCTCTCATCTTTAATGATCTCCAGGCCTTCATTCAGACTTACTTTCGGAGCGTAACCGAGCAAACGTTTCGCCTTCTCGATTGACGGCGCCCGTTTAAAAATCTCGATGTCTTTTCCCCTCACGCCGTCTTCGCCCAGCTTTTTAAACAGATAGTTATCCTTCTCTCTGCCTGAAAGCACATTGACTTTTTCAGCCAGTTCTTTTATCGTGATCGGCTGGTCATTCCCGATATTGAAGTCTTCAAAGACGGCTCCTTCATGAATGAGAGCGAGATAAGTTCCGGTGACGATATCACTGATGTAGCTGAAGCAGCGTATTTGTCCGCCGTCCCCGTAAAGAGGCAGCTCAGAGCCATTCTCGGCCAGGCTGAAAAACTTGTTGATGACAAAATCCTCGCGCTGTTTCGGCCCGTATACATTAAAGTACCGGACGACCCGAATATGAAGTTTGTCGGAAGCCTGTTCTCTCAAATATTCCTCTGATTGCAGTTTGGCTTTTCCGTAAGCCGATTTCGGAAGCTTTCTGCTTGTCTCGGTATAAGGAAAATCCGGTGAATCTCCGAACACTTCTGAACTCGATGAGAAAAGAAGTGTGCTGATTCCTAATTCACCGCATACCTCAGTGACGTTTTTCGTTCCTTCAAAATTGACCCGTATGACGTCTTCTTCATTGCTTCGGCAGCTGTCCACTCCGACCATTGCCGCCAAATGGACAACTGCATCCGCTCCCCGCAGTGATTCGCGGAGGGACGTCCGGTCAAGAATATCCGTTTGGCGGTATTCAGTGTCAAAAGCCGGCTCCTTTTGGTCTGCAATGATGGTGTGATAACCTTTAGCCTGTAATAATGCCGCCAGTTCGCTTCCGATAAAACCGGCTCCTCCGATAATCGCAATATGTTTCATGATCCAACCTCCTGGCTGATAGTCAAAACTTCTTTTATAGACTTGACAATATAGCTGCAATCCTCATCTGATAACTGGCTGTAAAGAGGCAGTGATACGATCTCCCGGAAAACACGTTCAGTTACCGGAAGCTCGGCAGGAAAATGTTTTTTATAGTAAGGATGCAAATGCACGGGAATAAAGTGCACGCTCAGCCCGATTTGTTTTTCTTTCATTTTCTCAATAAACAAATCTCTGTCCATACCGCCGTTTTCTCGAATGCGTAAAATAAATAAATGCCATGAGTGCGTTATGCCGCTTGGAATGTCAGAAAGCGGAAGCGCCGCTTTGTCAGATTGGCCTGACAGTTCACGTACATAAAATTGAGCGATCTGTTCCCGTTTTTCTTGAATTTCGTTTGCGCGTTTCAATTGAACCAGACCGAGCGCGGCCTGAATATCCGTCATATTATATTTAAAGCCCGGCAGTAAAACGTCGTATCTCCAGCTGCCTTTTTCACCGTACCGGTTCCAGGCATTTTTTGTGATGCCGTGCCAGCCGTACAGCCTCGCTCTTTCTGCGGCCTGTTCGTCTTTCATGACGAGGGCTCCGCCTTCCCCCGTTGTAATATTTTTGGTGGCATAAAAGCTGAAGCACACGGCATCGCCATGAGTGCCGATCATGCTTCCGTTATATTTTGTACCGAGCGCATGAGCGGCGTCTTCAATCAGATACAATCCGTTTTCTTTACAAATGGATTGCAAGTTTTCCAGATCAGCCGGATAGCCGGCAAAATGAACCGCAATTACCGCTTTTGTGCGCGGCGTTATTTTCTTCCTGACATCTTCAGGATCGGCACAAAGACTTTTCTCGCATATATCCGCAAACACAGGAACGGCTCCGGCGTGCAGGATGACATTGACGCTGGAACAGAACGTGAAGCTCGGCACGATGACTTCATCGCCTTCTCCCACACCGAGCGCCAATAAAGCCATGTGTAATGCAGCGGTTCCTGAATTACAGCTGATGACGTGTTCGGCTCCTATACATTCTCCCAGCTTTTTTTCAAAATCGATTACCTTCGGGCCTTTCGAAATCCAGCCCGACTGAATCGTTTCGGTTACGCTTGCGATTTCTTCGTTTGTCATATCAGGTCTGTGAAAAGAGATAAATCGATTACTAATGACCGTTCCCTCCTTATAAAGTGACAACTCTGCAATTGTCGGCTGATTTTTCCTTGCATACATTTCTTGTGTCAAAGATAATCGGTGAGGCATCCTTCAAAATACTGTAGTCGATTACATCGTGATCTGTATGAATGATGATGACGTCGTACTGATTGATTTGTTTTTTTGTGAAAGGGACAGATTGTTTGCGGCTTCCGTCATTCAAGCGGATCTCGCTGATAAACGGATCATGATAATCAATCGCGCATCCCTTGTCCATCAATTCTTCCATTATCGTAAACACTGAGGATTCACGCGGGTCATTTGTATTTTTTTTATAAGCGGCCCCTATTATTAAGATGCTGCATTTGTCTTTGCCCGCCAGTTTCAAAGCATAGTCAGAGACAGAAATCGGCATGTTAGAATTGATTTCGTCCGCCAGATCAATTAATTTTGTCTGCAGCCCTTTTTCATTCGCGATCCATTTGAAGTAAAAAGGATCAATCGGGATACAATGGCCTCCGACTCCGGGGCCAGGGATAAATTTTTGAAAGCCGAACGGCTTCGTGTCCGCCGCGCAGATGACTTCCCATATATCAATATCGAGTTCACGGCAATTAAGCGCCATTTCATTGATAAGAGCTATATTGACATAACGATAAGTATTCTCTAGGAGTTTAGCTGTTTCAGCTACTTCGGGTGAGGTGACCGGGTGAATGCTTGTAACAATGGTGCTGTAAAACGCTGAGGCAAGTTCTGTGCAAGTCTGTGTGGTTCCGCCGACTACTTTAGGAATATCTGAAACTTCATATTGCCTGTTGCCCGGATCGATTCTTTCCGGAGAATAAGCCGTAAAAAAGTCTGTTCCTATTTTCATGCCGCGGCTTGATGCCATTCTGTCGGCAATCTTTTTTTTCGTTGTTCCGGGATAGGTGGTGCTTTCTAAAATTAAAAGCTGATGCTGCCTTCCATAAGCGATCATGCTGTCAACTGCACTGTCGATGTAGGTTAAATCGGGGATCTTGTCTTTTTTGTTCAGGGGTGTCGGCACACATATCACAATGATGTCGCATTTTTGGATGAGCGACATGTCGGCGCTGATTTGAAAGCGTTCTGTTTGTAAAGCCGAGTTCAGTCTGCCGTCCTCTATATCTTGAATATGGCTGCTTCCGGCGGCTAACAAGGAAACCTTTTCACTGTTTTTGTCGAATCCGATCACATTGTATCCTTTATCGACACATTCCAGCGCAAGAGGAAATCCCACATATCCCATGCCTAACACGCCTACTATCGCCTGCTTCGTTTCAATCAGATGTAACAGCCGTTTTTGACCAAGGTTGCTGGCTTCTTTTGTGACAGTATTCATTTTTCGCCCCCTAATAGATAGAAAAGAGTATTGTTTTTTACAATTTAAAACAAATATCGATCGATATCGCAATTATAACAAAAGTTAAAATTTGATAAATGAGTTTTACATCCTTTTGTGAATTAGGTATTATCTATTTATTTTTCTTTTATTTGTAAAGTAAAATCCTGTTAAATGGTATATATCTGGTAACGAGTGAGAAAATCTCCCTTAATTGATAGAATATACAGAAAATAATATAAAAAACAGGCCGAAGCCTGTTTTTTATTCTTTCATTGCCTCAGTTACTGCTGCGGAAACGAGTGCCCCGGCTTTCTCTAGCCGTTCTTTGCTGATGTGTTTCATATTATCATTCTCAGTGTGGTACCAGGGCCCCGGCTCCTGTGTATCGGGGCTGAGCCAAATCCAGTTAGCCGACGGAATCCCCGCTTCATAAAAAGAGACATGGTCTGAGTAACCGAGCTGAATCAGGTTTGGCTTGACCAACCGGGATTTTTCAGCGGCTTTTTCAGCGTACCGGACACTCGGGTTTTCCCTGCCGTCAGGAGTCGTGACACACATTTGACTCGCTTCTTCCCAGTCAGTCGCAATCATATCGGCATTAAAATTGGCCTGGCTGTGCTTTCTTTCATTGTTCGTGAGTGTACTGACGTAATAAGATGAACCCGCAGACCATAATTCTTCTGCACCGAACAGGATAAAGCGGATCTCTTTGTCTTTCGGTATGTGTGTCAATTGCTTGCTGATTTCCAGAACGGCAGATGTGCCTGAGGCGTTATCATCCGCTCCGGGCGCGCCTTTTACGCTGTCATAATGCGCTGTGACATAAATAATATCAGCATCAGAAGGGTCGGCCTGTGCCGCTTTGCGCGTTCCTATGATATTTTGTGAGGTGCGGTTTTTATAGTTTTTAAATTGAATGACTGCCTGCTTTTCCTGCAGCAATGCTTCACCGTCTTCTTTTTTCATACCCGCTGCCGGTATCGTGATTCCTTTATCGGTATGCGGACGGACGGCGAGCGGTTTTGTTGTCTGATTATAAATAATGACTGCTTTGGCTCCCGCTTGTTCGGCATGTTTGATCTTTTGAGAAACGGGGATCTTTCCTTCGCGTATCACTGCAATTTTTCCTTTGGCTCCTGTTACGTCATTGCGTGATCCGCAGCCGCCGTCAAAAATCCCGCCTTCTATTTTGAGCTCTTTTTCAACAGCGGATTGATCAGCGGAGCGGAGCGGGAATTCATGATCTCCCGCTGTGACTGAACCTGAAAAGTACTTTTTCAAAGGAAATGATTGTACTTTGACACTGGCGCCCTGAGCCCGCAGACGATTCGATATGTATTCAGCCGCTTCCTTTTCTTTCGCAGTTCCGGTTTCCCGCGGACCGATGGTTTCACTCAGATCACGCATAGTGTCCAATGCCTCATCAGCATCAAAAACCGGCGCGGTCACAGTTGAATAAGCATGAGTTTCGGACAGCGGCCCGGCAGATGCGCCCCATATGACGCTTGCTGCCACCGCGGCTGACATAAATGAAAATTTCATCATAATCCCTCCTCTTATTAACACCTCTTCCCTTTCGATTGAAGAACACTGATTCCTTTAAAAAGGGGGAAAATGAATATTATTGACCAAATGAAGATGGAGAAAAAGGAGGGAAAAGCCCGGGACCATAAAAAAACGCCGGGAGATATTCTCCCGGCGTCCATTCCATTACTTATTTAAGTTATAGAAAGAGTTGATACCGTGGTATTGAGCAGTTTCAGCCAACTGATCTTCGATGCGAAGAAGCTGGTTGTATTTCGCAACACGGTCCGTACGGGACGGAGCACCTGTTTTGATTTGTCCTGCATTAGTTGCCACAGCGATGTCAGCGATTGTGCTGTCTTCAGTTTCACCGGAACGGTGAGAGATAACGGCAGTGTAGCCCGCGCGTTTCGCCATTTCGATCGCATCGAATGTTTCAGTCAATGTACCGATTTGGTTTACTTTGATCAGGATAGAGTTGCCTACGCCGTTTTTGATACCTTCAGCAAGCTTTTTCGTGTTTGTAACGAAAAGGTCGTCACCGACAAGCTGAACTTTTTTGCCAAGACGCTCTGTAAGAAGTTTGTGGCCTTCCCAGTCGTTCTCGTCAAGTCCGTCTTCGATAGAGATGATTGGGTATTTAGAAACCATTTCTTCGTACCAGTCAACCATTTCAGCAGATGTTTTCACAACACCTTCGCCAGACAGATGGTATTTGCCGTCTTCTTTGTTGTAGAACTCAGAAGATGCAGCATCCATAGCAAGCTTCACTTCTTCGCCAGGTTTGAAGCCGGCTTTTTCGATTGCTTCAACGATTGTTTGAAGCGCTTCTTCGTTAGAACCAAGGTTCGGAGCGAATCCGCCTTCGTCACCTACAGCTGTGTTCATTCCTTTAGCAGAAAGAACTGATTTCAGGCTGTGGAAGATTTGAGCGCCCATGCGAAGCGCTTCACGGAAGTTAGGCGCACCTACAGGCATAATCATGAATTCTTGAATGTCTACGTTGTTGTCAGCATGCTCTCCGCCGTTTACGATGTTCATCATCGGTACAGGAAGCGTTTTTGAGTTGAATCCTCCAAGGTATTGGTAAAGAGGAATCTGTAAGAAATCAGCAGCTGCGCGCGCACAAGCCATAGATACACCAAGGATTGCGTTCGCACCGAGTTTGCCTTTGTTTTCAGTTCCGTCAAGCTCGATTAAAAGCTGATCGATTGCGTTTTGTTCAGTTACGTCAAAGCCGAGAAGCTCTGGAGAAATGATTTCGTTTACGTTGTTAACAGCAGTTAACACGCCTTTTCCAAGGTAACGGTCTTTGTCGCCGTCACGAAGCTCAACCGCTTCGTATTCACCTGTAGAAGCTCCGCTTGGCACTAATGCGCGGCCGAAAGCTCCTGTTTCTGTATATACTTCAACTTCAACTGTTGGGTTGCCGCGTGAGTCAAGGACTTCGCGTGCATAAACATCAACAATGTATGGCATGAGTTTGTCTCTCCTTTTGATTTACGCTTATTTTTGAATTAAAGATGTTCCGGTCATTTCTTTCGGTTTTTCAACACCGAGAAGGTCTAATAACGTTGGTGCGAGGTCGCCTAGGATTCCGCCTTCGCGCAGCGTCACGCCTTCTTTCGTCACAATGACAGGGACTGGGTTTGTCGTATGGGCAGTGTGCGGTTCGCCTGTTTCTGTAATCAGAATGTCCGCATTACCGTGATCAGCGGTAATGATGGCATGTCCGCCTTTAGCGATGATGGCGTCAACCACTTCGCCTAAGCATTCGTCCACTGCTTCAATTGCTTTAATCGTCGGTTCGACCATTCCGGAGTGGCCGACCATGTCAGGGTTTGCAAAGTTCAGGATGATCGCGTCGTGCTTGTCAGCCGCGATTTCTTTTACAAGAGCATCCTTCACTTCATACGCGCTCATTTCAGGCTTCAGGTCATATGTCGCGACCTTCGGCGAGTTAATGAGGACGCGCTCTTCGCCCGGGAATTCTTCTTCGCGGCCGCCGCTCATAAAGAACGTAACGTGCGGATACTTTTCAGTTTCTGCAATGCGAAGCTGTTTTAACCCGTGCTGTGCTAATACTTCACCGACCGTATTGTCAAGGTTTACCGGTTTGAAAGCCACATATCCGTCAACAGATTCACTGAAGTGAGTCAGGCAGACGAAATACAGGTTTTTCGGATGATTTTCACCGCGGTCGAAATCGCGGAAATCTTTGTTGGTAAACGTGTTTGAAATCTGGATGGCGCGGTCCGGTCTGAAATTATAGAAAATCACAGAATCGCCGTCATGAATTTTCGCAACGGGTTCACCGTTTTCTTTTGTGATGACGGACGGAATGACGAATTCATCATGAATGCCGTTCGCATAAGAATCGTCGACTACATCCATCGCGCTGCGGTAAGACGGGCCTTCGCCGTAAGCCATTGCGCGGTACGCTTTTTCCACACGGTCCCAGCGTTTGTCGCGGTCCATGGAGTAGTAGCGTCCGGAAATGCTGGCGATTTCGCCGACACCGATTTCTTCGATCTGCTCATTCAGCTGCTGAATGTAAGTTTTCGCTGTTTGCGGACCTACATCGCGGCCGTCGAGGAAACCGTGAATATACACCTTCGTCAGTCCTTCACTTTTCGCAAGCTTCAGCAGCGCGAATAAATGATTGATATGACTGTGTACGCCTCCGTCAGAAAGAAGGCCGAACAGGTGCAACGCTTTGTCGTTGTCTTTCGCGTTTTTGATGGCGTCAAGGAACGTTTGATTGCGTTCAAATTCGCCTTCGCGGATGGCAACGTTCACGCGTGTTAAGCTTTGGTACACAATACGTCCTGCGCCGATATTCAAATGACCGACTTCAGAGTTCCCCATCTGTCCTTCAGGCAGTCCGACTGCTTCGCCTGATGCCGTCAGCGTCTGATGAGGGTATTGGTTCCAATAACGGTCGAAATTCGGTTTTTTCGCTTGTGCGACTGCGTTTCCGACTGTTTCATTGCGTAATCCGAACCCATCAAGAATGATGAGTGCAGCTGGTTTTTTACTCATATTGACCTTCCTCCAATAATTGAACGAATGACTGCGGTTCAAGGCTTGCGCCGCCGACCAAAGCACCGTCAATATCGGACTCTGCCATATATTCTTTAATATTTGCAGGTTTTACGCTGCCGCCGTATTGAATGCGGAGCTTGTCAGCAGTTTCCTGGCTGAAGCTTTCAGCAACGACTTTACGGATATGCGCGCAGACGTCGTTAGCATCTTTCGCTGTAGAAGATTTGCCTGTTCCGATTGCCCAGATTGGCTCGTACGCAATAACGGAAGCGGCAACTTGCTCTTCAGAAAGACCCGCAAGACCTTTTTTCACTTGATCGGCAACAAGATCATTTGTTTTTCCGGCTTCGCGCTCTTCAAGCGTTTCACCTACGCAAATGATCGGCACAATGCCGTGTTTGAAAGCAGCATGCGCTTTTTTGTTAACTGTTTCATCAGTTTCAGCGAACATTTCACGGCGCTCAGAGTGGCCGATGACGCAGTAATCCACGCCAAGGTCTTTCAGAGCGACCGGGCTGATTTCACCTGTGAACGCACCGTTTTCTTCAAAATGCATGTTTTGGGCGCCGACTTTCAGGTCAGTTCCTTTAACAGCAGAAGTCAGCTTTTCTAAGAAAAGAGCTGGTGCGCAAACGACGGCTTCCGCTTTGTCTGCTGCTGGAATGGAAGATTTCACTTCTTCAACGAAGCTGACAGCTTCGCCGAGTGTTTTGTTCATTTTCCAGTTACCGGCTATAATTGGTTTTCTCATCTGTTCCACTTCCTTATAGCAGTTTTTATTTATCGTTCAGCGCAGCTACACCTGGAAGCTCTTTGCCTTCCATGAATTCAAGGGATGCGCCGCCGCCTGTTGAGATATGGCTCATTTTGTCAGCAAGGCCGAATTTTTCAACGGCTGCCGCAGAGTCTCCTCCGCCGATGACAGAGTATGTATCGTTTGCCTCTGCCAATGCTTCAGCCACTGCTTTTGTGCCTTGAGCGAACAAGTCGATTTCGAATACGCCCATCGGTCCGTTCCATACGACAAGTTTGCTGTTTTTGATAACTTCAGCATACGTTTCGCGGGTTTTCGTTCCGATGTCGATCGCTTCTAAATCACTTGGGATCTCAGAGATCGGCACGATTTGAACGTTTGCATCGTTAGAGAAATCATCAGCAACGAGAACGTCTTCCGGCATATAGAATTTAACGCCTTTTTCTTCCGCGCGGTCCATGAATGATTTTGCAAGTTCGATTTTATCTTCTTCAAGAAGAGATTTACCGACTTCATAGCCAAGCGCTTTTACGAATGTGTAAGCAAGACCTCCGCCGATGATCAAGTTGTCCACTTTATCAAGCAGACTTTCGATTACGCCGATTTTGTCTTTTACTTTCGCGCCGCCGATGATTGCCGTAAACGGGCGCTCAGGATTTGTCACGGCTTTGCCGAGAACGTCAAGCTCTTTTTCCATCAGGAATCCTGCAACCGCCGGCAGATGCTCGGCAATTCCGGCTGTAGATGCGTGAGCACGGTGGGCAGCACCGAATGCGTCATTGACATATACATCCGCAAGCTCAGCAAATGCTTTAGCAAGCTCAGGATCGTTTTTCTCTTCACCAGGGTAGAAACGTACGTTTTCCAATACAAGAACGTCTCCGTCCTTCATATCAGAAATTTGTGCTTTTACAGCATCGCCGTAAGCTTCATCCGCTTTTTTCACTTCTTTGCCGAGCAGTTCGCCTAAGCGTGCAGCGACAGGAGTTAAACGAAGCTCCTCAACCGTTTCGCCTTTCGGGCGGCCTAAGTGGCTCGCAAGAAGGACTTTCGCGCCTTGGTCTGCAAGGTGTTTGATTGTTGGAAGCGCAGCGCGGATACGAGTATCGTCTGTTACTTCCCCGTCTTTCATTGGAACGTTAAAGTCAACGCGGCAGAATACGACTTTGCCTTTTACGTCGATGTCTTTTACTGTTTTTTTATTCATGCCTTAGGAGATCCTCCTTCAAAATGGTTTGCATAGCACGAAAAACGTGAAACGTGAAACCGCCTCATGATGCTTCCGCCGCGGGGGCAGATTGCAGCTTCCGGGCACGGGGCAGATCGTCTTCTGAGCCAGGGCAGGCGGCTCAGAAAACGAAAGTGCCGCGGAAACTTCAAAACGCGGACGTTCTGCAGCAATCCGGCGCTTTCTGAAAGCCGGTTCTCATGGAAAAAGGGAAAGGGAGTCCGTCCCCTTCCCTTGTCCGCTTTCATTATAGCGTTTCTGTCCGAAAGAACCAAGTCCGGCCCTTTCCGGGAGCTATGAATTAAAGACCTTGTTTTGCGATGTAAGCTGCAAGGTCAACAACGCGGTTAGAGTAGCCGCTTTCGTTATCGTACCAAGAGATTACTTTTACCATGCTGCCTTCCATAACCATTGTAGAAAGAGCATCGATTGTAGAAGAGTTAGCATTGCCGTTGTAGTCTCCGGATACTAATGGCTCTTCGCTGTAGCCAAGGATTCCTTTAAGATCGCCTTCAGCCGCTTCTTTAAGAGCTGCGTTTACGTCTTCAGCCGTTACGTCTTTGTTAAGTTCAGCAACTAGGTCAACAAGAGAAACGTTTGGAGTCGGCACACGCATAGCTCCGCCGTTCAGTTTGCCTTTCAGTTCAGGAAGAACAAGGGAAACTGCTTTAGCAGCACCAGTTGATGTAGGAATGATGTTTTCAGCTGCTGCACGCGCACGACGGTAGTCTTTGTGCGGAAGATCAAGAATTTGCTGATCGTTTGTGTAAGAGTGAACAGTTGTCATCATACCGCGTTTGATGCCGAATTTGTCGTTAAGTACTTTTGCAAACGGCGCAAGGCAGTTTGTTGTGCAAGATGCGTTAGAGATAACATGGTGGTTAGCCGCATCGTATTTGTCTTCGTTAACACCCATAACGATTGTGATATCTTCTTCGTTAGCAGGTGCAGAGATGATAACTTTTTTCGCGCCTGCTTCTAAGTGTTTCGCAGCGTCTGCGCGTTTTGTGAAGAAACCAGTAGATTCAACTACGATTTCAACGCCTTGTTTGCCCCAGCTGAGTTTCGCAGGATCGCGCTCAGCAGAAACTTCGATTGTTTTGCCGTTAACAACAAGGTTGCTGCCGTCAACTTTAACTTCTGCATCTAATTTTCCGTGTACGGAATCATATTGTAAAAGATGAGCAAGCATGTTAGCGTCTGTTAAATCGTTAACCGCTACTACCTCAACTTCAGGATTGTTTAATGCTGCGCGGAATACGTTACGTCCAATACGACCAAAACCGTTAATACCGACTTTTACTGCCATGATTATTTCCTCCTTTAAATAAGTGAGAGATATTTATATTGAGGGACTGTTATCCCTTAATAACTTCTTTGCGGCTCCTTCGTCCGTGACGAGAACCGTGTTTCGCTGCTTTTTAAAATAAGCTTCGATTGCTTCTGCTTTTGATGATCCGCCCGCTACCGCGATAATGTCGGGAATGGCATCGAGGTCATCGAGCTGCATTCCGACTGAATGCACCTTGTGAACGACTTCTCCGTCCGCATTAAAGTAGTAGCCGAATGCCTCTGTCACCGCATGATTGTCATCTATTTTCTTCAAATCTTCCAAAGGCGTGTTTCTTCGCTCCGCCATTGTTCTAGCTTCGCCGATTCCGTGAACGAGCATACTCGCTGATTTAATCGTGTGAAGCACCTCTTTTACGGAAGGTTCTTCAATAATAGATGAGTAGGCGCCTTGTGACAGCTGTCCGGGAACGAACAAAAGCCGATAAGTGCCTGAAGCCTTTTCCGCCATATGCGCGCATATGGTGTTCGCCTGGTTTTTCACATCTTCGCCTAAACCGCCTCTTGCGGGCACAAACAGGAGCTCGCGGTTTTTTGAATCCGGCGTCATCATATCGGCGACGGCTTCAATTGTCGTACCGCCGGTTACAGCGACGATATTTTTGCCTGAAAATCTCTTTTTCATACATGCAACGGCCGCTCTCCCTAATTCTTTTTTGACCCAAGGAGATTGGTCGCTGTCTCCGGAAACGATAATGGCGTCTTTCAGATTAAGCCGCCCTTTTAATGTCTTTTCCAGAAGCGTCAATCCTAAAACATCCTTCATCGTATCTTCCAGAATCGAAAGCAGTGAATAGCCCTCTTCCGTCATTGTCATGCCGTTTGTTTTAATATCGATGAGATTCTGTTCTTTCAAAAACTGAACCTCGCTTCTGAGAACGCGCTCGGTCAATCCGAGACTGGCTGCAAGACTTCTGCGGCCGATCGGTTCGGTAAGCCTGATATACTGCAAGATTTCAAATCTTTTCTGCATCACAAGCAAAAGATCAGGCAATAATTTTTTTTGAGCTTGTATTAACTGGTTCATGACTCAAACGTTCCTTCCTATTCATACTGGACAAAAAATGTCCCGCTATGACAAAAAACGTCCCATCATAGCCAAAAAAAATTATGTCTGCTTTCTTTAATTATTTTAACAGGATGACATTGTTAATTCAACTGTTAAAGGTCAATTCCTCGACATTCTTCGCAGGGTTTTCCAGTATCTCCTTGATACAGTCATTATATACAGAAACGGAATGAAGGTGACAGACAAAAGCCCGCCGGAGCAGACTTTTGTCGTAAAACGCTTTCATTTTATCCAGAGTTTTTCTATTTCTTCTAATGATTTATTTTTCGTCTCAGGGCAGATCGTCACGACAAACAAGAAACAGAGAATATTAATGACGGCAAATATCCAGAAGGTGTACGCGAGCCCTAACCCGCTGATCATCATCGGCACGAACTGGCCGATCGCCCAGTTGGCCCCCCATAAGAATATCGTCGCAATACCGGCGGCGCGTGCGCGGAGGTGGTTCGGAAAGATTTCCGAAATCATGATCCACGTAATCGGCCCGACTGACACGCAGAAAGCGGCGACGAATCCCAATATGATGACGACTAAAGCCGGACCGCTCGCCAGCTGAAAATAAAAGGCTGCCCCGATTAAGATCATGAACAGCGCCATAAAGGCAGATCCGACCCCCATCAGCTTTTTCCGGCCTACTTTATCCACTAAAAGAACGGCGATGACGGTGAAAATCACTTCGACGACACCGACGATGCATGTCGTGATAAACCCCGCATTCTGTCCGAAGCCCATCATTTTGAAAATTTCCGGCCCGTAATACGTAATTGCGTTCATGCCGATGACCTGATTGAATAAAGCCAGCAGAATCCCGATCACAAGCGCTTTTCTCAGCCCCGGTTTAAACAGCTGAGACAATGACCCCATTTTTTCTAATTGCAAAGACGTTTCGATTTGTTTGATTTCTTCTTTCGCGGTCTGCTCGCCGTTAATGCGCGTCAGCACGGCGAGGGCTTCATTCCGGCGCCCCGCTTTCGCAAGCCAGCGCGGACTTTCCGGCACGATAAGCAGCACGATAAAAAAGATGACGGACGGAATCATGCCGTAAGCGAGCATCCACCGCCAGCCGGTGTGCACCCCCCATTCATACGAGCCGGACTGCTGGACGGCAAGGTTAATAAAATAAGTGCCGGATATCCCTAATATCGTAAACAGCTGATACAGTGAAGACAGACTGCCGCGTATGGCCGGCGGAGCGGCTTCGGTAATATACGTGACAGAAAGCGAGGAGCCCATGCCGATTCCCAGACCGCCGATGACTCTGGCGATCACTAAGGAAGACACACTTTGAGAAAGCGCAGAGACAACCGCTGACACCGCAAACAACAGCGCCGCTGCCATCAAAATCTTTCTCCGTCCGAAACGGTCACTCAAAAATCCGGAAATCCCGACGCCGAAAACACCGCCGATCATAATGCTTGAAATCACGAGCCCTTCCATAAAAGGACTTAAGCGGTACAAATCTTTCAGGAAACCGATGGCGCCGGAAATCACCGCCGTGTCATAACCGTACAAAAGCCCTCCCAGTCCGGCCGCGCATGAGATGAGAATGACAAACCACTTGGAATGCTGCCGAGTGACAGGTACATTTGAGCCAATTGGTGCCGGGTGATTCTTCATGAATTTTACCCTCCCGCGAAAAATAGAATAAAAACGCTTACAAAACAGAGTGCGGCGCTTGATGTTGCTTTGTTTTCTTCAGAACCGCCACATTTGTACGTACTTATAAAGAATTTTATCTAAAAATAAGGAAAATTAGTACGTACAAATAAAGAATAAGCAGTTTTTCATAATCTGTCAATTATTTTTACAGCTTGATGAAAGGGCTTACTATGTTATACTGGAATTTGTCCGTATACATTTTGGAGGAATTGATATGCTACCGAAATATGCTCAAGTAAAAGAAGAAATTTGTTCATGGCTGAATCAGGGAAAAATACAGCCGGACGAAAAGCTGCCTACGGAAAATGAGCTGATGCAGCAGTTCGGCGTCAGCCGCCATACCATCAGAAAGGCGATCGGAGATTTGGTCTCGCAAGGGCTGCTGTACAGCGTTCAGGGCGGAGGCACCTTTGTCGCTTCACGCACGGCGAAATCAGCCATGCATTCAAACAAAACGATCGGCGTCATTACAACGTACATATCAGACTATATTTTTCCGAGCATCATCAGGGGAATTGAATCTTATTTAAGCGAACAGGGCTATTCCATGCTGCTGACGAGCACCAACAACAATACAGAAAGTGAGCGGCGCGGCCTTGAAAACCTGCTGTCCAAAAATATAGACGGGCTGATTGTCGAGCCTACAAAAAGCGCGCTGCAGACGCCCAACATCGGCTACTATCTCAATCTGGAGAAAAACGGCATTCCGTTTGCCATGATTAACGCCTCTTATGCGGAGCTGGCCGCCCCGAGCTTTTCCGTCAATGATGTCAAAGGCGGCATGATGGCTTGCGAATACGTCATGTCCCTCGGCCACACGCACATTATGGGAATCTTTAAAGCGGATGACACGCAGGGCGTCAAACGGATGAACGGCTATCTTCAGGCGCATCGGGAGCGCGGGATTTTCCCGTCTCCGGACATGATCGTGACTTACACGACTGAGGAAAAAGAAACCGTGCTTCTCCAAAAAATTAAGCATACCCTTGAGCAAAACAGCGGATCATACCCGACGGCCATTCTTTGCTACAATGACGAAATTGCGCTGAAGACGATTAATCTTCTCAGGGAAATCGGGTTAAAGGTGCCTGATGACGTATCGGTCATGGGCTATGACGATTCACATTTCGCCCAGATTTCCGAGGTGAAACTCACCTCTGTCAAGCATCCGAAATCCATTATGGGGAAAGCGGCGGCAAAATATGTCATCGACTGCTTAGAACATAAAAAGCCGAAGAAGGATGACGTCGTGTATGAACCGGAACTCGTCATCCGGAATTCAGTCAAGCGGATCGGCGAATAAAAAAAGCAATGTGCGCGGCACATTGCTTTTTTTGCTCAGCTGTTTTTTAATTCGGCGATGATTTCAAATGATCTCATTCTGTCGGCATGCTCAAAGCTTTCTGAATTCACCATGATTTCATCCGCCTGTGTTGTCCGGATGAAGCTTTCCAGCTTTTCCTTCACACGCTCCGGTCCGCCGACGATCGTTGAACTGAGCTGATCATTGACCATCGCTTTTTCATACGGCGACCAGATTTGATCCATGTCTTCAACAGGAGGCTTCAGCTGGTTCGGCGTGCCGCGGACGAGGTCTAAAAATCTTTGATAATGCGATGTTGCCAGATGCTCCGCCTTTTCATCCGTATCGGCGGCAATGACGGTGACGCCGACCATCGCGTACGGTTGATCCAGTACGTCTGACGGACGGAAGGAGCTGCGGTACAGTTCAAGAGCGGGCACGGTATTTTTCGGTGAGAAGTGAGCCGCAAAGGCGAACGGAAGCCCGAGCTCTCCCGCAAGACGCGCGCTGAAGCCGCTTGAGCCCAAAAGCCAGATCGGCACGTCCAGCCCTTCGCCCGGAATGGCGCGGACTTGATTGCGCACATTGCCTGTCGGTTTGAAGTAATTTCTCAATTCTTCAAGCTGCTCCGGAAAATCTTCCCCGCTGTTTATGTTTCTTCGTAAGGCTCTCGCCGTTAATTGGTCGGTCCCCGGCGCGCGTCCGAGCCCCAGATCAATCCGCCCCGGATATAACGTTTCAAGGGTTCCGAACTGCTCCGCGATCACAAGTGAAGAATGATTCGGCAGCATAATACCCCCAGAACCGACGCGGATTTTTTTCGTGCCGCCGGCGATGTGGCCGATCAGCACCGCCGTTGCCGAGCTGGCGACGCCTTCTATATTATGATGCTCCGCAAGCCAATAGCGGTTATAGCCCCACTCCTCGGCGCGGCGCGCTAAATCCATGCTGTTGCGGAACGATTCAGCAACCGTTCCCCCCTGTACGACCGGCGATAAATTCAATACGGAAAACGCAGTATCTTTCAATGTATGTTCAGCCATCGTTTTCTCCTTTATGGTTTAGTGTAAGCAGATCTTAAACAAGGTCTCTACCACACACCTTACCACAGCTTTTCCCGTGAGTTAAACAATTTGATTCGATGATCTTCGAACAATCAGTCAGCGGTCGTCACTAGTGAACTCTGTATGAATGAATCTATTACATTCAGATATGACGAGCTTTTCATCCTATAAAAGTGAAAATCTATCGTTGAAAGAACAAACCCAATAATGTTAAGATATGTATGATATTGAATAGGAAGGAAGTCATAGTCTATATGCGCAAAAAAATCTTAATGGCACTCACAACAGCTTTACTGGCAGCAATCTTCTTTACAGGAAACACCGATAAGGCATATGCCGCAGACTTTTACTCCGGCACTGAGCAGAATTTAAATGTAAGCGGATTTACCGATGCCTCCTACTACACTAAAAAAGCGAAAAGTGTCGATTTTACTCTCAGTACAGCGTATCCGTCAGATCGAACTTTTAAAGGAAACCTATACTTACAGCGAAAGTCCGGAAAGAAATGGACGACTTGTAAAAAAACAACCTTTTCTTTCTCAGTAAGGGTGACTAAGTCATTCTCTTTAAAAGGATGCAAGACAGGTTATTATCGTGTCAAAGCTACGTTCAGCGGTTCAAAACTTGTCAATACGACTAACTCTTTTAAAATTAACCGATAAGATTCAGGGCCCTATGATGATTAGGGTCTTTTTTTATTCGTTCTTTGTGAGTTCCTGTGCGATTTGAATAAAAAGTTTTGCCGCCAATGAAGCCTCCTTTATAGAAGGAACGGCAAGCAGAACATCACGGTACACCGCCTGATTGAGTTCCCTTGTCACGACATTTTCCGGCAGCGATATTCCCGACATAGACATTTGTGATAATATCGCAATTCCCAGTCCCTCTTTGATCATGCTGATGGACGTATTGACGTTGTAAACAGTGAATGCGGCAGTCAGTTCAGATCCTGCCTCCTTAAACATATCAATAAACGGTGATTCGTATCCTCCGTCACAGATGATCATCGGCTGGCGGTCAAGATCTTTCAGAGTGATTGACTCACAGTTGCAAAGCGGGTGATCATTTCTAAGCACGACGGCCATTTTATCTTTTTTCAGCGGCAGATATTCCATGTCTTCCGTAGGAAAAAGAGTGATACCCACATCTATTACCCGGGAGCGGAGCCATTCCTTTACTTCGTTAACCGTTCCTTCATGAAGCACCAACTCAAGCTTCGGATACCGTTTTTTAAACACGCTGATCAGCTTTGGAATGAAATAAGCGGAAGCGGCCGGAAATGTGCCGATGTGAATCGTTCCCTGTTCAAGCCCTCTTTCCGCTGCCGCCAGCTGCTCGGCTTTTTCTATGCCTTTGAGCACCTCTCTGATATGGACGAGAATTTTTCCGCCCGTGTCCGTGAGCCTTACGCCGTTGCGGCGCTCGCGGACGATCAGCTTGATGCCGAGCTCTGACTCAAGCGCAGAGATGGCATGGCTGACGGCGGGCTGCGTCATATTCAGCGCCTGCCCCGCTTTTGTAAAGCTTCCCGTTTCAGCGATTTGAACAAAAACCCGCAGTTGTGTAATCGTCATAACGTTTTACTTATGCTCCTTATAAAAAAGATTCATTTTATTTATCTTACTGATTACCGTATCATATGATGGAATTGTTCTACAAGGAGTGAACGACGTGAAACAGCTTTCGAAAATACAGACGGCTCTTATGCTGGCGTTTCTAGTCACGGTATGGGGAATTAACTGGCCGCTGACAAAGGCCGCGCTTGCCTATTCGCCGCCCCTTCTGTTTGCCGGAATCCGCACGCTGATCGGCGGACTTCTATTATTAATGGTTGCGCTGCCCCGTTTTAAAAAGCTGCGTTTTAAAGAAACGTGGCCGATCTATCTTATTTCTGCCATTTTAAATATTACTTTATTTTACGGCCTGCAAACGGTCGGCTTGAATTACCTGCCTGCCGGCTTATTTTCAGCCATCGTGTTTTTCCAGCCGGTGTTAATGGGCGTTTTTTCTTGGCTGTGGCTCGGGGAATCGATGTATCCTTTAAAAATAGCCGGTCTTATTCTGGGCTTTGCCGGTGTCGCCGTCATCAGCGCAGCCGGTTTCGGAGGCCATATTTCCATCGCCGGCATTCTTTTGGCCTTAGGCTCCGCGGTCAGCTGGGCGCTCGGCACGGTATATGTGAAAAGAACGGGCGGACGCGCGGATTCTATCTGGATGGTCGCTCTTCAGCTTCTGATCGGCGGCGTGCTGCTTGTCAGCTCCGGCCATTTTTCAGAAAGCTTTTCAGCGATTCAATGGAAAGCTCCGTTCATTCTGAGCCTTCTGTTCATTTCAGTTTTTGTTATCGCGCTCGGCTGGCTCGCCTTTTTTACGCTTGTCGGTTCAGGGGAAGCAAGCAAGGTCGCCTCTTACACCTTCCTGATCCCGCTCATATCCATTACCGTCAGCTCGATATTCCTGCATGAGCCGCTGACCGTCAGCCTTTTAGCCGGACTGCTTCTGATCGTCACAAGCATTTGTTTTGTGAATATAACACCGAAGAAACTGAAAACACCTGCTCTGGCCGCAGAAAAAAAGGCCGTTCATTAAAAAAACTCTTGCCGCGGGGCAAGAGTTTTTTTATTTATTGACGTCTCCCTTTCACGAGATACGCAGCCGTAATGAGGAGATAGATGGCCGCAGTGATGCATGTAATGACGATGGATGTCGTGGCAATCACGCCGACCAAGATGGCCAAAAGCGCAAGCACCGCGAACCATGTCGTGTACGGGAACCATTTGACGTAATAAGCCGGTTGTTCTGTTGAATGTTTTCTTGATTTCAAATGGGCGAATCCGATAATCAGCCAGATGAACAGCACGGTATAGCCGAGGGAACCCATCAAATAATTAAACGTCTGGCTTCCTGCGAATAAAGAAATCAGGACGCCTACATATAAAAATGACGTACAAGTCAGAATCGCATAAACGGGAACCTTTTTCTTCGACAGTTTTGAAAAGATTTTCGGCACCCGGCCGTCAGAAGCCTGTGTAAACAAGACGCGGGATGATCCGTACAGTCCCGAGTTCATAGACGAGATAATCGCAAGAAGAATGACGGCATTCATAATATGGTCGGCACCCGGAATCCCTATCATCTTAAATACTATGACAAACGGGCTTTCCGGAACGCTGTTGACTTGATTCCAAGGAATCAGGCTGACGATGATGAAAAACGGCAGCAAGTAAAAAGCGACAATCCGCGTTAACGTGCTTCGGACAGCTTTCGGGATCACCTTTTCGGGATTTTTTGTCTCCGCCAGCGTGACGCCGATGATTTCCGTTCCGCCGTATGAGTAGATCACGACGAGCATCGCCGTAATGACGCCCCCCGCTCCATGCGGGAAAAACCCTCCGTGATCCGTTAAATGAGACAGCCCCGGCGCCGTGTGATTGCCGAATGAGAAAAATAATAGCAGAATCCCGCATAAAATAAAGATGACAATCACTGTAATTTTAATGAGCGCGAGCCAGTACTCCGTCTCGGCAAACAGTTTCACAGAAAGCATGTTTACGACCGTCACCACAATGGAAATGATCAAAGCCAATATCCATATCGGACATTCCGGCAGCCAATATTGAATGAAAATGGCGGCTACGACCGCCTCCGCGGCAATATTGAGCACCCACATTTTCCAATAGATCCAGTCTAAAAAGTATGCAGCGTACGACCCGAGAGACTGCTGAACCAAATCACGGAACGTCCTTGCATGTTTGTTTCTGACTGCCATTTCGGCCAGCCCCTGCATAATAAACAGCAGAATGATTCCGCCGAGGAGGTAGGCCAATAACACGGATGGCCCCGCTTCATCAATCGCCGTGCTGCTGCCTTTAAAGAGCCCGGCCCCGATTGCGCCTCCAAGCGCCATCATCATAATGTGTCTGGACGACATCGTCCGTTTTAATGTTTGCTTGTCCTTTTCCATCTATCACACGCCCTCTCGCAAAAAGTGTTCATCACATAAAAAAGCACGCCGCCTCTTTGGGAAAAGAGACGGCGTGCCTCAGGCAGCCGCGGTACCACTCTTGTTGATCCCGAATATCCGGAATCCAGCTTAAAAACCTTTTAACGAAGGTCAGCCGTTAGGACATAGGGAATATTCCGACAATTCCGTTCCGCCCTGCCACTTCCGGGCGAGTTCAAAGAACAATCAGTCCGCGTTGCACCAACCCGCGGCTCTCTTTTTCTGACTGGATTCTTTTACTGCTCCCGTTCACAGTGTTTTATGTTAAATGAATCTCTTGAGTTTTTATTTTCTGAATATAGTAACATAATATACAGTCTTCTATTTTCAAAGTCAATACTAATTTTTGCCGCTGGTTTTCTTATCACCTATTTAAGACATTTTGACTGACCATGTTTATATTCATATGCGGGGTGAGCCGGCCCCTAATATGGCGTAATCAGCACTTTATATATATTGTTCAAACAGAAATTCCGAAAAGCTTCTACGATTCCATGAAGCCCTTCAGTTTTATAGATGAAACGAAAAAAAGAGCTCATTTCAAAGCGCCTGCCCCAGAGCTGATTCTGCGCTAAGCAAAAAAGACCACCATAAAGTGGTCTTTTTAAGTTGACTTTCTTTTAATAAGTTTTAGGTTCAACTTATTTATATTGGGGACATCTTTGTTATTCATTAAGTTATATAATAAATTTGCTGCTGTTTGTCCCAACTCTTTAATCGGTTGATGTATCGTTGAAAGTTCTATTACCTTAGATATCGGCTGATTATCAAATCCTATAATCGCCAGTTCTTCAGGTATTCGTATTCCCTGTCTTTTCGCTTCATAAATGATCCCTGCCGCAACATAATCACTTCCTACAACCATTGCCTCAGGACGAGGTGACTTATTTAGTAATAATTTTGCTATTTCTATACCATTTTCAATAGTGTACTGTTCCTCAAAGTACCAATTATCACTCCATTTCAATCCGTATTCATTTTGAAAGTGAAAAAATGATTTTTTTCTGCTTATGCCAACACCGCTCTTAGGATTTCCTATACATAGACCAATGGATTGATGTCCTTGATTTCGCAGATGATCAATTGCCATTTTGATTCCTGACTCATGATTAATAAATATATGTGCAACCTGTTTGCTTGCAGAAGCTTCACAGGAAACAATATTGCCAAACCCAGATATCTCGTCGAGTACGTGATGGGGGCTTACACAGGATCCCAAAATAAGACCGTCAATAAGTTTGTATTTCAATCTGTTAAAAAACTCCATTTCTTGTTCAGGATCGTTATTTGATTGGTGCACAAGCAAACTGTAATTATGTTTATTACACTCTTCGCCTATTCCGGCAATCAGTTTACTGAAAAACGGATGGTTGATTTTAGGAACAATGACTCCGAATACATTTGTCTTCCCCCTGGATAGGTTAATCGCGTTGAAATTTGGTACATAATTTAATTCCTTCATAGCTTTTAACACAGCGTCCCGCTTCTCAGGTTTTACATAAGGATGATTATTGAGAACTCTAGAAACTGTTGTCCGGGAAACGTTCGCTTTCTTTGCTATCTCTGTAATGTTTGTCATTACTGTTACTCCTTCTTAGACAGCGTTATCAGGATTTCACACTGAATAACACAAGGGGAAAAAAAGCATTTAAATAATAGTTTTATCATGGCCTGCATGAATATGTGCGCCTTCCTGTCCCACACTATAAATAGAACGGGGCTTCCCCATCTTGTGTAATAGTTTGTCAAATAAACCTACTAATATCCCCAGACATAGCAGCACAATGATGGTTCCTATCCCAATCGGCCCCTGAAGAATGATTGCAAGCACAAAAGCTAAAGCTTCCCCTATCGTCTTTGTAATATTAATACCCCAACCTGTACGTTCAGTAATAGCCAACATTAATTCATCATTCGGTATCGAAGGAAAAGATGCTCTTAAATAAATAGCGATTCCCATAGCCAATATACACAACCCTATCAAAAATAAACTCCATTGAAGAATTACAGAATCTGTTTTTAAGAACGAAAGAACCTTTAAGTTTAAAAGGTCAACAAAACTTCCAATAATAAAAATCGGAATAAAACCGGCTAGATTAGGAAACCGCATTTTTATGAGGCTGTTTATAAAGATAAGGATTCCTCCGACAATGAAAACCCATGACCCGATTGTAAGGCCAATTATTTCTGATAAAGCCACGTTTAGAGCATCCCAGGGGGCAATCCCGGTATTAGATTTAATCATACATACAACCCCTATGGATAAAATAAACAATCCGGCAATATAGATTAAACATCTTTTCACAAAATGGCTCATGGCTGTATACTCCGCGGTTTAGGGTCTTCTTCTTTCGTCAGAATGTAATGATCAAAAGCATAAGATACACCACACTCATCATTCGATAACGTTTTAAAAGCAGCCAATTGAATAAGCTTCTTATCTGCATTCCCCATGGCTATCCCTATTCCTGCTGCCTGAAACATAGGCAGATCATTTAAATTATCACCTATTGCGATTGCATTCCGCGCATCCGTTCCATAATGTTCACAAAGTTTATTTAATGACGCTCCTTTATCTACTCCTGCACTTGTGATTTCAAGATTGAATGCTCCTGAACTCGTTACGGCACACTCCTTCAGTTGTCCAAAATATTCTTTAGCTTTTTTTAATTTTCTTTGGTTTGGCGAAACGATCATACATTTTATGACATACCGATAATCGATAGGGTCAATTGTACCCGGTATTTCCTCTAACCCGTATTGATGGATTTGAGCTTTAATAGAATTCCAAAATACTTCTTGATTAAAATGAGGTTCTTCCATTACTGTATTGTAAAGTTCTTTTTCAAGCTGCTGAATTCCTTGATTTGATACGGCAATTTTGTCAGATAAATAGAGCTGATAATAGATTTCTTCTTTATTTAACCAAGTGATGATAGGTTGGATTACATCTGAATCCATAAAATGTTCGAATATTACCTGATTTCCCACATCAATTTGAGCGCCGTTTGAAGCAATAATCGGAAAATCCAAATCATATTTATTGATGATGTGTTTTGCATCAAATAAAGCTCTCCCTGTAGCGATTGTTACAAGATGACCTTGTTTTTGTCCAAGCTTTAAAGCTCTTACATCTTGTTCTTGGATAGTTAAGTTCTCTGATAACAGCGTGCCATCTAAGTCAATTGCAATTACTTTCATGTGAATTTCCTCCTCAGAGTTTAAAAATCATTGAAAGTATAATGTATGGTACGCGTTTCAGAGCAATTAGATTATTATATTAATTTGAAGTTTTTCTCCAGAAACTGATTAGGCCTGTGTTTCTCAAGTGTTCTCCTGCTTAATAATCCTTCTCTTTTGATCAATCCAGTTAATAAAGAACTGACTGCTAATGGCGGAACACTAATTTGAAGAAATTCATCCGGAACTTCAAGCGCCGGCAACTCACTAGAAACTGAACTGTAACAGGACAGCTTACACTTATGGCCGGCGAATTGGGCACCGGCACTTTTCAGAGAACGATCACTTTTTGTGAAAATCGGATGTATGAAGTTTCATTGAGGCGGTGTCCCCGATATACTTTTCTCTTTTCTTTCATTTGCGGTAAAGAAAACAAAACCTGATTCCCTTATGACAGAACTTGCTTTATCATAAAAGTATGCGTTTACATTCGAGTAGGGAGGTTATAGCATGACCCCTGTGAATTCAAGCAGCATCGGGAAGATTCAGGCGGCCAGCAAAGGTTTGTCGCCAAAATTGAGAGCGATTGCAGACCATATCGTGAAGGAACCGAAAGACGTGATTCACCTTTCCATCATTCAGCTGGCGGAAAAAACGAAAAGCTCTGAAGCGACGATTTTCAGGCTGTGCAAACGGCTCGGTTTTTCCGGCTATCAGGATTTAAAAATCGCGCTTGCTCAGGAGATCGTTCAGGAGCCGGTGCAGCACATTCATGAAGAAATGAGCCCCGACGACGATATCGAAGTCATCATCCGGAAAGTTTTCCGCACAAACATTTCCGGGCTGACCGATACCTTTCAATTATTAGATCCGGCCGATGTTGAAAAAGCGGTAGAAATGATCCACCGCGCAGACAGAATCGAATTTTACGGAAACGGCGGTTCCGGGCTGATCGCCACAGACGCGTATCATAAATTTATGCGTACGGGTATAAATTGCATCGCGCACACGGATTCTCACTTTCAGGCGATGTCAGCGGGTCTTCTCGGTCCCGATAGCGCAGTCATCGGCATTTCTCATTCGGGAAGCAACAAGGACGTGCTCGACGCGGTGAAAACGGCCAAATCGCTCGGCGCCGGCACGATCGGCATTACTAGCTACCAAAAGTCGCCGCTCACCCAGATTTCCGACGTGGTGCTGTATACGTCAACAAGGGAAACGGCTTTCAGAACGGAAGCGATGTCCGCAAGGCTTGCCCAGCTGTCGGTCATTGATACACTGTATTTCGCCACGGCCCGGCTGCGGCAGGAGAAAACGCTCGCCAACTTGCAGCAAATCAGAAAAATGATCGCGCACAAACGTTTGTAATATTTATTTTTCAAAAGAGAAAATGCCGATACAGCGGGAATTGAGGCAATTTTATGAAAAAATTTTTCTTCTTCATCGTTGATTTATAAAAAAATTATTCCTATAATTGACTTTGTAAGGGCATACATTATCAATCTATCTTATTATTCAATCAGATTAGGCGGGATATATTATGAAGGAAACCCAAGCTGTTATCGGTCTGGATATCGGCACGACCAGTACGAAAGCCGTTCTGTTCGGACCAAGAGGCAAAGTGTTAGCCAAGCATTCGGTTCACTATGATTTAATACAGCCAAAGCCGGCATGGGCCGAGCAGGATCCTGAGCACATTTTGGAAGCGGTGATCGGAAGCATCAGGGACGCCGTCACAAAGGCCGGACTGAGCCCTGACAATCTGCTTGCAATCGGCATCAGCACCGCCATGCACTCATTGATAGCTGTCGATCAAAACGGCGGCCTGCTGACCAAAAGCATCATTTGGGCGGACAACCGCAGCGCCGAGCAATCAAAACGGATTTTAAAAGAGATGAACGGTTTTGATATTTATAAAAGAACGGGTACGCCGATTCACCCGATGTCTCCGCTTTCCAAAATTGTGTGGATGAAAGAACAGGACAAGGAGACATTCGCGAAAACCGCCAAATTCATCAGTATTAAAGAATATATTCTGCACGAGTTTTTCGGAACTTATGTCGTCGATTATTCGATCGCTTCGGCAACGGGGCTGTTCCGTTTAGATACGCTTTCCTGGGATGAAGAAGCGCTCCGGATTGCCGGAATCCGGGAAGATCAGCTGTCGGACATCGTGCCGACCACTCATCAGCTGCGCGGCCTTGCGCCGGAAATCGCTGCACGGATGGGCATTCATGCGGATACACCGTTTATTATCGGCGCAAATGACGGCGTGCTCGCCAACCTTGGAGTCGGCGCGATCGGCAAAGGCGAAGTGGCCGTTACGATCGGAACAAGCGGAGCCGTGCGTTCGGTGACGGATGCGCCGATTACGGATGAAAAAGCGCGGACATTCTGTTACGCGCTGACTGACAAGCATTGGGTCATCGGAGGCCCGACGAATAACGGAGGCATTATGCTGCGCTGGCTTCGAGACGAATTCGCTTCTCCGGAAGTCGAAACGGCGAAGCGGCTCGGCATTGATCCGTACGATTTAATGATTGATATCGCTGATAAAGTGCCCGCAGGCTCTGAGGGATTGCTGTTTCTGCCGTTTTTATCAGGGGAGCGCGCGCCGTTTTGGAATCCGAATGCCCGCGGAACGTTTTTCGGCATCAGCCTCCGCCATAAACGGGAGCATTTTATCAGAGCGGTGCTGGAAGGCGTCATCATGAGCGTCTTTTCAATCGGTGTCGCACTGAGAGATTTGGCGGGCCCTGCAAAAGACGTGCGGGCTTCGGGAGGATTTGCGAGATCACCGCTTTGGAGGCAGATTTTGTCCGATACGATGGGACGGGAAGTCCTCGTTCCGGAAAGTTACGAAGCCTCGGCGCTCGGAGCTGCCGTTCTCGCTTTGCACAGCCTTGGCGAAATGGAACGGATCGAGGATGTTCAGGACTGGATCAGAATTTCTCACCGCCATGAACCGAACGTCAAAAACAGCGAAACATATATTGAGCTGTTTTACTTATACGAGCGGCTGTATGACAAGCTCAAAGATGAATTTGACGTCATCAGTGAATTTCAGCTCAAACAAAGCCGTTAATTCTTCTTTGAAAGGGTGAAAAGGTCATGTTACTGTTTATTGTCATTGCCGCTATTATCGTTTTACTCTTATTGATTACGGTCGCTAAATTAAATCCGTTTATCAGTCTGCTGATTACATCCATCCTTGTCGGTTTCGCAACGGGCATGAATCTGCCGGACATTATCGCTTCGATGAAAACCGGGCTCGGCAATACGCTGTCGCTGCTTGCGATCGTGCTGGCCCTCGGTACGATGCTCGGAAAAATGATGGCTGAATCAGGCGGTGCGGAGCGTATCGCCCACACCCTGATCGGCCGCTTCGGCAAAAAGAAAGTGCATTGGGCGATGATGGCCGTCGCTTTTATCGTCGGCATCCCGGTCTTTTTCCAGGTCGGCTTCGTCCTGCTCGTGCCGCTTTTGTTTACGATTGCAATTGAAACCGGGGTTTCATTAGTGACGATCGGGATTCCGCTCCTTGCGGGGCTTTCCGTCGTGCACGGATTGGTTCCGCCCCACCCGGCGGCGATGGCAGCTGTCGGCATTTATCACGCCAATGTCGGAAAAACGATTTTGTTTTCTTTAATCGTCGGCATTCCGACTGCCATCATCGCCGGGCCGCTTTACGGAAAATGGATTGGTAAGCGCATTCATAAACCCGTTCCCGAACTGTTGAAAAAACAATTTATTGAACGGAATGAAAAACGCAAGCTTCCGGGATTCGCAAATACATTGTTTACGATATTGGTACCGGTGATCCTGATGCTTATGGCAACGCTTGCCGAAATTGCGCTTCCGGAAAAAAGCACGCTCTATGAAACTTTTAAATTTATCGGCGACCCTGTCACGGCGCTTTTGATCGCCACGGTTTACTCCTTTTTCAGCCTTGGTTTTTATCAGGGCTTTGACAGAGAAAGCATTTTAAAATTCAGCAATGACTGTCTCGGGCCGATCGCTTCCATTCTGCTTGTGATCGGAGCCGGCGGCGCTTTTAACAACGTCCTGATTGATTCAGGCGTCGGCACGTATATCGCTGACATGGCGAAACACTCAAGCTTCTCTCCCGTTCTTTTAAGCTGGACGATCGCGGCGGTCATCCGTGTCGCCACAGGTTCAGCGACTGTCGCCATGATGACGGCGGCCGGCATTGTTGCTCCGATTGCATCTGTCATGCCGGGCGTCAGCAGCGAGCTTCTCGTTTTGGCAACGGGAGCAGGCTCTTTGATTCTGTCACATGTCAATGACTCCGGTTTCTGGCTCATTAAAGAGTATTTCGGAATGACGGTAAAAGAAACGTTCCTGACATGGACGGCGATGGAAACGATTATTTCTGTCAGTGCGATCTGTTTTATCATGATCATTAACGCGTTTATATAAAAACAAACCCCGGCCGCATGAAGTGACCCCTGTCAAGCAGACAGTGTTAAAAAAACACGAAGCAGCCTGAGTCCTGTATTGATATGGGCTCAGGTTGTTTCACTTCTTTTGGAACCGTTGATGGTTGTAAAAATAAATATATTTACATACTGCTTCTTGAACTGCTTCAGCTGTCTGATAACCCATCCTATCATTTAGGTGAAGATCAACAACTTTTTTCTTAAAGTGAAGATCATAAGTTTTACGTGTTTTCCCCATAAAAAATCCCCCCCATTGCAGACAGATCAGTATGCTTTCTATTTTTTCTGTCTGCTATGAGGGGATCATATCAATATGAGCTGGGCTCCTCTTTCTTTAACGAAACAAAAGAACAGCTAATATCCCTAGATTAATTATTCCTAAAAGGAAGGAAACGACGGCTATCCCTTTGTTTTTCTGCATAAAATAAAGACCGTTTATAACTAAGATACAGCTGATCAAAGCATCAAATAATCGGAGAGCCATAACGTTAAAATCAACTTCCGACTCAAAAAAGCTAAATATCGATACTGCTATTAAAAAGATTACTGATACTGTGATATAAATCAACCAGTCCCTAGATGCATTGATCTTTTCAGTTTCTTTTTGAATACTGTTCATAAGTTGTTCAAAACCACCTTATAACAATATTTCCTAAATCTTATAATATTCGCCTAATCATTTTCAATGCATCGTTATAATGGTAAAAAAGAGGGGTATTTCTTCCCCCTCTCCTTAATTATCCGCAAATTAATTTTATTGCTTTGCTTTTTGAGTTGTGCTTGTTCATTTCTCTGGCGATTGTCTGATAACCCATCCCATCATTTAGGTGAAGATCAACAACTTTTTTCTTAAAGTGAATATCATAAGTTTTACGTATTTTCCCCATAAAAAATCCCCTTCATTGCAGACAGATCAGTATGCTTTCTTTTTTCTGTCTGCTATGAGGGGATCATATCAGAAAACCGGGGTTTGTTTTTTTATCGGTCATTCACAAGGATATAAGCGGCTTTAACGGGTCCGTGGACGCCGACAACCAAATCCATTTCGATATCGGCCGAGTTGCTCGGTCCAGTAATATAGTTGATGCAGGAAGGAACGGTGACGCCGTCTCTGATCTGCTGTTTCAGTATATCGCTGGCCTGTGTCATTCTCGGCACAATGGAAGATTTCGGGATGATTGCGATATAGGTGGTCGGAAGCAGGCTGACAGAACGGCCGGCATGCTCTGACGCATACAAAACGACGGTGGCTGATTCCGCAAGCGTGATCTCGCTGAATGTAATGCCCACATTCGCTTGTTCCGCTTTTTCAATATTTTTCGCTCCTTGTTCCGCGTCCCATTCCCAAACGGGAATCCCTTCGTCCGGCCACTCTTCTGTCATAAGGGTCTGCAAGCCGTACGTTTCAAACCGGCTGTCCTTCGGAATGATGACAGGCCCTCCTTCAAAGCGGTTCACCTGCGTGCGCAAAGCGTCGTAAAGCCCGGCTGCATCCGTTTCGATCAGTTCGGTATGAATGTTGACGCAGTGGTCTTTCAGCATCGTGACAAGATCGTCTTCCGTACAGTCCGCATGCGTTTGATATTGTGGCTGATACTTCCATTCAGGCAGGGACACGCCTGATTTCCTGCGCTCTCTGCCCAGACTTTCGGCGATCCGGTTTAAAAAGGATTCCTGATGTGTAACCGTCCCTTTCATCATCATTCTTCCCCCTTTTGTTTTTCCCGGTCTTTAAACCAATCTCTGAACCTCGATTTATGCGGCGCCGGGAAATCCCGTATTGCCGTCCATTCTTTTAACGGCCCCGGCCCTTTTGATATTTTGTCATCTTCCGTAAACGGCGTCATGGCGGCAGGCGCCCATTTCGATCCCATTTTATAAAGGGACGGGGATGACGAGCCGAGCCCGAAGGCTTTCATCGCCAGTTTTTCGCTGATCGGCGCTTTGCCCTCTTTTTCCACGATGTTCTGCCGATGCTTGAGCAGCAGCTCGTGCAGCGGAATTTTGACGGGACATGCTTCCGTACAGGCCGCACATAAGGAAGATGCGTACGGGAGCTCCTTGTATTCGTCATATCCGCCGAGAAGAGGCGATAAGACGGCGCCGATCGGACCCGAATAGATGGACCCGTACGAGTGTCCGCCGACATGCCGGTACACGGGACAGACGTTGATGCAGGCGGCGCAGCGGATACATTGCAGCACCGATTGGAATTCCGTGCCGAGTATGCGGGAACGCCCGTTGTCCACAACCACGAGGTGGAATTCCTCAGGCCCGTCAGCTTCTCCTTGCTGACGAGGTCCCGTCAGCGCCGTAATGTAACTTGTAAGCCGCTGGCCGACGGCGCTTCTCGTCAGCATGCTGACAAGCACTTCAAACTCAGAAAATGAAGGAACGATCCGCTCCATTCCCATCACGGTGATCTGCGTCTTCGGCAGCGCGGACACAAGGCGGCCGTTTCCTTCGTTCGTCACGAGACTGACCGATCCGGTATCCGCGATTGCAAAGTTGCAGCCTGTAATGCCGACATCCGCTTCGAGAAATTTTTTCCGGAGAACGCTGCGCGCGTGCATAACGAGCTCTTCCGGTTTTTCCGTCTGTTTATATTCGAGTCTCTCTTTAAACACGTCACGGATCTGCTCTTTGTTTTTGTGAAGAGCGGGAGCAACGATATGTGACGGCGGATCGTGGTCGTCAATCTGGAGAATGTATTCGCCGAGATCCGTTTCTGTGACTTCACAGCCCTCTTCCTCAAGCACTTCGTTCATATTGATTTCTTCTGTCACCATGGATTTGGATTTTACGATTTTTTTGGCGTTTTTCTGCCGGATGACATCGCGGATATAGGAGGACGCTTCTTCCGCCGTTTCGGCGAAAAAGACATGTCCGCCTCTGTTGGCGACGTTTTCGGCGAGCTGTTCCAAATAGAAATCAAGATTGTCCAGCACATGCTGTCTGATTTCTTCCGCATGGGAACGCCAATCCTCCCAGTTTCCCAATTCTTCGGCCGCCTGAAGCCTTCTTGTCCTGAGCCGTTCCTGCGCTCCGGAGACGGCTCCTCTCATAAACTCATTATCTATTCCTTCTGATACCCGCTCTTTAAAAGCGGCGGTACCGATTTTCATCGCCATGATTTTCCCCCCTTGTTGTTTCTCGTCTTATCTGCTGTTCAGCACTTCGGCGATGTGCATGACTCTGACGTTTTTATCCTTACGGTCAAGACGCCCTCCGATATTCATCAGACATCCGCAATCCGCCCCGATCAGCACCTCGGCCTCCGTGTCTTCCACGCAGGCGACCTTCTCATCCACCATTTGTTCAGAGATTTGCGCCATTTTCACAGAAAACGTTCCTCCGAATCCGCAGCATTGATGTTTTCCGGGAAGCGCGGTCAGCTCGAGCCCCTTGACATGGCGCAAAAGCTTCATCGGCTCCTCCGACACGCCGAGCAGCCTCGTCATGTGGCACGATGTATGGACTGTCGCTTTTTTTTGCAGCACCGCCCCGACATCCTCCACCCCGAGAACGTTGACGATAAAATCTGTTAACTCATATGTTTTGTCCGCAAGCTGCTGCGCTTTTGCCGCCCACTTCGGATCGTCCTGAAACAGATGCGGATATTCACGGAACATCGTCGTACAGGAACCTGACGGACTGACGACGTACTCCGCTTCTTCAAACGCGGCAATCATCCGCTTCATCGCTTTTTTCGCATCCGTCACATACCCGCTGTTGTATGCGGGCTGCCCGCAGCAGATCTGCCCCTCGGGAAAATCCACCTCACACCCGAGCCGTTCCAGCACCTCAACCGTCGCCTTTCCGACATTGGTCTGGAACATATCCACAAGGCACGTGACAAATAATGAGACTTTCATGATGAACCCCTCTTTCATCCTCAATATGTGATCCGGTCATCTGATGACCTGTTTTTAGGAAAAGCTCTATGAATATCCTACACTATTCTGAATATGGATTGGAAGGTTTTTCTGAAAAATCCTTTCGTCCGATGCGCTGAAGGGGACAAAAAAAAGAGAAGCCCGAAAGCTCCTCAAGCTGCTCTACATCCCGTTTTCCAGCAGACGTCCCAGTTTTTGCACACCCTCTTTTATCGCGGCTTTACCGGCATAACTGAACGACAGGCGGAGATATTCCGCACCGTCTTCATGATGCAGAAAAAAATATTTACCGGGTACATAGGAAACGCCGTGAGAAAGAGCCCTCGCCAGCATTGCGGATGTATCCGCTCCCGGCGCTTTCACCCATACAAAGTAACCGCCTTCAGGCACGTGCCAGGATGCGGATTTCGGAAGATATCTCTCTGATGCGGCGAGCAAAACGTCACGTTTGCTTTGATATGCTTCCCGCAAGACGGCGAGCCGTTTTTCAACATTCGTTTGTTCCAGATAGACGGCGGTCACCGCTTGGGAAAACGGGTGGCCTAAGTCTTTTTTTAACCATGACAATGCCGTGATGAATGCGGCGTCCCCTGCAATCCAGCCGATCCTCATACCCGGGGCGATGACTTTTGATAATGAACCGGCGTACAGCACCCGGCCGTTTTGATCCATGGCTTTTAAGGGCGGCGGAATATCGGTGAATCCGAGCTCGCCGTATGCATCATCCTCCAAGATGAGAAAATCATACGCTTCGGCAAGCTGAAGCAGGCGGGTTCTCCGCTTCGCTGACATTACGGTTCCCGCAGGATTCTGAAAAGCGGGTATCGTGTAGAGAAGACGGGGAAGCAGAAGCCCTTTTCGTTTTCTTTCCTCAAGCATGAGCGCTAATGTTTCTGTTTGCAGGCCCTCTTGATCTGTCGGAATGCTCATGATATGCGGTGTGTAATTTTTAAAAATCTCGAGCGCTTCCATGTAGACCGGAGCTTCAACGGCAGCGGCGGTTTGTTCATCGAGGAAAACCCGTGCAGCCAGATCTATCGCCTGACAGGCGCCTGACGTCACGAGCAGCTCATCGTCCCGACAGTGAATGCCACGGGTGGCTGCCCGTTCTTGAATCTGCTTTTTTAAAACGGCCGTCCTCGGGCTTCCCATATAATGCAGCGGCAGATCGCGCTCCTCATCCAGAAGGCGGGCGGCGGCTTCTTTCAGCTCCTTATCAGGAACGAGTGCGGGATTGGGATAGCCGGAATGCAGGGGGATGCACGCTTTCGGAACTGCCGGCATCCATTCCCCGGGAGGATCGTTTGTCAGAGCTTTCTTTACATGGTCAGAAAAAAAAGATTCGGCCTGCATGTGATGTTATCCCCTTTCACAAGTCAGCTTCTATACATTTTCTTCAAAATAAGCCCCCAGCACTTCTTCCACATTCGTCAGGTGCGCGGTCATCGCGGCTTCCGCTTCATCCGCGTCTCCGGCGGCGACGGCGCTGTAAATGCGTTCATGCTCTTCATACAATCGCTGCACGCTCGTTCGTTTAGAAAACAGCCAAATTTTTCTCGTTTCTCTCATCGTTTCCAAAAGAAGCGCGGAGACATGATTCATGAGATGCTTGAGCAGCCCGTTTTGTGATGCTTCCGCCAGCGCCATGTGAAAGGAGAAATCAGCTTTTTCGCCCAATTCTTCGTCTCCGTCAATGTCTTTCATCTCCATGAGAGCTTGGCGGATTTTTTGTAAATCATCTTCGGTGCGTTTTTCAGCGGCCATGGCGGCGACGCCGAGTTCAAGCAGCTTTCTGACTTCGAGCAGCTGTTTGACATCCTCTTTTTTCATCAAGAGGGCGGAAGAAAGCGGCTGGGAAACATGAGACGGCTCAAATTCTCTTATGTATGTGCCTTCTCCCTGCTTCATGTCGACGAGCCCCATCGCTTTCAAAGCCGACAGCGCTTCTCTGACCGCCGAGCGGCTGACCTGAAAACTCTCAGAAAGCGCCTGAACGGAATCAAGCTTTTCACCCGGCTTAAGCTCGCCCGCTTTTATCTTCTCCAGCAATGCGTCAGCGACTTCCTCGTAGATTTTTTTCGTTTTAATTTGTTTATATTTCAACGCGATCACCCCGTCACTTGTGAATCTTGATGTTTATCGTCTATTATACTTCTTTTTTTGTATTGCCGACAGGTTCAGACAATTTGTTCAAGAAAAGTATTGTACTTTCAAAACTTTCAAAATATAATGCTAATTAACCCGGTCATCAGATGACCTTATCATAAAAAGTAATCGCTTACATGACATAAGGAGGGGTTTTTTAGGGATGCAATGGACACAGGGGTACGCTCCTTTAGGGGGAAATTTGCTTTTATCGGCAGCTTGCGCGCTCGTGCCGATTATCTTCTTTTTTTGGGCGCTTGCGGTGAAACGGATGAAGGGGTACATAGCGGGGCTTTTAACATTAGCCGTTTCACTTTTAATCGCTGTATTTGTTTACGGCATGCCGGCGGAAAAAGCGGTGATGTCGGCTTCTCAAGGAGCGGTGTACGGGCTGCTTCCGATCGGCTGGATTATCGTCACATCGGTCTTTCTGTATAAAATCACCGTGAAAACGGGACAGTTTGAGATTATCCGGAGTTCGGTGCTGTCAATTACAGATGACCGGCGTTTGCAGGCGCTGCTCATCGCCTTTTCATTCGGGGCGTTTTTAGAAGGCGCCGCCGGTTTCGGCGCTCCCGTCGCGATCTCGGCTGCTTTGCTCGTCGGACTTGGTTTTCAGCCGCTGTATGCGGCGGGAATTTGCCTGATTGCCAATACGGCGCCCGTTGCCTTCGGCGCGATCGGCATTCCGATTACCGCCGTCGAAGGTCCGACCGGGATACCGGCAATGGAAATTTCTCAAATGGTCGGCCGGCAGCTTCCGTTTTTATCCGTCTTTATTCCGCTGTACTTAATCATTTTGATGAGCGGGTTTAAAAAGGCTTTTGAGATATGGCCGGCCATTCTTGTTTCCGGCGTCTCCTTTGCGGCCGTGCAGTACGCAAGCTCGAATTTTTTAGGGCCTGAGCTTCCGGATGTGCTGTCGGCGCTAGTTTCCATGGCCGCGCTCGCTGTGTTTTTGAAATTTTGGAAACCGAAAACGGCCTTTCGTTTCGCGGCAGAACGGGAATCAGCAGCGGCCGCTGACCGGGCGCCGATCAAGTACGGGGGCGCCGCGGTGTTTAAAGCGTGGTCTCCTTTCCTTCTTCTGACGGCCATGATATCCGTCTGGGGGATTCCCGGCGTGAAGGCTGCCTTAACCGGTCATTACGAAGGAACGTCAATGTGGCTTTCCTGGCTGAATGCAGCCGGGCGTGCATTGACCTTCACGCCTCCCGTCCCATTTGTAAATCAGCAGATTCTTCAGGCGGACGGCACGCCTATTGAAGCCGTGTACAAACTTGAGCTTTTCGGTTCAGCGGGGACGGCGATTCTGATTGCCGCCGTCATCTCCAAGTTCGCCCTCGGCATGTCGTGGAAGACTTGGGGCGAAGCGTTTATAGAAACGGTGAAAGAATTAACGCTTCCGGTCGTGACCATTGTTTCTGTTGTCGGCTTTGCTTATGTGACGAATGCTTCCGGCATGAGCACGACACTCGGTCTTGCGCTTGCCATGACGGGCGCGATGTTTACCTTTTTTTCGCCGGTGCTCGGCTGGCTCGGCGTATTTATTACCGGCTCTGATACGTCGGCCAACCTATTGTTCGGCGGATTGCAAAAGGTAACGGCGCTCTCTGTCGGGATGGACCCGGTTCTCTCCGTCGCCGCCAATTCTTCAGGCGGTGTCACCGGAAAAATGATTTCTCCGCAATCCATTGCGGTTGCCTGTGCCGCTGTCGGTCTGGCGGGCAAGGAAGCCGACCTTTTCCGCTTTACGATTAAGCACAGTCTGTTTTTGCTTCTGCTCGTCTGTCTCATTACATTTTTACAGCATCATCTGTTTTCATGGATGATCCCGTAACACGGAGAACCTCCCCGGGGTTTGGCTCGGGGAGGTTTCAGCTGTACCGTTTTCTCGCCGATGACGGCGGAATATTTAATTGGTCACGGTACTTGGCGACGGTGCGCCTTGAGATTCGGATGTCATATTGTTCATGCAGCAGATCGGCAAGCTTTTGGTCTGAAAAAGGTTTCTTTTTATCTTCTTTACCGACCAATGCCTCCAGATGCGCTTTCACGGCATAATTGGAGGCACCGCCGTCCCCCGATGATTCAGCTTTCGCCGAGAAAAATGTTTTCATTTCATACAGTCCGTACGGCGTCTGAACGTACTTCCCTTTGATTGCCCGGCTGATCGTTGATTCGTGGAGCTCCAGCGTTTCCGCCACCTCTCTTAAGGTCAGCGGCTGCATTCCGCTTTTTCCTGTGAGAAAAAAGGATTCCTGCCGTTCAGTCAGGACGCCGATAATTCTCGTGATCGTTTGTTTTCTTTGCGACAAAGCCCGGTTCAGCCAGCGCCATTCCTGATATTTTGCCGACAGATAATTTTTCGTGTCACGGCACCCGGCAGCTGACAGCAGCGGCTGATAATGGGTATGAAGCTGGATGTCAGGAAACGAACGGCTGTTGAGCCGCGCTTGAATGATGCCGTTTTTCACTGTGATGAAAATATCCGGTTCCACGTAAAAACCCGGCTCCTCATGCGCATAACAGAGCCCCGGCCTCGGATCAAGCGCGCTGATCATGTCAGCGATGTCCTGAATGTCTTTAAGCGGAATGCCCGTTTTTAGTGTAAGCGCTTTCCAGTTCTTTCTTGCAAATAGCTCAAAATAGGCTTCGGCAATCCATTCCGCCTGTTCGTTCCGCTCGGGCAAGCGGCGGAGCTGAAGAAGGATGCATTCCTGCAAAGACCGGGCGCCGATTCCCGCGGGCTCAAGGGATTGAAGCTTTTTCAGAACCGCTTCCGTCTCCTCTTGTGAAGCGGATACATGGTCGGCGGCGGCTGGTATATCCTCTTTTAAATATCCGTTTGAATCCAATGAATGTATCAGATAATTGAAAATTTTTTTCTCATCATCGGACAGCTTCATGTCTAAGGCTTGCTGTTTGAGCGAATCCTGAAGCGTTTTGCGGGTAAGTCTGATCTGCTGGCTTCCGTCCCGTTCTTTCATCCTGTTTTTATTTGTTTTATGGTAAGATAGTAGCGGCGTGTCTGTTTCCTTTCGTTCAATCAGAGGGTTTTCCAGTGAGAGCTCATCAATATATCCGGCCAGTTCCGCGGAATTGTATCCGAGTAATGTGATAGCCTGTTTAAGCTCTTGCGTTAATTGAGGCTTTAACATTTGTGTTTGCTGAAGTTTGATATCCATCATGCTCACTCCCCTTTTTTCATTGTACATGATTGGTTTCATACCGTATATACTTATTAAAAGGAGTTGCTTTATAGATGTCAGAACTTTTTTCTGTTCCTTATTTTATTGAAAACTTTACACAGCACATTGAAATGAATCCGAATGAAGACCGAATTCATGCGATGAACAGCTATTACCGTTCCGTCGTTTCAACCCTTGTTCAGGATCAGCTGACAAAAAACTCGGTTGTGCTCAAAAGAATTCAGCATTTGGATGAGGCGTACAACAAAGTAAAACGCGGTGAAACAAAATAAACCTTCCGCTCATTCAAAGCGGAAGGTTTTCCTTCGTGCCGGCGGTTTCCCCGATCAGACGGACATCCGGCGCTTCGTGCATCCAGGTGTAATAATAGTTGGCGTTTTTCCCGTATGAATTATCAATGACGGTATTAGGTTTCCCGAGAAGCGAGGACAGAATGTGACCGTGAAGCCTTGACGTTTCCACCGATTCGTATCTGCTGAAAAACAGGACCGCTTTCTTCGTTAAGAAATCGGAATAGCGTTTCCAAAACCGCGCAATCGACAGCGGGTTTCCCGCTTTTTTATTCAAAACATTCAGTGTTTGGAAAAAAGCGATTCCCCTGCGGTCGCTTGCTGACAGCACATCCTGCCAGTCGCAGCTTTTAACGGAAGAATTGGTTTGCAGCTTCGGATTGATTTCCCCATCCGTGCGGATAAAATGAAGCCTGCCGCGTGACGGAGCCGCTGACGCCGCCATCGGATACAGCTGATGGGCCATATCAGGCATAAGCCCGATATGATTCGCCGAAAAAAAGCGTTTCGCGGTCTCGTATGACACATGATCCCTCGTAAACAGATGGAGATCCTTGTGCTCCGCAAAAAGCGCCGCTGTCTTTTGCAGCCGTGTCTCATCCTGATAATAAATGGATTGCGGCAGGATGACGATCCTGTTTTCCGGGAAGGATTTGACGATTTTTTCCCTGAACGTCTGATAGTACGGATAGAGATCCCCGAAATTCCCGCCACCCTGACAGACGATGATTGTCTTTTTGTCCGCCCGGCGCCCGAATGGAAAATTGTCGGGATTCCAGCGCTGTTTCACGCGGATGCCGTGCGCTTTAAAAAACGCCTCCGTCCCCTTCATAATCAATAAATCCCCTACATTTCCGTAGAGGGGATAGTCGGCATATATGATGTCAGATTGCGGCGGTATAACGCTGAGCAGCCCCGTCAACGTTTCTTTTAATCGGCTCATAACATGGCGGTTGTCCATGTTTTCTCCCCTTTCGTTTCAAACAGTTGCGCAAGTGCGTCAATGACACGCTGCTGCTCCTCAGAAGACAAGTCAGACCCGGACGGCAGACAGATGCCCCGGCTGAAAAGATTTTCAGAGACCCGTTCATGTTCGCTGTGAGGATAAAAGACGGAAGATGAGAAAAGCGGCTGCGTATGCAGCGGTTTCCACAGCGGCCGGGCCTCAATATTCTGTTCCGCAAGACAGGCGACTGCTTCTTCCGGCGTCACGCCGTTATCAAGCGTCAGAGCCGTCAGCCAGCGGTTTGAAACCGTTCCTTCAAGCTCCGGCATCATGCGGATGCCCGGATACGTTTCCAGCGCTTCCCGATACCTGTGAAAGATTTCTCTCCTCGCCCGGACGCGATCTTCGAGCACTTCCAGCTGCGATATCCCCACGCCCGCGAGAATGTTGCTGAGCCTGTAGTTATACCCGAGCTCGCTGTGCTGGTAATGAACGGCGGCATCTCTCGCCTGTGACGCAAGAAACCTCGCTTTTTCAATCGCGGCTTCATCGTCAGACACGAGCATGCCGCCTCCCGATGTTGTAATGATTTTGTTGCCGTTAAAGGAATAAATGCCGAAACGGCCGAACGTGCCGCTCTGCCTGCCTTTATATGTTGATCCTAAGGACTCGGCAGCGTCTTCAATCAGACAGACGCCGTATGCGTCACAAAGGCTCATTAATTCATCCATTTTCGCGCTTTGGCCGTAAAGATTGACGGCGATCACCGCTTTCGGGAGTCTGCCGCGCCGCTTTGCATCCCGCAGCGCCCGCTCAAGCGCATCGGGCGACATATTCCACGTCTCCCATTCCGAATCAATAAAAACGGGCTCAGCCTGCTCATACACAATCGGATTCGCCGTGGCGACAAACGTAAAGGAAGGACAAAATACAGCGTCTCCTTTTTTCACACCCGCAAGCCGCAGGGCAAGATGGATGGCGGCCGTTCCCGAGCTTACGGCCGCCGCGCTTTTCACTCCCGCATATTCCGCGAGCCGCGCTTCAAACGAATTGACGAGCGGACCGAGCGGGGCAATCCAATTGGAGCGGAAGGCTTCTGCAATGTATTCCTGTTCTTTTCCGCTCATATGAGGCGGAGACAAATAAATCCGTTTGTTTGTTTGCATGAAATCATCCTTTTTCATTATGGATAGGGGAGATGATGCGGGCCGGAACGCCGACCGCCGTCACATGGCCGGGAATCCGGCTGATGACGGCAGCCCCCGCGCCGATAACGGACCAAGGGCCGATGTCAATCTGCGGTATGACGGACGCGCCGATTCCGATGTGCGTTCCTTCCCCGACTTTCACTCCGCCGGCAAGCGCCGCGCGCGGTGAAAGATGGACGTAATCTCCGATTGCATTGTCATGATCGGCAACCGCCCCCGTATTGATGATGCAATGGGCGCCGATGTCAGCGCCCGCCTGAATGACGGCGCCCGCCATCACAACCGTTCCGTGTCCGACGGAAGCCGTTTCACTGACGATCGCTCCGGGGTGAATGAGTGCGGCATAATCATCATCTTCAAGCCCAAGCGTTTCAGCGAACTGCTTTCTGACGCCGTTGCGGCCGATGCATATCGTGAATACGGCCTCGGGGACGAGCTTCCGAAGCATGTGCACGTCTTCCGTCCGGCCCGTATATAAACCGTTCCGAACGGCAAAACCGCTGAATCCGTCATCCAATACGCCCGCAAGCTCCATATCGGAACGGGCCTGCACGATTTCTCTCACGACTTTTCCGTGTCCGCCGTTTCCGATCAGCACGACCTTTTTCACGATGACATATCTCCGCTGCCTGTGAAGCGCTTTGCCGTCACATGACCGGCTTGATGTATGCCTTCTGACACGAGAACTTTTTTCACTGTTAAAAGCAGAATCTTTAAGTCGAGAAGAAATGTGCGATTGTCGACGTACCACACGTCGAGCTTGAATTTTTCCTCCCATGAAATCGCGTTTCTCCCGTTAATCTGCGCCCAGCCCGTAATCCCCGGCTTCACCTCGTGGCGCCGCGCCTGCTCCGCCGTGTAAAGCGGCAGATAATCCATCAGCAGAGGGCGGGGGCCGACCAGACTGATATCTCCTTTGAGCACATTAAAAAGCTGGGGAAGCTCATCGATGCTCAGTTTTCTGATCAGCCTTCCCGTTTTGGTCAGGCGGAGATGATCCGGAAGCAGCACACCGTTTTCATCACGCGCATCCGTCATCGTTCTGAGTTTATACAACGTAAACGGACGCCCGTTATGCCCCGGTCTCGTCTGTTTGAACAATACCGGAGACCCGATGGCGCATCTGACGGCGGCCATGGCGAAGAGAAGGATGACGCTCGCGCCGCACAATAACAACGTCGCGGCCGCTATATCAAATACACGTTTCGCCTTCAAATCTGAACAGCTCCTTTCACTTTTCGGTATTTCTGTAAAGCAAGCCGCCTTTCTTCTTTCGTACAAATGAAGAAAAAAGCGAATGCGGCATAGCTTATGCATACGGCAAGCCCTGCGGCGATCAGGCCGGCCCAGCTGTCAAGCGGTGAAAACAGCCGGATACCCCGGCAAACAGCCCAGGCAAATACGGCCGCCGCCAACGGGCCGAACATGCCTTTATAAAACGCGGTTTTCTGAAAGCCCGTAATATGCGAAACATACAGCGGCGTGAAGACGGCATTTTTCAAAATGAGAGAGACTGCACCGGCAATGGTGATGCCGTACAGCCCGAGATGTGCCGGTCCGCTGAGAACCACGGCCAATATGACGTTCAGTCCGCCTAAACATAAAGTAACGACGGCGGGTGTTTTTTGTTTATTAAAAGCCGTCCATACGTAAAAAAGCGGCATGACAGAGAGACTGACCGCCAAATACGCGGCGTGAATGTATAAAAGCGGCGCCGTCTGCACAAACGACGGGCCCAGCCAAATCGCCAGAAACGGTTCGGCAAGCCCTCCTAATAATGCGGCGGGAAGCGCGAGCAGAAGCCCGTTCATCCGCACAGCCTTATTGGCGTAAGACAGGAGACCTTCCATATCGCCTTTTGAATAGTAGGAAGTCAAAACCGGCGCAAACAGTGAAGCAAGCGTCCCGGCAAGACTTCTGAGCAGGAGCGGGAATTGAATAATCGCCGCATAGACACCCGCTTCAGACGGCCCCAGCACAAGGTTGGCCGTCATGAGGTCAATCTGCAGAAACAGCAGCACGCCGATCTGGTTGACAGAGCTCCAGGCACCGGCCGAAAACAGCACTTTGCTCGTTTGTAATGACAAGGTTTTACGGCTGAAAGAAAACCACGGAATCAATTTCTTAAAGAAGAAAAAAGTCAGCACAGCCGCACAGACAGCTCCCGCTAATGCCGAAAGCTGGATCTGCCAGATTTTCGGCGGCAGGCACGTAAACAGAGCGAGCACACACAGCACCCTGACCAGCATTTGCACAGCCTGAATGGAACTTGTGATATAAAGCTTGTTGGCAAAAAACGGCCCCGTCGCGAATCCCGCCATAAAAAATGTCAGCATAAACAGCACGCTGCCGATTACGATGGACAGCCTCACATCCGTTAGCAGCCCGGCCGGCACATTCATAATCTTGTCAATAAAAAAAGCCGTCCCGGCGAGCGGCACAGCGAGTAATAGAGATATCACGACAGACGCGGCTAAATAATTGCTTACATACGCATTGGCCTCGTCCCTGTTCCCCCTGTGGGCGGCGACGGAGAAAAACCTCACAACGACAGAGCTCAGCGCAACGGTGATAATAGAGAAATAGTTAATGATATTCTGTGTCAGATGGACAAACCCAAAAGCCTCCACACCTAATGTTTTCACAATAAAGGGCGTCATCCACACTGATAAAAACACCGATAGTAAAAACGCCGTCACATTGGCGCCGAAATTAATGGCAAATTTCATGCTCCTTCCGCACTGCCTTTCTCTTTCGATTTCCGTTCGAAAAACGCATGCAGAAGAAGAGGAAGGCGCATTTTGCACAGGCCGAGCACCACGCGCTCCCCCGCCAGCAGCTGTTTATGGCGGCACGGCGTCCTGCGCACCGCCATTTTTACCATGTCATACGTTAAGATTCTGCCGATGTGCGCCGTAATCTGATGTGACAGCTGCGGGGCGGCGCATGCGTTGGCGATCAGCATCGGAATCTGATGCTTGCACAAATATGTATCGATATCGCTCCGGCAGGCGTCCGTCAGCCCGTTCGCCTCATAAAAAGCCATTTTCGCTGCATATTGCTTTTGCAGTTCTTGATCTAAGTGGGGCTTAAACGGTGTTTCTGTGAGACTTTGCGGATTTTCCCGGTAGATATACAGCCCTTCGTCTATCACTTTGACACGCGCGGCTTGGCGGAACGCTGCCAAGTTAAACGGAGAGTCCTCGGCAAACCGGATATCTTCATGGAACAACAGTCCTTGCAATGATTCCCGCCGGTATATATAGCGCCACACATACCAAATAAACCGATGTTCGTGCGCGCGGGTCAGCAATGCAGTCATTTCATCCGCTGTGAAGACGCGGCCCGGCGGAATGGACGGCGGCATATATGTTCTTTCTTTAGACGGCGTTTCCTTATAATAACCGCAGCCGGCGATATCCAGCCGGTTCTTCTCCGCTTCTTCATAAAGCCTTTCGAACATCGTTTCCGTCACATAGTCATCGCCGTCCGCAAAACCGATATAACGGCCGCGGGCGGCTTTTATTCCGGCATTGCGGGCCGAGCTGAGGCCGCCGTTTTCTTTATGAATCACCCGGATTCTCGCATCTTCTGCGGCGAATTGTTCAGCAATCCGGCCTGACTGATCCGGTGAGCCGTCATTGACGAAAATGATTTCGATGTCTCTCAGCGTCTGTTTTGTTAAAGAAACCGCGCATTCTTTAATAAAAGGCTCTGTCTTATACATCGGCACGATCACGCTCACAAGCGGCGCGGTCATTGGGCATCACCGCTGATTTTCGAGCGCAGCCCGGCAAAATAAACACTTCGCAAAGAACCGCCTTCCTCATGCTTGCCGCTGAGCAGCTGGTTTACGGCGGCCGTTACAGTTTCAGGGTCTGGACGTTCAAGCAATGTCATGTTCGGTATGTTTTTCAGCCATTGATAGCCTTCCATCACTTTATGATCAAACGAACGAATGACGACACAAGGCGTTTTCGTCAGCGCACAAAAAATCATCCCGTGAAGCCTGTCAGTGACGACGGTTTCCGCGCCTTTCAGCGTATTCCAAAGCGCCTCCAGCTCCTTTTCACGTGTATGGCGGCTGACCCTCCGGCCGACCGTCGTGGTAAAGGAATGCAGCTCGCCGTACTCTTTTGCCAAAGCTTCTTTTACCATCGTTCTGTCCTCAGCCGTCAGCGCACTCTCCTTATCCTCCCGTAAACAGAGGTAGATCCCTTCCCGCGGGATGTGCCGCTCGCTTTTATCCAAATATAAGACCATGTCAGGCTGTTTGAGCACTGTTTTTCCGGGAAAATGACGCTTCATCCATTGATACGTCGTCTCATCTCTCGCCATTAACAAAAGGTCGGGATGCGCATTGTACACTTTTCGGGCGCGCTTCAGCTCCTTCCGTCCCTTTTTTGATTCAGAAAAGTGAGCCGTCGCCGGAAGCTGAACGATCCGATATTCCCGGAATGTTTTGATGATAAAGCGGCGCGTCCATTCCTCATACCTGTACAAATCCCCCATGTTCCCGCCGCCGATGATGAATACCATATCATCGGGGTGGCGCTTTTTGATCAGCGCTTTTGCCGATCTGTAGATATCCTTCATATCCACTTCGACAATGTCAAAATCGGGATACTCCCGTTCAAGAAACGTTTTGCTTGCGTAGGCGATGGCGTGATCGCCGAGATTATCGTGGGACGGGAGCAGCGTCAGAATGATCTTTTTTCTTGCCGCTGTAAGCCCCGCCCCATCCGCTGCCGTTCCGAAGTGAAATTGGGACGGGTATTTGACCTTAAGCAATAGCCATTCCGCGAGATTGATTTTTAAAGATTGTATCGACATGTCTTCACCCTCTGATTTTCATTTTGTACTCGATTGCCCGCTGATACGCGGCTGATGCCAGCGACACGAACGGAATCAGCTTCAGCTTCGCCAAAAGCAGAAGGCATGAACGTTTGGCGTCAAACGGCGCCGTTCCGGTTTTGGAAAGGCTCAGGCGAAATACGGGATCAGCGCATATCCGGCTGATATTCTTCCACTTCTCAGAAAACCGGCCGCCGTTATTCCGCTTCCATTCATTCAGCAGGCAGACTGTTCCGTGCTGAACGATGAAAAAATCCAGCTCCTGCCGGTATTCCTGTAAGCAGCCGTTTTCACGCAAAAAAGCCTCGTTCAGCCGATAGAGAACGAGACCTGAGTCAAACAGCTTTTTCTGATAGCTTTGCACAATGGAAGTCAAGTGAATCCGATAATGATAGAGCGGCTGATCCACGTACGAGACCGCACCTGCGAAAACATGCGCCCGGAGGCTGAAGTACTGATCCTCCACGTGCTCCAGCTCATCACGAAGCGGAAAGCGCAGCTGATGATGCTCGATCATGGTTCTTTTGTACAGCTTGTTCCATGAAAAACCGCTGACTCTTCCTTCAAATAAATCTCTCAGGTACCGTTGTTTCGGGCGGCCCTCGTACGCTGAAGCAATCGTTGAAACGGCGGTTTTCCCCGTATCCGCAAACTCGGCCGCATATTCGCAAATCACGAGATCAGCCTGATCAGCCTTCGCTTTTTTATACATGCGCAGGCAATAATCAGGTTCAACCCAGTCGTCCGCATCAATAAAAGCGATAAATTCGCCGCGCGCCGCCTCGATTCCCCTGTTGCGGACGGCTCCGAGCCCCCGGTTTTGCTGATGAATGACCCTGATTCTCTCATCCCGCTTCTGATAGGTTTCAAGAATCGCCGGGCTTTGATCCGTTGACCCGTCATTAACGGCCACGATTTCGATATTGGCGAGCGACTGATTGAGCAATGAATCTAAGCATCTTTCTAAATAAGTTTCCGTATTATACACAGCAATTAATAAACTGACCGCGGGTGTTTCCATATAAACCTCCAGTGTCCATTACCGGGAAAAAATCGTTCTGTACGGAAGCACAGACGAATCGACCGGCATAAGCAAGTAACTGTAAAGAAAATAACAGACAATAATGGCGATATAAATCAGCGCATTTGATTTTTCATCAAAAATTCTCACAAAATAAGGGATCAGGATCATTTGGTACAGGCCGAAATATATATTAAACCGGGCAAAAATAACATCCTTTGTCGCCAAAAGACCGAAGAGCAGGCCGAGCAGACAGAAATTCACGATGACATCAATGTCAGGCCAGAGCTTCCGCAGCCGCTCCCGATAGCAGAAAGCCAAAAACAGCGGCAGAAGCAGCACCGCGATTTTTACGACGTTCATCCCATTCGTATTGGTCATCAGCCATTTCTCATAATGGCCGTACGAGCTGTTTTCCAGCACGACGACAAACAGCGAAATGAACTTCTGATACAGGAACGTCATAAGAAGAAACAATGCCGACAGTCCGAAAATCGCGGGCGACCAGGCTCTTTTTCTGACGAGAAAATAAACCGGAATCATAATCAGCGCTGAGGAATGAAAAAGCGAACACAGCAGCACGATTGACATATAACGCTTCCAGCTTCCGCTGATCACGTAGCGGACGGCCCAAAACAAAACGGCCGCCACCATATACTGCCTGATCCCGTTAAAGGAAGCGTAATAGTGATACGTGCCCAAAAACAAAAACACACTCAGCTCAAACGGACGGCCGAACTCAACGAGCCCCTTTAAAATAAAGCTGCACGTCACGACCCCCACGGTGAAATACATAATTTGCGGATCTTTCGTGATAAAATTCATGAGCCAGATGAGAGCCGTAAACCCCGGATCAACGGCTGCTTTTTTCGCTCCGAACCCGAAGATCTCCCAAATGCTGCCGTAATTTCCCGCCAGCTTGTACATCAGCGCGTACGTCTGAAAATCCGTCCCGACTCTGTAGCGCAAGCCGGAGACCAATACGAGCGATAGCAGCGGAACGATCATGACGAGCTGATTCGGCCGGTATCCGGTCGAAAGCGATTGATCACGCCCGCCGCACATTTTGGCGAACCATGACCAAATATACACAATTCCCATATTGACTACGTATACAATCATTCGTTACTGTTCCTTTTTCCAATTCATATTGTAAAGCTTCATAACAGCCCCCGCATTTTCTCCCGCGTCATATCCCTGCCGTCTGAGGGTTTCTTTAATGCGCGCCCCGTCAGGCTTTGCCGCCTCTGCTGCCCGTAAAACCGCGGATGCCCATTGTCCGGGCGGTTCTTTGAGGCTGAGCCTTTTGACCAGCCCGAGCCCGGCATCGGCTTCTTCCGTTATGCCGTCTGATATCACGCACGGCACCCCGGAGGCCTGCGCTTCAACGAGCGTGACGGGCAGCCCTTCATAAAGAGACGGCATGACAAATACATCCAGCGTTTTCAGCAGGGCATGAACGCGGTCTTCTATGCCGATAAAACGCACCTCATCATCAAGCCCCAGCTTCGCCGCCAGATTTTCCATGTCGGTGCGAAGCGGACCGTCTCCGGCGAGAATCAGCTGTAAACCGATGCCCCGCTCTTTCATATCAGCGGCCAGCCGGAGCAGAAATTCATGGTTTTTTTCTTCTGTAAAGCGGCCGATATGGCCGATCACCAAACGGCCGTCTGCAATGCCCCGCTTCCTTTTTTCAGCTTCTGTGTCCGCGCACCCGCCGGCAAATAAGTCGAGATCAATGCCGTTCGGCAAAAGATGCACGTCTTTTTCTTTCCCGAATAAGAAACGGCCCGCGTCTTCTCCGCAGGCGCACAGTGCCGTGGCGTTTGCCGTGATCAGCCGTCTGAAAACAAACAGCTGCATCCCGGCAAGCCGCGACGCCCGCCCCCGCCACGACGTACTGTGCGAATGGCAGATCCGCACCGGGACGCCGGCTAAACGAGCGGCCAATGCGATAAATCCAGACTGAAAATCGGTATGGGCGTGCACGGCGGCAAACGGGCCTTTTTCCTTAATCACCCGCTTGACCTGTTTCACAAATGTAACTGGGTTTGTGCTGCCGATGCTCGGCACATAAAAAAGCCGTCCGCCGAGAGCGAGAATTTCCTCATCATAAGCGCACGGATCGTTCCTATGGGTTAAAAAATCAAACTGCACCTTCGTTCTGTCCATCTTCCGGTACAAATTCATCATCATCGTTTCTGCGCCGCCCCTGTTCATACCGCTGAAGACGTGCAGCACCCGCATCGGTTTGTCAGTCATGTTCGGCAAGCCCTTCTTTTTGGCGGATGTCCCTGTTTTTATGATAACGGTTCATGACCGCGGGCGGCGTAATGGCGCGGATGAGCGGTTTTGCGATATACGCGTAATGGGAAAGCGGCAGCTTCAGCCGTCTGCATGCCTGAAAAACGAGGATCGCATTATCAATGGAATACGTAAACGATCTCCTTTTAAACGCATCACTGTCCTCTCTGACTTTATACAGCGTTTCTTGGAGATTGTACCCCCGGAAACCCGCTTCAAAAAAGCGCAGCCACAAATCGATATCCTCCATCCGCCGCGTCCGCCTGACTGACCGGTAGCCGCCAAGCGCTTTGTACGCTTCAGCCCGCATCATAATGGTGCCGTGGCAGAACGGTGTGCCTTTCGCCATAATTCCCGGTTTCGGCACGGGCGGCAAAAGGCGGGCGCCCCTTACACCGAATTCGTCAAATACGAGCATTCCCGTGCCTACGACTTGATAGTGGGCGTGCTTGTTTAAGAAAGCGGCCTGTTTTTCCAGTCTCCTCGGGTTGGAGATGTCATCACCGTCCTGCCTGGCGATATAATCCCCCGTTGCGTATGTCAGACAGCGGTTAAGCGAAGCGGCAAGCCGTTGATTTGTTTTATTTTGAATCAGCGTGATCCGGTCGCCGTAATGATCCGCGTAACGGCGCGCAATCTGATACGTTCCGTCAGTTGACGCGTCATCACACATAATCAGTTCCCAATTCTTATACGATTGGCTCAGGATGGATTCTATACTCTCCGCTAAAGTCTCTTCGCAATTATAAATTCCCATGATCACGGAAATTTTCGGTTGTGCTCCTGCATTCATACGCTTTTCTCCTTTTTATCCATATAACCGGCGTAAATGTGCGCCATTTCCTTTACCGTACGTGTTTCTGAAAAACATTCCGCCGTCCTGCGCCCTTCTTGCCCCATTGCTTTTCGCAGCCCCGGGGAGCGGTACAGCTTTTCAATCCGATCGGCAAACGCCGCGCTGTCCCCGGCCGGCACGAGAAAACCGTTCACACCGTCTTCGATGATCTCACGGTGCCCCCTGTTGTCCGCGGCAACGGCCGGCTTTTCGGCAGCCATTCCTTCAAGCAGATTCATGCCGAGTCCTTCGCGGATGCTTGAGGCGACAGACAGATCGGCAAGCTGAATCAGTTCATGAATATCGCGGCAAAAACCGTAAAACCGCACCATGTCGGATACACCGAGTGATTCAGCCTTTTTTCTGTACGGCGCTTCCATCGCGCCTTCTCCGGCAAATACGAGTTTCAGCTCCGGGATGCGGTTCTTCAGCAATGCCGCAGCCTCAATGAGAAGTCCCTGGTTTTTATTGCCGTTTAATTCAGCGGGGTATACGAGAATAAATTCCCCGGCGCTGAAGCCGTGTTTTTCTCTCAGACGTTCACTCTCTTCCCGGCTCACAGGGCGAAACCTGTCTGTATTCACCCCGATGCCGTGTATTTTTTTCGCGCCGCAAGCTGTTTTTTTCATTTGCTTGGCCCGTTCGTAATCCTCTTCATTAATCGTAATCAGACAATCCGTATAAGAAGAAAGAAATTTTTCGATCGGGTAATAAAGAAGCCAGTTTTTCAGAGGCGCTCCGTCGCAGAAGTGAAAACCGTGCGCGGTGTACAGCACCTTTGTCCCTTTTTGGCGCGCTTGTCTCGCAGCAAGGCGTGCGAGCACGCCGCCGACCGGCGTATGGCAGTGAATCATGTCGTAGCCGTTGTCCTGAATGAGCCGTTTCAGCCGCCTGTAAACAGAAAGATTTTCGGGATGAAACGGCGAGCGCCGGATTGGAATGGAAAACTTTTCATCAACGAACGGAAGATTCATATTGCCGCCTGCCGCGACGTGCACTTCCCACCCCATATCCTGAAACCATTGAAAATACGGAAGATGAAAGGCTTTAAAATGATAATCGACAGTGGCGCAGAATAATACTTTTTTCGTCATCTTTCTGTCCTCCCATCACACGCCTGCGGCCGCTTCTTCATGTACTGATTCGATCGCCTCAAACAGCCGTTTTCTCAGCTCATCTTCAGGCAGACGGCTGAATTCCTCCATAAAACGGATGAGCACGGCCCAATTCCCGTCCACCGCTTTCCCGATATGGATTTTCGGAAAAATCTGCTCCGTATGTACTTCATTATGATTCAGCAATTCTTCATACATCTTTTCTCCCGGACGGATGCCGGAGAATTCGATGGGAATCTGTTCTGTCGTATAGCCTGATAAATGAATCAGGTTTTTGGCCAGATCGACGATTTTGACGGGTTCTCCCATATCCAGAACGAAAATCTGCCGCCCTTTTGCAAGCGCCCCCGCCTGAATGACGAGTCTTGACGCTTCGGGAATCGTCATAAAATATCTTGTCATCGCCGGGTGCGTGACGGTGACAGGTCCGCCTTTTTCAATCTGCTTTTTGAAAATCGGGATTACGCTGCCGCGGCTTCCGAGCACATTTCCGAAACGGACGGCGGCGAATTTGGTGCGGCTGATCTTTCCGAGGTTCATGATGACCATTTCCGCAAACCGTTTCGTCGCGCCCATGACATTGGCCGGATTGACCGCTTTATCAGAAGAAATCAGCACGAATGTTTCCGTTCCGCACATGTCGGCGGCTTCGGCGACATTTTTCGTGCCGATAATGTTGTTTTTAACGGCTTCTTCCGGATTATGTTCCATTAACGGCACATGTTTATGGGCAGCCGCATGATAGACGACGTGCGGCTCGTATTTTTTCATCAAAGTAAAGATTTTATCTCTGTCCTGAATATCGGCGATCTCCGCGTGAAAGAGCACCTCTTTGCCGAAGCGTGCGGACAGCTCGGTATGTACGGAATGAATGCTGTTTTCTCCGTGGCCGAGAAGGACGATTTCCCGCGGAAGAAACGCGCTGATCTGGCGGCAGATCTCAGAACCGATTGAGCCGCCGGCGCCCGTGACCAGAATCGTTTTTCCCTTGATGCTGTCAGAAATTTTGCTCGTATCAAGGGTGACCGGCTTTCTGCCGAGCAGATCTTCGGCTTTTACATCTCTGATGTGTCCGGCAGCCTGCGTTCCGAGCAGGATCTCGTCAAATTGCGGCATGATTTTAATATGGGCGCCCGTCTGCACACATTCTTTGTATAACGTCTGAAGCTCATGGGTGCAAAGAGACGGAATGGCAATGATGATATGGTGAATTCTCAGCCTCTGCACCGCCGGCATAATGCTTTCTTTTCCGCCGATGACGGGCAGGCCCATGATTTCGAGCTTATGCTTCGTCTGATCATCATCAATAAAAGCCACAGGCATGATTCCGAGATCGTTTTTCTGGGTAAGCTGACGGACGAGCAGCGTCCCCCCCGAACCTGCGCCGATGATCAGCGCCCGGGAAGAGTCATTTTGCTTCCTGCCGATCGTTTCTTTCAGCACCCGTGAAATCATCCGGCTTCCTCCGATGAACAATAGCTGAACCATCCAGCTGACGGCCAACAGCCGGAACAAAATCGTGTGGAACACCCCGTATTGGACGGCCGCCGTTACGGCTGCTGACAGCGTGATCCCCTTCATCAAGGCAAGCAGCTCGCCTATTCCCGTGTACGTCCATACCTGCTTATACTGGTGAAACATAAAAGCGCATACATGATGGCTGATCAGCATGCTCACGGCAGTCAGCAGCAACGCTCCGGAGTCATAAAAGTGATAAGAATCCTCAAAAAATTGATATCCTATAACAACGGAAAGTAAAACGAGATACGTATCCAATGCAAAAATCATTGAAAGTCTTCTCCGGTAAGTCAATCTTTCCCCTCCTCATTTATCGGTTTAGCTGATACGGTTTTCGTAAAAACAGACATAACAGCTAAGCCGATAACAATGCATCATCTTAAGATAAATTGGGCATTTAACCCGTCCTCACACCCCGCCACCGACGACCAGCATCTAAGGCAGCGAAAAACGCCGCCCACAGCAGAGCCGAGTGCCTCCGTTGATAAAGGTAAGGAGACATCACCTGCACCGCTCAATACGAGTAGTGCTCCGTTTTTTTGATTTTCTTTTTATTCAGTAGCGCCCCCAAAAGCTTTGCCTTTGACTGCTGGAGCGCGTCTCTCGCCTTTTGGACGGTATCCATTTTCGTTTTTCCGCTCAAGACGACGAGAACGCTTCCATCTGTCTGATTCGCTAAAATCTGTCCGTCCGCCACAGCCAAAAGTGGAGGTGAATCGAAAATAACCAGACTGTACCGGCTGTACATCTCCTGAATCAGCTCTCCCATCGCCTTTGAAGATAAAAGCTCGGCCGGATTCGGCGGCGTCGGCCCGCTCGTTAAGACATAGAGGTTGTCAATCAGCGTTTTTTGCACCGTTTCGCCGAGGGAAGCGTTTCCGACTAATACATTCGTAAGGCCTTGTACATTTTCAAGCTGATAGGTCTCGTGTATCGTCGGTTTTCGTAAATCCGCATCGACGAGCAGCACCTTTTTTTCCTGCTGCGCAAATACCGCGGCAAGGTTGGCGGCGCTGAATGATTTTCCTTCTCCCGGAACGGAAGAAGTGACGAGAATAGAGCGCAAATGGGTCTGAACAGAGGAGAACTCAATATTTGTCCGAATGGTGCGGTATTGTTCAGCCACCAATGATTTGTGATGTAAAACGGATATTTGAGCCAGTCCCCTTCTTGATTTCTTTTTTCTGAATCCCAAACGCCTCACTCCCCGAAATGTTTTTCATCAGACCGTGTCTGCTGATTTTTGATGTCATACACAACCCCTAAAACAGGCAAGTCTGTTTTTTCGCTGAGCTGCCGCTCGCTTTTAACGGTTTCATCAAGAAAGTGGAGAAAAAACGCAAGCGTCACACCCGCCATGAGAGCCGCACCGAACGCCATCATGATATTTCGGATGCGCGAAGGCTTGACCATCGGGCTTTCCGATGCTTTTGCCTCAGACAAAACAATGACGCCTTTTATATTCATCCTGTCACGGACTTCTTTTTTAAATGTCTTCATCAGCGTGTTCGCTATAGCGGCGGCCTGTTTCGGATTCTCGTCCTGCACCGCTACGGTAATGATCTCTGAATCGGTTTCGCTGCTTGTCGTGATCTTTGCTTTTAAAGCGGATGCCGTCTCAGAAAGATGCAGCGTCTGCTTCACTTTCTCAAGCACAACCGGGCTTTTCATTATCGTTTGAAACGTATTGTTGTAATGAAGATTCAGCTGAACGTCGCTGAGATTCGAATTTTTTTCACCGCTTGTTTCATGAATGAGCACTTGGGTCGATGACTGATAAACGGGCGAAATCACCCGGAATTGGATGTATCCCGTCACCAGCGTTACAACTGCTGTCATGATAAAAATCAGTAAAAATCTGTGTTTAATAATGTCAAATAATTCTTTGAAACTCATATTCTCATTCATGTAATTACAGCCTCATCCTTATTGCATCAGGCTTAAACGCCCCCTTCTGTTAATGATTGGATTATAAAAGAAAAGGTCGAAATTTGAAAATTTCAAATTAAGCCATTTGGTTCTTTTTAGAGAACATTATCATGATTTTCCTCTTATTTACTGCACTTACCTTATAATTTTAAATTTTATAAAGAACGAAAGATTTCTTATAATGAACAAAAAAAGCCAGTATACAGGGGAGAATTCAGCACAATGATTGGAAGAATAATTCGTTTATACCGCAGAAGAAAAGGCTACTCTATTAATCAGCTAGCAGTTGAAGCAGGTGTCTCTAAATCTTATTTAAGCAAGATAGAACGGGGGGTTCACTCAAATCCGTCCATCCAATTTCTGAAAAAAGTATCCGCCACCCTGCAGGTCGATCTGACGGAGCTTTTTGATGCCGAAACGATGCTGCATCACATGGGAGACACGGAAGATGAGTGGCGCATCCATCTTGTGCAGGCCGTGCAGTCGGGCATGCCGAAAGAAGAACTGTTCACCTTTACGAACAAACTGACTGAAAAACGCTCGGAGCCCGCACCCTACCGCAACAGAAAACTGACTGAATCCAACATTGAGGAATGGAAAGCGCTGATGCAGGAAGCCAAAGAACTCGGCTTGTCCGTTCAGGAAGTCAGATCATTTTTAGAACGGAAGCGTTACTGATGATATGCTGATGAAAAGGCTTTTATTCGCTTCATGTCTTCATCTCTGTTTATAATGAAAAGAAAAAGGGGATGAAATGATGACAAAACTTACCGTTCAAACCCGCTCCGGCGCACTGAAAGGAACTGCCGGCCGCGGTGTCCGCACATGGAAGGGCATACCGTACGCGAAGCCGCCCGTCGGAGAGCTCAGATTTAAAGCGCCGGAACCTCCCGCACCTTGGGACGGCGTAAAACATGCCGACTCGTTCGGGCCGATTTGTCCGCAGCCGGATGATATGCTGTCTATATCGTTTTCCGGAGATATACCGGCTCAATCTGAAGATTGCCTTTACCTCAATGTTTTCGCCCCCGATTCAGAGGGCGAAAAAAAGCCTGTCATGGTATGGATACATGGCGGAGCATTTTATTTAGGTGCCGGAAGCGAACCGCTTTACGACGGATCTGCCCTTGCCGCTGACGGAGATGTCATTGTAGTGACACTCAATTACAGGCTCGGACCGTTAGGCTTTTTACATTTGTCTTCTATTCATGACGCGTATTCCGCCAATATCGGGCTGCTCGATCAGATCGCCGCCCTGCGCTGGGTGAAGGACAATATCTCCGAATTCGGAGGGGACCCGGATAACGTCACGATATTTGGTGAATCGGCAGGCGGCATGAGCATCGCCTCCCTTATGGCAATGCCTGACGCAAAAGGCCTGTTTCATAAAGCCATTTTAGAAAGCGGCGCCTCTCATACGATCCCGGCGGACATGGCAAAAGACATCGCGGCAGCATTTATTCATGAAGCCGGCACTGATCAATTGCAGGAGCTTTCCGTTAATGACCTGCTTAAGACTGCGGATAAAGTGCGGCGCTCACTAGATCAAAACATTTTTCAGCTTTTGTTTCAGCCCGCTATCGATCCGGCCACATTGCCTGCGGAACCGGTGAAAGCCATAGCAGACGGGGCCGCAGAAGGCATACCTATGATCATCGGAACCAATCGTGATGAAGCATATTTGTTTTTCACCCCTGATACAGACATTCATTCCGAGAAAAAGCAGCAAGATTATTTGCATTATCACCTCGGAGAGAACTGCACCGAGCAAGCGGCAGATTTATATCCGCATTCATTAAAGGGACAAATCGATATGATGACGGATCTGATTTTCTGGCGGCCGGCTGTCGCTTTCGCACAAGGACAGTCGCAGCACGCACCGGTCTGGATGTACCGCTTTGATTGGCATGGCGAAACACCGCCGTTTCATAAAGCCGTTCACGCTCTGGAATTGCCGTTTGTGTTCGGAAACTTTGATTCTTTGAGAAAGACGCTGCAAGAACCGCTCGGTGATGACGCAGAACAGCTTTCCAAACAAATCCAATCCGCATGGCTCGCTTTTGCAAAAACCGGAAACCCGAACACCTCTCACTTCAATTGGCCTGAATATGAAACCGATTCACGCGAAACTTTGCTTTTCAACACGGATACCGCTGTCGAAAGTGATCCCGATTCAGCAAAACGCCGCATCCTGTTTCAAGCATAAAAAACGCCAAGGGAGCTGGCTCCCTTGGCGTTTCGTTTTCATCTCACTTCATAATGCAACTCCGCAAATTGCTTATAGCGCCTGACATCAGTCAGCTTCAGCCCTGTCTCCCGGTCTCCTGGTTTGAACAAAGAAATTCCGCGGCCGAGCAGAACGGGGGCGATCTGAATGATAAACTCATCGACAAGTTTTTCCTCCAAAACCGGGTGCAGCAGATCACTCCCGCCGACAATCCAAATCCGCTTGCCTTCTTGGCGTTTCAATGCTTTTATAAAATCGGCAGGCTCTTCATGAATAAACCGCACATGTTCAGTACGCCCGGTCAATGTCCGCGAAAACACATAGCATTCTTTACCTTTGTACGGAAATTCCTCAGGCAATAAAACCAATATTTCTTCGTATGTTTTTCTGCCCATGATGATCGTATCGACAGATTCATAGAAAGCTTCATAATCGGTGCTGTCTTCACCTTCAGTTCCGATTAACCAATCTAAAGAATGATTTTCCCGCGCAAGATAACCATCTGCGCTGACAGCTCCGTAAAAAACGAGTTTTCTTTGACCGCTCATAAAAATCCCTCCCCCTTTTTTATTATACCTTGAACATACGGATGAAATGAAAAAATGATAGAATCGGGTAAAAACCCCCGTTACCGGGTTTTCGTTTCTTCCTGTTTTGGAGATGCTGTTAATATGCCGTCTATCCATCTTCCGGTAATCGGCATAAAGAAATGAAGGATGATCCCTCCTAAACAAACGGTTAATAACGTTCCGATGCCTACCGGACCTTTTAGCATCACGGCCAGTATGAAAAATATGAAGTAAATGACCGTTCTTGAAAAAAAGATGCTTCTCCCGGTTAAATCGCGGACAATTAGCGTTAACCGATCAACCGGGATCGGGGCGAAATTTGTATGCAGATAGGTTGCGGTTCCTATCCCTATCACAACTACACCGATTGCAAAACAGCCCGCTTTTCCGTACCACAGTTCAGGCGTTATGACTCGATGCAGAAAAAAAAGCCACATATCAATCCCGATTCCCGTTATAAACGCCGTAATCATCCCTGAAAATTCCGGCCTTTGCCTTTTTAACATTGAATTACAGCAAATTAACAGGAAAGCGATGATGATTTCCCAGCTTCCCACGGTAAGCCCTGCATGGACGGACAATCCCACAATAAGCGCATCAAAAGGCGACGTTCCAAGCCCTGATTGAATCGTGACAGAAACACCAAAGGTCAAGATCATGATTCCTAAAACATAAAAAACATATTTCACTTTATCGTCCTCATTTTCTTATTTATGTTGCAAATACAACAAAAATACGATATGTTTACTATACGGTATTTTCATTGCAAATACAACAAAAAATCAGCTGATATGATAAATGAAGAAAGGAGCTGTATGACCATGAGTATTCAATTAAAAAAGTGCAGCCTTAACGATATAACAGAGCTCCGGGAGATAAGCATTGAAACATTCAATGATACATTTAAGGATCAAAATTCACCTGAAAATATGAAAGCTTATTTGGAAAATGCATTTCGCTCTGAACAGCTGAAAAAGGAATTATCCAATCTGTCTTCTCAATTCTATTTTGTTTATTATCATGATGACCTTGCGGGGTATGTAAAAGTCAACATGAACGAAGCACAGTCAGAAAAAATGGGGGAAGATTCTCTTGAGATTGAGAGAATTTATATAAGAAAAAACCATCAGAAACACGGGCTTGGCAAATATCTGCTGAATGAAGCTGTGAAAATCGCAACAGCACACAATAAAAAGAACATCTGGCTGGGCGTATGGGAAAAAAACGAAAATGCAATTGCCTTTTATCAAAAAATGGGGTTTGTCCAAACTGGAGAACACTCTTTTTATATGGGGGATGATAAACAAGTCGACATTATCATGACCAAAACCCTGTCGTAAAAGGATACAAAAAAACCCGGCCAAGCTGCCGGGTTTTTTCTCTTATTTTAATTTTCCCGCACGGATATCATCGGTCATTCCTTCGTACGGCGCTTCTGAAATCAGTGTTTCGTTATTGATTCCCGCATTGTTGAGATACGTAATATCCGCAAACTCGGGAACGACATATTTCGGGTATGTTTCATATTTCTCACGTGACTCTTTCATCACGTCAATGTAATCATTTTGGTAGCACACCGTGATTTCCGGATGCTCATGCACCCATTTCGGGAAGAAAATAATTCCGTGCATCCGTTTTTCATTCGGCATAAAGTTTAAGGAAACGTCTGTGCCTGTCGGTTCAGTCCATGACACTTTGTATACGCCTTCTGTCAGCTTGACGATATTCACTTCCTGGTCGCGCACCCAGCGGCCGCCTACCATTCCGCTATGAATCCGATAGTCGATCGTATGATCATTTTTAATATAGATTTCATACTCCCAGCCGTTTTCATACGTGTAAATCATATGGCTTCCGATAAAGTTTTCCATGTTGACTCACTCTCCATATTATTATTGAACTTCATAAATATCTAACCGAATGTCATCCGGCAATCGGACCGCAGCCCCCGATAAACAGTCGGTCCTGCAGATGCTGATATGCCTCGCTGCTTGTTTCAAACACAGGCACAGTACGGAAATAAACATGCTCGGGATCAATGATGCGGTTCACTGACTCATAAATGACTTTTTTAAAGAAGGTTCATTCAAGGACGTATCACCTCCCGAGTTATTATGTTTACTTAAACATGTAACTATTTACACGTTTAATTGTAACGCTGTTAAAATGGACTGTCAAATAATGAGCTGTTTCTGATTATGTTCTCCAATGTTCAATGAAAAAAGACAAGGGCGGCAAATGCCGGCCCCTTGTCTTTTCGTTTAGTGTATGCTCCTATCAAAAAACGCCAGACGAGCGTCTTCTTAGTAATCGCAATCTCTATCTCTGCATTCTTTCTTTCTCACAGCATCTATAGTGTGTCCCATAATCTTGTCATTTGCCTTATCATAAATACCGTCAAATTTATTCGATGTATCATCGTTGTAATAGCCAAATATCTCTATCCCGCCCATTGGATCTATCTCGTATTTATCTTTAAATGTAACGTTATGTATTCCGTCGTAGTTCGCTTTGATAAATTTCTCCATTCGTTCCTGAGCAATCTTTATCTCTTCAGCCTGAACATTTTTATCATTCATACTCTTCATTATAAAACCTCCGGCTGCTATTAAGATAATGAAGATCATAATGTATTTTTTCACAGAATCATCCGTTTCATAAGTTATGATGAAGCTCGCGGACTAGAAAAATGGTGATGACATCCGGTGCATTTAGGCGTCTTAAGATTTTTCTTCCGCATCCACAGAGGAGCTCCCTATTTTGTCACCTACAGGATCATATAAACCGTCAAATTCCTTAGTTTTATCGCCGTTTAGATACCCCTCAACTGTAATTCCGCCAGTTGGATCAATAAAATAATCATCATAAGAAATTTTCTCTATTCCCTTGTACTCGTGATGCAAGTATTCGGTCATTTTACTTTTGGCTTTTTCAAAAAGAGCCTTTTCTTCCTTTTTCACATCATATTGATGCTTCATAATCAACCCTCCAACGGTTATAATTAACACCAGTACAATAATAAGGTATTTATTCAAAAAAAATCATCCCTTTCCCTACCCTATTTTACATGAAGAAAGGCGCTATATATCTTGAGCAAGAAAAATTGGACTTCAAGCCTGACAGATGAAACATATTACAGGATGAGTCAACGTGCTTATAACTATGACTATCTTAAAAGGAAATTAGAGAAGAACGATTATATACGCATTAATTCTTCCATTTCAAAAACTACTCACTGGTACGTCGATCAAATAAAATCAGACGATAATACAGGACTTGATGCGGTTGTATTAGTACAAGCAGTGAAGAAAAACGGAAAATGGGTAAAATCAAAAAATCCCGAAAACGTGGTCGTCGCCTTTGCGGGAACCGATATTACAAATGGCCCGATCTTTGACTGCGGGAATATTGTTTTCGGAAATGATCCGAAAAAAGAAGTGTATTATTTTGTAAAAGAAGATACGGAGGATACATCGAACGGTCGGAACCTACAATAGTAATTTGCTCACCTAAATATTTGATAGCTTAATATTGCAGTGCTTCTTGGACTTCCCCTCATGGATTAAGTAAACGCAACTACTGAAAACTTGATATGAATATACTTTCAGCATGTCAAAAGCAAAGCTAACCAATTCAGAATTCATCGCGATTGTTGCTGACAAGTTAAGATTGGAACTTAAAGCGAGTGAAATGCTGATCTGACGTTTTTCCTATCGTTGAGTTGTCATGATATTTGTACCATTAATATCGGGGATACCTCGACAAATGAGACGGTTGAGGCGATTGGTCTCAGGAATAGGTTTGAACTGTATGAGAAACATATCACGAATTTTGTAAGATAATTAAACAAAATAAATACCCACTCATCCCTGAGGTGGGTATTTTACCTTTCTTCGGCATTGACCACTGAAATACCTATCTCCTTGTTCGTTGGATCATATATACCGGAAAATTCTTTTTCTTTATTATTATTTATGTAGCCTGAAACTTCAACTCCGCCTGTCGGATCGATATTGTAGTCTTTTGAAAAATGAACTTCCTGCACATTTTTATAGTCTTTTTTTAAGTAATTCTTCATGTGCTCTTGCGCCTCAATCACAAGTTTTTCTTCGTTTTTATGTTTATCATATTGACGCTTCACGAAAAACCCTCCCACTGCTATAATTATAACAATTAGGATAATAATGTATTTTCTCATGCGTATCATCCTTTCGGAACTATTTTACAATATAAGAAAGGTGATGTATATATGCCAAAAGGAAAAGAAATAACCGTCTCTAATGTCACAGATAAAGAATATTACCGTTTGAGTCAAGCAGCTTACAATTATAAAATGTTAGCCCTGCATATGAAATATAAAACTCCTTATAAAATAAGTAAGACGTCATATTGGTACGTTGAGAAAGTGAAGCAGGATTCTGGTACGGGTCTTGATGCCTTTGTATTCTCAAAAGGCATCAAGTCCAAAAACGGAAAATGGATAAAATCAAAAAACCCCGAAAACGTGGTCGTCGCCTTTGCGGGAACCGATATCGGAAAAGACCCGATCAATGACGGCGTAAAAGCGGACGGCGGCAATATTGTTTTCGGAAATGATCCGAAAAAAGAAGTACATTATATTGTAAAAAAAGACGCAAAGGATACCTCGAAAACACTCGGAAAATACAATGGAACGCCCTCTCAAGACGCCATGCTCACAACCGGAAAGTATAAGCTGATGACGAAAACATCGCAAATTGATCAAGCCGATCAGCTGGTACGCAGCGTAAAGAAAAAGTATGCCGGAACGTCAACGATTATTTCAACAACCGGCCATTCACTCGGCGGCGCTGAGGCCGAATACAGCGCGGTGAATAATGATGTGTACGCCGTCGCGTTTAACAGTCCTTCCGTCGTAAAACTGCACGATGAAGAAACACAGAAAGACATCAACAGCGGCATATATGATCCTTACATCCGGTCAATTATCAATCCGGACGACATGGTCGGGGCAGGTTATTGGAACGAATATGACCGCCACAACGGGACAACGATTTATACGAAAAACCCCTCGCTCTCACAGTTCAGCCGGAAGCAGCGGCTTGATGGGAAATTGAGCGAGCAGATCGGAAAAAATCTCGCTTATTTCTTCACTACCGTCATTCTGAGAAATCCGGATACACACGGCTTAAACGAAGCAAATTTCGTGTTCGATAGAAACGGCACTATTGCAAATCCGAACGGAGATGAGTTAGTCTTCGATAAAAACCTCGGCGCTCTTCTGCCGGCCGGTGCGATCGGAAGCGCAGATACAATAAAAGTAACGCCGAAAAACGCAAAGAAGCTGGCTGAAAAGGTGCAGGCTATGACTGAGGATTTGCGGACGATGAAAAAAGAAGCGCAAAACGCCTATCAGGAGCACGATGAAAAAGTCGCCGAGCTGAAAACAGAATTTTACGGCCAAGTCGGACACGGCTTGTTTGATCAGCTTCAAGCACAGGACGTGACCAATACCATTGAAGATATTGCGCAATCCTACGATAAAGGCCCGATTTTTTATGACACTCAGGCTGAGCAGGCGTTTATTGATTCCTTGCAGGCGGCGATTACGGACCTTGAAGAGATTGGCGGATTCTTACATAAAATAGCGGATGAATTTCAGGAAAAAGACCAGATGCTCGCAAACTGGTTAAGATGATAGAGGTGGATACATAATGCCGACATTAGACGAACTTTTAGAACACAAGGACGACCCGATGAAGAAAAGGCTACAGCGGCAGATGCTGAAAACCGTCATGACACAGGCAGCGGGGACAAAACTGGAGACAGTGCGCCGAACGCTGAAACCGACATTCGAAATGGATACGTTGAAAGATGAATTATATGAAGTGTATTCAGCACTATTGAACAGCTTTGAAGGTAAGGCGCAAAAAGCTCTCGCACAGCGGATCAGTGAAAGTGCGCGGCTGATTGCCGGAACCGAACATAACAGAGACACATTCGTTAACAGTTTCAAAACAAGATAAAATAAAAAAACCCCGCAGATTTATCATCTGCGAGGTTTTTTCTATCGTCTTAACTGAGACGCGCTCGGAGGGATTCGAACCCCCGACAGACGTGGTACCGGAAACCACCGCTCTATCCAACTGAGCTACGAGCGCACATTTTTTCAATCAGATACCTTTATATTATAATAAAGAAACGCACAGAAAGCAACTCTTTTTTGATAATACACAACAGGATTATGCAGCGTCCTCATGCAGCATAATCCTGCATCGTTTACCGGCATTGATTTTCACAAAAAACTCATTTCAGGCGGACTGCCCCCGGATCGGTACATTTCCAGTCACTTCAGAAAAAACACGTTTCAGCTTCTTTTCCAAATGTCCTTTAACGTCCAATAGGTGAATTCCTCAACCTTTACGGCGCCTTTCTCAGAAAACAGCTCAATCCCCAATCTGCCTTCATTCGGATAGATACGGCTTGTCATCGTTGTTTCTCCATGATTGGCGAATACTTCAATCGAGGATCTGTCAATAAAGATACGCAGTGCCAGCTTGCCGTTTGTATCCGTCTGCACCCTTCTCACACCGTCTTTCGCTTTCCCCATCTTGGAGCAATCAAGTGTCAGCTTTTTATCCGTTAGATTGTATGTCAGCACAAGTTCTTCTTCGTCAAGGCCGCGAATCTTAAAACCTGCCGTTTCGGCATCAGAATCGTTTATATCAAACACGACTCGGACTTCAAGCAGGTCTTCCGACGTCTTTGCCAAGTAACTCCCTGAAAGCGATCGTCCGGCACATTCCCGATATTCTATTTTCCGCAGTTGCTTGGTTTCTTCCACGGGATTCATCAAAAGTTTATGATCATCACGCAAAGTCAGTTCTCGCGGCAAAGTCAGTGCACCGCACCATCCGTCCGCTTTTGTCGGCATCTCAGATTCCCACATATCCATCCAGCCGATAGCAATTCTGCGTCCTTTATCATCTAATAATGTTTGCACGGCGTAAAAGTCATGGCCGTGATCCAGTTCTTTAAAAGCGCCGTGTGTAAATTTGTTTGTTTCATCATGATAGTCACCGATTAAATAACCGGTTTGATGTAAATTTTGATAGGAATCACCGTCCGCCTCGATCCCCTGGGGCGAAATCAGCAGGACATGCTTGCCGCCTAATTCAAAGAAATCAGGACATTCCCACATATAGCCGAGATTCCCGTCACTTTGGGCGAGAACCCCCGCGTATTCCCAATCACGCAAATCAGGTGAACGGTATAAAACGACCCGTCCGACGTTTTCTTTTGAAGAGTTGCCGATGACCATATACCAAACATCGCGATGCTTCCATACTTTCGGATCGCGGAAATGACGGGCGCTGTCTTCCGGCGGTTCCGCAATAACGGGGTTTTCCTGAAGCTTTTCAAACACGGTTCCATCTTGGCTGACAGCGATATTTTGAGTTTGATAGAATAGGTCTTTCTCTTGATCAATTATATTATGGCCTGTATAGATGAGGGCCAATCTTCCATGATCATCGACCGCGCTTCCCGAAAAACAGCCGCTTTGGTCGAATTCATCCCCCGGAGCTAAGGCAACCGGCAGGTGCTCCCAATGAATGAGATCTTTACTTTTTACATGTCCCCAATGCATCGGCCCCCAATGCTCATCATACGGATGATGCTGAAAAAAGACGTGGTATTCTCCTTTAAACTGAATAAGCCCGTTCGGATCATTGATCCAATTCGCCCGGGGCATAATATGGTACCCCAATCGATATCTTTGTTTCACTTTACCCTCGGCTTCCTTCAAAGCTTCTTCCGCCTGCTGAATTCTATCCATTTGTAACATCCTCTCTATCCGATTTTTTGCAGACGCTGGACACGCCTGCTGTTTTGTTTCGGGCCCAATAAAGTAAATATGGAGATGACGGTAAAACCAAAGACGACGATTCCCATGATGAGATAGGTTTGACGGAACCCCGCACTGTCATATAATCCTCCCGCAAGCGGCGACAGAATCGACGCGCCTGCCTGAGATGCGAATTGAAAACCGACGAGATAAAGGACGGACGACAGACGCGTATCAAAATTGGCAGCCAAATATTTAAAAACGGCGATCAGCATAATCGGCAATTCCAGTGCGTGGATGAGTTTCATTGATGAAATGCCTACAGGCTCAACTGCAATTCCGGACCCGACGATGCGGAAAGCCATTAAAAACCCCGCTAAAATCAAACTGTTTTTCGCCCCGAACTTATTGACGATAAAAGGCGCAAGAAACATCATGCCGGCCTCCAAAAACACCTGGAATGAATTCAGATAGCCGAATACTTGGTTACCCGTCGACACTGAAGGAAACAAAGACGCATAATAGATCGGGAACTGCTGATCATATACACCGTAAATGCAAGTCACCCCGATAATGTACATCATAAAAAACCAGAAATCTCTTAGTAAAAAGAGCCGCCCCACATCTTTTAACCGGACCGAATCCGCTCTGTTTTTCTCATGATCGGTCATTTCTATTTTCACAGACATGATAATGGCCGTTAATATGACGGCTGAAACAGACGCGATCCAGAAGTTGATATTGGGATTGATATTGAAAAGCTGCCCTGCAAAAAATGCAGCCGCCGCCCAGCCCAGCGAGCCCCACATTCTTGATTTTCCATACTCGAAATCATACTTACGGCTGACCTTTTCAATGTACGTTTCAATCGCGCCTATCCCCGCCAAAAAAGCGGCTCCCAAATATAAGCCTCCGACAACGGCGCCAAGAAAGACGTTGTATTGTAAAAGCGGCCCATAGACGAAGATATAAAACGGACCCGTGAATATGAGAAGACAGCTGATCATAAACAATATCTTTTTCTTCAGCCCCAATTTGTCAGAGATAAAACCGTAAAGAGGCTGCATGCACAGGGCAAATACGGCGTTTACAGAAAAGATAATGCCTGTCGCTGATCCGTTTAAATTGATTTCCTGCCCTAACCAAATCGCAAATAAAGAATAGCTGGAAGACCAAGTAAAAAAGAAAAAGAAGAAATAAGCACTCAGTTTCCAATACAGACTTTTTGAGCTTTTCATTTGCACCGCTCCTTTTAGAGGACCTTTTAATAGCCGTTTTAGAGCCGCATACTTCCTTCTTCATTTTCATCACATACATGCGAGCTCCGAGTAAGCGCTTACTTTCTATCGCTGCTTAATTCTTTCACTTTATTGCCGCCAGCCATCTCTCCATACCCGTCACTTCCCTTCACTCCGCAAATAAAGCGCTTTCAAAAAGAATTGTATGTCAACCGGTTTCATATGTCAATCGGTTGACATACAATTTTCTGATTATTTCAATCAAACAAAACGCACCCTCTTTATATGAAAACAGAAACATGGAATGTCCTTGCACATGTCAGCCTGATTCTCTAAAATAAGTGCGTGACGGAAATTGTAAGCCATTTCAGTAAGCAGGAGGGCACGGGAATGAAGCCTAACATTCATGATGTTGCGAAAATAGCGGGAGTTTCATCCACAACCGTTTCGCGGGTATTAAATAACCGCGGCTATATCAGCGAAAAAACAAAAGAAAAAGTGTACAAGGCGATGGAAGAAATCAATTACTTTCCAAACGATCTGGCCCGCTCTTTATTCCGAAAACGAACCAATTTAATAGGACTTATCATCCCAAACTCCAGCAATCCGTTTTTCGGCGAACTCGCCTTTCATATTGAAAGCATTTGTACGTCCATGGGCTACAAACTGCTGCTTTGCAACAGTTTACATCGAAAGGATAAGGAAGAAAAATATTTGGAGATGCTGATAAGAAACCAAGTGGACGGCGTGATCGCCGTGACTTACAACCGGGGAATTCTCAATTATCACAAGCAAAATCTGCCGATTGTCGCCATTGATCATTACTTATCGGACACGATTCCCGTCGTCGGCTCAGACAACTATAACGGCGGAAAAAAGGCGGCAGAACTGCTGATTGAAAAAGGGTGCCGGCACATCGTCCATGTCAACGGCCCGCTTGAACTCGAGACACCGGCAAACCTCAGAAGAAAAGCATACGAAGACGTCATGCATGAACACGGACAAAAGCCTATTACATATGAAGTACCCTTTTATCAGCATTACCATGACATTATTTCAACATTATTCGATGAACAGCCTGACACCGACGGAATTTTTGCCAGCGATGATATCATGGCGGCTGCCGTGATGACCGAGGCCAAAAAACGGGGAATAGACATCCCGAATCAATTAAAAGTGATCGGTTATGACGGCACTGAAACCGTTCAATCGGTTCTGCCGGACTTGGCAACCATCCAGCAGCCGATTGAATTGATTTCCAAAACAGCCATCGAGATTTTAGCAAAAGAAATTGAAGGCGAATTTGATGATTTGCCGCTGGAAACGTATTTGCCGGTACGGCTTTTGGAAGGGCGGACAACGTAGTCAGACCCTTCAGTACGTAGCGACGCGATTGCGGTCTATTTTGAGCGCTCCCGCCATATCATTTTCTCAAGCGCCGGTGCTGATCATCCTCATTTCCACTTTGCTGTTTGAACTTTTTGTTTTATGGGAAAAATGGTGTTAGAAGAAAAGGTTGGCATTTTGGTCAGCGTTTTGTTTGACCTTTATTGACCAAAAATGTATCATGTAAATACATACTTACCTAAAAGGTGAAGGAGGAGCATTATGAATTTAATACCTACAGTCATTGAACAAACGAACCGCGGAGAAAGAGCTTATGATATTTACTCCCGTCTTTTGAAGGACCGTATTATCATGCTTGGATCTGCGATTGATGACAACGTTGCGAACTCCATCGTGTCACAGCTTTTATTCCTTGAAGCGGAAGACCCTGAAAAAGATATTTCCATTTACATTAACAGCCCTGGCGGATCAATCACTGCCGGTATGGCAATCTATGATACAATGCAGTTCATTAAACCGAAAGTATCCACGATCTGCATCGGTATGGCCGCTTCTATGGGAGCATTTTTACTTGCAGCCGGAGAAAAAGGCAAACGTTACGCGCTTCCTAACAGTGAAGTTATGATTCACCAGCCGCTTGGCGGAGCGCAAGGACAGGCGACAGAAATTGAAATCGCTGCAAAACGCATTCTCTTGCTTCGCGACAAATTAAACAAAGTGCTTGCTGAACGTACCGGCCAGCCGCTTGAAGTCATTGAGCGCGATACAGACCGCGACAACTTCAAATCAGCTGATGAAGCCTTAGAATACGGCTTAATCGATAAAGTGCTGACACGCAATACAGAAGACCAGAAGTAATGCCCAAAAAACCTGCAAGAGATGATGTCTCTTGCAGGTTTTTTTCACTCTCTGGTGCTTTTTAAAACCTTTCCCCTATACTGCTTCCATTCTTCCTTCAACAGCTCAAACGACAATTCACCGGTTTGCCTCACAACCAGATCAGCACCAAGCATCGACTGTTCACGCCCGACACCGACCGCGAACATCCCAGCAGATTTGATTGCAGCTATTCCTGCTTCAGCATCTTCTATTGCCGCGCATTCAGCCGTGGAAACACCGAGCAGCGCTGCAGCTGTTAAAAAGATTTCGGGATCAGGCTTCCCCTTCGCAAGAGCCGCCGGGTCAACAATGGCTTGAAAATCATCGATAATCGCCAAACGTTTTAAGATCGCGCGGGCATTGCGACTAGAAGATGCTAACCCGATTTTTATATTTTCATTTTTTAATTCACAAAGAAGCCTGCCGATTCCCGGCAAGAGATCTTCCGGCGTCAATCTGCTGATCAACGTTTGATAATATTGGTTTTTTTGATGCAGCAGTTCTTGTTTCTCCGCATGTGTAAACCTTTTTTCCGCTCCGCCAAAAATAAGGATCCTTTCAAGTGACGCTTCCCGGCTGATTCCTTTCAGGCTTTCATTCACACTTCTGTCAAGGGGAATATCGATTTGTTCCGCCGTATATTTCCAAGCGAGAAAATGATATTCAGCAGTATCTGTTATCACTCCGTCTAAATCAAAAATAACCGCTTTCATATGCTGATGCCCATCACAGCTTCATATGGTTTGAGGCTGATACGCTTCAAGTCAGCCCGCTCCTCCGGATAGTTCGAAATCAGCACTTTCCAACGCTCATGAATCAGTTCCGGAGGCGCTTCGAACTGGGCCTTGTCTTCCGATAAATTCACAACGACGAGAAGCTTTTTCCCTTGATATTTACGGATATAACAATAGATTTGCGGATCATCTTCCAGCAGCAGCTGATAATCTCCGTATACCATGATCTTATATTGCTTTCGTAATTGAATGAGCTTCTGATAGTAATAGAAAATTGAATCTTGATCTTCCAGGGATTCTTTCACATTGATTTCTTGAAAGCGGGAATTGAGCGCTAACCAAGGGTCTCCGGCTGTGAATCCGGCATGTTTTCCTGCATCCCATTGCATCGGCGTCCTCGCGTGATCCCGCCCTTTCTTCGCCGCGGCTTTCCGGAAGTCTTCCTTCGTCATCGTCTTGTTTTCGATGACTAGTTCACGGTATGCGTTTTTGATCTCGAGATCGTCATACATCTCCAGCGGCATATCACTGTTGACCATGCCGATTTCTTCTCCCTGGTAAATAAACGGCGTTCCTTTCATCCCGTGGAGAACCGTTGCAAATGCTTTCGCACACTGTTTTCGCAGCTCACCGTCATTGCCCCAGCGGGAAATCACCCGCGGCTGATCATGATTCTCAAAATACAAGGTATTCCAGCCGCTATTCATCAACCCGGTCTGCCACCTTGTCATCGTTTGTTTTAAAGCAATCACATCAAACGGCTTGATCTGCCATTTCCCATTTGGCGAGTTTTGTTCTGTATCGATATCCATATGTTCAAATGTAAAGATCATATTCAGCTCTTGCCTGCCTGCATCCGTATATTTTTTCGCCTCTTCAATATCAGAACCGTTTGCCTCTCCGACTGTCATGCAGTCGTAATGAGAAAGCACTTCCCTGTTCATTTCTTGAATAAATTCATGCAGACGGGGGCCGTTAGAGTGATAACGGCCGACAATATGGGGGCGGCTGGCATCTGTTTCATAGTCCGGAAAATCGGTATGTTTGGAAATGGAGCCGATCACATCCATCCGCCAGCCGTCAACGCCTTTATCCATCCAGAACTTCATCAGATCATACACTTCCCGGCGAACGGCTTCATTTTCCCAATTTAAATCAGGCTGTTTTTTCGAAAAGTAGTGCAAATAATACTGTCCCGTCCCTTCATCGAACGTCCACGCCGAGCCTGAAAAAATCGATCCCCAATTATTAGGCTCAGAACCGTCCGGTTTCGGGTCTTTCCAAAAATAATAGTTCCGGTAAGGATTATCCTTCGACTTGTGGCTTTCAACAAACCAGGTATGCTCATCCGACGTGTGGTTCACGACCAGATCCATGATGATTTTCATTCCGCGCTGATGCACTTCATCAATTAACTGAAACATATCTTCATTTGTTCCGAATTTTTCGTACATGTTTTTGTAGTCACTGATGTCATAGCCGTTGTCATCCTGCGGAGAATCAAACACGGGCGACAGCCAGATCACATCCGCGCCAAGTCTTTTGATATAATCAAGCTTTTTGATAATGCCTTGTAAATCCCCAAATCCATCTCCATTGGAATCATAAAAACTGCGCGGATAAATTTGATACACGACAGCTTCTTTCCACCACTCACTCATCAGGCATTCTCCTTTCACATCGTTCATTCAGCACCATTGGCTCTCCATAAACTGTGATGGACACCGGTTCGCCTTTGACAAGCTCAAAAATGGCGCGCCTTTCTTCGACCGTCACCTTGATCAAGCGGTTTTGATAATTGATATGGAACGAGTAACCGTCCCATTCATTCGGCAAAAATGGGGTGAATGAGAGCGTTCCTTTTAAAGTACGCATACCGGCAAACCCTTGGACGATCGCCAGCCAGCTTCCCGTCATTGAAGTAATGTGAAGGCCTTCCTCCGTATCACGATTGTAATTGTCGAGATCAAGCCTTGCTGTACGCTTATATAATTCAAGCGCCTTTTTTTCCATCCTCAATTCGGCAGCGAGCACCGCGTGAATGGAGGGCGATAAGCTTGATTCATGAACCGTCATCGGTTCATAAAATTCATAGTTGCGGCGTTTTTCGTCTATAGAGAAACGGTCAGGAAATAAATAAATGCCTTGCAGCACATCGGCTTGTTTAATAAAGCTGGAGCGGAGGATTTTGTCCCATGACCAATTTTGATAAAGAGGCCGTTCAGCTGGATCTAATTCGTCAACTGATTGCAGGTCTTTGTCCAAAAATGTGTCATGCTGAACGAAAATTTGCAGTTCTTCACTATACGGATAGTACATGTGCTGGATGATTTCTCTCCAGACTTTCAATTCTTCTTCCTGCACATCCAGAAGGCGGCGTTTCTCCGCTGAGATACTTTCGAGACTTTGTAGAGTATAATCCAAAGTCCAAGCCGCAATGACATTCGTATACCAATTGTTGTTGACATTGTTTTCATATTCATTCGGCCCTGTGACGCCGTGAATCATATACTTATTTTTTCGTTTCGAGAAGTGAACACGGTCGGCCCAAAACCTGCTGACTGCCACAAGAACGTCTATCCCGTATTGTTCCATATAGTTACGGTCGCCTGTATATTGGACATAATTGCAGATCGCATAGCAAATCGCGCCGTTGCGGTGAATTTCTTCAAACGTAATCTCCCACTCATTGTGGCATTCATCTCCGGTAAACGTCACCATCGGATAAAGCGCCCCCTTCATCCCCAGCTTGGCGGCGTTCCGTTTGGCAGCCTCCAAATGGTGATAGCGGTACAAAAGCAGGTTTTTCGTGACTTCCGGCTCGGCTGTCGCCAAATACATCGGAACGGCATACGCCTCAGTGTCCCAATAGGCGGCACCGTCGTATTTTTCGCCTGTAAATCCTTTCGGTCCGATGTTCAAACGGGCATCTGCCCCGTAGTATGTCGAGAATAACTGAAAGATATTGTAGCGAATGCCTTGCTGAAGTTCCTCATCTCCCTTTATCTCTATATCCGCTTTTGCCCATCTTTCCTTCCACTTGGCAATATGCTGCTGTCTCGCTTCTTCATAACCTTGCTTAAGAATAGCCGCCAAAAGCTCCTCCCCTTTCGAAGTAAGCTCTGCTTCTTGAACATCGCGTGAAGTCGTGACAACAATAAACTTTTTCAATGAAGCTTTGTTTTGATAGCTGAAGCGATTTTCAGCATACATGCCGGAAGTTTGAAAGCTTTGACTGACATAGCCTTCTGTCAAATTTTCCATTAAGGCGGAGACGGTGAAACGCGGCGTTCCGAACGGATTGTCGAGCGTTTTTGCCGTTATGTGACCGCGGCGGTAGTCCGCTCCTGTCTCTTTTTCCTGCCAAAACAGCTCTTGATAGTTTGAATCTTCGTTTACAACATTGCCATCAAGATAAGGGACAAGCGTAATAACGGCGTCCCCTGTCAGACACTCCGCTTCATAATGAATCGCACATAGCTCTTTTACGGCCAGGCTGAGAAATCGTTCTGATTTGATTCGCACGGTTTTATCCTGAATACGGACAACAGCGCTCCTCCTCAGAATTCCTTCTTTCATATGAAGCTCTAACTCAAATGATTCGAGTCGGTTTTGATAGAGATCGACTTTTTCACCGTCAACATACACATCTATACCAATAAAATTCATCGCATTGATCACTTTTCCGAAATAGTCCGGATACCCGTTTTTCCACCAGCCTACCCGCGTTTTGTCAGGGAACCACACGCCCGCAATATATGTGCCTTGATGGCTGCCGCCTGAATACCCCTCTTCGAAATTCCCTCTGATGCCCATATAGCCGTTGGCAAGAGAAGTCAGGCTTTCCTGCAGCCGTATATACTCTTTTTGAAATGTATTGGTTTTGATTTTCCATTCATCAATCTCAAACAACCGCTGATTTATCATGTCTTCCTCCCGAATGAACATTTTCATAATGACGGCGGGTTTTGGCCATATATCTGAATAAAAAAGCAATCATCAACGTGACGCCGCATGTATGAACCATTAATACAGTAATCAAATCAAAGCGGATCAGCCCGATAGCAGCTGCCGCGAATGCAGGCAGAGCCGATGCGCAAATCGCTGCAGAAGCTGCTTCCTTACATGACGCGATATCGATCATTTTTGATAATTTTGCCATCCAGATGCCTCCCGCAAGCACAGCTGTAAAAAACAGCTGGATCAAAAAAATCACTGCGCACCCCAGCATCATGATCATCGGCTTATACTGTGCCAGCCACAATTGCCCGATAACAGCCTCCGTCTCATATACGCCCGGGTCCGTAAGCCTGGCGTCCGCTTTCCCATAGCGAACTGAAAACCCCATTCCGTTTTGGTCGGTCATAATCAGCCGGTCAGGCTGGAATATGATCGCGTTGTCATATCCTTTTACACGCAAACGTCCATTTTCACCGTTTGGTTTCCATTCATGCTCCATATCGACTGCCAGCAGATGTTTGCCCTCTTCAATTTGATCAAAACGCTGTCCGCCTGTCAGTTTTCCGTTCCTGATTTGAATACCGTTTAATTGTTCGGCAAAACGATCATTCACTGCAGAAAGCGCCGCAGGCATAACCAATTTGAGGCTGAAGCGATCCATTTTCAAAAACGACATCGTAAACGGCGCCATAAGGCAGGACGTCAAAAACATAAAGAGAAAGGAAAGCTGAAGCCAGCTGAATGTTTTCCCGTAACGGCAAATACCTGACGGAGACACCGATGCTTTAAGACTGCGGATCATAAAGCTTTCATTTTGCACATTCTTCATTGAACTACCCCTTTGTTCCGCCCGCCGCCAGCCCGGATACAAAGTTCTTTTGGAGAAAAAAGAACAAGATGCATATCGGCAGTGCGGCAAGTATAGCCCCCGCCGCAAACAGGGCGACTTTTTGCTGCTGCGGATTTGAAATGAACGACTGCAATCCTACTGCAATGGTCAGCCTTTCCGGCGAGCGAAGCAAAAACTTCGCCAGTAAATAGTCCCCGAACGGCGCCATAAACGCCCAAAGCGCTTGAACGGCAAGCATCGGCTTCACAAGCGGCAGCACAATGGAGGCAAATATCCTGAAGTGCCCCGCTCCATCCATTCGCGCAGCCTCATCAATTTCTCTCGGAACTGTATCAAAATAACCTTTCATCAGCCACGTGTTCATCGGAATTCCGCCGCCGATATAGATCGCTGTCAAAAACCAGTATTGATCAAGAGCGCCTATCAGCATGGCCAATACATAAAAAGCAGTCAGCGCTGCCATTGTGGGCACCATTTGAATGATTAAAAAGAAGACAAGACTCTTTTTTCGCCCCGCAAACCGATAGCGGCTGTACGTATACCCGGCAAGCGTTACAATCGTGACCTGCAATACCATGACTGACACCGCGATAATCAGCGTATTGCTGTACCAATGAAGATAGAGCGTCTCTTCAAACAGCCGCTTAAAATGATCAAAAGTCCAGGGACCTGAGAAATCGAGCTGAAAAGCCGTCACATTTCCAGCACGGAAAGCGGAGGAAGCCGTAATCAGCAGCGGATATAAAATGACAATGCTTAAAACCAGCAAAAACAAATAGGTGCAGATTTTCGTAAGCATTCCGGCCGTTCTGGAACCCATCTACATCACCTCCTCATTACCGAAAGCATTTGACTTTTTAAAAGCAATCAGGGAAATTCCAATGACCACGAAAGAAATTAACAATGTCACGGCCGCTGCCACAGCATATTGCGGAGAAGTGCCGGTTGTCAGTTTATAGATCCAGGATATTAAAATATCGGTCGACCCGGCACCGGCTCCCGCGCTTCCCGGACCGCCTTCATTAAACAAATAAATGATCGAAAAATTATTAAAGTTAAATGTGTATTGTGTAATCATCACCGGTGCTGTCGCAAATAAAATCATCGGTAATGTAATATTGCGAAAGCGCTGCATAAAAGAAGCCCCGTCAATCTTTGCGGCTTCATACAATTCACCCGGAATCGACTGCAAGACCCCCGTTACCATGACATAAATATAAGGAAAGCCAAGCCAGGTCTGAATCATAATCAGAGCGGTCTTCGTCCAGAAAGCATCAGTCTTCCACGCGATCGCCGGCAGTTCCACAAACGGCAGGTGGTTTATTAATGGAATCACCTGCGTGTTCATCGCCCCTATACTGTCATTAAAAATATTGGAAAAGCTCATAATTGTGATAAAGGCCGGAACAGCCCATGGAAATAAGAAAATCATTCGGAATATCCGTCGGCCTTTAATAAAATCTTGGTTCACGAAAAGTGCCGTCACGATCCCCAAAATGATTTGCAGCGTTGTTGCACAGATTGTCCATATCATGGTCCAGCCCAGCACATTCACAAATGTTTCCCGGTAAGAACCGACAAAAAAGATATTCAAGAAATTTTTAAAGCCGACCCAGTCAATCAGACTGTTAGGCGGTATATGATAAAAATCATAGTTTGTTAAAGCAACAAACAGAGTCACCAGAACAGGAAAAATAATCACAAACACCATCATGAGATATGCCGGCAGTGTAAATAAATAAGGAAACCCTTTATCTCCCGCATGGCGGATGATATCCTTGGCCGCTGTATTCACCTTCAAACCCGCCGCTTTCATAGCGGCGGTATGACGGAAATCATAAACTGAAAAGATATAGAACATGAGAAAAATCAGCGTCAAGATCAATTGCAGCGTGCCTTCAATCAGCATAAACAGTGAGTGATCTTCACCGGGAACACTTCCCAAGGTAATCAATCCGGTCAGCGCCTCAATACCGAAGACGCATAATTCAACAGCAAACAAACTCGTAATGACCAGAAATAAGATCCCCTTTGATATCTGCTGATTCGCGATCTGTCCAATTCCCGGAATGATCGATAAAAACCATGGCGCCTTCCGTTTTTGGTGTAAAAGTGTACCATCTTTATTCATTTTTCGCCCTCTATTCTTACGGACACTTCCCCTCCGATTTTATTTCACATACTTTTCTTTGATGTTTTCTTTTATGACGTTTACCGCATCATCCGCCGATTTTTTTGCTGTTTTTTTCCCCGAAGCCGCATCAAACATTAAACTTTCAGCGCCAGTCCATACCTCGGCCATTTCAGGAATATTCGGCGCAGGTGCCGCTGACTCATATTGTTTAATAACAGCAGACGCCAGCTCATTTTTTTGCTCCCCCGCTTTCTTCCTTGCGGCTGTGTTGGCCGGAACTTCATTTGTATCCTCATAAAAAGCGAACGCATTGTCATTATTTGCAGCATACTCAAGCCATTTTTCAGCCAGCTCGGGTTCCTTTGTATATTTTGAAGCAACCCAGCCTTTGCCGCCCGCAAACGGAGCATATTCTTTTCCGTTTGGCAATGTCGGAATAGGAGCGGCTCCATAGTTCAGGCCGGCCTCTTGAAAATTGGCAGCCGACCAAGGCCCGCCGATGATTGCAGCCGCTTTCTTATCCAAAAACATTTGCTGAATAAAATCGTCTGCGCTTGAGTTATCCTGCATGCCTTTTGGCCAATACGTTTTAAACCATTTCTCCGCATATTTCACCGCTTCTGCAGCCCCTTTATTGTTCAGGCCGATATCCCCGGGATCTGTGCCGTTTTTCCCGAATACATATCCGCCGTAACCGGATAGCAAACCGTACGACATATAAAAGTCAGTCCACTTTGCTAAAAATCCCGTTGACTTTCCTTTTTCAGAAGCAAATGAAAAGCGGGGATCCTCTGTTAATGCTTCAAGGTCTTTAAATGTTGCCGGCGCTTTTTTTATAAGATCTTTGTTGTAATACAGAACAAGCGTCTCAATCACCAGCGGCATTCCGTACACCTTTCCGTTAAACGTTACCTGCTGCATCTCTTTATCTCCAAAGCTTTTTGTATCGGCAGGTTTTAGATCAAGCAAATGACCTTGCTGCGCCAAACTGCCGATCCGGTCATATGCGGCAAGCATAACGTCAGGCGCATTGCCGGCCGGGCCGTCCAAAGGAAGCGCCTCCAGCTGATCGAACATTTGCTTTTCTGCAATGTTGATTGTGACGTGATTCTCTTTTTCAAACTCTCCTTTAATGCTTTCAATATATTTTTTATAGGTTTCTTCAACGGACACGGTCAGTACCTTTTTGCCGTCAGCGCCGGCCGATTCCTTTGAATTTGAACAGGCGCCGAGACAGAATGCCAAAACTGATGCCGTCAATAAAGCCAATCCCTTTTTGACGAACCCCGCCATATCTTTTCCCCCTTTTATTATGAATCTATTACAATTCTACTCTGTTAGAGAAAGCGGTTTCAAAGCCTTTCAGCCTGTTACCGATAACAGAATTCAGACAGGGGCGTCAGCGCTCAAAATCAAAAATTCTCCCGGCTGAACAGTAATAGCATCATCATGTTGAAGGATCTGATCCGTCCACGCATCGTAAACTTTTCTGCTTCTCTCCATATTAAAATCTTGCAAACGGATTTCCCCGGCCCGGTTCCCCTGATTAAAATAGAAAATCAATTGCCTGCCATTGAAAACCCTAGAAAAACTGATACAATCGTTTTGATCATCAAGCAGATGCCACTCAAGACTCCCGTACGTCAATAAAGCGTTTTCTTTTTTGCGCAAGGTGATTAAGCGTTTCATACAGCTGAGCATTTCCCGGTTTTGCTTTTCCTTTTCCCAAATCATACACTTCCGGCATAATGGATCTCTCCCGCCGTCCAGACCGATTTCCGTTCCGTAGTAGATGCAGGGCGCTCCTGTCTGGGCAAACATAAAGGCCAGCAGAGCGCGGGCTGTTTTCTCATCATTTCCGCACCTTGTCAGAAGACGTTCTGTATCATGGCTGTCCAGTAAATTAAACATCACCTCGTTGGCCTGCCGCATCCCATTCATCAAGTGCGCGTTTAATCGATAGGCCATGGATGAAGCAGAAATCTCCCGGTCAGCAAAATAAGCAATCATCGGCTCTGTGAAAGGATAATTCATCACGGCGTGAAACTCATCTCCTCTGAGCCAAGGTTCCGATGAATGCCATATCTCTCCCAAAATATAAAGATCGGGCTTCTCGGCCGTTACAGCCTGCCTGAATGCCTTCCAAAAAGCGTGATCCACTTCATTTGCCACATCTAAACGCCAGCCGTCAATGTCAAATTCACGAATCCAGTACAAAGCAATCTCAAACAAATACCTTTGTACTTCCGGATTAGCCGTATTCAGCTTCGGCATATCAGGCGTAAACGCAAACCTGTCATAATTGTCTTCTTTCACAGGAAAAGAGTGAATATGGAACCAGTCTTTGTAGCGGGACCGGGCCCCGTGTTTTACAACATCCTGCCACTGCGGAGAAGCGCTGCCTATATGATTAAAAACAGCATCAAGCATAATTTTCATTCCCCGCTCATGAAGCCGGCTGACCAATGTCCGGAAAAGCTCCCGATCCCCAAAATGCGGATCGATGGAATAGTAATCCAGCGTGTCATATTTATGGTTGGATGGAGAGGAGAAGATCGGAGTCAAATAAATTCCGTTCACCCCTAATTCTTCTAAATAGTCGAGCTTGTCAATAATCCCCTGCAAATCTCCGCCAAAAAAATCATTAACGTCCGGGTCCTTGCTCCCCCAAGGCAGTGCAGCTTCCGGTGACAGGTCTTCTCTTCCATTCGCAAAACGTTCCGGAAAAATTTGATACCAAACCGTTGATTTCGCCCATTCAGGCGCTTGAAATGTATCCGCCTCATGAACAAACGGAAGCTTAAAATAATAATGAATCGTTTCCAGCGTTTTTTTATTTACAGGACAGACCCCTGACGCTCCGAAAAAGATGTTTTCATGCTGGTCTGAGACAATAAATGCATATTGCAAACGCCTGAATGGCGGCGACACTTCAGCAAACCAATAATCATGGTTTTGGGTTGCGGCTGTTTTTCTCATTGGCTGCTCGGCTGCCGACCATCTGCCGCCGCTGTATTCATAAGGATCGCCCCACACCAATCGAATCTGATCAGCATCACCTTTTTTCGTCCGGATTTTGATATGCACCGTTCGCCCGTCATAAGAATAAGCATCAGCACTGAACGGCTGATGGTGTATTGCGGCATATTCCATCATGTTTCCCCCTTTTTATAGGCTGGCTTATGCTTTGAAGGTAGCATGATGAAATCGGGAGAGGCAATCGTTTTTCTCTTGTTACCGATAACAGAATCAAGCTTTCACAAAGTTGATTCCCGCACAATTAACTCCGGTTCAAAAAACAAATGACCTTGAGCTGCGCCGCCTTCATTCATTTTTTTCAGCAGCATTTTCGCACAGGCCTCTCCCATTTCCACAACCGGCTGTCTGACCGTAGTCAGCCGCGGGGAGGAAATGCGGTCAAGAAAAACACCGTCATTTCCAGTAACGGCCACATCTTCGGGAATTCGTTTTCCGAGTGACTGCACCGCACGAATGACCCCGAGCGCGATTCGGTCGGTGGCGCAGACAAACGCGGCTTGCCGGCCGAGCGTTTTCAAAACTTCTCTTGCCAGGCTTTCGCTTTTTTTTGAACTGTTAGCGATCCGAAACAGCTTCGTTTCTCTGCAGCTCTCTTTCATCGCCCGAATATACCCCTGTTCTCTTGAGCGTTCGAATGGCTCATCCAAATCAATGCCGAAAAAGACAACCTCACGCTCCCCCAGCCCCATGACTTGGCGGGTTGCCATAAAAGTCCCTTTTTCGTTATTCACATCGACAAAATCATAGCCCATTTCATTTTCTCCAAATACGACTAACGGCTTTTCAAAAGCTTTGATGACAAATTCAAAATCGGCCTTTCTTAAGCCGGTGGCAATAATGCCGTCGCATTGCCCGATATTGAGTGAATTTCTTGTCACAAGCTGCAAAGCATAATGATGGCGATCCAGCTCCCGGCTGATTCCGGTCAGCAAGTTCATGTAATAGGGTTCGGTCGTATCCATTTCCTCAAGAATCAGCAATTTGACAACCTGTGTTCTGTTTTGCACAAGCGCTCTTGCCGCATAATTAGGGATGTAATTCAGCTCTTTCATTGCGGAATGAACGAGCTTTTTCAGTTCATCTGTTACCGTATCAGGGTGATTAATCACACGTGACACCGTCATTTTCGAAACATTCGCTCTCTTAGCCACATCTGACAACGTCGCCATTTTCCGTCTCCTTCCGCTTTTGCTTAGATAGCCAATCCGAATTAGTTAAATTATACTACGATGGTAATCTGGACATAAAAAAAGATTTCCCTAAGGAAATCTCACATTGTCAAATACACTCGATTTTAATGAAGTCCGCCCGGCACTCACACACATGCCAGATGGCTCTTTTTTATATTTCCGTCCATTTTTTCTGAAGGATCGGGTACGAGTAATTGTTCATCTGCTCAATCAGCTCATCCGGCCGGGAGGAACTGTGTATCAGTTTTAAATGAGACTCATTCGAAAATCCTTCCTGAATGCTGTACTTGACCATCTTCATCATTGGCTCAAAATACCCGTTCACATTGTACAGTCCGATCGGTTTTTGATGAATGCCGATTTGCGCCCAGCACAGCACTTCAAATAACTCTTCATATGTTCCGAAGCCGCCGGGCATGGCAATGTACCCGTCGGCAAGTTCACTCATTTTCGCTTTCCGCTCATGCATGCCGCTGACTTCAATCAGCTCCGTCAGATTCTGATGAACAACCTCTCCGCTGAACAGCCCGCTCGGCATGACGCCGACAGCTTTTCCGCCGCCTGCCATTAACGCGTCGGCGACGGTTCCCATCAGACCGACCCGTGAGCCGCCGTAAACAAGGCCGATTCCCTGCTCCGCCATATATTCACCCAGTTCGGCCGCTTTGCGTTTGTACTCTTCATTTACCCCCGGGTTTGACCCCGCAAATACACAAATGGTTTTCATTTTTTCATCTCCGTATCTATATATGTACATCAATAAATCAAAATACACTATATATTGTCCCATCTCTATATGATAATATCAATAAGAATCATACAGGACATAAGGAGTGTTTCACATGCAGATGGCTGAAGCAGAACAATGGACGAAAGATTTTTATGAAAAACGAGGATGGACGGCGTACGGACCATTTATCAGAATCGGCTTTTTAATGGAAGAGGCGGGTGAGCTCGCCCGGGCGGTAAGAGCATATGAAATCGGCAGAGACCGGCCGGATGAAAAGGACGCAACCCAGGCTGAACGCAGGCAGGAGCTGATTGAAGAAATGGGTGACGTCCTCGGAAATCTGGCTATCCTTGCCGATAAGTACGGAATCACGTTAGAAGATGCGATGAAAGCCCATCAGGAAAAACTGATCAAGCGCTTTGAAACCGAATAAAAACACGGCCTGTCCGCATTTTCATGGACAGGCCGTATCTGAATTTATCCTGTTATCTCGTCCTGATGCTCAAAGAAATGCTGTTTCCCGATTTTATGAAACAGCCCCGTCTTTCGGATCAGCTCTCTCGGCTGTGATTGCAATCCGACGATCATCAATCTCCCGTTATGCCGTTTGATCCGGTTCATCACATTCCCCAGCACCGCTTCTGCGGAGGTATCCATGTAATGCACATTATTCATCAGCAGAATAAGCGTCTTCGGCTTTTCCTGAAGCCTCTCCAGCAGCGATGATTCCAGTGAATCAATTGAACCGAAAAACAGCGGCCCTTCAATGGAATATGTGCTGACGGATGAATCATTTTTAACCGATTTGACAGCGGCATGCGGTGTTTTGATGCTTGTTGATTCGCTCATTTTTCTGATAAAGAAAACAAAAGCGAGCACGAGACCGGCAGAAACGCCGATGATTAAATCAAACAGAACCGTCAGTAAAAAGGTTGCCGCCAGTACGAATGAATCAGTGTTTTTCAGCCGCATCATATTGGCGACTTCCCTCCGCTCACTCATGTTCCAAGCCACAACCATCAATACCGGCGCCATGCTTGCCAGCGGTACGTGAACGGCAAGCGGGGCGAAGACGAGCAGGACGAGGAGGACGGTGACTCCGTGGACAACACCGGAAATCGGAGAAACTGCGCCGTTTTTAATATTTGTTGCGGTCCGCGCAATCGCTCCCGTTGCCGGTATGCCGCCGAAAAGCGGCGCTGCCATATTGGCGATGCCCTGCCCGACAAGCTCCCTATTGCTGTCATGCCGTGATCCTTTCATATTGTCCGCGACCATCGCCGATAATATGGACTCAAGTCCGCCGAGAAGCGCAATGATCAGAGCCGACGGAAACATCATGATCATGTTATCGATTGAGAAATCCGGAAGCTGGAAAGCCGGAAGCTGCCGCGGGATTTCCCCGTAAGCAGAACCGATTGTCGCCATTTTGTCAGGGAAAAACACCACCGCCGCGGCTGTAGAGACAAGCAGCGCCACAAGCGCGCCCGGAATCTTCGGCATCAGCCTGGCTGATAACAGCAAAATGGCCAAAGCAATTCCCGCGATGAGGATGCTGTACAAATTAAAGGTTCCGAGCTTCTTGCCGATTTCTGCAATGTTGAGGATAAAGCTTTCATGCTTTTGAATATCGCGCAGACCGAGAAAATGGGCAATCTGCTCCGAGAAAATCAGCACCGCGATTCCGGCCGTAAATCCGACGATCACCGGCTTCGGCACGAATTTCATAATCTTTCCGAGCTTAAATACGCCAAACAGGACGAGCATGACGCCTGCCATAAAACCGGCTACAAGTAAATTCTCAAAACCATACTGCATCACAATGGCAAATAAAATGGGAACAAACGCCCCCGTAGGCCCGCCGATCTGATATTTAGAGCCGCCCAACAGCGAAATCAGAATTCCGGCCACAATAACGGTGTAAAGCCCGTATTCCGGACCGACCCCCGAAGCGATGGCAAAGGCCATTCCCAATGGAATCGCTACAATTCCGACCACAATTCCTGCGATTAGGTCTTTCTGAAATTTCTGCAAATTGTATCCCTGATATCTGCCGGTAAATTGCATCGTCAGCTGCATCCTCCTTTGACTGTTTCATAACCGTCAACGACAACATCCAGCGTCCCCGTCCCCGGATCGATCACCAGCCCGTGCACCGGCACCTCTTCAGGCAAGAGCGGATGATGCCTGACCATATTCACGCTGTGAGCCACGCTTTCTTCGACGCTGTGAAAACCGGTCAGCCATGTTTCCAAATCGACTCCCGCATGCTGCAGAAGGCTGAGACATTTGTCCTCAACGCCGCGCTCTTTTGCTTTATTTAATATGGAAGCCGCATTCAATCCCGACATTCCGCACTCGCGGTGACCTATGATGCAGACTTCCTCTGCCTGCAGTTCATAAACGGCAACCAAAATGCTCCTCATCACACTTCCAAATGGGTGAGAAACAATGGCTCCCGCGTTTTTTATGATTTTGGCATCGCCGTTTCTGAGTCCCATCGCCTGCGGCAGAAGCTCCGTCAGCCTTGTATCCATACAGGATACGATGACAAGCTTTTTTTTCGGGAATTTTGTCGTTTGGTAAGGTTCATATTTCCTTTCTTGGACAAACTGCTGGTTGTGCTCCAAAATGCTTGATAAAGAAACCATTTTTCTATTCATCTCCCATCCGATTGTATTGCAAGCCTTCTTACCCAGCTTACAGTAAGGAATTATAGCACAGAAAAAGGCCTCAAAAGCGCTTTCAACAAAAGACACGATAATTTGACTGTAAATTCAGATTATGTTCATTTATATCTTTCAAAAATAATAAAATTTATCTTTACACCAACCTATAAAGCTTTTGAAAACAGCGGTTCCGCTCATTTTGCCTTCAGAAATATAGGCGGATTCTGTTATTGTTTGGAGAAATCAAGCATGTACATTTCTTTTTCTTTCATTTTAAGTTCAAAAGAACCAGAAATTTATCGTAATGCGTTTGAATATTTCTCACGTTACCGCTTCTCTTATATAATAAAATAGAGAAGAAAGACAAAGGAGGAGAAGCCCGTTGAAACCCTATGTATTCATCGCGAAACCGATACCGCCGGAAGTCGAACAAATGATAGGCGAGCATTGCCGATATGACATCTGGAAAGAAGATACCATTCCAAAAGAGGAACTGTACGAAAAAATGAAAGATGCTGAAGGGCTGCTGACATCCGGAACGGCGATTGACAGTGATTTGCTGGATCACGCGCCGAAGCTGAAGGTCGTCAGCAATAATTCAGTCGGCTATGATAATTTTAATATTGAAGAAATGAAAAGACGCGGGGTTGTCGGCACGCATACGCCGTACACCTTAGATGACACTGTCGCTGATCTGGCTTTTTCATTAATCCTGTCTTCCGCCAGACGGGTTGCCGAATTGGATCGATTCGTCCGCGCCGGCAAATGGGGAACCGTTGAGGAAGAATCTCTTTTCGGTATGGATGTCCACCATCAGACATTAGGAATTATCGGCATGGGCAGAATCGGTGAACAAGCTGCCAAACGGGCAAAATTCGGCTTCGATATGGACGTGCTGTATTATAACCGCAGCAGAAAACCGGATGCTGAGAAGGAACTCGGGGTTACATATGGCGACTTAGATACACTGCTGAAAACATCAGACTTTGTGCTTTTAATTACGCCGCTTACTGACGAAACGTATCATATGATGGGAGAGCGGGAATTTAAATTGATGAAAGATACGGCATATTTCGTCAATATTTCCCGGGGAAAGACGGTTGATGAGAAAGCGCTCATCCGCGCATTGCAGGAGGGCTGGATAAAAGGCGCCGGTTTAGATGTGTTTGAAAAAGAGCCGATCGCCGAAGACAATCCGCTCCTGCAGCTGGAAAACGTCACATTGCTTCCGCATATTGGGTCAGCAACGGCAAAAATCCGCTTGAATATGTTCAAGCAAGCCGCACAAAACATGATTGACGCCGTATACGGAAAAACGCCGAAAAACCTCACGAAGGAATTTCAATGAGATGAAAAATCCCGGCCTTTCAGCCGGGGTTTATTTTTCGCTAGATCAAAAGTACTATTTTTAAATTCTTTCTATTCCTTTCTCTCGATGCTGATACAATGAAAAGGAATCAGCTTCACATGATAAAAATGGGAGGTATTGCTTTGAAAAAACGATTATCGTGGATTTCCGTTTGTTTGCTGGTGCTGTTCTCCGCGGCGGGGATGCTGTTTTCCACGGCTGCCAAGACGGATACATCTTCTCACAAGGCGCACACTGAAGCACAGGTTATCAACACGTTTGACGGGGTTGCGGATTATCTTCAGACCTATCATAAGCTTCCTGATAATTACATTACAAAGTCAGAAGCGCAGGCCCTCGGCTGGGTTGCATCAAAGGGGAATCTTGCAGACGTCGCTCCGGGGAAAAGCATCGGCGGAGACATCTTCTCAAACAGGGAAGGCAAACTCCCTGCCAAAAGCGGACGGACGTGGCGTGAAGCGGATATTAACTATACATCAGGCTTCAGAAATTCAGACCGGATTCTTTACTCAAGCGACTGGCTGATTTATAAGACGACAGATCATTATAAAACCTTTACAAAAATGAGATAAACATATACAAAAAACGGCTTCCCTGCGGAGGCCGTTTTTTTTTGCAGAGAACCTGCGAGCTTCATATAAAATGAGCAGTAAATTTTTCTTCAAACTCTGACCGGTCTATTCTGCTGTTTTCCGCCGTGCCATCGTGTTTTTTTATTGTTATATTGCGTTCAGACAGAACCATGTGGCCTTCCGGTGTCCGCTTAGAAGCAAGCAGGCGTTTGTTGAAAGGAGAGCGTTCATGTTCAAAGATTGTTTGTTTCATAGACTTGAGGTCCTTTTCATCGATTTCTTCAAGCGAAAATGCGTAACCTGTCTGCCAGCCGTCCCCTTTGTTCATTTCAAGCAGGTATGTTCCGAATTCCGTCTCTTCTATCCTCACGCGGAACGCTCCGGCCGCTGATACCGTCTCGTCTCCCGACATCGGCACAGGCTGCATGGCGAGATTGAGGCCGAAGCCTGCATCAGCGATGTACTCATTCTCCCCGGCGGAAAGAAGTACGGCCGCATGTGTGCCGGGCAGCGCCCAGCCGTTTTTCCAGACCGTTCCGCGGATCAATTTGACATCCAATCCGGCATCTTTCAGGATGAAATAAAGCAGTCCGTTCAAGTCATAGCAAAGGCCGCCATGAGGTTCCTTCACCATGTGCCGCCACAGTCCTTCTTTCGTGACGTCATATTCTTTTTTGGACAAAACCGCGCGATTTTCAAACGGAAACCGATACGCGAGCGCCTTTAAAAACTCCGGCAGGTTGCTGAAATCGAGGGAATCCTTTTCCCAGCCTATCGTTTGATAACAATCTTTCAGAAACTCATTCATCGTTCCGTCCCCCTTACAAAGTGTTTACACTTCTTCCTGCACATAAGCGGACAACTTTTCCAGCGCTTCCTTTTCATCATCGCCTTCAGCGATCAGAGTGACTTCCGTCCCCGTGCTGACAGCCAGACTCATTAATCCCATAATGCTTTTGGCATTCACTTTCTTGCCGTTTTTCTCAAGAAACACATCTGATGCAAAACGATTTGCCTCCTGTACAAACAATGCAGCGGGGCGCGCCTGCAATCCCGTCTTTAAACGCACTTCCACTTTCCCCTGAACCATAAGATCTCCCCTTTTCTGTACGGTTATTTCAAAGTGATGCTTTGTCCTGTACGCAGCTGTTCTGCGATTTCATCGAGCTTTCTCAGCCTGTGATTGATGCCGGATTTGCTGATTTTCCCGCTTGCAACCATTTCCCCCAGTTCTTTCAGCGTGACCTCCTGATAATCAATCCGCAGCTGCGCAATTTCGCGAAGCTTTTCCGGCAGCGCTTCAAGACCGATCCGTTCATCAATGTATTTAATATTTTCCACCTGTCTGAGCGAAGCCCCGATGGTTTTGTTTAAGTTTGCTGTTTCACAATTGACGAGGCGGTTCACTGAGTTTCTCATATCTCTGACAATCCGCACATCTTCAAAACGCAGCAGTGAATTGTGAGCGCCGATGACATTCAGAAATTCAGTGATTTTTTCCGCCTCTTTTAAATACGTAATATAGCCTTTTTTCCGTTCAAGCGTTTTGCTGTTCAGATGAAATTCATTCAGCAGCGCGCATAATGAATCGTTATGTTCCTTATAAAGCGAGAAGATTTCCAAGTGGTACGACGATGTTTCGGGATTATTCACAGACCCCCCCGCCAAAAACGCCCCTCTCATATAAGAACGTTTGCAGCACCGTTTCGCCACCAGTTCCTCAGAAATATTCCGTTCAAATATAAAGTTCTCCCCGAGGATTTTCAATTCCTCTAAAATCAGCTTTGCATTTTCAGAAAAGCGCACAATATAAACATTGTTTTTTTTCAGCCGCATTTTTTTTCTGACTAACAGTTCGACCGATACATCATATTGTTTCTTCAGCAATGTATAAATGCGGCGGGCAATCGCCGCATTTTCGGTTTGAACGTCAAGCACGAGATGGCGGTTTGAAAATGACAGGGAACCGTTCATCCGAATCAGCGCGGACAGCTCCGCCTTGGCGCAGCAGTCCTTCACTTCCAGATTCGTCAGTTCTTTTTTTGTTTCCGATGCAAATGACATATTAGCCACCTCATTTCAAAAGGCCTCTAGTCCCTTAATAAATCGACAAGAAGAGAAGCCACTTTATGTGTATCGTGACGGATTACGCCATTTTTATACGTGATAATCTGATCCCTGATGACCTCAAGCCCCATGGATTTCAGCTTTTCAACATTGAAGTCGACGGGCCGGGCCAGCTCTTTCGCATATTTGTTTTTGATTTCGTCAGGGATCTCCTCATTGTTGATTAAGATCGTGTCGATAAACGGCTGCTCCATATGATCGTTCAGCGCCTTGACATGGTCGGCCGCACTGTATTGCAGCGTCTCTCCGGGCTGTGTCATGACGTTGCATATATATACTTTTTTGGCCGCAGCCTTGACGACTTCCTCTCCGATTTTCGGTACGAGCAGATTCGGAAGAATGCTTGTGTACAGGCTTCCCGGACCGATAATGATTAAATCGGCCTGACGGATGACGTCAATCGTTTCCGGGAGCGGATCAATTTTTTCAGGCGTAAGAAACACCCGTTTAATCCGCTGGCCGTAAGAAGGGATTGTCGATTCTCCGGAGACGACCTGCCCGTCCTCCATTTCAGCGTGAAGAACGACACTGGTGTTGGCAGCCGGCAGCACTCTGCCGCGGACATTCAGCACCTTGCTCATTTCGGTGACAGCGTGAAAGAAATCACCGGTTATATTTGTCATCGCTGCCAAAATCAAATTGCCGAGCGAATGTCCGGTTAAGTCGCTTCCTTTGTTGAAACGGTGCTGAAACAGATTTTCAACGAGCGGCTCAACATCTGACAAAGCGGCCAGTACGTTACGAATGTCACCCGGCGGCGGAATTTGAAGTTCATCCCGCAGACGGCCTGAACTTCCGCCGTCATCAGCAACTGTCACAATCGCCGTAATATCAACGGGCTTATGCTTTAACCCCCGAAGCAGCACGGACAGACCCGTTCCGCCGCCGAAGATTGCGATTTTCGGCTTCTTATTCATTTCCGGCTTCTCTTTTCAATGTCCCGGTGAGTGACATGAGTATAGAAATCTTTTTTAAAATAGTCAGCCAAATACTCAGCGAGCGTGACGGAGCGGTGCTGGCCGCCCGTACAGCCGATCGCGATGACAAGCTGGCTTTTACCTTCCCGCTTATAAGACGGAAGCATAAAGCCGAGCAGATCAACAAGCTTTTCAATAAACTTTTGTGTTTCGTTCCACTTCATCACATAGGATGACACTTCCTCATCTTTCCCCGTAAGCGGCCTCATGCTTTCAATGTAGAACGGATTCGGCAGAAACCTTACATCAAACACGAGGTCGGCATCTATCGGAAGCCCGTATTTGAACCCGAATGACATTACGTTCACTGTAAATGTTTCACCTTGGTTCGTGGCGAAATGCGCCACGATTTTTTCACGCAGATCACGCGGTTTCATATCCGATGTGTCATAGATCAGCTGAGAGCGCCCTTTCAATTCTTCAAGCAGCTGGCGTTCCAGCGCGATTCCTTCGAGAGGAAGCCCGGTAGCGGCCAGCGGGTGAGAACGCCTCGTTTCTTTGTATCTCGTCACAAGGATGGAATCCTTAGCGTCTAAAAAGAGAATGCGCGGTGTAATCCACGGATTTTCCGCCATTTCATCCAGCGCCTCAATCAGCCTGTCAAAAAATTCACGTCCCCGCAGATCCATGACAAGCGCGACCTTGCTCATTTTTGAACTTGATTCTTTCATCAGCTCCAAAAATTTCGGCAGCAAGGAAGGCGGCAGATTGTCGACGCAAAAATAGCCGAGATCCTCAAAGCTTTGAATGGCGACGGTTTTCCCCGCTCCAGACATTCCCGTAATGATGACGAGCTGAATATCATGGTTTTCATTCATACTCATCTTTCTCCCCCCTGCGGTCTTTCTTTTATTTAATAAACTGCGGATCTAAACGATAGCTGAGCAGCTCGAAGTCCGGCGTATACGTAAAGGTGCCGTGCAAAAGCCCTTGGCCCTTGATCATAAAATCAAGGATATGCCCGTCTCCGGGGGCCATCGGAAGGCTGTGGATATCTTTTACGTCATGCCACTTCAGAACGCCTTCCTCTGATTCAGCGACATTCCGCCCCGTGTAGGAGTCGGCGACGAAAGTAAACATCATCCACTCTGACACGATTTGTTCCTGTTCCTTAATAATAAAGGTAAATACGCCTTTTAACTGCGGATTTAGTATATAAATGCCCGTCTCTTCTCTGTACTCTCTGATGACGGAATCTCTGACGGACTCGCCGCTTTCCATCTTCCCGCCAGGCGCGACCCACCAGCCCCGTCTCGGCTTTTGGAGAAGGAGAACCTGATCATCTGTCTGCAGCACACAATTTGTCACTCTTTGCACAAGTACGTCACCTAACCTTCTCAACAAATCATCGTCTCTTCATTATACCGTTTCGGCATGTCTCTCACAATGCAGAGACACCGACATCCTTTTCTTTTATTTGACAGAAAACAGAAAATCGCAAAAAAAGGGCACGGATACTGGAATCCGTGCCAAAGTGTATTCATTAAAAAGGGGGTCAATTACTACATTCATCTTAAAACATCAGTATTTCACCCGTGTTACAGCGTAATTAAAACACAGTAACGATTCAAAAACTGAACATTACAGTGATTATTTAACGGTTTTGAGCGTTTCCTCAAGCTCTTCCACATAATGCTGAACGCTTTGAGCCGCAATACTTCCGTCGCCTGTCGCCGTTACGATCTGGCGGAGCGTTTTTTCACGGATGTCTCCCGCGGCGAAAATGCCTGGAACTTTTGTCTCCATTTGAGCGTTTGTTTCAATGTAGCCTTCTTCATTTGTGATGCCCAAGTTTTCGAACGGTTTAGAAAGCGGAAGCATACCGATATAAATAAAGACGCCGTCAGCTTTGAATTCTTCCTCTTCTCCCGTCACGGTATCCACAAGAGTAAGTCTGCCGACTTTTCCGTTTTCCTCATGGATTTCTTTTACGGTTTTGTTCCATTTGAAGTCAATTTTCTCATTGTCAAAGGCACGCGCCTGAAGAATGCTTTGCGCCCGCAATTTGTCACGTCTGTGAACGATGGTGACTTTTGAAGCGAAGCGTGTCAGATAGACGCCTTCTTCAACGGCGGAGTCTCCGCCGCCGACAACGACAAGCTCTTTATTTTTAAAGAACGCGCCGTCACAAACCGCGCAGTACGATACGCCGCGGCCGCCCAGTTCTTTTTCGCCGGGAACGCCGATCTTTTTGTATTCCGCTCCGGCAGAAATGACGATGGCGCGCGCTTTATATTCTTTTGAACCGGCTTTGACCGTTTTATATTCTTTGCCGTCAACGATTTCTTTGATATCGCCGTACGCATATTCCGCACCGAATTTTTTCGCATGTTCAAACATTTTATTAGAAAGTTCAGGGCCGAGAATGCTTTCAAAACCCGGATAGTTTTCAACATCCTCCGTGTTGGCCATCTGGCCGCCCGGAATTCCTCTTTCGATCATTAATGTGGATAAGTTCGCTCGTGATGTGTAAACAGCAGCGGTCATCCCCGCCGGACCCGCGCCGATAATGATCACATCATAAATTTTTTCTTCTGACACCATGATTCACTCCTTTTCGAAATGGGGCGCACCCTATATGACTAAGAATCCCCATCAATCGTATTCCTTACCCATATCCTATTAAATCTGAGAGCAATTCGCTATTTTTTTGCTCATTTTTCTGAAAAACCGTGATTAGGCAGCTCCTGAGCGGGTATACAAATAAAGAAAGAGCCTTCCGGGATAGAAGGCCCTTGTCTTATTCATTATTGCACGACACGTCTTACATTGCCGTTGAATGCTTTCTTCCAGTAAGGGTTGCTCATAGAATCAATGGATACACCGTGTGATGTATTATCGTTCAGGAACGTTCCGTTACCTAAGTAGATGCCGACGTGGCCGTTTGTTTTATACGTATTGAAGAATACTAAGTCTCCGCGTTTCATGTCAGACGCGCTTACTGCTTTACCTCTTCCGATTAATGTATCTGTGTTTGTGCCGCTTGCAGGTCCGAGGTTAACGCCTGCGTTAGCATAAGCCCAGCGTACGAATGAAGAGCAGTCAAAAATACGGTTGTTAATATCAGATTGAGTGCGTCCGCCGCCGAACTTGTACGGGGATTGACCCACAAGGCTTGATCCTACGCTGATCGCGCCTTCAATACCGCCTGAATTTGAAATAACAGATCCGCCGTCAGAATCATCTGAACCGCCGCTGTTATGAGATGATCCGCCTGAAGTGCTCTTCGGTTTGCTTGAGCTGTCATCAGATGATGTTGAAACAGCCGCTTTTTTCACAGTTTTAACCGCCGGTGCCGGCTGGCTGTCATCTTTTTGGTTTTGGTCTTCAGAAGCTTTTTGCGCTTCTTCCTGTTTTTTGATCAGGGCAGCTGCTGCAGCCTGCTCAGCTTTAATACGCTTCTGTTCTTTTTCAGTGTCAGCTTTTTCGTTTGCAAGCTTTGATGCTTCTTTTTTCAGATCAGAGATAGCGGAAGCCGCTTTTTTCTGGCCGTTTTTCGCTTCGTCGAAAAGCTTGTCTTTCTGATCAAGCTGTTTGTTCAGGTCTTTTTGCATAGACTCGAGTTTCGCAAGATCATCTTGAACTTTTTTCAGCTTCACGTTAAGTTCAGCTTCTGCATCTTCGAGTTTCGCTTTATCCTGCTCCTGCTGTTTGATCAGGTCTTTATCCGCATCAACGATAGAAGATACCGCAGTCGCACGGGAAATGAAGTCTCCGAAGCTTGTCGCCCCTAAAAGAACATCTATGTATCCTTGAGAACCGCCGTTTTCCTGTAAAGAACGAACGCGTTTTTTCAGGATTTCATTGCGTTTTTCAATACGCGCTTCTGTTTCTTTGATTTCTTTTTTCAAATCAGCGATCTGCTTTTTCGTTTTTTCGTTTTCAGCTTTTTTATCTTCGATTTTATTGCTTGTATCCAACGCTTTAGCGTTAATGTCTTTCAGTTCTTTTTCAATCTTAGCCTGCTTGTCCTGAAGCTTAGACAATTCTCTTTCTTTTGCTTCAAGGCTTGAAGCCACCTCAGATTGCTTGCTTTCGATTTTTGCTTTTTTGCTGTCTAATGTTTCCGCCGATGCAGTTTTTGTAAACGGGATCAAAAAACTGCTTGTCCCGATGACGGAAGCCAAACCAAGTGTTAATAAACTCTTTTTCACTTTTTCTTTCCTCCCTTTTACTTTAAACCTGTTCTCATTTGGAATTCTATTATGAACATCAAAGTTACGCTCCCTCACATACCCGTGAGGCTGATGATTTTTATGTATGAATCTTTAAATCTTTTAAATTGGTATAGATTATACAGCACATGTAAAATAAACTAATCTCTTATGTACGAGACTCATTATACCATCATGTTTCGACAATTTTTATTACAGTTATATTTCAATGTGATTGCAAATCTCATATTTTGCAAAATAAACGGTGATTACGGCCTGATTTCGATTCGAAAAGCAAAAAAATACGTATGAATACCTCTTTTTTCGGCGGTAAAGTTCTGTTTTGCCCTTTTCTGATAAAAAAAGAACCGACTCTTTATATAGAAAGAATCGGTTTTATTCTAAAATATCGTCTATTTGTCTGATGTATTTCGAAAGGGTTGCCGGCGTTATACCGTAAACGGCTGCTGTTTCTTTTTTCGTCGTTTTTTCGCCGTTTGCTTCTTTCCATACATATGCGATGGCTGCTGCCCATGCCCGCTCATTCTGTACGGCAGCGGCGGCGCGGATGTGCTGAATGACGTGAAAAACCCAGCAGCTCATGACGTCAGTTTTTAAACTGTCGGCTTCCGCTTTCTCCAGAAGCTTGACCGTCCGATACGTGAACACCGCATCACCGGAGACGCCAGAAGCGCCTTTTTCACCGGAAAGCAGCAGTCTGACGAAATCTTGTTCAAACGGTGAAACGGCGCGTTTTGCCGTCAGAACTTTTTCAAGCTGGTCCCGCTCTCCTTCAGCGCTGCTGATATAATAGGCGGCAAGCCGCTGTTCAAGTGAAGCAGGCAGCGGTTCCTGCCGCTCCGCCCAAGGCGCGGGCCGGTCTGATTCGGGAAATTCGGCTTCGGCCTTTTTCCAAATGGTTTCCGCAAATTCTGTGCGGCCTGTCCCGTAGGCTGAGGCGGCCAGCCAATAATAAAACGTGTCGTCGCCTTCGAACCCGCTTTTGTAAAGAGAACGGAGCCATTTATAACCGAGATCATGTCTGCCGACAAGCGCAAGCGTCGCTCCCAGCTTATAGCGCTGTTCGAATAAAATCGGATACACGTTGGCGAGTTTTCCGCTCAATTCTCCGACTTTTTCATCTTCTCTCTCGTAATAGCAGAATACAAGGAGGTTGCACAGGGCATGGAGATTGCCTTCATTTTTCTCAAGCACTTCGAATACCGTTTGTTTCGCTTTTGTGACATTGCCTGAGTAAAAGTAAGCGAGCGCCAGATTGTTGTATGCAGACCAAAGCTCGGGGTAATCGGCCGTAATCTCTTCAAGCATGACAACCGCTTCATGAAGCTGGCCGCTCTCAAGAAGCGTTTTTGCCCGGTCCTGCCTGATCAGCAGCTCATCCTGGTCGTAGAGCGATTCGTCTTCACCCGCTTCACCGAAATCCAAAAGCTCCATCAGATTTTCAATCTCTTCGCTGAATTCCCCGTCCGGATCGGCATCTGAATAAGCCGCCGCTTCTTTGTATGCTTCCTGAAAGAGTCCCAAATGCGCGAAATTATTCGCTTTAAAGTAATGACACTCGGGCATTTCTTCTTTCAGGTTCACCAAAATAAAGTCGAACAGCTCATTTGACTGCTGGTAGTGGCCCATTTCAGAATAAATGACGGCCAGCCGGGACAGCATTTCGGAATCATTCGGCTCGAGGTGGACGGCCCGCTGAATCAGTTTGCTGGCCCGCTTTAAATTCCGCTCTTTATATGCTTTTAAGCCTTTATGAAAAAAATATTGTCCATCCTGAAGCAGCTGGACAATTTGCGCGTGCTTTTTCTGTTCAGAAGTGTGTTTTCCCACAAATATCCTCCGTTTTATACGTATTACCGTCAGTAGTATACCATAAAACGGTTTCACCTCAATAGTTCAAAAGACAGGATCGGCTTCGTTTTTTACTGGCTGGTTCGACCAGATTTTAGCTGTTTTTTTCACGAGGCTCGGCTGGAAGAATGACACGGAAAAGGGTTCCTTCGCCGCGTTTGCTCTCAACCTCTATCGAACCGCCGTGCAGCTCTGCGATTTTTTGGGCGATGGACAGGCCGAGCCCGCTTCCCCCTGCGTTTCTCGCCTTGTCCGCTTTATAAAACCGTTCAAATACACGCTCCGCCTGTTCAGGCTCCATTCCGATTCCGTCGTCGGCGATTTCGACAGCCGCCGCTCCCGGCAGATCTGCAATTTTAACGGAAATGCGGCCGCCTTCACCGGTAAATTTCACGGCATTGTGAATCAGATTCATCCATACTTGGCTGAGCAGTGCTTCATCTCCGTACACATACGACTCCTGTAAATCAATGAGAAACTCAATCTGTTTGGCGGACCATTCAGGCTCACAGGTCAATATGGTGCGCCGCAGCTGTTTGTCAATGCGGAACGGTTTTTTTTGTATCGGTTCGGTTTGGCGTTCGAGCGCAGTGAGCTTCAGCAGATTTTCACTGATTTTTGATAATCGTTCTGTTTCTGTCTCGATGATGTGTAAGTAGCGCCCCCGCTCCTCATATGATAAATCCGGTTTTTTCAGAAGATGTGCGTAGCCCTTTAATGAAGTGAGCGGGGTTTGGATTTCATGGGAAACGTTCGAAATAAATTCTTGTTTCAGTTTTTCCATTTCACTCAGTTCCGCGGCGAGTGTCGACAGTTCATCAGCTAATTTCGTCACGGGGTGGTTCCGCTCAATCTTCTCCATTTTCCGGGAAGCGGCCGCTGTGAAGTTGCCGCTCGACATTTGCTTAATCGTGGCGGTCAGCGAATCCCAGATCGCATGATGCCTTTCACGTGCTGACTTTGAAAAAATAAACATCGTTACAAACAGCAGGCCGAAAACAAGCCAAAGCGTCAGAATCTGCTCGGCGTACGGAACAAGCAAAATCGGCCATATGAGACCGAAACCCTGAACGATCAGGTGAGCCGCCAGCCATAAGAATGCGGTGACGGTGAGAAGGATGATGATTTTTCCAGCCGTTCTGAAGATCCGTTTCATTCTGTCACCACAAACCGATACCCGAGCCCCCGCACCGTATGGATGGCAAACGGATAGTCCTTTTCCGGAAATCGTTCCCTCAGCCTTTTAACATGCACATCAACCGTCCGCTCGTCACCTTCATAATCAAAGCCCCAAATATCTTCTATTAATTGTTCTCTTGAAAACGTCTTATTCGGATAACCGGCGAGCTTAAATAAAAGCTCAAATTCACGCCGGGGCAATGTTAATCCCGCTCCGCCGCCGCGCGTTACGGTGCGGGATTGCTTATCTAATGTGACCGTTCCGATGGTCAGCAGTTTTTCAGCGGTGATCCGGTACCGTTTCAGCAATGCTTTGACCCTTGCTTCCAGCTCGAGCGGCTCAAATGGTTTGACGAGATAATCATCCGCTCCGGAAGTAAAACCTTGCACTTTGTCCAGCGTTTCGCCTTTTGCCGTCAGCATCAAAATCGGAATGTCCGTAAAGCTGCGGACGGCTTCGCTGACTTCAAACCCGTCCATTTTCGGCATCATCACATCCAGTATGATGAGGTCTATAGGTACTGATTCGATCAGCCGCACCGCCGCTTCCCCGTCTTCCGCTTCTGCGACGTCAAAACCGCTCTGCTCCATCATAAGGCGGACAAGCTCACGGATATGGCGGTCGTCATCCGCAACCAATATGACAGCCATGAAAATCCCTCCTTCTGCTTTTTTCTTTTCATGAATCGACATGATGTCTATAAACCGAATTTTTTCATTGTCTCCTGTACCGGCATACACGCTTATGGCTTGGCTCTTCATCGTTACCGACCGTACACCCGTATGAACAGGACTCCGGCTGCAAAATAAAAAGCAGCTTTTTCAGCTGCTTTTTATTCATAAAGTCTTGCTTTACACAGCTTTGTTTTCTAAGTCGGCATTCAGCTTCAGCTGCTGCTCTGCAAAATCGCGGTACAGCGAATGGGATGCCATTAATTCATGGTGTGTGCCCCGTCCGGTGATTTCACCCTGTTCGACAAAGAGAAGCTGATCTGCATCCACAACCGTGGATAAACGGTGGGCAATCACAATCGTGGTGCGCCCTTTCATTAAGACTTCGAGCGCCTGCTGCACCCATTTTTCAGATTGGCTGTCCAGACTTGATGTCGCTTCATCAAGCATCAGAATGCTCGGGTTGCGAAGGAGCGCTCTGGCAATGGCGATGCGCTGGCGCTGTCCGCCTGACAGCATAATTCCCCGCTCACCGACCTCGGTTTCAAATTTCTTCGGTAAGTCTTCAATAAATTGCAGGGCGTAGGCCATGTCGGCCGCTTGCCTCAGTTCCTCATCTGTCACTTCGCGTTTTAATCCGTAGCAGATATTGTCGCGGATGGTGCCTGACATTAACGGGCTTTCTTGCGACACGTAGCCGATATGCTCCCGCCATGACTCAAGGGAATACGCATCAATCGGTTCATTTCCGAGCAGGATGCTGCCCGCAGTCGGATTGTAGAATCGTTCAAGCAGCTTAAATAACGTTGTTTTTCCGCCGCCGCTCGGTCCGACGATCGCGGTGACTTTGCCGGCCTCAATCGTAGCCGTAATGTCTTTTAAGATGGTTTGATCTGTTTTGTAGCCGAATGAGACTTGTTCAAGCTTAATCGGCTGATCCGCGTTTTCAATGGCTTTTCCGGTTTGGATATCTTCTTCTTTTTCTGCAAGAATATGAATCATCCGTTCCGTTGCGCCGATGGATTTTTGAAGCTGTGTGAAAAATGAAGTGATCTGGCCCATCGGCATAATGATCTGAAACAAATACAGGATAAAGGCAACGAGTGCGCCGGCTGTCAATTCACCGGATGACACCTGCATCCCGCCGTACCCGATGACAGCGACCAGCGCCGCCATTAATACAAGTGTAATAAGCGGGCCTACGAGCGACTGCACCTTCGCTTCACGCAGCCCGAGTTTAAAGAGCGCCATGATGCCTGCTTTTCCGCGTCCGTATTCCGCTTCTTCAGCGTTTGACGCTTTTACAAGCCTGATTTCCGGGAGGATGTGGTTTAATAATCCGGTGAATTTCGCCGTTTCATCCTGTGTTTCCCGAGAAATTTTAAACATTTTCCGGCCGATCGGCACTAAAATCACCGCAGCCAGCGGCACGACGATCAGCACGAGCAATGTGAGCTTCCAGTTCATGAAAAATAAGATCGTCAGTGACCCGATAACGGAAATGATTCCGGTAATAAATCCGCTGATATTGTTTGTGATCAGCTCTTTTACCACCATTGTGTCATTGGTGACACGGCTGATCGTTTCTCCTGTGGCGTTTTTGTCAAAATAAGAGACGGGCAGTTTAATTAATTTCTGCCACAATAAATCACGCAGTCCCGAGATGATTTTCTGGCCGCTGTAGTTCAGGGCATAGGTGGCGTAGGCGCTTAATGCGGCCTGTACGATAAACACGGCTGCGATGATTCCGATTTGCACGCCTGACAGCGACGACATGGAAAAGCCGTCAACGAGCTGTTTTGTCAACAGCGGAATCAGCAGGCTGACGAGCGTTGTCACAATACTGAGAGACAGCGCGAAGGCCAGCATACCGTATGATGGTTTTGTTTTTTTGACTAATGAAAAGAATGAACTGAATTTCCCTTTAGGTTTTGGTTGTTTATTCGGCATATGTTTTCCTCCTATATCACTGTTTATACTATAACGGATGTGCATGAACGGAATATGAACAAAACGTATATTTTTGATAAAAACCAAAATAAACTCTATTAGTCAATATTATCAAATTCATCTGCCTCCGGTTGCGGAAATAAGAAATATTTAATTGAATGTTTAAGTTTGACAGATTAAAAACCTCACGGATCTCTCCGTGAGGTTTGTTTTACTCAGATGCTGAATGGCGTTTCGCAAGGACGTCAAGCACGTCGTCCAAAGGAAGCGACTGCTCACGCAGAAGAACGAGCAAATGATACAGCAAATCCGCCGCTTCCCATTTTAATTCTTCATGGTCGCGGTTTTTCGCGGCGATAATAACCTCTGCGGCTTCTTCGCCGACTTTTTTGAGGATTTTATCGACGCCTTCCCGAAACAGATACGTTGTGTAGGCTCCGTCAGGCATCTCCGCCTGCCGTTTGGCGATTACGCTTTCCAGTTCGTTTAAGATGCCGAAACGATCCTGCGCGTCCGCTTTTTCCGGAGAAAAGCAGCTGTAACTTCCCTTATGGCAGGCGGGTCCTGAGGGCTCCGCAAGCACGATGAGGGCATCTTGATCGCAGTCATAACGGATGGCTTTCACCTTTTGGGTATTCCCTGATGTCGCTCCTTTATGCCACAGCTCCCCGCGTGAACGGCTGTAAAACCAGGTTTCTTTCGTTTCTATCGTTTTTTCGTAGGATTCACGATTCATATAAGCCAGTGTCAGCACTTCTTTGCTTGCCGCATCCTGTACGATGGCGGGAATCAGTCCGGCCTCGTCAAACCGCAGTTCATCTGCCCGTTTCATCTCACATTCACCCCGTGTTTCTTCATATAATCTTTCACTTCTTTTATAGATGTCTCTTTGTAATGGAAAATGGAAGCTGCAAGCGCGGCGTCCGCTTCACCGATCGTGAAGGCTTCAAGCATATGGAGCGCGCTGCCGGCTCCCCCTGACGCAATGACGGGCACCGGGACGGCACGTGTGACAAGCTGTGTGAGCGTATGATTAAAGCCTGTTTTCTCACCGTCTGCGTCCATGCTTGTCAGCAGGATTTCACCCGCTCCCCGGCTGACGGCTTCTTTTGCCCAGGCCGTGACTTCCCACTCGGTTTTCTTTCTGCCGCCGTGTGTGTACACTTTATAGCAATCCGAATCTTCGTCATACTTTGCGTCAATCGCCGCGACGATGCATTGCGAGCCGAAAAAATCCGCTCCTTCCGTAATCAGCTCGGGGCGGAGGACGGCCGCTGTATTAACGGATACTTTATCAGCGCCGGCGCGAAGCATTCGTTTCATATCGCTTAATTGATTGATCCCGCCGCCGACCGTAAACGGAATCGCCAGTTTTGCCGCAACCTGTTCTACGACGTCTGTCATCGTCTTGCGGCCTTCGTGAGAGGCGGAAATGTCGAGAAAAACAAGTTCGTCAGCGCCCTCCCTGTCGTAAGCTTCGGCCAGCTCGACAGGATCGCCCGCATCTTTCAGCCCGAGAAATTGAATGCCTTTGACGACGCGTCCTTCTTTCACATCGAGACACGGAATGATTCGTTTCGTGATCATGCGTCCTTCACCCCGCTGAGCGCTTCAGCCAATGAAAATTGTTTTGTATACAGCGCTTTTCCGATAATCGCTCCCGATACGCCGGCGTCTTTGAAGCGGGCCAGTGCTTTGAGATCGGCGACTGAGCTGACTCCGCCTGAAGCGATGACGTTTTTTCCCGTTGCTTTTGCGAGCTGAACGGTGCTTTCGATGTTCGGTCCTGACAGCATGCCGTCAGTTGCAATATCCGTGAAAATGAAGGTTTCCGCTCCTTCGGCCGCCAATTCACGGCCCAGATCGGCCGCCCTTACCGAGGATGTTTCCAGCCAGCCTTCCGTGGAGACATATCCGTTCCTTGCATCAAGGCCGATCGCGATTTTGCCGCCGTATTGTTTCAGCATGCTCCTCACGAATGCCGGATCGGATACGGCCGAGCTGCCGAGAATGACACGATCAACACCTTGTGATAAATAACCGTACACATCCGCTTCAGAACGGATCCCGCCGCCGATCTCGACTTTGATATCAAGCTGCCGCGCAATGTCAAGAACATGCCTGTCGTTTACTTTCCTGCCTGCTTTCGCGCCGTCAAGATCCACGAGATGAATCCACTCGGCACCTTCTTGTGCAAATTGCGCCGCCATGTCTAAAGGAGAGTCACCGTATATCGTTTCCTTGCCGTAATCGCCTTGGATGAGGCGGACGCATTTGCCGTTTCTCATATCGATTGCCGGATATAATGTAAAAGCGTTCATTTCTTCACCTTCTGTTCCGCTGCCATTTTTGTAAATTGCGTTAAAATCGCCATTCCGGCCGTACCGCTTTTTTCCGGGTGAAACTGTGCACCGAAGACATTGCGTTTCCCGACGACCGCCGGAACACGAACGCCGTACTCAGCGCTTGCCAGAAGATCGCCGTCTTCCATCCCGTCTATATAATAGGAATGGACAAAGTAAACGAAGCCTTCTTCCGCTTCCGAAAGCAAAGGAGACGTTTGGTGAAACGTCAGCCGGTTCCAGCCCATATGCGGCACCTTCAGCTTGTTTCCTTCGGCATCTCTGTCTTTGAGTCTCACAGCTTTTCCGGCTAATAAACCAAGTCCTTTTGCAGAGCCGTTTTCGGTGCTTTCCTCGAAAATGAGCTGCATGCCGAGGCAGATGCCGAGGAGCAGCTTACCCTCGTCAACCATACGGTGTATGAATTGATCAAGCTTTGTGCTGCGTAAATTGTCCATGGCATCACTGAATGATCCGACACCGGGAAGAATAAAAGCATCCGCTTTTTCAAGCTCTTCCGGCCGGTCTGATACGACATACGGGACGCCGACGCGTTCCAGCGCCTTCGATACGCTGAATAAATTGCCCATGCCGTAATCAATTACACCGATCATTTACAGCATTCCTTTCGTAGACGGCACACCCTTGACGCGCGGATCAATGGATGACGCTTCATCAAGCGCTCTGCCAAGCGCCTTAAACACGGCTTCTATCATATGATGAGTATTCGTGCCGTAATGAACGATGACGTGCAGATTCATTCTCGCTTCCAGCGCCAGTTTCCATAGGAATTCATGTACCAGCTCGGTATCAAACGTTCCGACTTTCGCTTGCGGAAATGCAGCGCGCATCTCAAGGTGCGGCCGGTTGCTCAGGTCTACGGCGACTTGGGCGAGCGCTTCGTCCATCGGCACAAGCGCTGATCCGTACCGTTTGATCCCTTTTTTATCACCGAGCGCCTCCAAAAAAGCCTGCCCTAAACAGATGCCGATATCTTCAGTCGTATGGTGATCATCTATCTCCGTATCGCCTTTTGCGTCAACAGTTAAATTGAATTGCCCGTGCTTTGTGAACAAATCAAGCATATGAGTCATAAACGGCACATCCGTGCTGATGTCGGCTTTTCCTTCTCCGTCTATTTCGAAAGCCAGCTTAATATCCGTCTCATTTGTTGTTCTGGCGCGTTCCGCTTTTCTCATCGGTCATTCCTCCGTTTCTCGCTTCAATCGATCTTGCGTGCGCTTCAAGCCCTTCCAGTCTCGCGAAGGCGGAAATGCTGTCCGCGTGTGTTTCAAAAGCCTTCCGGCTGTATGAGATGATGCTCGATTTCTTTTGAAAATCTGTTACATTCAACGGGCTTGAAAACCGCGCCGTTCCGTTTGTCGGCAAAACGTGATTCGGTCCGGCAAAATAATCGCCGACCGGTTCAGCGCTGTATCGTCCTAAGAAAATCGCTCCCGCGTGTCGGATGCTTCCAAGCAAAGCCTCCGGCGAATGCGTCATGATTTCTAAATGCTCGGGCGCCAGCGCATTCACCGTGTCCACTGCATCTTCCATCGATTCCGCGATATAAATGCGGCCGTGATCCCTGATCGACGCTTCGGCGATTTCTTTACGCGGCAGCGTCTGAAGCTGTTTATCCACTTCATCGGCTACCGCTTCTGCAAGCTTCCGTGAGTCGGTGACAAGCACGCTTGAGCTGAGCGTATCGTGTTCGGCCTGTGAAAGCAGGTCAGCGGCGACTTCTTTGGGCACCGCCGTATCGTCTGCCAGAACCACGATTTCACTGGGCCCGGCAATCATGTCAATATCCACAACGCCGAAGACTTCGCGCTTTGCGAGCGCCACAAATATATTTCCGGGGCCCGTGATCTTATCAACAGGCTGTATCGTTTCAGTTCCGTAAGCGAGCGCGGCAATCGCCTGTGCGCCTCCCGCTTTGTAAATTTCCTTTATGCCGAGCTCAGACGCCGCGGCCAGAACGCCCGGTGAAAGGCGGCCGTCTTTTCCCGGAGGACTGACGAGAACGATCCGTTCCACTCCCGCAGCGAGAGCGGGGATGACATTCATTAAAACGGAAGACGGATAAGCGGCCGTCCCGCCCGGCACATATACGCCCGCGGAATCGAGCGCCGTTATTTTCTGCCCGAGCATCGTGCCGTCTTTGCGATGGTAAAACCAAGAGGATTGCAGCTGGCGTTCGTGATATTCTTTAATATTGGCAATCGCCTGTCTGATCACTTCCAGCAGCTGATCATCAAGCAGACGGTATGCCTCGGTGATTTCCTCTGCGCTCACGGCCATTTGGTTCAGGCTGATGCCGTCAAATGTTTTTGTATAGGCCAAAACGGCTTTGTCACCGTTTTGTCTGACGTCTTCAATAATCCCCCTGACGGTTTTCCGCTGCTCTTCGGTTCCGCTGTCGATGGAACGCTTCAGTGAGAACCGCTCGCTTCTATTTATTGCGGTTATTTTCATTTTGCCGTTTCTCCTTCCACAACCTTGGCCAGCCTGGCCGCCATTTCGTCGATTACATCATCCTTCATGCGGTAGCTGACCGGATTGACGATAAAACGCGATGTGATGTCACAAATATGTTCTGATTCAACGAGACCGTTTTCCTTTAATGTCCGCCCGGTTGATACGATATCTACGATTCTGTCAGCAAGCCCGATTAAAGGCGCCAATTCAATCGAACCGTTCAGCTTAATGATTTCCACCTGCTCGCCCTGCTCTCTGAAATAACTTGACGCAACATTCGGATATTTCGTCGCGATCCTCGGGGCGACTCCGTTCCAATCCGCTCCGGGAAGCCCCGCAACGGCGAGATGGCATTTGCTGATTTTCAGATCGAGCACCTCATACACGTCACGCTCTTCCTCAAGCATGACATCCTTTCCGGCAATACCGGCATCAGCGACGCCATGCTCGACATAAGTCGTCACATCCATCGGCTTTGCCAGAATAAAGCGGAGATTTTCTTCAGGAACGTCAATGATCAGCTTTCTCGATTCTTCAAACTCCTCGGGCAGCCTGTACCCGGCCTGCCGCAGCAACCCGGCCGCTTCTTCGAATATCCGTCCTTTTGGCATTGCCATTGTGAGTACCTTACCCATTCTGCTCTTCCTTTCTGGCACCGATAAAGTATGTGACGTTTGCGAATGATTTTGTCATATGATCGATATTTTCAATGCCCGCCAGATCCTGCAGGACGACTTTTCTGCCTCTCGCCCTTTCTTCCTCCGCGAATAAAATGGCCTGCGCCCGCTGCTCCTTGCTGAAAATCACGGCGTCCGCTTCACTAGTTTCTTCCTGGATGCCGAGCGCTTCAATCAGCCTGTCGATACGGAGCCCGAAACCCGTGGCGGGAGCGGGGCTGCCGAAATGGCCGAGTAGATTGTTATAGCGTCCGCCGCTTCCGATGACAAAACCGACATTGGCCGCATACACTTCGAATAAAATTCCCGTGTAATAACTCATATGGCTTACCATATTCAGATCAAGGCGAATATGCTCGGCACATCCGTAATCCTCAAGAATGTCCCACAGGTCTTCCAGCTCCTGAATCAAGCTTTGTCCGGAGATGCCGATGATCTCCTCCGCCTTGGCGCAGATCTCTTTCCCGCCTCGCAATTCCAGAAGTGCGAGCAGCCGGCTTTTGTCTATTGAAGAAAGCGGAAGCGATTTGACATGTTCCCTGTATCCCACGTAATTCTTTTCAAAGAGAAAGCGCCGCAGAACATCCGCCCGTTCGGCATTGCCCAAAACCTCGACAAACAGCTCATCTGCGAGTCCGGCATGGCCGATCGCGATTTTAAATTGGTGCAATCCCGCGTTTTTCAAAGCGCCGGCCGCCAGCGCAATCACCTCGGCGTCCGCGCTTGTTGATCCGTCGCCGATCAGCTCCGCGCCGACCTGTTCAAATTCGGCCGGGCGTCCGCCTTCCCGCTCCTGAGCGCGATAGACGCTTGCCGCGTACCCCGCTCTGAGCGGATGATTGTGTTTGTGCAGCTTAGACGCCGCCACCCTGGCAATCGGTCCGGTCATGTCAGGCCGAAGCACAAGCGTTTTTCCGTCCTGGTCGAGAAGCTTAAACAGCTGCTGTTCTTCAATGGCTGACTGGACGCCTACTGTTTCATAGAATTCAAGGGTCGGCGTCTCCATAAACTGATAACCCCATTTATCAATTAAATCCGTCAGTGTGGAACGGACTTTTTTCTTTGCTTCATATAAACCGGGCAGCGTATCTCTCATGCCATGCGGTTTCTCAAACATAAACATTTGCCTTTCACACCTCCGCTTTGTCTGAAGGAAAATTCCGAATCCTTTAGTTCGCTAATATGATAATATGTTAGCAGATAAAAGAATGAATTGCAACGCCCAATGTCCGCCTATTCTTTTCCATAAACATGGCTAAAGAATGAACAAACCTGTAAACATATCGGAACGATCGAATCATATTGAGCAGAAGTGCTATAATACATAGAATAGCTTCATCAGAACAAGGGAGAGTAATAATGAAGACGCTTGGAACATTATGTGTGCTGATTCTGACAGCCATCCTTGTCTATCTCGGGTATAACATCTATACAAACGATATTCATTTGAATTTTTTTAATCAGCAGTCCGACGAGCCTGATGAGAAAACACCGTTAAAAGGGAGCGCGTCACCGCTGAATGTCGTTCTGTACAGACAGATGGATTCTCCCAGACTGTACAATGGCTGTGAGGTGACAAGCCTTGCCATGATTTTGAATAATGCCGGATATCATGTGTCAAAAAATACATTGGCGGATAAGATCAATAAAGTTCCGCTCACTTACAGCAGCGGGCTGAAGGGAGATCCGAATGAAGGATTTGCCGGAGATATGGAAAACGGCCCGGGTTTAGGCGTTTATCATGAGCCGATTGATAAACTTGCCAAAGAATATGCGGGAAACAAAGTATACGACCTGACGGGAAAAGACATTTCTTCAGTGTACCGCCAGCTTGAAAAAGGGCGGCCGGTCTGGGTGATTACCACCACATCCTTTAAGCCGGTTGATAATATGCAGACTTGGAATACGCCGAACGGAAAAATCGACATTACGTTCAGCATGCATAGCGTAGCCGTTACCGGTTATGATCACGATTATGTATACGTTAATGATCCTTACGGCTATAAAAACAGAAAAACAGACCGATCTGACTTTGAAAAAGCCTGGAAGCAGATGGGCAGCCAGGCCATTGTGATCAAGTCATAAAAAAACCCCGCTGACGTTAATCAGCGGGGTTTTCCATTCGTTTTTTCATTTCTTCGTCCGTATAGATCACCTGCATCGGATTTCCTCCGACAAACGCCCCGGCCGGGACATCTTTGTGCACCAGCGTGCCGGCTGATACAACGGCTCCGCTCCCGATGGTGACGCCGGGCAGAATCGTTGTGTTTGCCCCGATCATCACCTCGTCACCGATTGTGACAAAACCGGTCCGGTACTCATGTATTAAATATTCATGAGCCAAAATCGTCGTATTGTAGCCGATGATACTGTTTTTTCCGACAGTGATTTTTTCGGGAAACATGATATCCGGCATCACCATCAGCGCGAATGACGTCTGTTTTCCGACATTCATTTTCAAAAAGGTTCGATACAGCCAGTTTTTCACGCTTAAAAACGGCGTATACCTTGCGATCTGAATGATGATGAAATTTTTCATCACCTTCAGGAAGGGAACCGTCTGATAAACATGCCACAATGAATTTTCACCTGAAACCGGATGGCGGTCTGTTTTTCTCATGGATTACTTCACTCCGGTGATGTGCAATAAATCACTCATTTTCTCGAGCATATAATCGGGTTCATAGGCGGAAAGCGTCTGTGCGCCTTTAATCGTCCACGCGACGCCGGCTGTTTTCGTGCCGGCGTTTTTGCCCGCCATGACATCGTGATAATTGTCACCGACCATTATGGCTTCCGACGGATCGCACCCAAGCCGGCCGAGCGCAAGCCGCACAGGCTCGGGGTCAGGCTTCGGATGCTTGACATCATCAAGCGTGACGACAGTATCGAAAAACGCCCCGATGCCTGTCAGCTTCAATCCCATATTGACTGTATCCCTCAGCTTCGTGGTGACAATACCCAGCTGATACCCCGCTTTTTTCAATTCATCAAGCGTTTCATAAACCGTTTCGTACTCCGTGACGAGCTCATCGTGCTTTTCATGGTTGAATGCTCTGTACATGCTGATCATCTCATCGCACTTTTCAGCATTAATGCCTGCAAACGTTTCATACAGAGGCGGGCCGATAAACGGAAGCACATCTTCCCTTTTGAACTGCCCCGGGCAATAATGATCAAGCGTATGAAGGTAAGAAGCGATAATCAGTTCATTCGTGTCAATCAGCGTGCCGTCGAGATCAAATAAAATGGCGGTTACACGTTTATCAGTCATCTTATGTCCTTTCCGATTTCAGACGTCAGTCCGTATCTGCATACCGCTTATCGGCATACCCCTTCATGCGTCTGAAAATCATTAAAATAATCGCAAGTACAATCAGCACAATGGAAATGACCTGCGCGATCCGAAGCTGGCTCGTAAGCATCAGGCTGTCCGTCCGCATTCCCTCAATAAAGTATCTGCCGATCGAATACCAGATCACATACGTCAAAAACAGATCGCCCCTGCGCAGGTTCACGCGGCGGAGCAGAAGCAGAATCACGACGCCCGCAAAACTCCACAGCGATTCATACAAAAACGTCGGGTGATAATATTGTCCGTCTATGTACATCTGATTAATGATGAAATCCGGAAGATGCAGACTTTCCAAAAATGACCGGCTGACCGCTTCACCGTGAGCCTCCTGGTTGATAAAGTTCCCCCAGCGCCCGATGGCCTGGCCAAGCAGAATACTCGGCGCGGCAATATCCGCCAGCTTCCAGAATGAGATGCCTCTTACTTTTGAAAAGACGATTCCCGTTGCGATCGCGCCGATTAATCCGCCGTGAATCGCAATGCCGCCTTTCCAAATTTTAATGATTTCCCCGGGGTGTTCCGAGTAATAGCTCCACTCGAAAAGCACATAATATGCCCTTGCGCAAATGATTGCGATCGGGATGGCGAAAAGAACAAGATCAATAAAAATGTCCTTTTTCAGCCCCCGCTTTTCACTCTCCCTCATGGCCATCCAAAGCCCTAATAACGCGCCCGCGCCGATAATGATTCCGTACCAGTGCACGGATAACGGCCCGAGCTGAAAGGCAATCGGATTGATTGGTGTTCCTGCTTCATTCATATCATTGCCAACTCCTATTCGTCTTGTTCGCCGTCCTCAATGACATCCGCCAGCTTATTCGTGAATTGCTCGGCAGCATTTAAGCCCATCCGCTTCAATCTGAAGTTCATCGCCGCAACTTCGATAATAACGGCGAGATTTCGCCCAGGGCGGACTGGAATGGTCAGTTTTGTAATTTCCGTATCAATGATTTTCATTTTTTCTTCTTCAAGTCCGAGACGGTCGTATTGCTTCCCTTGCTCCCAAAGCTCAAGGTCCATGACGATTGTAATTCTTTTATTGCTTCTGACGGCGCCCGCTCCGAACAGCGTCATGACATTTATAATGCCGAGACCCCTGATTTCAAGCAGATGCTCAATCAGATCAGGCGCATTCCCGACGAGCGTATCCTGATCCTCCTGCCGGATTTCGACGCAGTCATCCGCAACAAGACGATGGCCGCGTTTGACGAGCTCCAGCGCCGTTTCACTTTTACCGACGCCGCTTTTTCCCGTTATGAGCACGCCGACGCCGTATATATCCACAAGCACGCCGTGAATGGCGGTTGTCGGCGCGAGACGGCTCTCAAGAAAATTCGTCAGCCTGCTTGACAGCCTGGTTGTTTTCAGAGGGGATCTGAGCACAGGCACACCGTTTTGCTCGGAAGCTTCTACAAGCTCCGGCGGGATCGGCATATCTCTGGAAAGTATGATAGCCGGCGTCACATCGGTGCACAGCGATTTCATCCGCTGTTTCTTATCTTCCTCGGGAAGCTGATCGAAAAATGACAGCTCCGTTTTTCCTAAAAGCTGCACCCGTTCTCTCGGGTAATATGTAAAATAACCGGCGATTTCAATACCGGGCCGTGATAAATCACTCATCGTAATCGGGCGGTTAATCCCTTCTTCTCCGCTGATCAATTCTAAATGGAACTGCTCCATTACGTCTTTGGTCCGAACCTTTGCCAAGATATGTTCCTCCTGTTCTGGGATGTTCCGAGCTTTGAACAGTTATATTTTATCACTTTACCGTCTGAACCAAAACAGATTTATACAATTCCGGCATAACTGGTATAGATAACTAGTCTGAAAAGGAGTAAAATAAAACTAACAACTAACCAGAAAGGCGTGTTTTAAAGTGGCTGAAAGCTTGTTAATCAGCGGTGCGGACATCGTAACAGAAGAAGAAATCATCCGAAACGGATTTCTTGGTATAAAGAACGGCATCATTTCTTACGCGGGGAAAACAAGACCGCAAGAAACGTATGAGAAGGAATGGAAGGCGCCCGAGGGTTCATATGCGCTTCCCGGAATGATTGATATTCATATTCACGGCGGATACGGCGCGGATACGATGGATGCTGATGTTGCAGCTCTTGATACAATGTCCGCCCGGCTGCCCGAAGAAGGAACAACCTCTTTTCTAGCGACAACGATCACACAGCAGCACGAAAACATTGAAAAAGCGCTCGTCAACGCCAAAAAATGGACGTCTTCCTCACCGCAGGCCCAAAAAGGCGCTGAGTTGATCGGCATTCATTTAGAAGGACCGTTTGTCTCTCCGAAAAAGGCGGGAGCACAGCCGAAACAATGGATTACTCCTGCTGATGCCGGGCTCTTTCAGAAATGGGAGCGGCTCTCGGGAGGGCTGATCAAAATCGTGACGCTTGCGCCGGAAGAAGATTCTGATTTCAGCCTGATCCGTTATTTAAAAGACCAAAACATCATCCCGTCAATGGGACACACAGACGCGGGAGCCGAGCTTTTACAAAAAGCGGCGGATGCCGGGGCAGTGCATATGACGCACCTCTTCAACGCCATGAGCTCCTTTCATCACCGTGAGCCGGGGGGCATCGGTACGGCTCTCGCCTGCGGCCGTATCACGGCGGAGCTGATCACCGACGGCATTCATTCTCATCCTTTGGCCGTTAAGCTTGCCTATTTGGCGAAAGGAAGCCAAAACCTGATCATGATTACAGACTCCATGCGGGCAAAAGGGCTTAAGGACGGAGAATACGAATTCGGCGGACAAAAAGTCACCGTTCGCGGGGACACGGCGCTTCTCTCTGACGGGACGCTGGCCGGTTCCATTTTAAAAATGAATGAAGGCGCGGCGCTCATGCGCAGGTTTACAAACTGCTCATGGCTGGATATAGCAAATATGACATCGGCAAATGCGGCCCGCCGCCTCGGCATATTCGACCGTAAAGGAAGCATCGCGGAAGGAAAAGACGCCGACGTTGTTCTGACGGACGGACAGTGCGGCGTGCTGGCAACGATTTGCCGCGGAAACACCGCATATATCTCAAGGGAGGCTGATTGGACATGAACGTTATCACATGCAGACATTATGAAGAATTAAGTGAAAAAGCCGCAGCGATTATTGCTGAAACAGTGAAACAAAAGCCGGATGCCGTTCTCGGCCTTGCGACGGGGGGCACCCCTGAAGGCGTATACAAAGAACTTGTGCGGATGCACCGCTCAGAAGGCTTGTCATTCCGGAATGTCACGACGATCAACCTTGATGAATACGCCGGGCTTTCTCCCGAGGACAAAAACAGCTATCATTATTATATGAATACACATTTTTTTGCACATATCGACAGCCGAAAGGACCGCCACTTTCTCCCTGACGGACGGGCAGACGATCTTGATGCCGAATGCGGACGCTATGACCGATTGATTCAAACACTCGGCGGAGCGGATATACAGCTTTTAGGCATCGGACACAACGGCCATATCGGCTTTAATGAACCCGGGACGCTATTTGAATCCCGAACCCATGTCGTTGAGCTGAATGAAGAGACAAGACAGGCGAATGCGCGGTACTTTCCGTCAATTGATCAGGTCCCTGTAAAAGCCCTGACAATGGGGATCGGGACGATTTTGTCCGGCAAACGGATTTTGATCATGGCATCCGGAAAAAGCAAGGCCCAAGCGGTGAAGCAGCTTCTGGACGGGTGCGTCAGCGAAGCATTCCCCGCCTCCGCCCTGCACGCGCATCCGGATGTGACGGTCTTGATTGATGAAAAGGCTGCGGGCGGCGATTGAAAGGATTTGACCTATGCAGATTGATAAACAATCTCCGATTCCGATTTACTTTCAGATTATGGAACAATTAAAAACACAAATCAAAAACGGCGAGCTGAAAGCGGATGCGCTGCTTCCGTCGGAGCGGGAATACGCCGAACAATTCGGCATCAGCCGAATGACGGTGCGCCAGGCGCTTTCCAATCTGGTGAATGAAGGATTTTTATACAGGCAGAAAGGCCGGGGAACGTTCGTCAGCAAACTGAAGATGGAACAGCCGCTTCAAGGGCTGACAAGCTTTACGGAAGATATGAGAAGCCGGGGCATGAAGCCGGGGAGCAGACTTGCCGAATACCAGCTGATTCAGGCGACGGAAGAATTATCTTCTATCCTGGGATGCGGCTATCCGGCAACGCTTCATAAAATCATCCGCGTCCGGCTGGCAAATGATATCCCGATGGCGATTGAAGCCTCGTACATTCCGTTTGACAAAGCGGGAAAACTGGACGCCTCTCATTTTCAATCATCCATGTATGAGCATATTGAAGCGTACAATCAGATGCCGATCTCACGGGCAAAACAAGAGCTTGAACCGGGAGCCGCTTCCGAGGAAGAAGCTGAGCTGCTCGGTATCCAGCCCGGCGCCCCCGTCCTCTATATCAAGCGGACCACTTATCTGCAGGACGGCACTGCCTTTGAGCACGTCAGATCCGCCTACAGAGGCGACCGCTACACATTCGTGCATTATATGGACAGGGTGAAATGAAACATCTCCAACCGTTACGGGTTGGAGATGTTTTTTTGATCTGCCATTTTCAAATCAAGCCGGTGAATGTTCTCTATGACTCTGGCAAAACGAAGAGGCTGTGGTTCTGGCATCTATTTTTATAAAGAAAAGAGTAATAAAATGCTACCCTCTGTTTTGGACAATATACGGAACCTGCTTTGAAACCAGTAGCAGCGGTTCTTTGTTTTTATGAGCCAGCGAAAACATGATTGCGCCTTCAATCATCGAGTTGATTGTCACCCCGAGCTTCTCCGCTTCCTCTTGTTCAAACCCATGCTCAAGAAATTTTGCCGCAAACACATCCGTCCACTTTTTGAACACCTCAACACATGTGCATCTTAACGTTTCATTGATCAGAGCGGTCTCACCCGCCAGCAATCCAACCGGCACGCCCTCAATATTCTGCGGATCATTAAACTGTTCAGCCGTTACATGAATAAAGTGCTGAATCGCTTCTATAGGGTCCGCGAATTGAGACATACTATTCTGTATTTGCTTTTCAACGCATCTTCCCGTATATTTGATCGCCGCAATGGCGAGTTCTGCTTTTCCGTTTGGAAAGTGATGATACACAGACCCTCTGGGTGCTCCGCTCTCTTTTATAATTTGATTCAAACCAGTCGCATGATATCCCTGAATCTGAAAAAGATATGCAGAGGTTTGAATAATTCTTTCTTTTGTCCCGGTTTTACTGTTCATTATGTTTCCTCCTGCATATTACGAAAACCAATCGATTTTAGTATAGAAAAGGGACATAAAAAAGTCAAAAGCACTTATCACAGCAGGGCGCCGCCATTTACGCACAGAAAAAATCCTGCTGACCGTCAGATTTTCTTCTGAGCGATCAGCAGGCTGTATTTTTTTCGTTATGGGTTTGAGGCATGCCTGAAATCAAACTGATCCGGAGCCGGGCGATACGGCGTATTTCCCGTTTTGAACATCCACAGCGGTGATATTGTTTTGCCGTTGTACGGGTCCTTAACGACGGTGTACCAGTAATAAACGGAATCAGGCTGCAGGCCGTCCCAGACCCAATTTGCGGTTTTTCCGCTTTTTACGTGTTTTTTATGACCGAGCAGTTCGTTCGTATAGACGTTGCATTCAAAATAATCGGTCGCCACCCTTTTCCTCTTCGGCTGTAAATCCATTTCTGCTGAGAATTCGTCTTTATCAGCGAACAGATCGGTGTCATAGTAATTGATGTCATCCGTGTACGGCGAGTAGGAGAACATGTGAACCTGATTGGCGGCCTGATCGAATTGCATCATGCGCATAAAGCCCTGCCCCCCTTCCGGACCGTCCTGGTAGTCGGTCAGAATTTGGTGAACGAGGCGGTCCGGTTTTCCGTCCCCGTCATCGTCAAGCGCATCGGTTTTTTTCATGGCGTTATGGTAATGGCCGCTTAATACCATCGCCACATTGCGATTCGGCTTGACGACTTTTCGATAGATCGTTTCCCCGATCGGGCTTCGATTTCCGCTGACAAGCAAGTACTCATGAAAGCATAAGATGGCGGTTCGGTCCGGATACCTCTTCAGCACTTGATTGATCCAGTCAATCTCTTGTTCCGCAATGCCCCAGCCCATATAAATCATAATAAAATCGTTCCCGCTTGCCGACAGCAGGTCATAATGCCCGCGGTTATTTTTATATGATCCGCCGTAATGCATGTTCTGTTCAAACCGGCGGCTCCCGAAGAAATCCCCGAAGGTTCGATATGTGCCGTCTTTATGGCCGACGTCGTGATTGCCGGCAAGCACTCCGTACGGAATCCCCGCCTTGTCAAGTGTCCGCATGGAGTGATCGGCGTTTTTCCACTGTTTCATCACCATTGAATCATCGACGATATCACCGGTATGAAAGACATATTTAATATTGTGCTTTTCCTTATTTTCTTTGATCCACTCCGTCATTTTGTCAAAAATGTGCGGGTGTCCTTGTGCGTAATATTGTGTATCCGACATCCAGACAAACGTGTAATTGCCTTTCGCCGGTATTTGATCCTGCACGATGACATTCATTTTTGAGTTCTTCACCGCATCCGCTGCGGAAACGGCGGCTTTTAATGTAAACGGCTTTTTATCTTTGGCAAGAACGCTGTCCGCCTCCTGCCAGCGGCTTGTCCGGTAATTCCAAATATACATGGTTACCTTTCGGCCGGGCAGAGAGCTTCCTTTCCAGACCGCCTCGGCCAGATCCGTTTCGTCGATAGACGGGTCAACGGAGACTTCGAATCGGTGATAAGGAAAACGCTCCACACTTTCCGTCGATACGGTTTTTCCGTCATTTGCCGAGATGCGGTTCATTTCCGGCAGGGTAAACGGCATTTCATTTTCTTTTATGCCCCTCGGCGGTTCCGTTAATGAGGCGTGTTTATACACTTTCACGCTGCCCGGATTCCGCGCGGTATAACGGAAGCCGCGATAAAATGATACATTCATGTCATCCTTCGTCGGGTCTTTTACCCGGACGGACAGCTTTGCTTTGTGGGCGCCGATTTTTTGATCCGCAAGCTCCGGCTGGTTCGGCTCCTCCCGTTTGATATGGAAGGTGCGGACGGACGTTGTTTCATTTCCGGCAAGGTCTGCCGCAATGATGGTAAGGGTATGTTTTCCGGGCTTGAGATCGGCTGATGACGTGTGATGCGGGAGCGTAATGCTTTCTCCGTCCAAAAACGCTTTGACCTCTTCCACTTTGCTCCATTTATCACGGATGTCCGCATTCAGCTCAACATTACCTTTCAGCGCCGCGCCTTCTTTGATACCCGGGACAATCTTCGGCCCCGTATTGTCCACCCGCACAGATTGGCTCAGCTGCTCCTCACCGTCGCTAACAAAAATATGGTGATAGCCTTCAGAAAGCTTCGCCGTGTTCCACGGCAGCAGCCGTGACGTAAACAAATGATCCGGCAGGCTGAATGAGAAGGTCTTCTGCTGATTCGCCCGCCTGCCGTCACCGATAAACAGCTGCTCAGCCGGATCCGTCTTCCCGTCTTTGATCACCGTTCCATCCGAAAGCACCAGACGGGCATGTTTCACCACAAAATCATCCCGATTCTCTCCCGTGTCATACGGAGAAACCTTTGAGCCCGAACGGATGGATACTTTCTGTGTTTTGCCCCCTTTTTGTAGCAGACGTTCCGGAAGGAGAACCGAGTGCGTTCTGTAACGGTGAGACGGATCGTCAAAAATGTGCAGCACCTCATTTTCCATTATGACGGTGTTTTGAAAATAAAGATTCGTTTTCCGGGCATCGAAGGCGAAATAGACCTCTTTTTCCAGCGCCGGCCGGGTCTCCTGCCGTTTGCCGTCAATCCACAGCTTGATCTTATCGGGGCTGACGTCGGAAGTCGCTTTGAGCAGATAGGTGCCGGATATCGTATCTTCGGGTTCAACATTCATTCTGAGTCCGTGTGATTTGCTCGTCTGTTCAATGTCAATCATCTTGACGGGCGTTTTTGCTTCATTTTCTCCATCACTGGCTGCGATATAATACTCAAGCTGATCCTGACCGAGCAGTTCCGGGGAATAAAGAATATGATGGTATAAGCTGTCGTTGCGGTCTTTTTCGGCCAGAATTCGTTTGAATGGTTTTTTCTCATTGGTCCGGTAATAAAACGCGGCTGTTTTGACAAGGTTTTTGTCTTTTATGTCAGCCTTTAATTCAATGCTTTCAGCGGGCCGGACGGGCTTTCTGTCTGTAAGGTCTTCGATGACCGGTTTTTTCTTGTCGGGTTTTATCACCCTTTTCTGCTGCGGGATCTGCGCCTGAAAAACAGAGCCCGGTGACGGCTTATGCTCGCTCGTGGAGATCCTCAGCAATTCTCCCGTTCCGTTCAGCGGATATTTGTACAGCAAAGAAGTCAGCCGGCGGAAAGCGTGTTTCCGGTAATGCGCTGAGGCGATACCCTTTCCGGTATTTGCCGACAGCACCACCGTACGCGGGCGGCCGTTGGACATTCCGTCCGTCCCTTCGATGACGGCGAGATGTTCTCCCTCCTTCAGGCGTGTCCCGTAATAGCGATTGAAATCATCTATCGTCAGTTCTGATGCGGCGCGTCTCAGCCAAAACACGTAAGTCCCGCCTGACGGAATGACGGTATCTTCTTTCGGTCTCCATATCATATCTGATTCCGGCCCTTCCTTCGGATAGCGGTAGCGGATGTGATAGTCTTTAAAATGAATGGGTCTGTCCGTCGTGTTATACACCTCGATAAATTCATAGGCATCAGCGCCGTCTTCATTTTTCGTATCAACCGCAAGCTCCGTAATCATCAGCTCGGGAATATGATTCAAATCGGCTTGATAGCCGTCCAGCTTCAGCCGCTTTTTCTCCGATTCCGCCCGCTGTCTGCCGTTGGTGAAAACGAGGTAATATTCCAATTCTCCATTCCAGATATCCCGCTTTGAAACCTGGGCCGTAAACAGCCGGATTGCGCCTGGCGCGGGCTCCATCGGCACCATTTTAAATCCCAGCTCATTGCTTTGTTTATAAAAAAGAAACGCCGAAAACGCTTGATAGTCAGCATTCCGTACATGAGCCTGTATGAACAGGTTTCTTTTCATTTCCGCCTTTACTTCGATTTGGGGAGGATTCTCCAGAAGCGGTATGTAATGAGGCGGCTGTCCGAATTCCTGCTGATTCACGGGGATTGCCGATTCTTTGCGCGCCGCATCCGCAGAAGGACTCACACAAAGCAAACCAATCAGAAAAAAGAGCGTCATCACAAGTTTCATCTCATTACCTCCCTATGCATTATGTTGCGTCAGGAGGCTGCCGCTTATGTAAATCACACATAAAAAAGCTGCCCTCTCGGGACAGCTCGTTTTTTACCTTTTTCTAAGCGGCTCCAATATGCCTTTTTGGATCAGCAAGTGGAAAACGGACAGCACGACGGATGCCCAAATGGCAGTGCCGAACCCATCAATCTGAAAGCTGTCTCCCATCAAGGCTGCGGTCATCATTAACGTAATGGCGTTGATGACAAACAGAAAGAGGCCGAGGGTCACAACCGTGACGGGCAATGTCAATATGACGATGATCGGCTTGATCAGTACATTTAACACAGAAAGAATCACACTGGCGATGACAGCCGCTCCGATACTGCTGATATGGACGGAATCAAAATATCCCGCGATAACGATTAATAATAAAGCATTTACTAAAATGCTGACTGCCCATTTGATCATTTATTTCAAATCTCCTTCTAAAGGTACAACAAAACACCAGATAATATATACAATCGGCACGATTCCGCTCGTGACAAGCGCTAATACAACGGTGATAATGCGTAAAAGCGACGCATCCATATTGACGTACTCCGCCAAACCGCCGACAACGCCGGCGATTTTACGGTTTTTTTCTGAACGGTAAAGTCTTTTCATCCAATCACCTCTGAGTATGCTTGAGCTTAATGGCTCCTGTTAACGATTCTGAGAAAATCGAGAGATGCTGATCATGGCCTTGATTTGATGCCAGCATCAGTTCTTTTTGAATGGTATCATTCTTTTCCTTTAAAATTTCCGCATCAATCAGCTCATGGCTGAGAGAGCCGAGATTGCTTTTCAGCTCCGCTTTCACCGCCGAATCATCAGGCAGAGCGATATCCACGTTTCCGGTCGTCGTTTTCGTGTAGATGGAGCGGCAGTGCGGCGCTGTCACGGTAAGCATGATATTGCCGTTAAAGCTTTGAACGTCAATGGATTCACTCGATCCGCGCAAATCAATCAAGCCGTTGATCGTTTCCGCTTCAATCGCTCCGCATTGATGTCCGGCCAGCTTGATTTGTCCGTTAGCCGTTTCCGCCGATGCTTTATCAGCCGTCAAATGAGAGAATGACAGAACGCCGTTTGTCGTTTTCGCCGAGAATTCTTTTACATGTAAATGTTCCCCTCTGATCGGTCCGTTAAACAGCTTCACTCTTATCTTATCGTACTCTTTCTGGGGAACATAAAGCGTGACATTGGTTTTCATCGTTTTCTTTTCCGTGCGGACAAAAAACTTATTGCCCTTCACTTCACACTCAATGTGCTGAAGAAATGCGGTGCGCGCCGCCTCCTGACTGTCCGCCCGGTACACTTTCGCCTGGCACTCCGCTCTGATATCTTCATCCGCCCACGGCACGATATTGACGCTGCCGTTTGCAATCTGCATATCAATGGCCGAGAATTCACTGTCTTTAAATTGAAAAATATGCTGCACTTCGTGTGCGTGGCCGAAATTCAGATCAAGATCCGCTTCCTTCACTTTTTTGACGGCAGAATCAATCCAGTCGAACAGCTTCGCCCCGAGCGACGGCTTTTGGCTTCCTTTTGCCCCGCTTTCGAAATCTTCCGCAGGTTCCTGGACCTCCGCAGATAATGCGGTGATCTGCTCTTCTTTTTCTTTATATTCATGATCCAGTTTTTCAATGAGCGTCAGTGCTTCCTGCGCCGTCAGCATGCCGTCTTCCACAAGCTTTAAAATCCGTTCTTTCTCCTGTTTCATACAAAACGCCTCCCCCGACTTTTCTTACACCTGGCGTAACACCTTAATTCCCTGCACGATATTCCAAATGACCATTCCGATGAGGATCAGAAAATAAACAGCTGCTCCTGTTATCATAACAAAAACGGGCACCATACTCTCCCCCTGAGCCGTAATCAATCCGCCGACAACACCCGCGGTCACAATCAGCAATCCCGCAAACGGAATGATATGGGAAATCAGAGCGCGCATGGCATGCCGCTTCGTCTCTTTTTCATCGACGACAAAGTAAGCCACAATCGGAAGAATGAGCGGCGCGAGAAACACGCTGAAATAACAGATTGATGCGATAATCGCTTGATTTCGGTTCAATAAAAACACTCCCTGTGCCGTGATGTAAAAACCCTTCCTTATACATACGTATGACGAATGGGCGGGTTTCATTTTCATGCTAAGGACATGCTTCGTTATACGTAATTTTTGATTTCAGAGATTTCACTATAGAATCTTTTCCCCGAACCGATTACAATATGTAACAAAGCCTGACCGTATGCAAGGAGGACATACAAATGGAGAAAGATCCCAAAAACGCCCAAGTAACGGAAGAGAGTCTTCGAAATTTAATTCGCGAACAGAAAAGAATGAACAGCGAAATGCTGGCTGAATTGGAACAGATCAAAGCAGCCCCTCTTCCCATTTCCCATGATATCCAATATATAAAAGTGCTGCTGGACAGCAGCAGCACCCATATTCTGCAGGACTTAATGCATTTAAGCAGACAGCTTCCCCAACAGAAAAAAAGCCTGTAACAACAACAGCCCAAAACCGATGAGTTTTGGGCTGTTTTTATTGATCTATTACGTGGCTGCCGTTTCTTTTTCGGCCAGCAATGTTTTCATCCGTTTTTTATCACGTTCCATTACCGGTTTCAGATAACGGCCCGTATATGATTCTTTCACTTCGACAACTTCTTCAGGCGTCCCGGAGGCTACGATCGTGCCGCCGCCCGATCCGCCTTCAGGTCCCAGATCGACGATGTAGTCAGCCGTTTTAATGATATCGAGATTATGTTCAATGACCAAAACGGTATCACCGTTATCGACGAGTCTTTGAAGCACAACCAAAAGCCTTGCGATATCATCAACGTGGAGGCCTGTCGTCGGTTCGTCCAAAATATACAGCGTCCGGCCGGTGGAACGCTTATGCAGTTCGGAAGCGAGCTTGACGCGCTGCGCTTCTCCGCCTGACAGCGTCGTCGCCGGCTGGCCGAGCGTCACATAACCGAGTCCGACATCGGCAAGCGTTTGAAGCTTGCGTTTGATTTTCGGGATATTTTCAAAGAAAGACAGAGCATCTTCCACCGTCATATCCAGAACGTCAGAAATGCTTTTTCCTTTGTATGTGACCTCAAGCGTCTCCCGGTTGTAACGTTTGCCGTGGCACACTTCACACGGGACGTACACGTCAGGAAGGAAATGCATCTCAATTTTAATGATGCCGTCGCCGCGGCAGGCCTCACAGCGCCCGCCTTTTACATTAAAACTGAACCGGCCTTTTTTATAACCGCGCACCTTTGCTTCATTTGTCTGCGCGAATACATCGCGGATATCATCAAACACACCCGTATAAGTTGCCGGATTTGATCTCGGTGTCCGGCCGATCGGCGCCTGGTCGATGTCGATCACCTTATCAAGGTGGTCGAGGCCTTTGATCTCTTTATGGCTTCCCGGTTTCGCTTTGGCTTTATGAAGCTTTTGCGCAAGCGCCTTATGCAGAATTTCATTCACAAGCGTACTTTTTCCGGAACCGGACACACCTGTCACCGCCGTAAAAGTGCCGAGCGGGAATTTGGCGTTCGCTTTTTTCAGGTTGTTTTCTGACGCGCCTTTGATTTCAATGAACCGGCCGTCAGGCTTTCTTCTCTCCGGAGGCATCGGGATGAATTGAGCCCCTGACAAATAACGTCCGGTCAGAGAGTCCGCATCATTCATCACTTCTTCAGGCGTCCCCGCCGATATGACGCGGCCGCCGTGAATGCCGGCGCCCGGACCGATATCTATCAAATAATCGGCAGCCATCATCGTATCCTCATCATGCTCCACGACAATCAGTGTGTTGCCGAGATCCCTCATGTTTTTCAACGCGCTGATCAGACGGTCATTGTCACGCTGGTGAAGGCCGATGGACGGCTCATCAAGAATGTACAGAACGCCTGACAAACGGGAGCCGATCTGTGTTGCAAGCCTGATGCGCTGAGCTTCTCCGCCTGACAGCGTTCCCGCCGCCCGGCTCAGCGTCAGGTAATCAAGACCGACTTTATCTAAGAAGCTGAGCCGCTCCACAATCTCTCTTAAAATTAAATCGGCAATCTGCATATCTTTCTCAGACAGCGTCAGTCTTTTGAAAAATTCCAGCGCATCGCCGACGGAAAGCTCGGTAATGGTGCCGATGTGGCGCCCGTTGACCAAAACGGCCAGCGCTTCTTTCTTCAGCCGGTAGCCTTTGCACGTCGGGCACGGCTTCTGTGACATGTACTGCTCCATCTGTTCACGGATATAATCGGAGCTTGTCTCTTTATACCGTCTCTCAATATTGCGCAGCACGCCTTCAAATTCAATTTCATTTTCGCGCACTTGTCCGAAATCATTCTCGTATTTAAAGTAGATCCGTTCATCGCCGCTACCGTACAGCACTTTATCAAGCTGATGCTTCGGCAGGTCTTTGACCGGAGTCTCCATATCAATGCCGTAATGGCGGCAGACCGCCTGAAGCAGCTGCGGATAATATTGTGAACTGATCGGCGTCCACGGCGCGATGGCGTGTTCTTTTAATGACAGCTCAGGATTGGGAATGACGAGCTCAGGGTCCACTTCCAGCTTTAAGCCGAGACCGTCACAAGTCGGACAGGCGCCGAACGGGCTGTTAAACGAAAACAGCCGGGGTTCAAGCTCTCCGATAGAAAAACCGCACAGCGGACAGGCGTGATGCTCGCTGAACATCAGCTCCTCCTGACCGATGACATCTATCATGACACGGCCTTCCCCTAAGCGGAGCGCGGTTTCCAGTGAGTCGGAAAGCCGGGCGGCAACCCCTTCCTTGACGACAATCCGGTCAATGACGACTTCAATGGAATGCTTTTTGTTTTTTTCAAGTTCAATATCGTCGGAAAGCTCGGCCATTTCTCCGTCAATCCGCACCCTTACGTAACCTTGCTTTCTGATTTGGTCAAGCACTTTGACATGGGCGCCTTTTCTGCCTGAGATGATCGGCGCAAGCACTTGAAGCTTCGTCCGCTCCGGATATTCAAGAATCCGGTCAACCATCTGTTCAATCGTTTGCGACGTAATTTCAATGCCGTGCTCCGGGCAGTGCGGCTTCCCGACTCTCGCGTACAGCAGCCGGAGATAATCATAAATCTCCGTTACCGTTCCGACGGTTGACCGCGGATTGCGGCTCGTCGTTTTCTGATCAATGCTGATCGCCGGAGAAAGCCCTTCGATCGCATCGACGTCCGGCTTATCCATTTGCCCTAAAAATTGGCGCGCATAGGCAGAAAGCGATTCAACATACCGCCTCTGTCCTTCCGCGTAAATGGTGTCAAAGGCAAGGGATGATTTTCCCGATCCGGACAGCCCCGTCACGACGACGAGCTGATCCCGCGGAATCGTTACATCAATGTTTTTTAAATTGTGCGCCCTCGCGCCTTTCACCTCGATCCGGTCAATTGCCATGTGTTCATCATCCTTCCGCTTTAAGCTCTAACAGTAAATCACGAAGCTCTGCCGCCCGCTCGAAATCAAGCGCTCTGGCCGCTTCTTTCATTTCGTGCTCCATTTGCTCAACGACTTTCTGGCGTTCTTTCTTCGTCATCTTCGCCAGTTTAGGCGCGGCTTTTGTTTTATATTCTTCTTTATCCTCAGCGGCCTGCGTCGCGCGGATCACATCGCGGATTTCCTTATTGATCGTTTGCGGCGTAATGCCGTGAATTTCGTTAAAGCGCTCCTGCTGTTCCCGGCGGCGCTTCGTTTCATTAATCGCGATTTCCATCGAATTCGTGATTTTATCGGCATACATGATGACGCGGCCTTCCGCGTTTCGTGCCGCCCGTCCGATCGTCTGAATCAGCGAACGTTCGGAACGGAGGAAGCCTTCTTTATCCGCATCGAGAATGGCGACAAGTGACACTTCCGGAATATCAAGCCCTTCCCTCAGCAGGTTGATGCCGATTAACACATCATGTTTTCCGAGGCGGAGGTCACGGATGATTTCAATCCGTTCAAGCGTCTTAATCTCGGAATGCAGATAATTGACCTTGATGCCGATTTCCTTGAGATAATCGGTCAGATCCTCTGACATTTTTTTCGTTAAAGTCGTCACAAGAACGCGCTCATTCCGTTCAATTCTCGCCTGAATCTCGCCGATCAGATCATCAATCTGTCCTTCGATCGGACGGACGTCAATGAGGGGATCGAGGAGTCCCGTCGGTCTGATGATCTGCTCGATCATTTCCGGCGTATGCTCAATTTCATACGGTCCTGGAGTCGCCGACACGTACACGATATTGTGCATGTGTTTCTCAAATTCCTCGAATCGGAGCGGACGGTTGTCAAGCGCTGACGGCAGGCGGAACCCGTGATCGACAAGCACCTGTTTTCTCGCCTGGTCACCGTTGAACATGCCGCGCACCTGCGGAATCGTCACATGTGATTCATCAACGACAATCATAAAATCGTCCGGAAAATAATCAAGCAGCGTATACGGCGTAGAGCCCGGCGGACGGAGTGTCAAATGTCTTGAATAGTTCTCGATCCCTGAGCAAAAACCCATTTCCCGCATCATTTCAAGATCATATCTCGTCCGCTGCTCAAGCCGCTGCGCTTCAAGGAGCTTGCCGTTTTCGTGCATCACTTTCAAGCGCTCCTCAAGCTCCTGTTCAATATTCAGAATCGCTTTTTCCATCTTTTCCGCCCGGGTGACGAAGTGGGAAGCCGGGAAAATTGCGACATGGTCACGGTCGCCGAGAATTTCTCCGGTCAAAGCGTCGACCTCTCTGATCCGCTCAATTTCATCTCCGAAAAATTCCACTCTGATACAATGTTCATCACGGGAAGCCGGAAAGATTTCCACAACGTCTCCGCGCACGCGGAACGTCCCGCGCTGAAAGTCGATATCATTGCGGGCATACTGGATATCCACAAGCTTTCTCAGCAGCTCGTTCCGCTCAATTTCCATTTCCGGTCTGAGCGACACAACCATCTCCCGGTATTCTTCAGGTGAACCGAGACCGTATATGCATGACACACTCGCAATAATAATGACATCTCTCCGTTCAAACAGAGAGGATGTCGCGGAGTGTCTCAGTTTATCAATTTCATCATTAATGCTTGCGTCTTTCTCTATAAAAGTATCCGTTTGAGGCACGTACGCCTCCGGCTGATAGTAATCGTAATAGCTGACAAAATATTCGACAGCGTTGTTCGGGAAAAACTCCTTAAACTCGCTGTACAGCTGTCCGGCTAGGGTTTTGTTATGGGCAATGACCAGTGTCGGTTTATTCACTTCTTTAATCAGATTGGACACGGTAAAGGTTTTGCCCGTCCCTGTCGCACCCAGGAGAGTCTGGTGTTTTCTGCCTTCCTGTATGCCTTTGACAAGCTTCTCAATCGCTTGCGGCTGATCTCCCTGGGGCTGATATTTCGAGACTAACTCAAAACGATCTTTCACAAAAAAGCCTCCGTTTCTTTACGAAATCTTCCTATTGATATAGTAACACAATGACGGGCAAAATCACTAAAAATACGAACTAAAGTTCGATGGTTTGTTTTTACCAAGTCAATTTTTGTATAAAAAACCTGCTTTTATGGCGTAAAAGCAGGCATTCTATTTCATATTCACCATGTCAGGCATTGTCTTTCTTTTTGTCTGCTTCTTTTTTGGCCATGTACAGCCCTCCGGCCACCAGCGATACGACATCCAATCCAACGATAAAATACGTTTCGGTATAACCCTTTAAATAGGATGCGAAAAGCAGTGCGGCTGTGAGAGCGATCGCCACATAGTGGTTAAACGTGACGCGCGTAAAAAGGACGACCAGCATAAAAGGGAAACATAATGCAAAAACGGCTTTTGTAATCACAAAAACCCTCCTCGGGAATTCTTCATCTCATCTGATTATAGTAAAAAATGAAGAATCGGACAATCGTTCCCCTGCTATCACAATACCCTTTTTCAGCAGTCTTCAATCATCTGTCAAAAAAATTGTGAATATAAATCCATTGAACCATTAACCAGATGAATCGAATTACCTTTCTTCAGCCGAAAGGATGAGAAGGTTTAGGTCTTTGTATCTTTGACAGTTTCTTCCTCCCTCTTTACAATGTAATGATAGTGTTTACTATCATTTTCTTGGATGAAGAAAAAAAGGGGGTCATACCGCATGTATTCAGTGCGATTTCAAAAAGCGGAAGAATCGAGCCGCTCTGCAGGAGCAAAAGGAATGAACCTGATTAAACTGACGAAAAACGGGCTGCCCGTTCCCGGCGGTTTCATCATTCAGACGAATGCCCTGACACGTTTTATGGAAGACAACGGGCTTCAAGCAGATCAGGAACAGATGGAGCGCGCCATTATGAACGGCACGTTTTCAAAAGAGCTTCGGGAGGAACTGACCGCGTCGTTTTATGAATTGAGAGAATCATACGCCTCTGTCGCCGTACGTTCCTCCTCCGCGTCCGAAGATCTTGAAGGGGCTTCTTTCGCGGGCCAGTACGAAACCTATTTAAATATCAAAACAGAAGAAGAGTTTCTCGGAAAAGTGAAAGAATGCTGGGCTTCCTTCTTCTCGGCGCGGGTCAGCGGTTATAAAGAGAAAATGAACAATGACACCGCAGAACCGTTAATGGGCGTTGTCGTGCAAGGGCTTATCAATTCCGAGGTTTCAGGAGTCATTTTCAGCCGCAACCCGGTCACACATGATGACGGAGAGCTGATGATCAGCGCGAGCTACGGTCTCGGAGAAGCAATCGTCTCCGGCAGCGTGACGCCCGACACATTTATCGTCAATAAAGACACATTTCAGATTGAAAAAGAAATCGGCTTAAAAGAAATGTATATCGTTTCTAAAGACGAAGGCGTGACGGAAAAAGAGACGTCCGCTGACATGAGAAACCGCTTCTGCCTTGATGACGAGAGCGTCAAAGAGCTTGCCATGCTGACGATAAAGACGGAAGAACTGTACGGTTATCCCGTGGATCTCGAATTCGGATTTGCCGAAAATAAGCTGTATCTGCTTCAGGCCAGACCGATTACAACGATCGTGCAGGATCAGAAAGCGGCAGACGAAGAACGGGAATTTATCATGACGCCCCGGGATCAGAAAGATTTTTGGCTCAATATGGAGGCCAATATAGAAGGCCCCGTCAGCCCGTTATTCGCCTCACTCATTGTGCCGGCTTTGGAATACGGCCTCAAAGAGAGCACGAAGACATTCCCTGTAATGGGCATCGAAATCGAGCGTGTCAAACTTCATCAGGGCCGTGTTTTTTCCAGACAGCATAAGACGGACGACAAGCTGCCCGCAGAACAGTTGGAAGCGCTTTTCCCCGTCTTGGCTGACCGCATGTACGATATTATTCAGGAAACCTTTCTGCCTTTTTATCAAAAGCTGGACGAACTGGCGCATACAGACCATACGCCGGAGACTGCCCTTGATGCATTCCGAAACCTGCAAGATTTCTATTTAAAAGGATACGCAGAACATTTCAATATTGTCTTTCCGCAGGTTGCGTTAAACATGATACTGGAATCCATGTACGGACAGGTTGAGAAAGAAAACACCTCCCTTCTGTACGAAATGCTGGCAGGCGTCATGAATAAGTCATTGGAGACCGACAGACAGCTCTGGCTGCTTTCCGGACAAGTAAAAGACAGCCCTGAGCTGCGGCGCGTCTTTACGGTTTCTCATGCCGACGAGCTGCATCAGACGCTTCTGCAATCAAATGAGGGAAAACGCTTTCTCGAACAAGTCGGTGAATTTTTACAGGAATACGGCTGGAGATCCGTGAAAAGTCATGATCTCATTGAAGAAACTTGGGCGGAAAACCCTTATTTCGCTTTGGCCAACATTCAGAACTATGTCCGGAACGGATACGATTTTGACAGTGAGTTTCATAAAACGATAGAAAAACGAAAACAGCTCTACACCGACTTTATGGATAGAATTGAAGATGACGGCTTCCGGGAGACGTTTGACCGCTATTATCAGTGGACATTGTCTTCATCCATCATCAAAGATGATCACCATTTTTATATTGATGCGATGCTGGACGCCAAAGCGCGCCTCTGCCTTCTGAAAATCGGCGAGCTGCTTCAAAAACAAGGCGTAATCGATGATCGGGAGGATATGTGGTACTTATACAGCGATGAAGTCGAGAAAGCGCTGGCGTCGCCGGTTCCGATGCAGGAAAAAGCCGCTCAACGAAAACAGCTCTTCCAGCAATATCAATTGCTTGAAGCCCCCGCTTATCTCGGGACTCCGACTTCGGAACAGCTGAAAACGGCTGAACAGATTACCGGCTCCATCACAGAAGATGAAAAAAACACTGAACATCAAATTTACGGACTTGCGGCGTCAAGCGGAATCGCAAGCGGCCCGGTGAAAGTCATTCGTGACGCAAGTGAATTTTCCCGTTTTTCAACAGGAGACGTTCTTGTCTGCAAAATGACGACACCGCTGTGGACCAGTCTGTTCCAGGATGCAAAGGCCGTCATTACGGACACGGGCGGCATCCTGTCACATGCGGCGATCATCGCGAGAGAATACGGGCTCCCGGCCGTTCTCGGCACACGTGCCGCGACTGACAGGCTCAACGACGGAGATATCGTCACGGTGGACGGGACAAACGGCAAGATTACGATTGTCAAACGCGCTTCATGCTAGGTTTCCCTCTTTATTGACGGCCAGGGCGGGTGTATACTTGTCCTGCCAGTATTTACGCGAGGTGAAACATGTTGAGAACGACGAACAAGAGAATTATTGACGCCGCGATGAATCTGATCATCCAAAAAGGATACCGCGCAGCGACAACAAAAGAAATCGCAGAAAAAGCAAAAGTAAGCGAAGCAACGATTTTCCGTAATTTTAAAAACAAACAAGGATTAATGAAAGCCATGATTGAACAGCAGACGCCGGTTCCGGAAAGCATGATCACTAAGGCGGAAGGCGATCTGTATGAGGATCTTCTTCATTTCGCCGCGACCCTTCTTCAGCAATTGGAACAAAAAAAAGAAGTGTTCCGCATCTGCCTGCGCGAACCGGAACTATTCGAAGACGTCCTGCAGGATATTGTCGTATATCCGCAATCCGTGAAAAAGCATTTAATCGTTTACTTTAAGGAGCTGACAAAGAAAAATATGATAAGCCCCGGCAGCGAAGAAGCTAATGCAGACGTCTTTATGACGATGATTTTCGGTTATTTTATACACCGGCTGCAGCTGGGGAAAAGAGTCATTACTCTCTCTGAGGAAACGATGCTGAAACACAGCACTGAGATTTTCATGAAAGGCATTACCGGCCGGTCATTTTCCGGCTCCAAGGAGGATGAAGGATGGGTTCAAAGAAAGAATGGGCGCTGATCGTTTCGCTTTTGCTGGGAGCCATACTCGTTCCCATCAATTCTACGATGATCGCAGTCGCCCTTTCATCCATTTCCCGCTCATTCAGCGAATCAATTGCCAGCATCACATGGGTAGTGACCGTGTATTTAATCGTGATGGCCGTGACACAGCCCATTGCCGGCAAACTCGGTGATATGTACGGAAACAAAAAAATGTATTTATGGGGCGTCGGCCTTTTTCTCATCGCATCATTGGGGTGCGCCCTCTCGCCAAGTCTTTTCTTATTGATTTTCTTCCGGGCGCTTCAGGCTGCCGGCGGCGCTTTGCTTACGCCAAACAGCATCGCCATCATCCGCCATGTCGTGTCTGAAAAACGGCTTCCGAAAGTATTCGGCTTTTTCGGCCTCGGTGCCGGGCTGGGCGCGGCTCTCGGTCCGTTTATCGGCTCTCTTTTAATTGAGAGCTTCAGCTGGCATTCGATCTTTTGGGTCAACATTCCGTTTCTTGCAATCGCACTCGTGACGGCATTAGTGATGTTTCCTAAATATAAAGAAGAAACGTCTGACGCTCCGCTTGATATCATCGGGTCCGTTTTGCTTGCCGGAAGCATTGTATCTATTATTCTTCTGACGAAAAATGAAAGCTCTTTGGGCTATTGGGTGTACGCGCTGCTCATTCTCATATTTGTTCCGCTATTTTTCAGGCGGGAGCTGCGCACGAAACATCCGATTATTGATTTTGACCTGTTTAAAAACACGACCTTTACGAGCGCCAATCTGTCGGTTCTATTAAGCAATTTAATGATGTACGCCGTGTTATTGATTATGCCGCTCTTTATGACCGGCCACTTCAGCATGAATACGTCGCACAGCGGCATGGCGCTGTCAGTCTTTTCTGTTTTCATGTCCGCCAGCAACTGGGGCGGAGCTCAGCTGCATCAGAAATGGGGCGCGCGAAGAATGATTTTTCTATCCTTCGGGCTGATGGCCGTAGCCAATCTCTTATTTCTGCTTTTGGTTTATTCCCATTCCGTTCCGTTTCTTATGGCATCGCTTATTGTCGGAGGCATCGCGTCAGGTGCGGGGCTGACGAGCATGCAGGTATCTTCTCTTGCGACGGTAGAACCGGGCATGTCCGGCATCGCATCCGGGATTTTCTCCACCTTCCGTTATTTCGGAAGCATTATTTCTTCAGCACTGATCGGTTTAATCTCCGGGTTTCATATTCTGTTTATCATATTGATCGGAGTTTCTGTGATCGGCTTGTTCGTATCGCTTGGTATCAAGTCCGGGGAAACCGTTCAGACGAAAAAAAGCCATTCGGCGTAAACAAAAAAAGGTTCCGTGAGCACCCGCTTTCCGGAACCTTTTCCAGTTTTCCTTCTTATTTTTCTCTCTCAGAGTGTCACCGCAATGCCGTTGCAATGTAAATGGCTGAGAATTCCGATCAAGTTCGGCGCTGCCGTAAAAAAAGCCCGGCCGCCGTGTTGTTAGCGGCACCGGGCTTTTTATATGTGATTTTTCATAATTAATAAAACTGAAAGCTTATTATTTCCAATGTTTTTTCTTAATTTTTTTCATAATTCTCCTTACTAAAACCTACCTAAAACAATTATTGAATATTACTTTTATAATTAAGCAAAATTAAGTAACAATCATTGAAGGATTCTCAGACTGATAAAATTTATTTTAAATATAATATTTCAAAACACATTCAAACTGTACAAAGAAAAGAAAGTCTAAATTTTTATTTTTGGAACTTGATTGGGACAAGAAAGTCTAAACCAAAATCTAGGCGATCCAGGTGGGTGGCCTGGTAAATATTTTGAGTCTCTGTATCTTTAACAATAGTATTTACAATATCATTAGGATACCGATTCAAAAAAAAATGTTCTCCTTTAAACTTATGAAATTTCACGTTTCCTTCAACAACTTCACTCCATTTATGCATTTCATTGATATGAGTCGAAAAATCGCTATCCGCATAAAAAACGCTTACTCCACAACTTATTTTTTCTGCTTTGGGCTGAAACTTATAATTGTCCAAAATTATAAAATCTGCTCGCAAAATCGGAAGAAACATATCCATAATCTCTTTTGTATAAAACTCCTCTGGTATTCCCCCATATTGTTCCACCTTTGTCAAGAAAGTTTCATTAGTCATATTTTCAATGTCTTCTCTCTTTTCAAAAATATGTGGAGCATCTCGCCCAGAAAAAAACAGATGCCTTGGTTCCTTAGTTCCCATTTGCTTAAGTTTATAATATATCTCATAAGTCAATAAGGCTCCCATGCTGTGTCCAAATATAACATATTCATCGTCATATTCTAATTGTTCACTTATTCTTTTGGCGATATCTTCACTTGCTTCACCAACAGACTGGTAACAAGGCTCTGTGAATCGAGTTCCTCTTCCAGCCAATTCACATATACACAATTCATATCTATCCGGCAGTAGTTTTTTCCATTCATAATATGCATTTACCGAGGCTCCAGCATATGGAATAGGAAATACTTTTATTTTATTTATTTCACTCACTCCTATGTTCAACTTGAGCCCACTATCATTACTATATAAACCTATAAGTATTCAAGATACATTTAATTGTACTTCTCTATCTCTCGCTGCTCTGCCAGCAACAAATTCACCATATCACTATAGCTATTCAAACCGTCTGTCTGATTATTTGCCTTCAGATATACGTCATTTACATTTCTTGAAATACTTGAAATAACACCCTCATACTTATCCCGGTACTGCTCATTTTGTTCTATATCATGCCGCACCGCTTTGGACAGACTGGACATTATATCAGACGCCTTATCTGGATCCACTTTCTTTAGCTCAGATATAGAATAATCAAATGCCAGAAATAAACCACTGTATAGTATCATTGGATCATCCTGCTGCTTACATGCCAGGTAAGCTATAAAATTAGCCTCATCCTCATGCATGAAACCACTCTGATGTGCCAATTCATGCGCCATAGTAGCAGGCACCAAAAAAACTGGCACATTAACATTGATATTGGATTCATAAGTAAAAGGGACAAAAATACCATGTATCCCTGCATGCGACATTAGTTTTGACATCACCACTGGTTTTGGTGTTGAATATGAATGCTCCAAAACAGGATATTTCTTTGATAACATTTGCATCGAGAACACTGCGTGTTGTGCATAATAATCAAAAACCTCTGGTACATGAGCCAAAAGATCAGTGTCCGCTAACTTTTCCCTTGCCAATTCCATTTCAACGGCAAGCGACTTACTCAATTTGACCAGTTCCTCCTTGCTGTAGTTCTCTTCTTTATATTCGGTATAAGACAAAAAAGAATACCTGTAATAGTTTATCCCACCCAAAATAGTATAACAAAAATATATCACGCTACAGATCGTAACGATTCCTAGAGCACCACGATAAACTACCATCCTACGCACACCTTTACTCATGATAACCTTGCGCACATAATAAACGATATAAAATAGAAAAAGTAACACAACCAACACGACGAGCCATTCACTAACAGAAAACTTGACCCAAGAAGGTACAAATCCTACTATTTTTGACAATAACGGATATACAGACCTACTGTATTTTTCCGCCCAATCCTGATGGTTCTGCGCGTATTTTGTCAGTATGTAAGCTATAACTCCAAGTGAAATCAACGGTAATCTCTTAAGTAAAAGCTTTTTTATAATGTACTCCCCCCTATCCAACATAACCATTATAATCAGTTATTCTTAATATATATCCTGCTAAAGATTCATCTTCTAAAGGTTTTGGAGTTAGCAATAACCTTTCCAATAAGCCATACCTCTCCTTCATTTATTTTTTTATTATTTCAAAATAAAACAGCTAAGAAAATATAATTTTCTTAGCCGTTTTACTTTTATAGCTGATTTTGAAATCTAGTTTAGGAGTTCTTGAAACTATTCCGAATAATTATGAAAAATCACATTATAATGCTGTCATTTCTTCGTGCTCGTGTTCATCCTGCACGAATAAAATACCTAATTCATGATGTTCGCCTTCATAGGACGCGCGCTGATCAAACCGGATCTCACCATTCAGGCCGATGATCTCCATTTTTACAAATGCGCGGTTTTTTTGAAGTGCTTCGTAAAAATCCGATACATGCTTTACGGGAATGCCGTTTACTTTCGTTATAATCTCACCGATCTTCAGCTCAAGATCTTCCGCGGGCGTATTCGGAATGATGCCGAGCACCATTAAGCCCTGATCCCGCTTAGAGAAATAAAACGGAGCCGCGTTATCGTTCAGCCGCTGTCTCAATGATAAGAACAGGCGTCCGAGCACCGCAATACAAGCGGCAGCACCGGCAAGCGGACTCCACCAAAGGGCCGCTGCCCCGAATGCGGTCACGATAACCCCGAGAATCATGACACGTTTCGCTGTTATCCTTATGCTGACTTCCGGAAGTGACCCCTGCACACGCTGTCCGAAGCCGGCGATATAAGGAATCCAGATCAAATGGAAAGAGCCGCCCGGCACGGTAAAGACAGGCCACCAAGAAAGGTGTGACTCAAGCCCGCTGCCCGGCACCAATAAGAAAAGCGGAAGCAGCCATGCGCGATTCGCCAATTGTCGGCCGATGGGCAGGCCTCTGCTGCTGACGACAAGCGCCGGAGATGTTTTCAGATGCGCTGAACGGCAGGCAGCCGCTCCCTCCGTGATAATCAAAAGGCCCATAAACACGGCCGCCGATGCCCAATTCACGCCGAATGCCTGCGGAAACCGATCCGCAAACGGCACTGTGTGGGTATACTGAAGGATAAACGCAATGAACATGCCGGCGCTGACAATATAAGCTGAGGACAGCCAATTCATACGGAACGTCAGCGAAGCCAAAGCCGTCACAGCCGCGATTATGCCGAGAAGACCGAATGGAATCGAAATTCCCAGTCCAAAAAATAATACGGAGAGAAGAATACCCGGTATAAGTCCTTTTATGTATGTAAAGATAAGCTCGTCATACATATCCGCGATTTTTGTATGAAACGTATGGCGTTCACGTTTGATCCGCAAATATCCGCATGCGAGACTTATGATGATAAAAAACCAGAACATCGGGTGCAAAAAAAACAGACCGATACTTTTCAGAAGTTCAATTCCCCATTGAACAGACACTGCTTTCACCGCCTCAAGCCAAACATTTTAATTCTATTCTACCAAATAATCATTGGCTTGAATATCTCAAACGTCTATCTCTCTTCCGTCATCCACAACGTCACATTTGATAGAGAGAAATCTTTCAGATAGTGGTCGACTTCCACCTCGATTACACCGCTGATCAAAAGCATGGACCGTTTAATATCCGTCAGATTGATTCCTAAACGCTTATGGTTTTTCATTAAGTAAGTGAAATAATGCTTTGCACACTCTTCATTAATTTCGTGAACGCATTCAACATTTGTGTAATTGACCAGGTATCTGCTGAACAGCATAAGAAGACTTAGTGCTTTTGTTGATGAAAATGTGACGTCTTTTGTTCTGTCTTTTAGTTGTTCCACTAATTCATAATATTTCTTTTCACGCACAATACTTGCCCTCTTCAATTGTGAACCCCCATTTTTTTATCCAGATAAGCACGGGTGATTACAGCTGCCGTGCTGAAGCGCCGCAAACACTTCTGCTTTCGATACTGAAATGCAGCTGCCAAACTAAAACTGTTCTCTATTAGAACCTTCTTTTATTGTAAGAACTAAAACTGACTGAGGCAACTTTCAAAAGTTTCATTTTGAATACATATTAACTCGGCATAAAGTCTCTCTTCTCTATAAATATCGGGTAATGTTTGTCCTTTATAAATGTTTAAATGTGAAAATTTTTTTAATATCTTGTCAAAACCGACATAATTATATGTCTTTTAGTTCATTTTTAGAGTGTGACAAAAGAAACAGGAGACGTAAAAAACGCCTCCTTTTCATTTATTTTACAAATAATGATTTTAACGCCATTTGCAGCTGTAAATCATTTTTTTCGTCAGATTTCTGTTCATTCATCAGCTGATTCATTTTTTCCGCTGTCTTTTTATCAATGACCGCTGTTTTATCAAGCTTGTACCGGTCTTGAAACGCCAGAACGGCTTTTTTCATTGTTTTGCTGAAATAGCCGTCTGCTCTGCCCGGATCGAAGCCTAGGCCTTTCAGCAGGATTTGAGCGTGCTTGACATCCGCGCTGTTCATATCAGGCTGAAGCGGCTGTTTCAGCTGAAGCGGTCCCGCCGCAAAATAATCCGGCTGGCTCACAGCGATTGTCGGAGCAATGCCTTTTTTGTGAATCCAATTGCCTTTCGGTGTCAGCCATTTGTAAAGCGTCAATTTAATGTTGCTCCCGTCTCCCATAGGCACGGCCTGCTGAACCGTTCCTTTACCGAAAGAAGTGTCACCGACAACGTCATAATGTCCCGCTTCTTTTAACGCACCCGCAAGAATTTCTGAAGCGGAGGCGCTTCCTTTATCCGTGATGACATTGACGGGATACGGCTTCTTATGTTTTAAGGTTGAGAAATATTGTTTTTTATCGCCGTTACGCTCCGCAATTTGGATATACGGCATGTCTTTTGTGATGAAATGCTTTAAAATTTGTTCGACGCTTTGAAGGTAGCCGCCGGGATTCCCTCTTACATCAAGGACGAGACCGTCAATCCCTTGTTTTTCAAGCTTTTTCAGCGCCGCGGCGAAGTCCTGGGCGGTATGCTCGGAAAATGTCGATATTCCGATGTAGCCGACATGATGACCGCCTGATTCTTTGCGGGAAGCAAATACGGTTTCAAGCGGGATTTCCGCTCTTTTAATCCGGAATGACAGCTGTTTTTCAGTACCCGGACGCTGTATTTTAATAGAAACCTTCGATCCTTTTTTTCCTCTGATTTTCAGCACGGCTTCGTTTAAACCTTTCCCGTTCATTGACTCGCCGTTTATGCTGATGATTTCATCATTCGGCTTGAGTCCCGCTTTTTCCGCCGGAGATTGCTTAAACGGTGATACGATAATGATTTTATTGTCCTCCATACCGACTTCAGCGCCGATCCCTTCGAAAGAAGAATCAAGAGAATCGGAAAACTGCTTAGCGGTCTGCTTGTCCATATAAACGGAATAAGGGTCGTTTAATGTAGACAGCATCCCCTGAATCGCTCCTTCAAGAAGCTTTTCTTTATCTACATTTTCCACGTATTCGTTCGAGATCAGCTCATATGCTTTTTCGATTTTTTCCATTGCCCGGCTTCTTTCTGCGTCTGTTGAATTCGGCTGTGCCGCCCCGGCAATATGAGCTCCGCCGCACATGATGCTGACGGCCGCTATCACTGCGATCATTTTCTGCTTCATCGTTTACCTCCTCTTAGTCCTTTTACGAAAACCTGGAGATAGTATGTGTAAATTGCAAAGAATTCATGTAACGGCAACAAAAAAATGAAAACGCGAGATTGTTACATATATATGGGTAACGTATAATATTTTGTATGCAATTCATTAAATATACAGGAGAATGCGATATGAAAATAAAATTATCGATTTTATCCGCGGCGGTTCTGGCCGCAGGCATTACCGCCTTTGTCTGGCCAAAAACAGAGGCCAATGAAAAAACGCAGACGGACGCCCTGTATGTTTCTCCCGCAGGCAGCGACCAAAATGAAGGAACGAAAGAAAAGCCGTTCCGCACATTAAAACATGCGGCTGAAAAGGCAGAGGCCGGGACAACCGTATTGATTCGGGAAGGGACGTACGATGAAACGTTTGAAGTAAAGCACAGCGGCACGGCCGAAAAGCCGATTACATTTCGGAACTATCAGAATGAGCATGTCTCAATCAGCGGCAAATCTGCGCCAAAAAGCGATTCTGAAACTCCGTTAATTCAAATCCGCAATAAACAGTACATTACCATTCACGGCGTTACGCTTGAGAATCTCTCCGTATCATCAGAAGATGCGACGGCCATGGGGATCTGCGTCACCGGGTCGAGCAGTCATATCAACATTGACGGCAACCATATCCGAAACATTAAAACCACGGCTGATGAGGGAAATGCACACGGCATCGCGTTTTACGGCACAGGCGCCATGAAGGATGTCAGCATCACAAATAATACGGTTGAAAAATTGACGCTCGGCGCAAGCGAAGCGGTCGTGCTGAACGGGAATGTTGACGGATTTAAGATTGCCGGCAATACCATCCGGGACAATAACAATATCGGGATTGACGTGATCGGATACGAAGGAACGTCCAAGCAAAACGACTATGCGCGAAACGGCGTCATTGAAAACAATACGGTGAGCCATAACTCTTCTTACGGAAATCCCGCTTACGGAGATGAATATTCAGCGGGCGGTATTTACGTTGACGGCGCAGAACATGTGGACATTAAGAATAACACCGTTTACAACAATGACCTCGGGATTGAAGCCACTTCCGAACATAAAGGGAAATACGCACAAGATATCCGGATTACGGATAACAAGGTGTACGGCAATGCTTACACCGGTATTTCAATCGGAGGCTATGACACGAAACGCGGCGGAACCATCAATTCAGTGATCGCTCACAACATCATGTACCGAAATGACACGAAGGACCTTGACGGCGGCCAGCTGCTGCTGCAGTACGGCACAAAAGGGAACACGATCGAAAAAAACATCATGACGGCTAGCGGTTCACGGATTTTTATCGCAAATGATTATACGAAAAACGAAGGCAATACCGTTAATCATAACGTCTATCACAAAGAAGCAGGAAAAGACAGCATTTGGAATTGGAAGAACAGAGAATATGATTCATTCACAGCGTACCAAAAAGGAACGGCAAACGATTCGGATTCCATTTATGCGGACCCGATGTACCGTGACGAAGCGTCTTATGACTTTACATTAAAGCCCGGATCACCGGCCCTGCCCGTCATTCAGTAACGAAACCATTAAAAAAAGCCAGTCTATATCAGACTGGCTTTTGTATTTATACACGAAGGAATTTCCGGATGGAAGTCAGACTTCCCCATACTCCGATAACCGCGCCGATCAGAATGAGCACAAGTGATACTTGAAACACAAACGGACTGTACGGCAGAAGTGAAACAAATGATCCCTGAACTTTCGGGGCCACCCAAGCGACCATCGACTGGTACGTACTCAGCACGAGAGCGATCGGTATGATAGAACCGAATACCCCCAGCAGCAGCCCTTCCAGGAAGAACGGCCAGCGGATAAACCAGTTTGTCGCGCCGACAAGCTTCATGATTTCAATCTCTTTTCTTCTGGCGAAAATCGTGATTTTAATCGTATTTGAAATTAAGAACATCGCCGTGAACAGAAGGCCGATGATTAACGCGATCCCGATGTTGCGTGACACCCCGACGATCTTAAACAGACGGCTGACTTCTTCTTTCCCGTATGTCACTTTATACACATGATCCAGCTTCTCAATTTTTTTCGCAACTTTCGGCGTATCATGCGGATCTGTCGTTTTGACGATAAACGCGTTGTTCAGCGGGTTTTCCTGATCTTGCATTTTCATGGCCTTTCCGCTGTCGCCGAAGCTTTTGACCAATTGATCAAGCTCTTTATCTTTAGATGAAAACTCTACGCTTTGGATTCCCGAGATGTCTTTAATCTCATTCTGCAGCGTATCCTGCGTTTTCTTATTCGACGTCAGATCGATTAATACTTTAATTTCCACTTCTTTTTCAGCATTTTTAGCCATGTTGTTTAAATTCAGCATAATGACTAAAAACACGCCGACCAAAATTAATGTAACGGTAACGGCACTGATGGATGCAAATGTCATCCATGTGTTTCTTCCGAGAGATTTAAAACTCTCACGCAAATGGCGCCCGAGAATTTTAATCATAAGAACCATACTCCCCTCTTGACTCATCACGCACAATAATTCCGTCTTCGATCGCGATGACCCGTTTCTTCATGGTGTTTACTATTTCTTTATTGTGTGTCGCCATCACAACGGTCGTTCCGCGGTTATTAATCTCTTCCAGTGTCTTCATGACTTCCCATGATGTGACCGGATCAAGGTTGCCCGTCGGTTCGTCAGCTATCACGACGTCAGGATTGTTGACGATGGATCTTGCGATGGAAACACGCTGCTGTTCTCCTCCGGAAAGCTGGTCGGGAAACTGCCGCGCTTTATGCTTCAGCTGCACAAGATCGAGCACTTCGAGCACGCGTTTTTTAATGACTGACTGCTGCTCTCCGATAACCTCAAGTGCAAACGCGACGTTTTCAAATACCGTCAATTTCGGAAGAAGTTTGAAATCTTGGAAAACAACGCCTATTTTACGCCGCACGAAAGGAATCTCTTTTTCTTTCACAGACGCGAGATCTTTATGATTAATCAATATTTGCCCTTTTGTCGGCTTTTCTTCTCTGTAAATCATTTTAATAAAAGTAGATTTACCGGCTCCGCTCGGTCCCACGACATATACAAATTCTCCGGGATGAATCATGACTGACAGCCCGTTAATCGCTTTTACACCGTTCGGATAGGATTTATATACTTCTTTCATCTCTATCATGAAATCACCTAATCTTTTAATTATGTCTTGCAGCCATAGAGTTCGCAAACGTACAGCGGTTTATGGCCGATTTACCAGGAAACAGATGAAAAATCTGAAAGTTCCTTTTCCTCAGTACACTTCATTATACGTCAAATTTAGACATATTACTATTACAGTTTCTTTTCATTCCCAGACCGTGAAAAAACCTTGCCCCTATAACAGGCAAGGTTTTTCTGTTATTTTTTCTGTGACAGCCATTTTGCGATCTCAGCGGCTTCCTTATCATTTACAAGATGGCTCGGCATATTGCCGCGTCCGTTTTTAATGATGCTTTCAATTTTAGCTTCATCATACTTCCCGCCGACTTCCTGTAAATTCGGACCTCCGCCGCCTTCTAAGTCTTTTCCGTGGCAGCCGATACAGCTTTGCTGATAAAGCTCTTCTCCTGCTGACGCAGATGCTTTTGATCCGCCTGAGCTGTCAGAGCTTTCTTTTTTCGATTCATTGGATCCGCCGCATGCCGCCAGCAGGACGGACATGGTCAGAACCAGCGCCAGCAGCGCCCATTTTGATTTCATATGTAAGATGCACCCCTTCGCTATTATAACCCCGTTTACGCGCGTTTGAAACCCTCGCCGAGCACCTCGCTTGCGTCTGCGACAATGACAAAGGCTGACTCATCAATCTGTTTGACGATTTGTTTCAGTTTTGTGAATTCAGTCTGGCCGACGACACACATTAAGATCGGCCGGTCATGTTCCGTATACCCGCCGACTGCGGAAATCTTCGTCACACCCCTGTCGATTTCTTTAAACACAGCCGACCTGACGGCTTCTTCATGCTGCGTAATGATTAAAGCCATTTTGGAGCGGTTGAACCCGACCTGCACGACATCAATCGTTTTGCTTGAAATAAATACCCCGAGCATCGCATACAATCCCTGCTCCACTCCGAATACGAGCATCGCGCTCAGCACAATTAATCCGTCCATGATGGCAAGGCACGTTCCCAGCGACAGCCCCGTGTATTTGTGAATGATCTGCCCCGCCAGAGCCGTTCCCCCCGTGGAGCCTTTGCCGAGATACACGATGCCGATTCCCGTTCCGATCCCGACGCCTCCGAAAATCGCCGCCAGCAGTTCATGGGTCGTCGCGGCAGGCAGATCTCTTGTTAAATAGACTGCGAGCGGCAGAACGATGGAACCGACCAGTGTCTTCATTCCGAACTTCCCGCCGAGAATGATCACTCCGGCGATAAACAAAGGGATGTTAATAATCCACTGCACGTAAGCCGGTTCAAAACCAAACGTTTCTAAAATGGTGCTGATCCCGCTTACTCCCCCCGCTGCTATACGGTTCGGCAGCAAAAATACGTTAAACACGACCCCCGTAATCGCCGCGCCGATCATGATGTATATATAATCTTTGATCAGACGGAGCGGCTTATTGTGATTCACATCCATGCAAAATCCTCCGTTCTCCGATTTTCTCTCGATAGCATTTTAAGTCTTCCCGGCTTAGAAGTAAATAACAGCCAAATACCGTATTAATTTGCTAAAGCGCTGTTGTGAAAAATGGAGAAAGAGAACGGATAAAAAAACACACCTTGCCAAAGGCAGGTGTGTTCCCGGATTACGACAGTTTAGAACGTAAATAGGCGTCAATGAAGATATCGATATCTCCGTCCATAACCGCCTGCACGTTCCCCATTTCGGTATTGGTACGGTGATCTTTCACCATGGAGTACGGATGGAAGACGTACGAGCGAATTTGGCTGCCCCAGCCGATTTCTTTCTGTTCGCCGCGGATTTCGTCAAGCTCCGCCTGCTGTTCTTCAATTCTGCGCTGATACAGCTTCGCTTTGAGCATTTTCATCGCCCGGTCGCGGTTTTTGATTTGTGAACGTTCCGTCTGGCACGTGACGACTACATTTGTCGGCAGGTGGGTGATCCGAACGGCTGAATCAGTCGTATTGACGTGCTGTCCGCCGGCACCGCTCGCCCGGTACGTATCAACTTTAATATCTTCGGTACGAATATCAATGTCGATTTCTTCATTGAATTCAGGCATGACTTCACATGACACGAATGACGTGTGGCGGCGGCCTGATGAATCAAATGGAGAAATCCGCACGAGGCGGTGTACGCCTTTTTCCGCTTTTAAATAGCCGTATGCATTGTGGCCTTTAATAAGCAGTGTGACAGACTTAATTCCTGCTTCATCTCCCGGGAGATAATCAAGCGTTTCAACTTTGAAACCGCGTCTTTCCGCCCAGCGGGTATACATTCTGAGCAGCATGGAACCCCAATCCTGAGATTCCGTACCGCCGGCGCCCGGGTGAAGTTCTAAAATCGCATTATTTTTGTCATATGGTTCACTGAGCAGCAGCTGAAGCTCAAATTCATTCAATTCCTTCGTTAATGACTTCAGCTCTTTTTCAAGCTCTTGCTGAAGGTCCTGGTCAGGTTCTTCTTTTAAAAGATCATGTGTCATTTGCAGCTCTTCGTGAGACTCGCTCAGCTGATGATAGGAGTTCACGTATTCTTTCAGACCGTTCGCTTCGTTAATGACGGTTTGGGCCTTCTGCTGGTCATTCCAGAATTCCGGTTCCGCCATCTTTTCATCTAATTCTGCAATGCGGGCTTCCTTTGATTCGAGGTCAAAGAGACCCCCTGAAGTCCGCTAAACGAGAAGCCATATTTTCGAGCTCTGCCCTGATTTCTGATAATTCCATTCCATTCACCTCATTAAAAGATCCGGGGCGCCATAAGACGCAGACCCGGTCATGTTCGCTTCATACAGTCGAGACTATTCTGTCCGGCCGCAGCAATTTTTATATTTTTTTCCGCTGCCGCAATGGCAAGGCGCGTTGCGTCCGATATCTACGACTTTTCGCACCGGCGCTTTTTTCGCTTGTTTGGCCTCATCGCCGTCCTGCGGCTGATGAGCCGTCGTTTGGCCCTGAACCACTTCTTCGCGTTCCAGATTGCTTTCAATCTCGGCCTTCATGACGAATTTCGCAACTTCGTCCTCAATGGACTCAATCATGTGCTCAAACATTGCGAAACCTTCCATCTGATATTCACGCAGCGGATTTGTCTGCGCATAAGCGCGGAGGTGAATCCCTTGACGCAGCTGATCCATCGCATCAATATGATCCATCCATTTTGAATCAACGGCACGCAATACGATGACTTTTTCAAATTCACGCATCTGCTCTTCGCCGAAATTCTCTTCTTTGTCATTATATTTCGTCATGATGCGGTCCATGATCATCTCATGCATCTCATCCGGTTCTTTTCCGAAGATATCGCTCTTTTCAAGAGCGCCTTCATCAAGATACGTTGTATTCACCAGCTCCACGAGGCCGTCAAGATTCCATTCTTCCGGAAGCTCCTCTTTCGGCGTATAAGCGGCAATCGCACGTTCCAGAGAAGACTTGATCATGCCTTCAACAATGTCACGCAGGTTGTCAGAGTCAATGACTTCAAAACGCTGCTTGTAAATGACTTCGCGCTGCTGACGGAGCACGTCGTCATATTGAAGAAGCTGTTTACGTGAATCAAAGTTGTTTCCTTCGACACGTTTTTGAGATGATTCCACGGCGCGTGACACCATTTTGCTCTGGATCGGCGTGGAGTCATCCATACCGAACCGGTCAAGCATCGCCATCGTCCGTTCAGCTCCGAAACGGCGCATCAATTCATCTTCCATTGAAAGATAAAATTGTGTGATGCCCGGGTCTCCCTGACGTCCTGAACGTCCGCGGAGCTGATTGTCAATCCGGCGGGATTCGTGGCGTTCCGTACCGACGACTGCAAGGCCGCCAAGCTCTTTTACGCCTTCGCCGAGTTTAATGTCGGTTCCGCGTCCCGCCATGTTGGTCGCAATCGTGACAGCGCCTTTTTGTCCCGCTTCTTCAATAATCTGAGCTTCACGTTCATGGTTTTTGGCATTCAGCACCTGATGCGGAATCCCTTTGTTTTTCAGAAGTTTAGAAATCAATTCAGACGTTTCAACGGCAACCGTACCGACAAGAACCGGCTGTCCGGTCATGTAGCGCTGGGCGACATCCTCCGCCACCGCCTTGAATTTCCCTTCCATTGAGCGGTAGATCAAGTCCGGACGGTCGTCACGGATGACCGGCTGGTTGGTCGGAATGGATACAACCTGCATGTTATAAATATTTCGGAATTCTTCCTCTTCCGTTTTTGCGGTACCGGTCATACCGGCCAGCTTTTCGTACATACGGAAATAGTTTTGGAACGTAATCGTCGCCAATGTCATGCTTTCATTTTGAATCTCCAGGCCTTCTTTCGCCTCAATCGCCTGGTGAAGACCTTCGCTGTAGCGGCGTCCTTTCATCAGACGGCCGGTGAAGGAATCAACAATGACGACCTGGCCGTCCTCAACAACATAATCCACGTCTTTCTGCATCGCCGCATGGGCTTTTAAAGCCTGGTTGATATGGTGGTTCAAGGCCACGTTTTTGACATCAAACAGGTTGTCGATGCCGAACGTTTTTTCAGCCTTCGTCATTCCTTCTTCCGTCAGCTGAACGCCTTTCGTTTTGACGTCATACGTATAATCCTGATCTTTCTTGAGTGTGCGGACAAACGCATTTGCCTGCACGTACAGTTTTGTGGACTTCTGAGCTTGTCCGGAAATAATCAATGGCGTTCTCGCTTCATCGACTAAAATTGAATCGACTTCATCAATAACGGCAAAATGAAGCGGGCGCTGCACCATCTGTTCTTTATAGAGCACCATGTTGTCACGCAAATAATCAAAGCCGAGTTCATTGTTCGTTGAATACGTGATATCGGCTGCGTAAGCTTCGCGTTTTTCGTCTTTTGACATCGAATTCAGGTTAAGGCCGACTGTAAGCCCGAGAAACGCAAAGATTTCTCCCATTTGCTGGGCATCACGGCTCGCCAGATATTCGTTGACCGTTACGACGTGAACGCCTTTTCCTGTCAACGCATTTAAATACACGGGAAGCGTGGACGTCAGCGTTTTCCCTTCCCCTGTTTTCATTTCGGAGATGTTCCCCTCATGAAGGGCGATGCCCCCCATCAGCTGCACTTTAAACGGGAACATGCCGGTTACGCGGCGGGAAGCTTCACGAACGACGGCAAACGCTTCGACAAGAAGGTCATCCGTCGTTTCTCCTTTTTCAAGCCGCTCTTTAAATTCTGCCGTTTTATGTTTAAGCGCCTCGTCAGAGAGATTTTCATAATCTCCTCTTACGGCATCAATGTCATTTGCTATTTTTTCGTATTTGTTCAGCGCACGTTTGGTCGGATCAAACATTTTATTTAAAATCCCAAGCATCTATAACGCTCCTCTATGTTCACATGCAGATTTTGCATGGAATAAATGATAATTTTCTGTCCATGTATACCTCTCATTATCATAACATACCTTTTGCCATTTCCAAAGAATTTGCAGGTAAAGATAGAGAAAAACCTTCCGCACGTTCACGGAAGGCTGGATGGGTTTATTCAGTCGGTTCAATTAATCCGTATTTGCCGTCATTTCTGCGGTAAACGACGTTTGTGAGATTCGTCTCCGCGTTGGTGAATACGAAGAAATTATGGCCGAGCATATTCATTTGGAGAATCGCTTCTTCATTATCCATCGGTTTTAAATTAAAACGCTTTTGACGGACAATTTCCGGGCTGTCATCTTCAATTTCGTCCTGAACCGCTACGCCCGTATCACCAGCGCTGCCGTTCTCGAAATAATGTTTCGGAAGACCCTGGTCGCGGAATTTTCGGTTGACTTTTGTTTTGTGCTTTCGGATTTGACGTTCCAGCTTGTTTGTTGCGAGATCAATTGCATTGTACATATCCTCGTTATGCACTTCAGAACGAAGCGCCAGATCAGTCATCGGAATGGTGACTTCAACTTTAGATTCCTTATCATTATAGAATTTTAAGTTGACGTTCACATCGGCATTGACGCTCTGCTCGAAATATCGTTCCAGCTTGCCGATTTTTCTCTCCACATGATCCTTTAACGCAGGTGTAACCTCAATGTTTTCTCCTCTGATATTGTAGTTCATCAAAGAACGCCTCCCTTTATCTAAGGATATGTAACTATTTCTCTTTTACCCCTTCTGATCCCTGCTGAAACGTTAAAATAATGTGTAAATTCGGTGAACGATGACGAATGGTGTCGGTTTTATCCCGCAGCTTCCGGCAGGATTATAAGTATATGCGGAAGACGCAGGCAAAAGACCTGCCGCTTGCAGCAGGTCTAGTGAAGAACATACGGTTTGATGCAGTCGTGCGTCTGCTCCATCCATAGCTTATAATGCGGCAGAAAGATGGTTTTTAAAAACTCCTGAAAAGGGGCGGACGGGAAATCATAATCATTTAACATGCTGAAATCCTGAAAGATCTCGTCAAATGAGCGGATCGCCGTCTCCACGCATCGGCACTCAATGATAGACAGCAGAAGCGCATGAGAGGAATCGAGATGAAAAAAAGCCTGAATCAAATCGTTGTAAATCCGCTCGCCCTCCGTCTTAAAAAAATCATCCTGCGTGTCCAACAGGTAGCAAAGCCCCTCATCAATCGTAAAAAGAAGCTGGTAATAGGCTGACACCAAATGGTAATCGTTCAAACTTCTCAAAACACTCACCTATTTGCGTTTGTCGTAATAACGGCCGTCACTTGTCGTTTGATGATACGGATTGAAATACGTATTATGGTAGATTCGTTTTTTCTTAAGCGTTTTTATTTCATTTCGGATACCATCCTGAATCCGTTTTACTTCGCCTGTAATCAGGCGGTCCATCGCGGCCACCTGCTGAAGCAGCGTTTTTTCTTCTTCGGAAAAAGGCGGCTTTATGCCCGCAAGCATCTCCTCCCTTTTCTCCGTAAATGCCGTAACGCTGCTGATAAGACCGTCGCTTTCCGGGGCGTCCTTCAGTGCGGCGTACATGTTCTTCGTTTCGTTATACAAAGAAAAGACATTGCTGTTCATCAGGCAAGGCCGCCCGCGCCATGGCTGTTTTTCCGTTCACTCTGCATGGCCTGCTTCCACGTGTCGCGAAATTCAGTAACGAGCTTTTCCGCTTCATCTAAAAACTCTCCGTTATTCTGCACGTTCGCATCGATCAGCCGGCGGCGGATGTAATCATAAATGGATGACATCTGCTCGGAAATCTCAATCTCCCGGTTTAACGTGATGCTGAGCTCTTGAATGATGTTTTGCGCCTTTACGATATTTTCATTTTTGGCTTCAAGGTTGTTTTGCTTCATCGCCTGCCTTGCCAGCTTAATGAATCGCAGGCAGCCGTTATAAAGCATAAGGGTCAGCTCTTCCGGAGCGGCTGTAAAGACGGATGTCTGCTGATAAGCAGCAAAAGGATTATTTATTGCCATTTTTATAAAACCTCCAAGGTTATGATGTTGAAGATCCTAACATTGACGTGAGATATGAAGATTGGCTGTTCAATTTCTCCAATGCCGTATCCAGTGCGCTGAACTTTTTATAATATCTCGTTTCGATGTCATCCAGCTTCGTTTTCATATTGGAAATATTCGTCTCTATTTCATTCAGGCTTTTTCCGATGGCAAAGCTGGTTGATACCGAGCTTTCCGTACCCGCCTGTTTTGAAATTTGGGTCTGCATTTTGTTTAATGTGTCTTTTAATCTCCGGGCAATCCCCTGTTCCTCCGGGTTTTTGGTTTTCGCTGTATCAGGACTGTCTGCATTAAACAGTTTAGCCACGAGAGCAGGATTCTCGGTAATTTTCTGTTTCAGTTTCGCTTCGTCTTTAATGACAAGCTTTCCTTGATCCGTATAACTATCAGACGTCTCAATTCCGAAATCGGCAAGCTGATATTTTTTCCCGTCAATCGTAACCGTTGAGTACAGATCAAGCCGCATCTCAGCCAAACCGTTATGCAGCGTGCTGTCGCTCCGTAATAACCCGCTTTTAGCCTTTGCCTCCCACTGCTCAATCTGCTTATCGGTCATCGCTTCTCTTTGTTCATCAGTTAGCGGCTTATAATCGCGGTATTTTGATTCTGTTACCTTCTCGTTTGCACTTTTAATTAACGTATTGTATTTATCAACGAAATCTTTAATGTTGTCAAAAATGCCGTCCGTATCAGTCGTGCTGTTAATCGTAACCGTTTTATTGCTGTCCGTCACGCTGTTCAGCGTGTATTTGATGCCGTTGATCGTAAAGTTATTTGACGTTTTTGTCATTTCAAGCCCGTTGAACGTAAACTTCGCGTTTTTCCCTTCGGCATTGGCCGTCAGTTCATTTGTTGCATCATCAACGGCAAAACCGAGCTGATCTTTCAGAAAGCTTTTGGTTGCGTCATCACCTGCGGCAAGGGTAAATCCTTCCCCCGTTTTATTGGAAGTGAACGCAATCGTATCCACATAATCCGTGCCGTTGGAAATTTTCTCTTTTAAAGCCGTCACTCCGAGACCCGAGCTGTTCAGTTTGGAAATGACATCGTCAATCGTATCGGTTGCGGCAATCGTGACGTTTACCTCAGTCGGCTTCGTTTCACCCGGATTTGTGACATTGAATTTCAATGTTTGGCTCTGACCCGAAGTGAAATTGATGGCGCCTGATGATTTATAAGTCGTCGGCGTAGCCAGCTGCTGTACAGACATACTCGTTGAAATATTCTGCTCAGCACTGACGGCCGCCGCGCTGACACTGGAATCCGAACTTGTTACTGTTTTTTTATTCCAGTTTGTGGACATCAGCATATTATTAAATGTCGTAGAATACATGTCGGCAATCTGAGTATTCACTTCCCGATAAGCATCGCGCTTCCATTCAAGCGTCTGCTTTTGCTGGTTTAATTTATTAAGCGGCTGCTTTTCGGCATCCATCATTTTTTTCACCAGAGAATCTACATCAAGACCGGAATTAAGGCCTGTGATTCTTGTGACCATATGTACCCTCTCCTTTTCGGCGTTTAGTCGTAGACGGCTCTATGACAACAGTGAGTTTCCGACTGTTTATCATATCACAGCTCCATAAATGTATGATCTTATTCTTATATCGGTCATATTAAAAGGTTTTCAATAATTTAACTGCAAAATATAATGTTTCATTTTGTCAATAGGGTTCTTTGGCTTGCTGAAGGGGGAGATAGCTGAAGAAATAAAAAAAAGACCCTGGAGAACCAGGATCTTTCCGTCATTAACCTTTCAGCAATTGAAGAACTTGCTGAGGCTGTTGGTTAGCTTGCGCAAGCATAGCTTGAGAAGCCTGAGTAAGGATGTTGTTTTTCGTGTACTCCATCATCTCAGAAGCCATGTCTACGTCACGGATACGTGATTCAGCAGAAGTCAGGTTCTCAGAAGAAGTACCAAGGTTGTTGATTGTGTGCTCTAAACGGTTTTGAACTGCACCAAGTTTAGCGCGCTCGCTAGATACTGTGTCGATAGCTGTTTTGATTGTTGTAAGAGCTGAAGACGCAGCTTTAGCTGAAGATGAGATGTCGATACCTTTTGTTACTTTAGAATCTGCAGCTAATTTTTCAGATGCAACAACTTTACCTTTATCATCATAATATCCAGCAGCTTTTGTGACTTCACCAGTAGTTCCGTCTTTTTCTTCGTCAGCCCAAGTAGCAGTGCTTCCATCAGTTGCTGTAAGTGTATTTTGATCACCAGATACAGTATAAGTCGTACCAACTTTCAGGCTTTCAGAGTCCATTTTATTGATAGACAGGCTCATTGTTTGGCCTTCGTTAGCTCCGATTTGGAACGTAAGGTTTTGCGCAGTTCCGTCAAGAAGTTTCTTCGTATTGAACTCAGTGTCAGTAGAGATTCTTGTTACTTCAGACGCTAATTGGTCCATCTCTTTTTGAAGCTCAGAACGGTCAGAATCAGTGTTTGTATCGTTCGCCGCTTGTGTAGCAAGCTCGCTCATACGCTGAAGAATGCTGTGAGTTTCGTTCAATGCACCCTCAGATGTTTGGATAAGAGAGATTCCGTCTTGAGCATTTTTAGAAGCCATGTCTAAACCGCGGATTTGGGAACGCATTTTTTCAGAGATCGCAAGACCCGCAGCGTCATCACCAGCGCGGTTGATGCGAAGACCTGAAGATAATTTTTCCATGTTTTTTGCAGCAGAGTTTGAACCTGCATTCAGCTGACGGCTAGTGTTAAGAGCCGCGATATTGTGGTTGATTCTCATTTTGTATTTCCTCCCTGAATTGTTTTTCGCACGTCCTTGTGCATTTACGCAGCGTCATTCTGAAGAAAATTTTTCCTCTCATTGGCTACAATATATATATCGGACGGCCGCTTCCATTGTTTATATTGAAAATAAAAAAATCCTCACTTTTTTTGTGAGGATAAGTTAAGTAATAAATCAGTATTAAAAGATACAGCTCTGTTGTTCTCTTCCAGGATCGACAAGTAGATTTCTTTCCTGTGAATATCTACGTGCTGAGGCGCTTCAATTCCCAGCTTCACTTGTTCTCCTTCGATGGCGATCACCTTTATTTCAATATCCGGCCCGATCTGAATGGACTCATTCACTTTTCTTGAGAGAACTAGCATGATCCTCCTCCTATCAGATGTTTTGTTTCATAGGAAGCATCATGTAAAATGATTTGTTTCGCCTTCATTTCCTTTTTATTGACGATAATCGGCGCTTTTAAATTGGCGGTCGTGTTTTCAAAAGGCTCTTCCAGCGTTAAAATCGCCATCACTTCGACGTCCTCTATATCTTCAATATGCAAAAGTTCAAGCGTCGCATGGTCAATGTCAAATTCGTACCCTTTAAAGAAAATAAACGGACTGGCGACAATAAAGGCGATATGCTCCTGTTTGACAGACTGCAGCGCCAAAAACGGTGAATCTTCCGACAAAGGAAGAACAACAAATTGAGTCTCGTCATTAAATCCCGGCAGGCCGTTTTCAAATGAGATAATCTGCCCTTCGTCTATTCTGATTTCTCCGTGATATTTTGTTTTAATTATCATGCTTCACAATCCTTTACCACTTTCATCTTTTATTCTGCGTTGCCATCGTCAACCGAAATCGTCACCTTAGGGTCTTGCATCATATCAATCTGAACTTTCCCCGGCGTATAATTCCATACAGGTTTATTGACGGCTGCTTCAATTGAAGGTTTGCGGGCTTCAATATCAATCGTAAGCTTTGAAGGAATGCAGTCAATGTCGACGAGAAACTGCGCAGGCAGAAAGTCGCTGAATTCGCCGAATGGATCGGGCGGTCTGACATCCGCTGCCTGCCGGGCCATCACATTGCCCGTTTTCTTTTCGATAGCCGCCATTTCCTTCCCTTCCCTGACTGTTTTTGCAATAAACTCGCTGCAGGCTTCCGCACCTTTCTGAGCGGCTTCAGCGTTCAGCTTTTCAAATGATTTGAGATTCAAGTTCTCCCACGCCCTCGTCTGGTCAATCGTCAGTTTGGCCGGCGTGCTTTCTATGTTCAGCTCTGCCGGCGGCTGCTCGATTTCCAAGTCAGCGGGCGGCTGTTCCATCTCGATTTCTTCCTTTTGAAAGGTTATACCGATTTTAGCAGGCACACTGTCAATAATCAATCTCGGCATCTGCACAGAGATCCCTCCTGTTTATAGTATTTTAGTAAAAAAAGCGATCTCCCTGGTGTGAGTCGCTTTTTTATATATTGAAGACGGTCAGTTCTATTATTTCAGGAAGTCAATCAGTGACGGCTGAATGATATTCGCATTCACTGACAGCGCTGCTCTATGGACCGTCTGCTGAGATAAATAATCAACAATCACATCTTCCATTTCTACATCTTCATTATCGGACAATACTTTTTCAGCGGTTGCCGCTTGTGATTCCAATCTTGTCTGAATGAGTTCCAACCGGTTTGTGCGTGCGCCGATATTGGATTTTTCAGCATTCATTTTGTCAGTAAAACCGTCGATATCTGACAGAATTTGATTTGAATCTGCTTCGGACAGCGTGCCTTTGCTTAAAGAAGCTTCTAGGGAGTTTAGAAATTCAAATACATTATCTCCATTTTGTGCGACGCCTCCGAAAGCTGAGTTTGGATCAGAATTCACTTTCAGCACTGCTCCGTTCGAGATGTTAATGTTAACATCCGAAGCACCGGTATAATTCTCATAGTTGTACGTATATGTGCCGTCGGCATTTTCAGTGATCGGCGGGACATCTGAATTTGTTCCGTTAAACAGATAACGTCCGTTTACCTGAGTATTCGCGACAGAAACGAGCTGCTTTTTCAGCTGGCCGATTTCTGTACCGATTGCTTTCAATTCTGTTTCACCGTTCGAATCACTTTTCGCCTGAACCATCAAGTCCCGGATTTTCCCCATAATATCCGTTTCCGAGTTTACGCTTGATTCCGAGTTTTCCAGCCATGTAAAGCCTTGCGAAACATTCCGCTGATACTGGTTTACCTGCGCAAGCTGAGTACGGTACTGCATTCCCTTCATTGCAACGACCGGATCATCAGAAGCTTTCGTGATTTTTTTCCCCGTAGATACTTGCTGCTGAAGCCGATCGAGCTTGTCATAACTTGAGCCGATAAATCGAAGAGAATTTTTTGCGATCATCCCTTGAGTTACTCTCATTTATTTATCTCCTATCTTCCTCCGGTGCCCATACCGTTAATAATTTTATCGAATATTTCATCTTGCATCGTTATAATCCGCGCAGCCGCATTATAAGCGTGCTGAAACTGAATCATATTTGTCATTTCTTCATCTAAAGACACTGCACTGATTGATTGTCTCCGTTCATCGGCTGAAAGGGTGTTGCTTTCAGAGTTGTTCATAAGATTGGCCGCTTTTTGTGAATTAACGCCCAGCTTTCCGATAAGGGATTCATAAAAGTCATTAATTGTAGTGGTTTCACCGTTAATAGTCAGCTTGCTGTTCTGTACGGCTGCAAGATTTGTCGCGTTTGTGCCGTCACTTTTTTCTCCGTTTAACGACGCTGCGATATTATCAGTAGACGCAAGAATTTTGTCACTGACTTTTATTTTCGCTGCCGCACCTTTTGCAGGCACCGCTTCACCACCGCTGAAATCAAAAAATGCTGCGCCCTGTTCGCCTGTATAGGTTTTTCCTTTTTCATGAACTGCATTAAACGCGTCAGCAAAGGACAGCGCCATATTGTCAAGAGCCGTCAGCATTTCAGGATAAAGACCTTTTTCTTCTCCGTTTGACATATAGCCGTATGATTCAATAAGACCTAAAAGTGAGCCTTTACCGGTAAATGCATCCGCATTGACCGTACTGCTGCCGACTGACACACTCGACACGAGACCGCTGTCCTTGTCGTAGTTTATTTTCATTTCTGAAACTGTTTTTGTGTTACCGTCGAGCAGCGTACCGAGAGAATTGTTGTTTCCGTTCAGCAATTCGACGTTAACCGTGCCCTCAGCAGTCGCCAAGGCATGTCCGCCCGACTTATTATATGAAACTTTAATATTTGCCATAGAAGATAATTGATCAATCAATCTGTCTCTTTGGTCATACAAATCATTAGGGAGCATACCGCTCGGCTCAACTGCCGCTATTTGATTGTTAATGTCATTCAGCTGATTGAGAATGGAATTGACCTGATCCGCTGTGTTATCCAGGTTCTTTTTAATATCACCCTGAATGTTAGTCAAAGAGGTAGATATATAGTTAAAACTTTCGGCAAGAGATTTCCCCTGCTCCTGCAAAACTGAGCGCGCTCCCGTATTTTCCGGATTCGTCGCCAGATCCTGAAGGGCATTCCAAAACGAACTGAGCGATCCGTTTAATCCATTATCGTCAAGCTCTTTCATGACGCCTTCCATTTGTGACAATGAATTGGAACGGGCTGTATAGTACCCTAATTTTGTATTTTCAGTTCTGTACTGATAGTCTAAAAAACTGTCTCTGACGCGCTCAACTGAACCGGCTTTTACTCCTGTTCCGATTTGCCCGGCCGTCAGATCACTGTTTTTTGATACTGCGGGATAAGGGCTCGTCGATTGTAATGTAACGCGCTGCCTCGTATATCCTTCTGTATTTGCATTTGCAACGTTATTTGAAACTGTGCTCAATGCAGTCTGCTGCGCACTCAATGCACGCCTTGCTGTTTCGAGCCCCATAAAAGTCGATGGCATTAAAAATCCTCCGTTCTAAGCTTTTGAATCGAATAATGTCAAACGGCTGACAGGCTTGCGTGCCGCTTGCGGCTCTTTATAATTCATATTCTCTTTTTCACCCGGCATGATCATATCGAATGCCCCGGAGATGAATTGTAAAGCCTGAATCGTGAGCTGTTTGTTCATCTCATTCACTTCTTTCAGACGGTCAAGAAGCGCAGACAAAGAGTGAAATAACCCTTCAAGCTCCTGTTTTTCACTGCCTGAAGTTCTGGAGATGCATGCAGCAATTGTATTGTCCTCACTGCGGCTGAGAAACTGAGAAGTTAACCTGATGCGCTCTTCCTCAGTCTGCCCGATTGCCTGAATATACTTTTGCTCTTTGGTCAAAATGTTGGAGAGCTCTTTTGTTTTGCCTGCTTTCAGCGCTTCCGTTTTCTCTTCAGACAGCGTGAGCAGATGTTCATGCAGAGCGCAAAGTCGCTTCAGTTGATCAATAATTGGCTTTGCTGACATTGACTTTCTCCTTTTTATTGCTTTTTATAGAAATTCACTATGTTTTCAGCGATGCTGTTTGAATCTATTTTATATGTTCCGCTCTCTATATCCGCTTTAAGCTGAGCGATTTTTTCCTGACGTGTTTTAGTGACCGCATCTGACGCATTTTGAAGCTCTTTTGCATGAGAAGAAATTTCCACTTTGTCCTTCGGCTTTGCAGCCTCTTTTTGTACGGCTTGCTTTTCGTAATTTTTTTGGTATGGATTAACGGATTGTGTTCCGTACTGATTGATTTTCATAGGATTCCTCTCGCTTTCTGTTCGCAGTCTAATTCTTTTATCGACTGCGTTATCAGTTAGTTTAGGGAATCAGGTGTTTTTGGTATTATAGGCATAGTATGTGTCTTTTGTACTGTTTTTCTCTTCGAATTCAGCGGCTGTTTTTTGGTTCATATGGTCTAATTGCGACTCAATATCTGTCTGACAGGACTTGCAAAATTTCCCCGTCCTGATTGGATTTCCGCACCTTTCGCAAGGATATGCCAAATTTGGAAGCTGGCTGATCTGAATCCTTTTTTGTTTGATAAACTTGAGGATCAGCTCTTCATCCACACCTGTTTCCTCAGTGATCTGCTGCATCGTCGACTGTCTGTTGATCTGCTTTCTCAAAAATTTATAGACGGTTTCAAATGCTTTTTCTTCTTCTTTAATACATGCCTGGCACACGGTCTGCAGGTTCGTTTTAAAAAATAAAGCATTGCATTTTGGACAATTCGCCAATTCACCCATCGTATTAACTCCTATTCCTTCTTTAATCTGCCTTATATTTCTATCAATTATATCGGCAGAAAAAAAGAATGATTTAGCTCCTGATTAAAGTAAAAGAGGAGACCGATGACGCTTTGCCCGCTGTCAGCAGGACTTCGGCGGCTTGGTGAAGTGTGGCGCCCGTCGTATAAATATCATCTATTAAGATGACGTTCATACCTTTGGCGGAGTTTTCGGCTGCTGAAAACTTTTTTTCTGCAGACAGCCTGTCTGTTTTGCTCTTTTTGGATTGTTTTTCGTTGTTCAGTCGGATGAGGGGGAAAATGACGGGCATTCCGAGCAGAGAGGCCAGCAGCTCGGATTGATTGAATCCGCGTTCGGCCAGCCGTTCGCCGCTCAGCGGAATAGGGATGAGAGTATGTGTATTTGATGGATATGCCGCTTTAAAGCCGGCAGCAAAGTCACGTTCAAATGCTTGAATGATTTTCGCATCACCCCTGAATTTAAACCGGGCCAATGAGTCCTTCATCGCATCATTATACAAATATACCGAACGGTTTTGCCGCAGCAAAAAGCGCTTTTCCGTTTTTGATTCCCGGGCCGCACAATCAGCGCATTTTTCATTTGACTCCTGAGGCCTCCCGCATATACTGCATACGGGGCCTTCAATTTTTTCGAATTGGCTGCTGCATATGCTGCATACCTCTTGCTCGGGCGCCAGAGAAAACAGAGATCTCCAAGTCAATGAACTTGAAATTGGTGAGTCACACAATAAACAATTCAGAGATATTACGCTCCTTCCCGAGTTTCACAGAACTCGCTTGGATTAACCGAAACAATCGCCGCTGATTCAGCCAGAATGACAAGCAGCGCCGTATTTTTCTGTTTATCAACTATCTCTGCTTTTGCATAAGCAACTTTCTTTTTATCTGTAACATATGCCGGTTCAGCCCGGTTTAGTGAAAGTGCCAGTACATCATTTTTGCATACCCGGCATGTGCATTTCATATGAAGCTTAGGCATATGGCGGTCGAGAAGTTCCTTTAATATGATTTCTTTAGAATTGACAAGCATGCTGACAGCTCCTCATAGGAAAGTATGAGTATACTGTATCACGTTTTCTGAAATTAACTAGTCCAACAATTTACTTTTTTGTGCCAATTTGTTCATATGTTCAATATGTTTTTTTGCTTTTTTCATTCCGTTTGTAATTCCGAAATGAAACATGATGACATCACCGCTGAAATGTTTATAATGCCTTCCCGTTCTGCCTGCGATCTGTACGAGCGCGCTCTCAGTAAAGATAGGTGCTTCTGCGCCGAGGACACATGTCTGAACTTTGGGCACGGTAACCCCTCTTTCTAAAATCGTAGTCGTTACCAGCAGGTCAAGCCGGCCGTCTCTGAACCGTTTCACTTTATCCTTTCTGAATGTGTCTTCCGCATGTACGCCTTCTGCCCGTATGTTTAATTTCTGAAAATAATCCGTTGTCTTTTTCAATACGTGTACAGACGGAACGAATAAGAAAACCGGCAGCTGTAATTGAAGTTTTTGGCAAACCCAATCAGTTACAGAGCGCGGCAGTTTTCCTTTCTGAAGCTTCTTCTTCCAATTGCCGCACCACAAAAAACGCGGCTCCGGGAGGGGTTTCCGATGATATCTGGCCGGTATGCGGACGCTTTTCAGCAAACCGGCTTCAGCCTTCTTTTTTAATGTGTCTGAAGGAGTTGCCGTTACATAAACAAGGGCGCTGTTTTTCTTCCTCGCTTTATCAACAGCGAATCTTAATGTCTCATCGGCGGAAAAAGGAAACGCATCTACTTCATCTATTATCACGACATCAAAAATGTCTCGGTAGCGCATCAGCTGGTGAGCGGTTGAAATCATCAGCGGAGTCAGACGGCCTTTGTCCTCGCTGCCGCCGTACAGAGCAGAAACTTCGACTTTCTCAAATGCTTTTTTCAGTCTCGGCAGCAGTTCAAGTACGACATCTGTACGCGGAGTCGCGACACAGACGCGCAAACCGTGATTCAGCGCAAACTCGATACCCGGAAACAGCATCTCTGTTTTCCCCGATCCGCAAACCGCCCATACTAACAGCTCTTGTCTCTCTTTTATCGCATCTGTAAGCGCGGCGGCCGCCTGCTTCTGTCCGTCTGTCAGTGTTCCTTCCCAAGAAAGCTTTACAGGCTCCCAGCTGTTTTCAGAGGCTTGATTCCAAGAATATAATGATGTCAGTTCATCAGCCCTTCCCATCATGACACAGGCACGGCAATAGGTAATCTGCCTTTTGGCAAAGGACGCCCAAAATGCCGCAAAGCAGGCTTGATCAGACTGACCGCATCGTTGGCAGACGTAACGGTTTTTCCGGCGGATGATTGACGGCTCGGCCGTTATATACTCTTTTTCTATAAAACCGTTGATGCGCTGATCTGAAAACGGTATCTCAGATCTCAATAAATGCCGGCCGTAAAAGAAATCCCGCACCTCTGAAAATTCTGAAGCACCTTCGGACATCTCCCTGCCTCCTTTCTGCTCAAAGTATGCCTTGTCGGGAACCCACTTGTCGAATTGCCAAAATTAAAAAATAAAAAAATCTCCGCCCTTGAAAACGGAGATTTTCACTTAGTTTTTAAAGCACCAGCCGATTCCGATGGCACCTTCGCCCAAATGGGTTCCGATCACGGCACCGAAATAGCTGTTATAGAATTCGACATGAGGATACTTACCGCTTAACTCCTGTATAATATCCGCCGCTTCTTCTTCCCTGTTTGCATGGATGATAGCGGCCCGCATCGGGATTCCTTTACTTGCATCTTCCCCAAACAGCTCAAAAATTCTCGAAATCGCTTTTTTGCGTGTCCGAATCTTCTCAAAAGGAACAATTACCTTATTGTCAAAATGAAGAATAGGCTTTACCTTTAACAGACCGCCGATAAAAGCCTGAGCACTGCTTAGACGCCCGCCCCGCTGGAGGTGTGATAAATCGTCCACCATAAAATACGCACGGACTGTTTTTTTCATTTCTTCCAGCTCTTTTATAATCTCTTCCGGTGAGTCAACACCGTCTTTAATGAGCTGTGCTGCCTTTAATGCATAAAAACCTTGTGCCAAACAGCTGATCTCTGAATCAAAGGGATAAACTTTAATATGATCAACCATAGTGTTTGCTGAGGCGGCGCTGTTATATGTTCCGCTGATTCCGCTGGACAAATGTATGCTTATGACTGCATCATATGTTTTGCTCAGTTCTTCGTACAATGCGATTAATTCACCGAAAGAAGGCTGAGACGTAGTCGGCAGCTCATCATGATTTTTTACTTCTTTATAAAAACTTCTCCAGTCGAGTTCTGTTTCTTCGCGGAATGTTTTTTCACCGAAAACCACTTGGAGAGGGATCATATGAATATGATGTTCTTCTCTCATCTCTTTCGGAATATATGCTGTACTGTCTGTTACAACTGCAATCTTCATCACTTTACCTGCCTTATTAAGTACTTAATAAGTATTTTAATAGATATGCAGCTGTAAAAAAAGACTTGCCATAACAGGCAAGTCTTCTCACACATGACTAACGCATCTCTACCCAGCCGTTTTTAATGGCCACGACAACGGCTTGTGTCCGGTCATTAACGTTCATTTTCTGCAAAATATTACTCACGTGATTTTTCACTGTTTTCTCACTGATAAACAATGATTCACCGATTCCGCGGTTGCTTTTTCCGTCTGCAAGCATTTGCAGCACTTCACATTCCCGTCTCGTTAATATATGTAATGGTCTCCGGATTTCCGGGTAAACCTCATGCTGAGGATGAGCAGAAACTCCGCTTGTCGCAAGACGGCGGAATTCGTTGACAAGATTGTGGGTTACTTTCGGGTGAAGGTAAGAACCGCCCTCGGCTACCACTTTCACTGCTTCGATTAAAGTATCTGCGTCCATCTCTTTCAGGAGATAGCCTCTTGCACCTGTTTTTAAAGCATGAGTCACATAGTTTTCATCATCATGGATGGAGAGGATAATCACCTTAGATTCAGGGTACAGCTCAACAAGCTGTTTAGTAGCCTCTACACCATTTACATTCGGCATATTAATGTCCATTATGACAACATCGGGATGATAATGCTCGACGATTCGAGCCGCCTCATCTCCATCGTCACCTTCTGCTACCACTTCAAAGGTAGGTTCAAAATCCAATATTCTTTTTACACCCTCACGGAATAGTTGATGGTCGTCGATAATAACAATATTTACTTTAGTCACACGCTACGCCTCCTTATCCTATTGTTCTATATACGCCGCTGTTCGGTCAATATGTCTTTTGGCTCTATTTAACAAATTATAGGCCGAGAGATAACGGAACCTTAATCATGATAAATGTCCCAAGACCTATTTTAGAGTCTATCGTTATCGTTCCTTCAAGCAGATCTACTCTTTCTTTCATTCCCAGCAAGCCGAATGACTTGTTTTTCTTTTGTTTAGCATCCTTAATATCAAAGCCTTTTCCATTGTCCTTAATGATGAGAACGACAAAATCAGCGGTTACTTCCACTTTTACTGTAATTTCCTCTGATTCTGAATGCTTGAGTGCATTTGTGACGGCTTCCTGAGCGAGACGGAAAAGCGCCACTTCAAATTGCGGGGCAAGCCTTTGGTTCTCTGTGTCTCCGATGCACTGAAAATGTATTTTCACCTTTCCGTTGTATTCTTCAGTTGTATAAAGATATTTTCTCAGTGTCGGAATCAGCCCGAGATCGTCCAATGCCATCGGTCTTAAATCATATATAATCCTTCTGACTTCGTAAAGGGCATTCCGCACATTCTGCCGTAGATTTCTGATTTCCTGAAATCCGTCCTCCGTGCCGCGGTCGCGGAAGATCCGTTCAATTAATTCCGATCTCATCATGACATTTGCCAGCATTTGCGCGGGACCGTCATGAATTTCTCTGGAAACTCTTTTTCTTTCTTCCTCTTGGGCTTCAATGATTCTTAAACCGAAATCTTGTTTAGCCTGCGCATCGGCAAGAAGAAGCCCTACTTGGCGAAGGTCTTGATTCAGGTAATTCAGAACGACGGTTATTTGGCTGACCAATGATTCTGACCGTTCAATAATTTCCTGAAGCCCCAAAAGCCGGCGTTCTAAATCATCTCTGCGCTCCCGCAGCTGCTTTTCACGCTGCTGGATCATCGTCAGTTCCACTTGAAGTTTGTGCGCCTTTTCATAGGCGTTGCGAATTTCTTCTTCGCTGAACTTATGGAAATTTCTGCTTACTTCAGACAAGCGGTTTCGTGCGTGCCGCGTATGAACTTCAAGTTTGTCGCCCAGCTCAATGACTTCGTACACCTGCTGTTTGATCTGTTTGAGTTCTTCAACCAGCTGCTCATATTGCTGGCGCGACTGCTCTCCGATTTGAAAAACCTCGTCCTTGCTCCCGTCCACGGTTTTCAGCATTTTCATAAGTATAGAATCCAAAACTTTGGAGTCCATCTTCGATTTATTCATCTGTCTCCCTCCGTAACGGTGTTGTTATGTATTTTTATTATAAATGTAATTGAACTGCAATTTATGTCGAATTATAATGAAAGAATGCGTATATTCTAGAAAAAAACATTTTTATATAGTATCTTACTCTTTCATGATACCAAAATATGCGCAAAAATTCTAAAGTCTGTTCGAATTTGTAGAAACAAGTCTTTTAATGCTTGTCAGGAGGGTCCAGCAATCATGCTGCACAGCTATTTAACAGTTAAAGAAACGGGTGAACATGAGATTGTGATTGAAAAATCGCGCTTTATCTGTCACCTGAGCCGTGCTGCTTCTGAAGAGGAAGCGCAGGAATTTATACAAAAGATAAAAAAACAGCACTGGAATGCGACTCATAACTGCTCAGCTTATCTGATCGGCGAAACCGACCATATACAAAAGGCGAATGATGACGGAGAACCAAGCGGCACAGCCGGCGTCCCCATGCTGGAAGTGCTGAAAAAACGCGGTCTGAAAGATACCTGCGCGGTGGTTACCCGGTATTTCGGCGGAATAAAGCTCGGTGCAGGCGGATTGATTCGTGCATATGGGAAGTCAGTGTCTGAAGGCTTAAATCATATAGGAGTTACGGAGCGGAAGCTGATGCGGATTATGCATACATCAGCGGATTATACGTGGCTCGGCAAGATAGAGAACGAACTGAGAGAATCAGTTTTTTTACTGAAAGATATCCATTATGCGGATCATGTCGAATTTGAAACGTACGTTGAAGAAAAAGACAAAGACGAGTTTATAAAATGGATGACAGAACTGACGAACGGCAAGAGTAAGAATACAGAGGGAGAACTGACGTATTTAGAAACAGACGTCAGCCCTAAAGGAGACTAATGTAATGGCTGAACGTGTAAGAGTGCGTGTTCGAAAGAAAAAGAAAAGCAAACGAAAGATCATATTCAAACGGATTTTGCTGCTGCTTACCCTCGTTTTGTTAGTCGCTGCCGGGTTTGGCGGATACAAAGTATACAAAACGATCAATGCGGCAGATAATGCATATGATGCCCTTTCCCGCGGAGACAAATCAAAACTTCGGGATAAAGTCATCGATATGAAGAAAAAACCGTTCTCCATTTTGTTTATGGGGATCGAAAATTATGCCACAAGCGGAAAAGGCGGACGATCAGACTCTCTTATTGTCGTTACCCTTGATCCGAGAAATAAAACAATGAAAATGCTGAGTATTCCGCGTGATACGCGGGTGACGCTTGCCGGCGATACAACCGGTAAAAAATCAAAAATCAATGCGGCTTTTGCTAAGGGCGGGGCGGATGAAACCGTCTCAACCGTCGAAGACTTATTAGGCATACCGATTGATAAGTATGTCACTGTCGATTTTAACGGCTTTAAGGATGTTATTGATGAAGTCGGCGGAGTCAATGTAAAAGTGCCGTTTGACTTCGACGAAATGAGTGACGTCAGTAAAAAGAAACGGATCTACTTCAAGAAAGGAAACATGCATTTGAACGGTGAGCAGGCTCTGGCTTACGCGCGGATGAGAAAGCAGGATAAGCGCGGAGACTTCGGCCGGAATGACCGCCAAAAGCAAATCCTAAATGCACTGATCGACCAAATGTCTAAAGCTGGAAATATTGCTAAAATCGATAAAATCGCTGAAACAGCAAGCAATAACGTCCAAACGAATATCCGAATCACTGAAGGACTTGCCCTTCAGCAGATTTACAGCGGCTTTACCAGCAAAAAGATTGATACACTGAGCATAACAGGATCAGATCTATATTTAGGCGGCGGCGGAACCGCGTCTACAGGCGGAACATATTATTTCCAGCCGGATCCGACCAATCTCGAAAAAGTACGGCAGGAATTGCAGAAACACCTGGATTACCCGTCCAGAAGCAGCACGGCGTCCGATCCTGCTTCTGACAGCACCGGAACGGACAGTACGACTGATTCGACTTCCGGCAGCACGGGAACAGGCGGTACAACCGATTCAACCAACGGTACTGCTGGTGCAAACGGTACGGACAGCACACAGTCCGGCGGCACAACAGGCTATTAAGAGTAAACCCGATCCTTTGAGCAGGATCGGGTTTTTTTATATAATAAGAGAATAGCAGAATCCACAAAAAAGCAGACCATTCGCATGATCTGCTCTTTTTAATTTTTCTTTACCAATCTCTTGTAAAACTTGGTAAATGGTTTAAATTGTTCATTTACTAACCCTGTGACCTCTGCTATGATTTGCATAAATACAATCAATACAAAAATAATAAACAGCGAAAGCCATATGGTCGCGCTTTTCAGCAGGATGGCACTGACGCTGAAAATGAAGCCGATTAAATAAATGATAATGACAGCCGTGCGGTGTGACAGCCCGAAGGCCATCAGCCGGTGGTGTATATGTGACTTATCAGGCGCTGAGATCGGCTGTTTGTTTAAAATCCGCCTGATGACGGCGAATGTCGTATCAAAAATCGGCACGCCCAAAATGATGATCGGAATGATGATACTGAATAAAGTAACACTTTTATAAAGACCTAATAATGAGAGTACTGAGATGACGTATCCGAGAAAGAGCGATCCGGTATCTCCCATAAATATCTTTGCCGGGTGAAAATTATAAAATAAAAATCCGAGTGTGCTTCCTATCACGACAAGTGAAAGTGACAGAATAAGGATTTTCCCTCCGGACAACGCCATAACGGCGATAGTGGAGAGTCCGATGACCGACAGGCCGGCAGCGAGTCCGTCCAAACCGTCAATCAGGTTCATCGCGTTCGTAATACCGACGATCCATAACACAGTCAGCGGGTAAGCGACCCATCCCAATTCTAAACGTTCCGTTAAAAACGGTACGGAGAAAAAGTCCATTTTCAGTCCCGTGCTCACAATCATAATGGCCACGGCCAGCTGGACGAAAAACTTTACCTTTGCGCTTAATTGGTATTTATCATCAAGGATTCCTAAAATAACAATAATAAACGCACCCACCGTGATGGCGGTCATTTTCGTTTCATTATATATGCCGGCCGCGAGCACACCCGCCGCTACGCCGATAAAGATGGCCAAGCCGCCCATACGGGGCATTATTTTATCATGTACTTTTCGGTTGCTGGGCTGGTCAACTGCACCTATTTTGATCGCAATTTTTTTTACGATAGGAGTTAGGATTAAAACCGTTAGCAGAGAGACAAAAAACGCAACAACTATGCGAAACATGCGTTCGTCAAGCATAAAGAAGTCTCCTTTGGAATTATATGAAGTCTTTTCTGATATTGAACCGTTCCTTCCATTATAATTCTTACTAGTTATTATAACAAGCATCATCAAAAAGAAACACGCAAATCAAAAAATGCGCTTTCCCTTTTAATGGGATTGCGCATTTTTCAATATACCTGTGCATTCGAGCATTCGGCCGAATAAAACATTCCAATCCCGTCTCCGGGCCAATTCACGGCGCAAAGCCTCATATGACCCGCTGCGGTCCGCTGCCAGAAGCGCGTCGCAGGCCGCGATGAAATCTGCGGGATCACTGCCTTCAACGTATTCATAAACGAAAGGCCTTTTGATTTTTGAAGTAGAAGAAAGATTGCAGCCGACAACCGGTTTCCCGGCGGCTAAAAATTCAAAAAGCTTAAGCGGAAATACCGCGTCATTATAAGGTGAATTTTTATACGGCATGATGCCGATGTCGACAAGCTGCATATAGGACGGCACTTCATTCGGCGCGGCAGGTCCCGTCCAGATGACATTCGGACGCTCCAGAAGCGACTTGAAATCCGGATCGTCCTGAGCCGTGTTCGGGCCTACCAATAAAATCGTCCAGTCAGGCCTCAAATCTGCCGTTTCCGCCATAAGCGCAAAATCGAGCTTCGGTTTGATTCCGCCGATAAAACCGAGAACCGTTCCGTTCCGTCCCCGTAAAATGTCTTCATCCGGCTGTTTATTTTCCCGTGAAAACAGGTCATATTCCACTCCGTTTTCAATGGTGAACACTTTCTGGTGCGGGTTCTCCAGCTTTTTTCCGACCTCCTGGTGCAGACAGTCAGATGTACACGTAATGGAATCGGCACGCTGAATGATTCTCATTTCCGCCTGTTTAATGATGTTTCTTCTAACATTTGACAACACCCCGGATCGGCCGCTGATCGGAGCGGCCCACAGATCACTGCAATCATAAATCACTTCATCCCAAGGAAACATATCTGCCAGAAGCGGAAAACCGGGGAAGGTGTACCATAAGCAGCAGCGGGCCCCTTCTCCTTCTTCCTTCAGCATGTTCACCAATGGTGAAAGCTTATGCCTGTAGCACATGTCTGTATACCTGCCGAAGCGGAAAGCTTTTTGCTGCATGATATCCTTTACAGTGAACTGCCGGATTCCCTCGGCGATCCCGGCCATCTGACCATCATTGGCTCGCGGAGACGGGCATACCCAAATGACGCTTTTCGTTTCTTTTTGCCGGGCGAGAAATTCAGCCAGCCGGTGCCGTCTGTATCTCAGCCGGTCATGTCCCCATTCCGCCGCTCCGACGATTACGTGAATAATCGGTTCCACCTTCATCACCCAGCTCCTCTGACGCCTACAGTCTTTTCATGACCGCGTTTTTCGCATATTGCATAAAACACCACGAAGCCTTGATAAAGTGCAGGCGCTCAATTTCTCTATAAACAAACCACGTTTTTCTTGCGGCTTTCCACTTGTTGCTTGAAATCGAATTCTGCACAAGCCTGTATTCTGAAAGGCACTCATTCAGGCCGTAAGCCGTAAATCCCCTTTTCAGCAGGGAAAGCCATGTCGCTAAATCCTGCCGCGTTCTGATATCAGGCATTTGAATCTGCCCCGTCTGCTCTCTGTCAATCATGACCGTTAAACATCCTATAATCGTGTTTTTTAAAGCTTCATCATATGACAGGCTTTCAGGAGCTTGAATCGTTTTGTCCGTCGGCGTTCCGTCCTGCTCCATGACGCTGTAGCCCGTAAATGAAAAAGCGCAGGACCGCTCTGCCATAAACGCAAGCTGTTTTTGAAGCTTTTCCTTTTTCCATCTGTCATCGCTGTCCAGAAATGCGACATAACGGCCCTTGGCATGTTTAAGGGCTGTATTTCTGGCAGCCGCGGCTCCCCCGTTTTGATCTAAATAAACGACGCGGATCCGCTCATCCTTTTGTTCATATTGCCGTAAAATATCTCTCGTTCCGTCCGTTGAACAATCATCCGCGATAATCATTTCCCAATGCGGGTGGCTCTGATGTAAAACGGATTGGATCGTGTCTTCGATATATTCACTTGCGTTATAAGACGGTGTAATGACAGATACGAAAGGTTTCCAGTTTGTCATGGTCACATCTCCATCGCAGATTTTTACAAGGACTCTCTAAAAAACTCAGGAATGACAATGAACATAAATGCAACTGCAATGCCGATTAAAACGCCCAGAACCGCTTTCTTTTTCGGCGGCATGCCTTGTCCCGCCGTTTCATTCATCGGCTCTGAATTGATGATGCCGGCCGCTTTCAGGTTCAGCTGCGTATTTTTCAATTCGTATAAAAATCGTTCCTTATCCACTTTGGCGTCCGCACTGACGGTTTCTCCTTCAAGCGCAGCAATACTCTGCCGCACTACTTTTGCCCGTTTTTCAAACAGGTCCTGATCATTCTTCAGAAAAGTTGTTATGACGGCTTGAAACACCGATTCAGTATCCTGTTTGTTTTGGCCGCTGTAGCTGACCGTGATCAATGAATCTGATTGTGTTTCGACAGTCAGTTTACTTTTCACGGCCGCTCTTTCTTCATCTGTTTTATCAGGCAGAGCCTGCTTTAAAAAGGCATCGCTCGTCAACAGGAGCGGGATTTCTTTTGTATTGTTATAAAGCGGATGATCATAGTTTCCCGCGGCGATCGCGGCTTCTGATGTAAAACTGCTGTTTCCGCTGATTTTTGACGGCAATACATATCCCGCCGCCCCTAACACAACGGGCAGCGCAATGATCCAAATGATATTCTTTTTGATACGCCGGGTTATTCTTGTCAACATATCCTTCATCTCGCATCTCCCTGTTTTTCATAGTACGCCGTGACGGCAGGCTCCTTTTGTAAACGCCTCAGAATATTGACCGCCGCGATCACGAGCGAGAGAAATACCCAGTGGAAAAATAAATTTGATACGGAGCTTGGGCTGATGCTGCTTACCAAAAAACCGGCCATCGCCGTGATAAGTCCTTCTGTGATCAGTCTTGACTGATTTTCCGATTTTCTTTCATGACATTTATAAAGTGTCCAAAAAAGGAACAAATAGACTGTCAGGTAACCGAGCATCGTAAGCACGCCGAAGTTCGCCATAATCTCGACGAGCCAGTTGTGCACCTCAACTACGCCGCCCGTATCATAAACGGGCTCAGCTTTTAAATAATACGAGACGTTTCCGGCACCCACTCCGAACCCCCAGGAATCAATCACATAGTGAAAGGCGTTCTTTAAAAGATTCGCCCTCGCGAGGTTGGAAGGAAGCGGTTGCTGTCCCGGTATCGCCTGCGGAGCTGAAAACAGATTCAAGACGGCATTGGTGATACGGCCCGCAAATAAAACCGCAAACAGCGCAACACCCGCTCCCGCAGCGTACAGCGCGAGTTTTTTCAACAGGGAAGGCAGCAGGATGAAGACGTATACAGCCGCCCCCGCGCATATGCCCAGCAGACTCGCGCGCGAACCGGTCAAAATGATTAAATACAAAGCACTGATTGCAAAGAGCAGGCTGACGGCCTTCACATAGCCGTTTTTCATATTTTTCACCGCCGTTGCATACAGAAAGAAACTGATGCACAAAAAGGTGGCGAAATCATTTTGATTAAAGAAAACGGACGTCGGATAATGCTGTTTGTACTGCGGGCCGTTATAAAGCGTGGAGCTCGGCAGATGGTTGTGTGTAAAATGGTTGTAAAAGCCGACCGCCATCACAAAAATGGTCATCACAAGCCATATGCCGTAAAAAACCATCAGCTGATCAAAGCGCTGAATGAACATGACAATAAGATAAATCAAAAACATGCCCATTCCCATTAAAGCTAAATATTTAATCCCGTACGTCACGGATTTTGCCCACAATAACGATAGGAGACCGTATGTAAACCATAAGGCGAAAAACATCAGAATCCCTTTTACATTCACCCGATTCCATCTGTCAATATGATGACGGTTTGTCAGGATGCCGGCGATGTGAAGGGCGCCAGCTCCGATTAATAACAGCCGGTATATAAATAAGCTGAAAAATCCGAGATGAACCGCAAAGAAGGCCTGGTTTAAAAATGTACACGCGATCAGTATATAAATGAGCCCCATAAACATCTGACCGTTTGTTGTAAAGGCGGATAGCAAAGCAAGTCCGGCAATGCCGATCATGGCGGCAAGCAGCAGCACGGTGATTTTTCCGAAGCCGGCATCCGCCCTGACCGCCTCCAGCATGATAAATCCTCCTGTAATGAGAGCGGCAAGCAGCACAAGAACATGTGCCGCTGAACGTTTGATACTCACATGGCAAACCCCTTTCCAAAACCGGCAGCCGAGCCGGGCTGCCGAGAGCCTGAAGACAAATCTTTTTCTATCTTGCCAGTTCTTTTATTTGCCGATCGGCATGAACCGCTGGACGTCCGACGGAATGATAAGTGAATCCTAAAACCCTCATATACTCCAACGGAAACATATTTCTGCCGTCAATGATGACCGGCTGTTTGAGCAGCTGCTTCACTCTCTGAAGATCCATCTCCTTGACTTCCGGCCAATCTGTTGTAATCAGGCATGCGTCCGCGTTTTTGATGGCACTGTACAGCTCTGTGTGATATTCAATGCCGCCGTCTCCTAATATCGCTGACGCTTCGGGAATCGCGATCGGATCATACGCTTTCACGTGAGCGCCCTGCTCTTTAAGACTTGTGATGATATCAAGAGCCGGGGCGGAGCGGACGTCATTTGTGTGCGGTTTAAAGGCCAGCCCCAGTACGGCCACGGTTTTCCCTTTTAAGGGACCAATGGCGCGGTTCAATTTTTCCGTAATACGGACCCGCTGCTTCTGATTGGTTTCAATGACGGCTTCCATCATTTGAAACGGATAGCCGGCGGCGTTTGCGATATGCAATAAAGCCGTTGTATCCTTCGGAAAGCAGGATCCGCCGAATCCGATGCCCGCCTGCAGAAATTTATTCCCGATCCGGCTGTCAAGACCGAGGCCTTCTGACACGTGGGAAATGTCCGCCCCGACACGTTCGCAAATATTGGCGATATCATTAATAAAAGATATTTTGGCGGCTAAAAAAGCATTTGCGGCATACTTAATCATTTCCGCGCTTTCAAGATTGGTCTTTACGATCTTCGTACGGAACGGCTTATGAAGCTCTTCAATGACCGAAGCGGCATGTTCGCTTGTGGCGCCGATAACCGCCCGCTCCATCTGCATCGTATCCCGCACCGCCGAACCTTCGCGGAGGAATTCAGGATTTGACGCGACATCAAACGGATATTTTCCCTTTGACGCTTCGCTGACGATTTGATAAACGAGCTTTCCCGTCCCGACCGGAACAGTGCTTTTGGTGACAATGATTTTGTATCCGTTCAGCTGTTCTCCGATTGTTTGCGCCGCTGCCTTAATGTAGGTCAGATCGGCTTCACCCGTCTTTGACATCGGCGTACCGACGGCGATATAGATGATATCAGCGGCTTTCACAGCCGGCTCAATGCCGGCCGTAAAGGATAAGCGCCCGGCACTGACATTTTTTTCGGCTAATTCCTCAAGCCCCGGTTCATATATCGGGATGACTCCATTTTGCAAGCTTCTGATTTTCGCTTCATTGATGTCACAGCAAGTCACATGATGGCCGATTTCCGCAAAACAAGTTCCAGATACAAGACCTACATACCCTGTTCCTAATACAGCGATTTTTTTCACAGCTTCATCCCTCTTTCGAAAGGTTCTCCTCTTGCCCGGCCCGGTTCATTACGGATCGGTATTTCTCTTTCAGCGCTTTCGCGTTTTGGCTTGCGTCAAAATACGTGCGGACGGTTTGATAAAGTTCCTCGGCTGTTTGCGGCGTCCAAGCCTCTCCTCCGTCATATCGCAGAATCGATTCTGCCAGCGTCTCAGGTGAACCCGGCTTGATCAGCAACCCCCGGTGTTTCCCGAATAAAGAAGCCAATCCTCCGACATCGGTGCAGATCACCGGCACCTTCAGAGCGAGCGCCTCAATGACCACAGTCGGCATGCCTTCGCTGTAGGACGGCAGCGCCATTACATCCGAGGCCAGCAGATAGTCCTGTACCTTGTCGTTCGGCACTTGCCCCGTGACGATATGAGCGGCTTCCCGCAATGAAGATGCGGCGGGACCGTCACCGACAAAGACGGCTTCATAATTTTCATCCAATGACTGAACGGCTTTTGATAAGTCGAAAACACCTTTCTCTTTGACAAGCCTGCCGATGAACACGATCAGTTTTTTATCCGGAGGAAGGCCGAGCCGTTTTCTGACGGCTTCTTTCGTCTCGTTCCTTTCTCGGAAGGCGTCAAGCGTGATGCCGATCGGAAGCACGCTGCACTCCGCTTCGATGAGCTTTTTCATTTGTTCCCGCAGACTGCCGCTCACAGCGTAAATATCGGCTGCTTCCCGCACCGCAAATGTAAATGCGCGATGAGCGCTTTTGCTGTAATGCGGATAGACATTGACATCACTGCCATGCAAGGTCAGCACATACGGGATGCCTAAAGCCTTTGACACAATGGCGGCCGCTCCGCCTGACGGCATGGCGAAATGCGCGTGAATCAGATCGGGCTTCAGGCCTTGATTTTTAATCGCGGAAAGAACCGATGACGCCATTCTTTTATGCGGCTGCGCCCATTTCAGCTGCCCGGGAACCGCCTGATAAAACGGCCGGTGGACGGACACGCCTTTCCGCCATTCATGTGCCGGCCTGATATCCTTTTTCCGATATGTCTTTTTCAGCACCCGGAATGGCGCGGCGAGTTTCGGCCGCGGACAAATGACGGTCATCTCCGCGCCAAGCTTTCTCAGTTCTTGCGCCTGTGTTTCATGAAAAACGCCTTCCCCCGGCTTCTCACTGCTCGGATATACACTTGTCATCCACAATACCTTCATAGCAAACGTCCTTTTCTTAATTTACTTTTCATATGCGGATAAGCTTTTCCTAACAGGAATAAATAACACAACGCGCCGCAGGCTACGGAGATCACCAGCCGCAGCTTGACATCAAGGCTGATGCGCTCCGTTCCGAAGCTGGCTGTAAAAGCGATGACACCCATTGCCGCCGTAAGCAGAAACGGTTTGGCCACGGCTTTGAAGTAAGCCGACAGCCGCAGCTTAATGACATATGCCAACAGCCAGCGCCCGATCAGGAAATTCAGGATGCTGATGAAAGCGTACGTCCAGGCTACCGTCAAGAGATTTCCGGACAGCACGGCGGCGTACAAAGATGCACCATACAGCAGCATCACCCCGGCGTCCCAATAAAACGCCAGATCGGCCCGCCCTTTTGCGAGCAGCACAGATCCGTTCGGATTCATCAGGACCCTTAAAATCCCGACGATGGCGAGAACGTTTAAAACCGGGACAGCCGATAGCCATTTTTCTCCGAATACCGAAGCCACGAATGCATCCGACACTGAAACCAAACCGAGCAAAAGCGGAAAGGATATCAGCGCGAGTATTTTGGTCATATTAAGAAATCCTTCTCTGATAACGCTGTTTTCATGCTTGTTTTTCGCAAAGACGGGAAACGCGACTCTCGTAATGATCGGATTAATTTTTAAAACCGGAAGCGTGACAATCTGGTAGGCCAGATTGTAAATGCCGAGCGCCTCGGCGCCGATAAAACTGCCGATCAGAATCATATCAATATTCGCTCCGAGCCGGTTCACAAGCCGGGAAGACAGCTGAAAGGCCCCGAAAGAAAAGAAGCCTTTCATTCCTTTCAGATCAAAAACGAACGCCGGTCTCCATGTTTTTCTGCAGGACATCCAGTACAGAATGCCTTTTGACGATTGCAGCAGCACCTGGGAAATCACATAGGCGAGAATCGGGTCCTTATAAAAAACCGCGGCCGCCAAATACACGAAGGACAGCACATTTGAAAAGATTTCAATCTTGCTTAACGTATTAAATGCCAGCGCTTTTTGCAGCATATACTGGTATTGCTGACCGATCGGCGCGATTAAAAACATGACGGCCAGCACGCGGATTAAATAGACAAGCTCCTCCCGCCGATAAAAATCGGCGATGAGCGGACTGCTGAAAAACAGCAGCGCAAACAGCGCAAGCCCCGTTATGATATTCAGCCAGTACAAGGAAGACATCTGTTTATCAGTCACATGATCTTTTTGAATGAGCGCGGCGCCAAAACCCATATCAAGCGCAATTTGGGCAAACACCACTACCGTTGTGATCATGCCGACAAGGCCGAATTCAGCCAGTGACATGACCCGCCCGAGCAGGGCGAATTGGACGATTTGAATGACCGTAATACACGCTGTCGAAATACTTGTCCATTTGGCGCCGCTCAAGATTTGATTTGTAATACTAGGCATCGTTTTCCCTACTTTTTTGTCTGCTGACCAGAATTTTTATCGCGCCCCGTCACCGGTCCAGATCACTTTGCACGTTTTGAGCATAATCTTCAGTTCCAATGAAAAGGTCAGGTTGCGGATATAATATAAGTCAAACATCAGTTTTTCCCTCGGTGTCATGTCATATCCCCCGTTGACCTGTGCCCAGCCGCTTAATCCCGGCTTAACGGCCAGCCGCTCCGTAAACCCCGGAATCTCAGCCTGAAACTGTTCCGTAAACACGGGACGCTCGGGACGCGGGCCGATCAGGCTCATTTCTCCCCGAAGCACATTTACCAGCTGCGGCAGCTCATCAATACGGGTCCTTCTGATAAAAGCGCCGACCTTTGTCACGCGGGGATCCTTTTTCAGCGCCCAAACCGCCCCCGATTTTTCAGCATCTATTTTCATAGAGCGGAGCTTATACAAATAAAACGGCTTCCCGTCTTTGCCTACCCGCTCCTGCTTATAAAAAGCCGGGCCGGGCGACTCCAAACGAATCAGTATGGAGAACAGGCCCATCATCGGGAGTGCCGCCAAGAGCCCCGCAAGCGCAAACACAATGTCCATGAATCGCTTAAAAGCCAAATAACGGGCCGTTCTTTCCGTAACGGCAGCGGAAGTCCCCTGCCGCACTGCATAGTTATTATTTACATTCATGCTTTTCTCTGCTCCCACTGACACACACCTCACGATTTGTTGGGATGTTTGATGACCTATGCCGTGAGTTTAGCAGATGGATGTTAATTGGAAGTAAAGGAAGCGTTAATGTTTATTAGAATGTTTCGATTATTGTTTTTTTATTGTAAATCTATTCATATCCATATTTGAGACAAAGCATAATGAAAAATAAAAAACAGACCGGTATGAACCGGTCTGTTTCCATGAAAAATATTATCTGAAATAGGAGGAAACGCCTTGGGTGATCCCCGCCGCGAGTCTGTCCTTTTTCGTTGATTGTTTTAAAATATTGGCATCAATTGGGCTTGTGACAAAACCGGTTTCTAACAAGACACTCGGCATTTTAGAATACTTAATGACGTAAAATCCGGCAGTTTTCACACTGCGGTCACGCGTGCCGAGAGCAGAAACCATTCTCGGCTGAATATTTTGGGCAAGCCTCAGACTGTTTGCGGATTGGTACGTTTTATCATAATACGTCTCCGTACCGTTTGCACTGCTGTTATCATTCGCATTTGCATGGACGCTGATGAAAATATCGGCGTTCGCCTTCGCCCCTTTGTTCACTCTCTCCTCAAGCGAGTCAAAGGTGTCGCCCTTTCTTGACATTACAGTAAGCGCGCCCGCACCGTATAATTGATTGTTAAGACGCGTAGCGATATCAAGGTTTACATTTTTCTCAAGCAAGCCGTTTCCGGTTGCACCTGAATCCTGATAGCCATGCCCCGGATCAATAAAGACCGTTTTGCCGACAACCGGATTTTTAAGCTGCGACGCGGCATTGTTGCTTAAAGATGAAGCACTTCCTATGACGGTGAAGCTGGTGATGTTTTTACTTCCGATATACGTCCGGACGTCTTTTGACAGACTGTCTCCATTCGTCAGCAGGTGAACTCTCCCCTGTTTGGCGCTCAGCACGCCTCCGACGATGGTATCCGCCTCTTTAAAACCATTGGTAACAAACGTATAGCCTGTGCTTAAGCCTGTCTTTTTTGCAAGATTCACAGACAGGTTATAGCGGTTTTTACCGCTGATTCTTGAAGGGTTCGGCAGCTTATTATAAAGTGAGCTGCTGATGCTGCTTGTCCCGCCGATGACAATCGTGTTTTTAATCCCCAAGCTTTTAATCGCATTGGACGTAGAACCATTTAATGTCGAATCATTAGTAAATAAAATCGGATATTTTTTAGCGGACGCATAAGAAATCGCAGCCATTCCATCTGCATCAACAAACCCGTTGACCACAAGGGCTGTAGAAGATCTTGTCATTTCACCCGCCACTTTTGCGGCTGTGGCATATCTCGTGCTCCCTGATAACCGTTTGACACTGATGCCTAATTTAGCAATTTGATTTGCGGTATTTTTCGAAACGGCAGGTGTGCCGCCAACGATAATCACATTTTTCGTTTTTAAATCAATTAATCCCTTTTTTGTGCCCGCAGACAGCTGATCTTTATTTGTAAACAGCAGCGGCGCATTTTTTTGATATGCAAGCGGCGCAGCGGCAATTGCATCGGCATATGAAGTTCCGCCGGTGATAATGACCGTTTTCGCTTCACCCCATGATTGTTTTGCCGCCAGTACAGCCGTATCATACCGGGTGCTTCCGCCGATCCTTTTAACCGTGTTGTCAGCCAAAGCGGAAGGGACAAATAGAATGACCCCGAGAATAAAGACGGGGAGACATTTTATGATGAATTTCAATCCGATCTCCTCCACAGAAGTTTAGTAGTTTGTAAGTGCTGTATTAGGATAATAGAACGCAAGAATAGAAGTATACGGCTCTCCGGCCTCCGCTCTTTCTTTTGCTCCGTATTGACTCATTCCTACGCCGTGACCGTATCCCTTTCCTGATATCGTGATTTGCGAAGAATTACCGGACGCACTGGCGTATGTGCTTTTAAAAGATGAAGCTCCGATCATCGTTCTGAGTTCAGACGCTTTCACCTCAACAGATGCAGTCTTGTTCATGACATAGCCCTTCGACTTGTCATTCACATGGTACGTGACCTTCACCGCGGCGTCTTCCGCGCGCTGGCCTTTTGTTTTTCCGGTGAGCGAGAGATCAGAGATGCTTGCAATTTTTATGGAACTTGCATTGGTTTCTTTATTTTTCATCAGCCAATTTTTTATTCCGTTGAGCTGCGCGGCATTTGCTTCGTTTGTTTTAGACCACCAGGATGCGGGATTTTTCATATCCAGACCCGTTGGCAGCTGCTGCTTCTGCAATGTTAAAGACCAGCTGATTTCCGGATCTTTTGTATCCTTTTTAGCTACTAAATACGGCACTTTCGATCCCCACACTTCATCGCCGGCTTCCATGTAACCGCCATTGCTTGATGAGTAAGTGGCATCTATCAATCTGCCGGAATAAGTGAGCACTTTCCCTTTTGTTCCGTTAACGGCTGCGGTTGCGTTTGGATACCAGCTGTATCCACCGTAAACCTGAAAGGCCGTTGTATCCGCGACTGTTTGTCCCATCTTGCCGATAGAGTAGGTGCGGGCGGCAACAGCCTGGGCTTTCAGCGCTTCTGTCGGCCAGCTTCCCGGCATTTCATTCGGCAGGACACCTTTCAGATAGTCCTCAAAAGGAATGTTTTCATTAACAGGTCTTACATATTTGCCGGATTCCGCAGTGAAACTCATATTCCCCAAATATGGCTTCCCGTCAATGCTGATTGTGTTTGCTGTTGAATATTTTTCTGGAACCGCCTTGAAAGACGTTTTTCCGCTGTTAATGCCTGCAACACCTAATTTGCCGCCGGACGTTTCAATACGGTACGTCTTTCCATTTACGAGATAAAACTCTTTTGCGTAAGCAGCCTTAACTGAATCGGCAATTGAATTCGCGCTGCCTATTAATGTATAAGAATAGGTGCCTTTCGTTTTAAAAAGGCTGGCCTCGTCTGCGGGTGTTTCACTTTTTTTGATGTATACAAGCGGCATGTGATTTGCGGCGGCAATATTTGATCCGACAACGATGTCCGCTAATTTAGTCCCGTTGGCAGCCACCGTTTTGCTTGCATCCATGCCAAGCGAAGTGACTGCGTTTGCTGATATTTGATATCTATTTGATCCGGTAATTCTTTTGGTGACCGAGGCCTTCTTTTTAATTTGATTCTCCACATCTTTGCTGACGCTTGAAGTGCCTCCCATGATGATTACTTTTTTAGGCAGATTGTAGCTCGGGAGGGAGTCTTTTTTCGTCAGGAGAATCGGATAGCCGTTTTGCGCAGCATAAGGCGCGATTGCCAGCGCATCCGTATAAACATCCCCCGTTACTACGACCGCTTGGTCATAGCTGCCCATTTCGGCCGCAATATTTTTGGACAGATCATATCTGTTTTTTCCGCTGATCCGTTTCGTGCGGCCGTATTTCTTCAATGTCTTTTCCGCGGCTGACGAAATACTGTTCGTCCCGCCGATGATTAAAATATTATCCGGATTGAATTTCTTGATTTGCGCTTCTGTGCTGCTGCTCAGTTTTTTCGCTTCAGTCAGCAGAACAGGCGCTTTCAGTTTATTCGCTAAAGGAATGACGGAAAGCGTATCCGCAAAATAAGCGTCCGTATTAACGACGACCACGTTGGACGGATTTTTCCAATACTTAGATGTCGCAGTGTTAGCCGTATCATATTTGGATGCGCCTCCTAATCTGACAACGGAGGAGACATCGCTTCCCGTCAGTTTATAAGTTCCTGAAGGTTCGATATTCAGAGTCGATTTATTACCAATATAATTCGTCAGTTTTACTGAAATATCAGAACTGGCCGCAAAAGTGCTTTCCGGTAATAAAGCCAGGCTGAATATCACAGAAAAACAGACAGCCCATATTGTTTTCTTCAATTTTTATCCCGCCTTTTGCTGATCATGGTGTATTATTTTGCTTTCTCGATTTCCTTGATCTCTTTTTGGCCTTTATCATTTGTGAAATAAGTGATGCTGACTTTGTCATTTTCGCTGAATTTATTCAGAACATCAGAGAAGTCATCAGAAAACTCAAAGCTGACGGGCTGATCATCCACTTTTACTTCAATTGTGTGCGTATCCGCCATACCGACATAATATGCCGTTTCTTTTTGAGCCTGGTTCTCCGCAGAACCGCTTCCCTTCTTTGATTGATCCGCCGTTCCGCACGCTGCCAACACAACAGAAAAAAGCAGTATTAAGAACGAAGCTGCAATAGTTTTTTTCATTTTTTTCACCTCATCTTTATGTATCGTCTTATACTAACTTTTTTTTAAGGTAATTTTAAGGTCTTTTTGTAACCTTTTTTTAAGAATTTCGTCTATTACATGGTTATAAGTAAAAATATGACTGGGTTTATAAAGATTAGTAAATTGCATCAGGAAAGTTAATAGAAAAGGTGATGACAAATGAGAGCTGAACGAAAAAGAAAGAAGAAAAAAGTTCTTCTGACAATCGTAACAATCATCGGGCTGTTAGTTTTATCATCAGGAGGCTACGTCTACTACTTGTGGCACAAAGCGGCTTCAACGGTGGCAAGCATTCAGGAAGACTTGAAAAAATCGGACAAACGTGACACGGATATAGATCTCGGAAAGAAGGATCCGATTTCTGTTTTAATCATGGGCGTCGATGAGCGGAAAAATGACAAAGGGCGCGCGGATACGATGATTTATATGACCGTCAATCCTAAAACGAATACAACAGAAATGGTCAGCATTCCGCGTGATACGTATACGAAAATCTCCGGCAAAGGTACGATGGATAAAATCAACCACTCCTATGCTTTCGGCGGAACGCAGATGGCCGCGGATACCGTCGAGGACCTGCTTGACGTGCCGGTAGATTATTTTGTGAAAGTAAACATGGAGAGCTTCAAAGATACCGTGGATACACTCGGCGGGATTACGGTGAACAGCACGTTTGCCTTCAACTACGACGGGCACTCTTTCGGAACGGGGAACATCAGCCTGAACGGCGAAGAAGCGCTTGCCTACACGCGTATGAGAAAAGAAGATCCCCGGGGGGATTTCGGCAGGCAGCAGCGCCAGCGCCAAGTGATTGAAGGGATTATTTCTAAAGGGGCAAACATCTCGTCTGTCACAAAATTCGGAGATATGTTTAAGGTCATTGAAAACAACATGAAAACAAACATGTCATTCGATGATATGTGGACGGTTATGACTGACTATAAAAACGCCCGCAGCAAAGTCACTCAGCATGAACTGAAGGGAACGGGAACGAGAATCAACAATATCTATTATTACAAATTAGATGAAGCAAGCCTCGCTTCAGTCAAAAAAGAATTAAAAGAAAGCCTGAAATAATAAAAAACTCTGCATATGATGCAGAGTTTTTTTATTCTGTAAAAGGCTGCGGACGGGTTTTTCTATAGCCGTACCGATAAAGCAGTTCTTCCACAATCCGTTTTGAAGCCGATCCGTCACCATAAGGGTTTGACGCCTTTGACATCCGTTCATATTCAGTCTGATCGGTTAAGAGCTGTTTTGTCAGCTGATACACCGTTTCTTCATCTGTACCCGCCAGCTTTAATGTCCCGGCTTTCACTCCTTCGGGGCGCTCGGTTGTGTCCCGAAGCACCAAGACCGGCTTTCCGAGAGAAGGCGCTTCCTCCTGCACTCCGCCCGAGTCGGTCAAAATGAAATTTGCTTTCGCAGCGAAGTTATGGAAATCCACGACCTCCAGAGGTTCTATTAAATGCACCCTGTCCGAATCAGCGAAATGGGCTTCTGCGGCCTCACGAACTGCGGGATTCAAATGAACGGGATAAACGACTTGTACGTCCTCAAACTCCTCAACGACTCTTCTGACGGCCTTAAACATCTGTTCCATCGGCCTGCCTAAATTTTCACGTCTGTGCGCTGTCAAAAGAATCATCCTGCTTCCGTCCAGCTTGTCAAAAATCGGATGAGAATAGTCTTCCCGCACTGTCGTTTGAAGCGCGTCTATCGCCGTATTTCCCGTGACAAATATAGAATCCGGCTTTTTATTTTCAGCAAGCAGATTCTGTTCAGCCTGGCTTGTCGGCGCAAAATTCACATCAGCGATCACGCCCGTCATCTGCCGGTTGATTTCCTCGGGGAAAGGAGAGTATTTATTTTGCGTACGCAGACCGGCTTCCACATGGCCGACAGCGATTTGATGATAAAAGGCGGCAAGGCTTCCGGCGAACGTTGTCGTCGTATCTCCGTGGACCAACACGATATCTGGTTTTACTTCTTGGAACAGCTTGTCCAGTTTCAGCAAAGCATGAGATGTAATTTCTGAAAGCGTTTGACGCTCTTTCATAATATTCAAATCAAAATCAGGCGTAATGCTGAATGCTTCAAGCACTTGATCCAGCATCTGTCTGTGCTGTGCGGTTACAGTCACCAGCGAATCAATTTCCTGATATTTCTCAAGCTCTAATACGAGCGGAGCCATTTTAATTGCTTCAGGTCTTGTACCGAATACGGTCATTACTTTTAGTTTTTTCAACGGTTTGTCTGCACCTCGTTTTATATGTCGGATATCCCTTCATGTTAACATATTTATGCCGTTTCTTAGATATTGTAAAGCTTAATGGCAAACAAAGCAAAAACCGTTACAAGACTCTTTGAAAGCGGATTAAAAGGTGTGAATTTTAATCAATTGTGGTAAAGTGGAAAAAGACTAGGTTATAGTTCTGAAAAAAAGATTTTGCAGAAACAAGGATGGTGTTATTCAGTGAAGAAAGTACGCAAAGCCATTATTCCGGCAGCAGGTTTAGGCACTCGTTTTTTGCCGGCCACAAAAGCAATGCCTAAAGAAATGCTTCCAATCGTTGATAAGCCGACAATTCAGTATATTATCGAAGAAGCTGTCGAATCCGGCATCGAAGATATTATTATCGTAACCGGAAAAGGAAAAAGAGCAATAGAAGACCATTTCGACAATGCCCCTGAACTGGAACGCAATTTAGAAGAAAAAGGGAAAATTGAACTTCTTCAAAAAGTGAAAAAATCGTCAAATATTGCGGATATCCACTATATTCGCCAAAAAGAGCCAAAAGGACTCGGTCATGCCGTTTGGTGCGCACGCAACTTCATCGGCGATGAACCTTTCGCCGTTCTTCTCGGCGATGATATTGTCCAGGCTGAAAAACCGGGACTTCGTCAGCTGATGGATGAATACGAAAAAACATTGTCTTCAATCATCGGTGTTCAGCAAGTTCCTGAAAGCGACACACACCGCTACGGAATTATCGATCCGTTAACAAATGAAGGCCGCCGTTACCAGGTCAAAAATTTTGTAGAGAAGCCTGAACCGGGCACAGCTCCTTCCAACTTGGCTATTTTAGGAAGATACGTTTTCACTCCTGAAATTTTCATGTACCTGGAACAGCAGGAAGTCGGTGCAGGAGGAGAAATTCAATTAACGGACGCCATCCAAAAGCTCAATGACATTCAGCGTGTCTTCGCTTATGATTTCGAAGGAAAACGTTACGATGTCGGTGAAAAACTCGGATTTATCGAGACGACACTTGAATTCGCCTTACAGGATCAGGATATCCGCCATAAATTAATTCCGTTCATGAAGGATCTTCTTGAAAAAGAAGAAGCTGACGAATAGAAAAAGCTGCCGAATCCGGCAGCTTTTTTTATGTGATCTTTACTTTTTAGACGTTACCGTCAGTGTTTGATCAGCATTGTTCACAGAAAAAGTATATTCCTGGTTTTTAAGCATGAGCAAATTCTGATTGATTTTGCTGCCGCCTTTTTCACTTAAAGCTGAGATGTCTGCAGGACGCGATAAATGAAAAACCACTTCGGAGACTGTATCATTGTCAATCACTACCTCCGTTTTTGCATCGGATGTTTTTAATACGTTCCGTCCGTCAGCCGTTTGTCCGGCAGCTGGATTTTTCAATTTAATCTGTACATCGTCCCCGCTTTTATTGAGATATGAGAGAAACTCTTCTGCTGTTTGGCTTGATAAACTGCCGCTGAAATCATTAAGCTGAACATCCGTCTTTTTTAAAGCATTCACTTTATACAGATCAGTCTTTTTCATAAAGTACTCTTTATCGTTTAATTTCACTTTGGCCGCCTGGTTATTTTCGGCTTCTACCTGCACCTTCGTGCCGAAACTTACACTTGCGGAGGCTTTTCCTTTTATATCTTTTTCAGTATAAAGGTCCGCCTTTTCAGCTTTTACCAAAGCAGGTTTATTCACAGACTCATAAAGTCCGGCATCGCTCTGTTTGACGTGACCGAAAGATGTGATCGCACGCAGAGGCTTGTCTGAAAACATCGAAGCGCCTGCGCCGACAGCCAGCAATGCAAGCAGCGTAATCTGTATCGTATTGGCAATGAATTTAGGCTTCGCTTTCTTTTGCTGCGCCTGAGTGATTTTCTGTTCCTCGGCTGCCCGCGTTCTGCCTTCAATCTGCTCGTTTTGATATTTCTTTTTTTCTTTCTTTGAAAGCTTGTTGAACCAATCCACAAAAGCTTTATATTCTTTCACAACAGCTTTCGTTTCGTCGAACATGCGCATTTCGCCGTAATGCATCCAAGCCACCCGATCACACATTTTCTCAATCTGTCCGATGGAATGACTGACGAAAAAGATCGTTTTGCCGCGTTCTTTAAATTCCGTAATGCGGTCCACACATTTCTGATAGAAAGTCTGGTCCCCTACTGAGAGCGCCTCATCAATAATAAGGATGTCAGGGTCCATATGCGCCGATATGGCAAAACCGAGACGGGATTTCATACCGCTTGAATAGCTTTTAACAGGCTGATCTATAAAGTCGCCGATATCCGCGAATTCAACGATTTTTTCATAAAGCTCGTCTATCTGCCGATTGTTGAGACCCATCATCAAGCATTTTAAACGAATGTTGTCTTTACCGCTTAATTGATTGTTTAATCCGGCAGAAATCGCGATTAAAGACGGCTGCCCGTTCATATCAATCTCACCGCTTGTCGGCGGAATAATCTTTGCAAGCAGATTGGACATCGTTGATTTTCCCGACCCGTTGATCCCTACGAATCCGATCGTTTCCCCTTCATAGACGTCAAAAGAAACATTTCGGACAGCGAAAAAACCTTTTTGATTTCTGTTTGGGAAAAACAATCCTTTAATTTTGTCAGACTGTTTTTTATATAGAAAATACTGTTTTGAAACATTTCTGAACGAAACTTTTAGTTTCATCGTATAATCTCCTTACTATATTAAAGAAAGTCAACAAACTTATCTCTGAATTTCATATGAAGAAGTGAACCGACTGTTAACAACAGCAGTGTGACAAACCAGAAATACAGCGTGTATTTCACATCGTGGAAAAACCACTGCCCTTCCATAAAGCTGTCTCTAAAGCCCTCGATAATATAGAAAAGAGGGTTTAACTTCAAGATGGTCAAAACTTCAGGTCTGTTTCCAAATTTCTCCGCAATATCCCAAAAAATCGGCAGAAGAAAAAAGAGCAGCCTTGTGACGGCCTGAAGCAAAAACTGGTAATCCCTGATTAATACGCTGATAGTCGAATTAAACAGGCCGAAAGCAAACATAAAACTGATCATACAAAACAGGTAATAAATATATTGCAGCCAATGCAGCGTCGGAAAAAGACCGTTGCTCAGCAGCACAATAATATAAATCCCCATCATCACAAAATAACTGAATAAATTCGATGCTATCACTACAGAAGGCAGTGAACTGATCGGAAAGTTCATTTTCGACACTAAATTTATCCGTTTAAAAACGCTGTTAGATGCATCCAGTATCGTCGGACTGATAAAGAACCAAGGAATTAAGCCGGCCAGCATCCAGACAATGAACGGTACGCTGTCTCCATTTCCAAGCACCATATCATGTCCGCCGCGAATCCCGAGACCAAATACGAACCAGTATGCCAGCATTTGAATCATGGGGTTGAGAAACTGCCACAATATACCCAAATAGTTCACTTGATACTTTGATTTCGTTTCGTACACTGCAAGCCGCATAATCAGCGGAAATGAGTTGAATTGCTCTTTCAGAATTTTTACCAATGCATTCATTCTAATCTTCCTTAGTCGTAAGTTTTAGGTAATAGCTTTGACTTACAAAAGCACCGCTCATAATTGTAACAGATTACGATGTATTTTTCACTTCATAACAAGCCTGAGTCCAATGAGCGCAACATGCCGTCACTTAAGCAAAAAAGCATAATTAACGTGGTTAAATTATGCTTTTTTGCACTTATTTACTTGTCCCCGAAAATCACTTTTACGGCTTTTTCAGACGATTCTCCGGTTTCTAAATAACAGAACTTCTCGTAAAAAGGCCCGAACGAATCCGGAAGCTTATAATCATCTGATTCCGTTTCATTGACCCATTTGATAACGTCACCTGTTTCTTTGACTAGCGGGCCGGGCGCTTCTTTTTCAAAGTCAAAGTAAAACCCTCTGAGTTTATCCCGGTACGTTTCGATATCAGGCACATAAAACAGCATCGGTCTTTTCAGATTTGCATAGTCAAAAAAGACAGAGGAATAGTCCGTTATGAGTAAATCAGAGACCATATACAGCTCACGGATATCTTCGTAGCTGGAGAAATCATAAGCAAATCCTTCATACGGTCCGAGATCAAAGTTTTCCGCCACGAGATAATGCATTCGTAAAATAATGACATAACGGTCGCCGATCGCTTCTCTCAATTGATGAAGGTCTAAATCAAGATCAAACTTGTATTTTCCCTTCTTATAAAATTGGTCATCCCGCCATGTCGGTGCGTAGATAATCACTTTTTTATCTTGCGGAAGATTCATTTTTTCTTTCAGCGCTTTGATGACAGAAGGGCTGTTATCCGTTTGAAGGAAGTCATTCCGCGGATATCCCGATTCAATCATGGTTTTATTAAACTGAAACGCCCGGGCGAATATTTCGGTTGAATATGCGTTCGGTGAAATCAGGTAATCCCACTTTGAAGCCTCTGTCGTAAAGTTGCGCTTGTATTTTTCAGTGTTTGTTCCCGGCATATGCACTTCATCCATATCTACTGCAAGGCGCTTTAAGGGCGTGCCATGCCATGTCTGGACATATGTCGTATGCTCAGGTTTCGGAATCCACAGCGGCATACGGCTGTTGACAACCCAGTACTCGGCTCTTGCCATGGCGAACAGCCATTTGAACGTAAAGCGTTCGATATAAGGAATTCCTTTATCTTTAAATGTCTGTGAGTAAGCGGGGTTTACACTCCAGCAGAGACGGTATTCCGGCATCTCTTTGCTCATGTATTCATAAATCGCCCGCGGGTTGCAGCTGTACTGTTTTCCGGCAAAGCTTTCAAACATGACAAATTTCTGTTTGACAGGCAGTTTCCCCGCAACCCTGAATCCCGCTTTATAAGTGTTTTGTATTCTTTTCTCAATGAACTTTTTCAGCTTATTCTTTCTCTTGCGTACAAAGGAAGCGCCCCGTTTCAGCTTTCCTTTCACAAAATACTCCACGCGGGTGCTGAAGCTGTAATCGTTCATTCTCAGGTGGAGATTTTTCGTTTTCTTTTTCGTGAAAACGTGAAATCTGGCAGGCCCTTTCTCCGTTTTCAAAATCGTGAATTGGTTAGGGTTTACATGTTCAGATTTCAGAACCTTTAACGGTTTGCTGTTGGTGATAATCTCTTCACCCGTCCCGACATCTTCAAAAATGAATTGAATATGGAATTGAAAGGTTAGCTGCTGATTCAATTCTTTATAAACGGCATTCAAATCAATTTTTGTATCAAAGCCTATCGTGTCAAGCATCGTTGTGTCCTGAACATATTCATCAAGGTCGTGTCTCGGCACGTCGTGAAGCGGATACTTCAGAATGAGAGGCTCCTCTTCTTTTCCTTTTTTCATTTTCAGAATCAGGTTTTTTTCTTTTATCTTTAAGGCTTCTGCCGCATTCAGCCGGAATGCAAAACCTTTCAGATGTAAGCTGCCGTCAGATTCGAGCTCCATTTCATCAATCCGCGTGACGAACTTTTTCTGCAGCAGCTTTAAGGAGAAATTCCCTTTCTTCGTCGTGTAAGGGAAAAAGAACATATGATGAGCCTCATCTTTATAAGAAGACAGTTCAATAGGTTCAAGGCTGGATTTTAACCGTTTTTTACTAATATCACTGTCATCATTGATAAAGGAGACATAGAAATCCAGACATCCTTTGCCGTCCGTATGGTCAGAAAGCAGATCCGTGCTCATGACAGCATGGTACTCCCCGCCTTCTCCTGCCAACCGTTTCAGAGGGACGGAAAGTTCCGCTTTTGTCTTACGATTTATAATCTGAAGAGAAGGCTCTTCCCCTGCAGTGACATTTTCACAGGATATCGTAATGCTGAATGTCTCTTCCTTTATGTTAAGATGTTTTAACTTGTATCTGACAGGATTTTCTATACCCATAAAATAAGTCTACTCCTCTGTTTCAATTAAACATATCCAATCACAATCATCATTTTGTTACTTTCAGCGAAAGGTTCTCCTTCACCCTCCGGTAGAATTGATATTGCAGTCCGTTCACTTCTGCCGTCACCTTTTCACCGTCTTCTCTGTTTAACATGACACGTTCATAATCGTTATAAATGACATACATAATATAACCGCCAAGTCCGACTTTTTCAATGTCACTTAACGGGATTTCAAGGACGTACCGCCCGTCTCCCAGTGACTGAACCGGAAACTGGTGGAATACTTTCATGTTATCTCTGTGCTGAAACTGAATATAATGGGCATTATTTCTGTCCTGTCCGAACAAGCGGAACGTAACGGTGAATTTATGATCGGCGAACACCGCGCTTTCCGTTTCTCCGTGCATGCGAAGTTCGACCAGTTTATTTTCTTCATCCGTCAGCGGGCTTTCTAAATAAGCCAGTCCGCCTTTCGTCACGATGTTTTTATCGGGCTCTTTTTTGGACCAGCGGAACAGCTTTTCGACCTCGTCATACCGTTTTTGAGTCAGCAGACGGAAGGCTGTTTTATGAATCGGATGAAAAAATGTCTCAGAAATATCGTATTTCGTCTTCTTTAACACATTCAGAATTTCATTGAATTTATTGTAGTAGGCTTCTTTGTTTTCGCTTTTCAGGAAGTGCATCCGATCGAAAAGGCGCGTAATGGAATCGAATTCGATCAGGCGGTTCATCGCCATCTTCTCTTTTTCAGTATCTAATTTTTTGTTCAGAATATACTTCATTACGGCTATGTTCGTATCGGTTTTTTCCATTATATTAGTCTGCTTTGTCAGCGACTCATTATTGTCCATTCTGTTCAGATAATAGACCGGTTCGGTTGACGTTGAAATATCTCCGCACGCCAAAAGAACATCCATAAAAAATTGCTTATCTTCAGCAAATTTCATTTCCGGATATCTGATATCATTATCTTTTAGAAATTGTAAGTTCATCATTCTTGCCCGCGGGCCGAGATGATAGAAAATATGCCGGATTGAAAAAGGCGATACCTTCGCTCTGTTCAGCGAAGACTCATGTTTCCCGATCGTTTTTTGACCGTTCACCTGCATTTCGATCGTTTTTCCGACCGCATAATTTACCTGATCTCTTTCGAGCATGTCGAATAAGATTTTAACTCCGTTCGGCGCAAACCAATCATCTGCATCCAAAAATGTAATGTACTTCGCATTTGCCAGCTCAATTCCCAAGTTTCTCGGATAAGCCGGAGTTCCCGTGTTGTCTTTCAAAAAGACGACTGTAATATTTTCATACAATTCGGCGTACTCAGTCAGGATGTTTCTGGAATCATCAGTAGAGCAATCATCGACCAGAATTAAAGAAATATGCTGAAAGCCGATGTTTTGAAGGATCACTGAATCAACTGTTTTCCTTACATATTCTTCTGCATTATAAACAGGAACGACTACCGCTACCTTCTTCTCTTCCGCCAATGCTTCTTTGTTTAAAATGGTATATTCGCGTTCTTCTACGGACGGCTTGGACTCTTTTTTATTCAACTTAAAAAAGTTACTAAGATTCATCTTTAAATTCTCCTCTTATTGTCTAGCTTTTTTTCAAAAGCGCATAACAAATATAGCGAAAATAACCTTATATTACAAGAAGTACTCCCTATCCGGAGGGAGTACTTCTTTATCATCTGTATATCCGAATGTTTCAATTACACCCCGGCAATTTCTTTTTTAATCTGTGTGGTGGAAATGCCTTCGGTTCTAGGGAGGTAGATGACTTCGCATTGATCTTTAAGGAAATCGAATTTGCCTTCCCAATCGTCTCCCATTACGAACACATCGATGTTGTGATCCGCTACGTCACGTACTTTTTGATCCCAGCTGTTTTCCGGAATGACTTCGTCGACATAACGGATCGTTTCCAGAATCAGCTTTCTGTGTTCATAGCTGTGGTAGGCCTTTTTTTGTTTTTGCAGGTTGAACTCGTCTGTTGAGATGGCAACAACAAGGTAATCCCCAAGCTGCTTTGCGCGCTCAAGCAGTTTAATATGACCCCAATGCAGTAAATCAAACGTACCGTAAGTAATGACCTTCTTCATGAAACAAAAGCTCCTTTCTATCATCATACGTATAACAAGCAACTGCCCTGAAATGCTGCGCAGCTGTATCCTTAATCACTAAAGTGCCAATTTCGTACTCATGGAACCTCATTATATCACATAGCCCTGAAAAGGTTAAGCCAATGTAAAACGAAGTTAAAATCCACTTATTAACAAATGTTATTACAATAGGAGTTTAGCAGGGTTTTTGCGCGTGTGATTAAAGAAATTGTTATCTTATTTATATTTTTGTAAAACTATTGTTAAGTTTATCTGAAGGTATTATGTTAAAATAAAGCTTAGCCTAAGTCACGAAAAAGTGAAAGAAAATCCCGTACAAAAAGGAGGACGGCAGATGCAGACTGAAATGGTGCACAACCTTTCTTATGTTAATGGAAATTTACAGGAGTTTATTTCATATTTAGACACTTATTATATCGAACAAAAGCAAGGAGCCGTCATTGCGACGGTCAATCCTGAGATCGGATACGCTGCGGCGAAAGACAAAGGTTATCATCAAGTCATTTCATCCGCGGATTTCGTCCTGCCGGATGGTATCGGCGTCGTGTTAATGTCACGTTTGACGCAGCACCCGCTGAAATCAAGAATTGCGGGATTCGATGTGTTTCTTGCGCTGCTCGGCCTCGCAAACCGGCAGTCTAAAAAAATATTTTTATACGGAGCTAAACAAGACGTGCTTGACGCCGTTTTGAACCGGATCAGCAAAGAGTATCCGAATATTGAGGTTGTCGGAGCCAGCAACGGTTATGAAGCGGATAAACGCTTCGTCGCCAAACAGATTTCCCGGGCGAAACCCGATCTCGTGTTTGTCGCCTTAGGATATCCCCATCAGGAACAATTTATTTATGAATACAAACATCTTTTCCCTCAGGCTGTATCGATCGGTTTGGGCGGAAGCTTTGATGTGTTCAGCGGAACGGTGAAACGCGCCCCTGAATGGATGATTAAAACGAATCTGGAATGGCTGTACAGACTGGTGACGAATCCGTGGAGATGGAAAAGGATGCTGAACATTCCGAAGTATGCTTTTACCGTTTTGAGAAATAATAAATCAAATAAAAGCCTGTATTCCAAGCAGGCAGAAGATCAAACGAAACAGCTTTAAACAAATAAAACAGCAAAAGAGATTGGTAATCTATGAACTTGCGATCTTTATTCGCCGCTTTTTATTCTATATATCTGTCTGTTCTCGGCGTTTTGTTCAAGCCTGTAAAGCCCAAGAACCATTTGACCCTGCTGGTATCTTTTGAAGAGAATGCGCAGGCTCTCATCCGTTCTTACAAAGCGCACGCTGAATCGCTTTCTTATGAAGTGACGGTTGTGTATACGAGACACGCCGTCAGTCTGAAAAAAGAGGTGGAAGGTATCGGCTCTTTTTATCTGAACGAAAAACATCCGCTGCATCTTTTGAAGGCTGTTTTGATCCTTTTTAAGAGCAAAGTGGTGATAACGGATAACTATTTCCTCATGACAAGCGTCTTAAACCGCCGGCCGCAAACGACATGCATTCAGGTGTGGCATGCGAACGGCTCTTTGAAAAAGTTCGGCCTTGAGGATGTGACGAATCAAAACCGCCCGGCATCAGACATCAGCCGTTTTAAAAAAGTGTACCGCTCGTTTGACTTTGTCACCGTCGGCTCAGACGCGATGGCTGACGTTTTTAAAAAGTCGTTCGGCATACGGGACGGCCAGCTGTTAAAAACGGGTGTCCCCCTGACTGACGTCTATTATGAAGACAAGCCTGAACTGAAGCACAAATGGCCGAAAAAAATCATCTTGTACGCACCGACATTCAGGGATTATGATATGCAATCCTTTCGGCTGCCATTCACCGAAGAACAGCTCACAAACGCGTTAAACGGAGAGTATATGCTGCTTGTAAAGCTTCATCCTGCCGTTTTGCAACATATTTCGGCTTCGTTTGAAAGCGAATTGATCAAGAACGTGTCTGACATGCGTCTGCATGATCTCTTGAAAGCGGCTGATATTTTAATTACGGATTACTCTTCCGTGCCTTTTGAATTCGCGCTTTTAAATAAACCGATTTTCTTTTTCACATATGATCTGGAGGAATATGATCAAAAACGCGGTTTAATCGACAATTATACTTCCGTCATTCCCGGAAAGGCTTGTCATGACAGCGAAGCCCTTCTGGAGGAAATGACGAAAAAGCCATTTCGTGCAGAAGAAATGAAGCGGTTCTCGGACAAATGGAATATGTATTCAGATGGGAATTCGAGTGAAGCGTTATTGAAATTTGCGGAAACAAAAATGAAAAATTGTGCTGAAGCACCTGCCTGAATCCGACGGCGGGTGTTTTTTGCATGAAGAAAGGGCTGAAGCATACACTCAGCCCTTTTTTTATACTTTCATATACACGGGAACATCATAGTAAAGCGTATAGTCATCCAGCAGTGAGTATAAGCTGTACATGCGGTTTACCTGCTTATACGCCCAGCCGATGTCTGTCGCATACTGATGGGCCGCGGCTGGAGACCATCTCATTTTATACAGCGTATCCTGCTCGTATGAAGGATTGTGAATATAAGAGGCACCGATAAATTGGGCTCCGCCGATAATCGCGGCTTCCGGAGTAAACCACCCTTGATTATACGCGTATTGTGCGCCGTAGTAATTCGGGTTGCTGTCATAAGCCCCGATGCCGTACATGTTGTAAACCTTTTTACCATTATACATAATGCCGTTCGCAAGCTCTGACGTGCCATTGCCCGTTTCAAGCAAAGCATGCGAAATCAAATACACTTCATTGATGCTGTATTTGCCGGCGGCTGTAATAAAGGCCTGGCCTTTCCCTGTCAGTATTCCTTTATTGACCAGCACTTTTTGATTCAGTTCCGATGCGTTCAGTCCGGCTGCCTGAGAGAGCTTCAGAAATTGAAAGTAATACTTGCTGTCTTGTGCGAAGTGAGCCGGATTGACATACTGCCCGACTTCGTCACTGCTGGCGTTTCTCCAGCCCATGCTGAGTTTGGCCCAGCCGTTTGTCTGGCCTGTGATGCTGACTTTATCGCCTTTTTTCAACTGCCCGATAATATTGCCGGAGCTGACTTCCGGGGTTGACCGGACGTTCAGGACGTCGGCTGTGACCGTTCCGGAGGCCGTATTGATGTACGTAAGCGATGCATAAGCCGCGGCATCAGTCTGCGGGCTGACTGTCATTTGTTTTTTGACCATATCTGCCAGCGAGATGTTGTAATTGGTATTCATGATTTGCGGTCCGTTTTTTATTTTCAAAATAGCCATCGTCCATCCGTACAGCTTTTTCAGCTTTTGGGAGGCGGCGTCCGCTGACTGCGCTCCCGTGAATTGATCGCGAATGCGGAGTTCATAAACCGGATGGCTTTCACTCGTATAGCCGGCCTGTAATTGTTTGGCGCTGAAAAAGCTCATGCTTTTATTTAAAACGGTTTTACTGCTGAATGTTTCGGTTTTGATGACGTACTGTGCAGAGCCGGTTTTCCCCGTCTCCTTCACAGTTCCGGCCGCTTTGTTTTGCTTGAAAAAAGCAGTTACGCGGTCAATGTCTTCCTTTTTAAGCAGCGGTGCCGTTTCAATTCTGAATTGTGTATACGCCGCTTCACCTGTTTTCTGTGCGGAGGCGGATACTTTTTTCCCTTTGAAAAAGTCCAGCGAACGATTGATCTTTGCCGTATCAAGCAGTGATTCGGTTGTGACTTGGTACGTTGTGTCCGTCTGCTTGGATATCGTTTTTGTATTGGCAGTCAGCTTATATCCCGCCAGCAGATTCAATCCTTTTTTTATCTTCGACTGGTCTGCCGTCTGCTGAGAAAGCAGCTGATATTCGTTTTCTGCTGTTTTTCCCGCCGCTGTTCTTGCCGTCTTTACATGCTGCTGGCGGAAAAACGCCTCCGCTTGATCTGCCTGTGCAGCGGTAAGCTGCCCTGCCGTGATCCGATAAACGGACACTGTTGCTGTCTTTTTGACAGGCGATGCGTCGCAATGCCATTTTTTCTTTTTAAAGAAAGCTTGAACACTTTGCAGCTGCTTAGCCGTCAGTCCGCTCATCCCGACCGTATAATTATTTTTCTTGCCGGCTTTTTGATAGCTTCCGCTGACACCCGTATTCTTCTTGATTTGGGTGATAGCATTTTGTACGGCGCTTACTCCGTTAAAATATCCTGACTGCACGTTGTACACGGTTGCTGTTTTGTTTTGGGCATACTTTTGAACGTTCCCTTTGACGCCCGTTTTCTGCTGAAGCTGTTTCGCTAAACCTGCCGCAACATTTGCGTTTGAGATGTCAGAGGCTGTCACGGTGATATTCGGACTGGCCTTTGCCGTGACTTTCAGCGACGACTGCAATCCTGTTTCCTTTTGAAAATCAGTTTGGATTTGAGCGGCTTTTTGATCGCCGGAGATTGTTCCTGATTGGATCTGAAACCGGGCTGTTTCCCGTTTGACCTGACGGTATGACGCTTTCACGCCCGTCTGCTTCGTCAACGCTTGCGAGAGCGCTTTTGCGTCCGCTTCGGCCGCCATCTCAGCAGTCACGACCTGCATGTACGGCTGTTTTGTCCCCGCCGGCTTGACGGCGCCGGTCACGCTCGTTTTTTTCGTCAGTTCGGCAAGAAGATTTTTCGTCTGCCGCTCGTCTGATAGAACGCCTGATGTGACGGTCACGTACGGCTGTTTGCTTCCGCTTGCGCTGTAAGTGCCGGTCACGCCCGTCTGCTTCGTAAAATCTTTCAGCACGGTTTTCGCATCCGTTTCATCGTGTAAGCCTGAAGCTGAGATTTGATAAGTGAGCGGCGTATTTCCGGCTTTCTTTACGTCAGCCTGCCACCCCGTATCCTTTTTCAATTTCGCTGCCGCTTGAAGCGCCCCGTTCTCAGAAGCAAATTGCTGCTTCGTTTCCAGCTCGTAAACGGAGTAGTCGCTGTATGCGGCCTCAGCGGGCTGTGTAAGGGTGCAAAAGACAAGGAAAACGGCGGACAATAACATAGGTGCAACGAATCTCTTTTTCATTCCTTCTCCTCTTTCTGATTCAATTGGTTTCTATCAAACTAGTTTATTTATCGGCCGGCCTTCTTCATTTTTACAGAGAGAAACCACCCAATTTTCCAAATAAAAAAAACTTAATCCCAGAGCTGGGATTAAGTTTGGTTTTATATATGAGAAACGATGAGCGTGCAATCTCCGTTTATCGTAAAGTCAGGCATCTGATCCGGCAGTATGAAATGCGCGCCTTTTTCAAGCTTGGCAGACTTGCCTTCACAGATGATGGAGCCGCTTCCTTCTGTGACGCTGCACAGCATAAACGGAGCGTCCTGGGTCATTTCCGCCGTCCCGCTGATATCCCATTTGTATACAGAAAAATATTCTCCCTGCACAAAGGTTTTGATGGTGACGCCTTTTCTCGTTTCAGTTGATTCATCCAAAAATCCGTCCACATGCGGAACGGTGGCGGCGTTGACGGCATCGCGGATATTCAGCTCACGCGGCTGGCCGTTTTGATCTGTACGCCCGTAATCATATATCCGGTAGGCCGCCTCTGAATTCTGCTGTGTTTCAAGCACGAGCGCCCCCGCGCAAATGGCATGGATGGTTCCGCTCGGCACATAATAAAAATCGCCGGGTTTGATCTTCACGCGGCGCAGCAGGCCTTCCCAGTCACCGCTGTTAATCATGGTGACAAGTTCCGCTTTCGAACGGGCCGTGTGACCGTATATGATTTCCGCATTTTCTTTACAGTCAATAATGTACCAGCACTCAGATTTCCCCGTTTCGCCCAGTCCATGCTCCTCGGCGTCATAATCGTCAGGATGGACTTTAACAGACAGATGATGTTTGACGTCCAGTATTTTCGTCAGCAGCGGAAACCGGTCCCCTTCCGTTCCGCCGAATAATTCTCTATGCTGATCCCACAGTTCCATCAAGGTTTTCCCTTGATACGGACCGCTTTTGACCGTGCTCATTCCGTGCGGATGGGCTGAAATCGCCCAGCATTCGCCGGTTGTTTCTGAAGGTATGTCATATCCGAATCGTTCGCGTAATAACGTGCCGCCCCATAGTTTTTCTTTATATACAGGCTGTAAAAAAATCGGCTCTTGCGTCATGTTCGTTCCCCTCCCCTTAAAAAGCGGCTCATATCCCATTCCCCCTGTGTTTTTTTTAAAACACGGAGGGAGCCGCAGTTAAAAACAATATGTATAAAATGGCTGACCTGCTCATTATACCATTCGGATGGGGCGGAATGCTCAGTCATTTCCTATTCCAGAATAAAATGCCTTGTTTGTCGCAAATTAAAATAACTGATGGAAAAAGGGGGGAACATTGTGACGATACATGCGGAGCTCGGCAAAAACCTTGAAGTGCTGAAAAAACGGTTCGGCCAAAGCGATGACATGATGTTTTATTCGTTTACGTACGGAAACGGCAAATGTGACGCCTGTCTTATATATATAGACGGACTGACCGACAATCAATTGCTTGCGGAATATATTATTTCGCCCGTGCAGGCGGCCGCCCGGCATCAAGAGGAACCGGCTGAAACACCGCCGTCATCCATCTCTTTCGGCTATCGTCATACCCGGCTTTCTTCACTTAAGGACGCGGAGGCAGACATTTTCTCCGGCAAATCGGTTTTGCTGGCGGAGGGATGGGAGGAAGCCCTTTCGTTTGAGACGGAAACATTTAAAATGCGTGATATTGAAGAACCGTCTTCAGAAGTGCTTGAACGAGGACCGAGGATAGGTTTTGTCGAAAAGCTCCGAACAAACACGGCGCTGTTGCGCGAGCAGTCCGGTGATCCCAACCTCCAGATCAAAGAGATCACAATCGGCGAACGTACAAAAAAGCGGATCGCCGTTGCCTACATTCGGGATATTGCCCCTGATGATGTTGTAAAAGAAGTGATGAAAAGACTGGAGTCCATCACCATTGACGACATTCCGGAATCAGGAGCGATCGAACAGCTTATTGAAGATAACACGTATTCTATTTTCCCGACCGTCTTGACGACCGAACGGCCCGACCGGGTTATGGGCGCTCTTTTGGAAGGAAGGGTTTCCATTCTTGTAGACGGAACGCCTTTTACCCTTTTGGTGCCGGCTACCGTTGATGAATTTATCCACTCCCCTGACGATTATAATCAGCGGTGGGTTCCGGTTACCTTTCTCAGGCTGCTTCGGTATACATGTATTTTAATCACGATTTATTTACCCGGCCTTTACATATCGCTCGTTACGTTTCACACGGGGCTTTTGCCGACGAGAATGGCGGTTACGATTGCCGGGAGCAGATTGAATGTCCCGTTCCCTCCTTTTGTTGAAGCGTTCATCATGATTTTTACGATCGAGATGATCAGAGAAGCCGGACTCAGGCTGCCGAAGCCGATCGGACAGACGATCGGCCTGATCGGGGGCGTGGTGATCGGGCAGGCCGCCGTTCAGGCGAATATTGTCAGCGCGATGATGGTTATTGTCGTATCCGTTACGGCGTTGGCTTCTTTTACGGCGCCCTCCTATGCGTTCAATTTTCCGCTGAGGCTCATCCGTATTTTTTCAATGATTCTGTCGGCGATATTAGGTTTATACGGACTGATCATGTGCTATCTGCTTGTCATCGGCCATCTGATGCGTCTGAAAAGCTTCGGCCAGGACTATCTTATTCCGATCATGGCGCATCCTGGCCAAGACTTAAAAGATACGATCGTCAGACTGCCGACGCCTCTTTTGAAAAAACGGCCGACCAGAAAAGAGACGAAAGATAAAATCAAGCAAAGGTGATCCCCATGAAAAAACCGGAAGACAAGCTGTCGTTTATGCAGACACTTCTCATGGTAAGCGGAACAATGATCGGAGCGGGCGTGTTAACACTGCCGCGCTCCGCCGCAACAGCGGACAGTCCGAGCGGATGGATCATTATTCTTGTGCAGAGTGTCGTGTTTATCGGCATCGTCCTGCTCTTTATGCCGTTTTTGCAGAAAAACAGCGGGGAAACCATTTATGAGCTGAATCAAAGCATCATGGGCCGCGCTATCGGTTCTCTTCTGAATTTATTCATCAGCTGTTATTTTGTCGTCACCGTCTGTTTTCAAGCCCGTTTTCTCGGTGAAGTCATCAATTACTTTTTACTGAAAAATACGCCGATGGGTGCCGTCATATTCATCTTTCTGGCGGTCGGCATCTACCATGTGACCGGCGGGGTCTATCCCATTTCAAAGCTTTATGCCTATTTGTTCCCGGTTACGATCGTCATTCTGATTATGCTGCTTATATTCAGCCTGAGACTGTTTAATCTGGATTTCGTCCGCCCGGTCATGGAAGGAGGCTACAAAAGCTTTTTTGAGATGTTTCCGCGGACCCTTTTGTATTTTTCAGGACTTGAGGTGATTCTGTATCTGGTGCCGTTTATGAAAAATCCGAAGCAGGCGAAAAAGGCTGCTGTCTTCGGCATCGCAGGCGCAGGGTTATTTTACAGCATTACGCTGCTTGTCGTCATCGGCTGTATGTCGGTCGCTGAAGCCAAAACGGTGACGTATCCGACCATTTCCCTGATTCACGCCTTGGAAATCCGGGGCATTTTCATAGAGCGGTTTGATATCTTTCTTTTAATTACGTGGACATGCCAGCAGTTTACTTGTATGCTCGGTTCTTTTAAAGGAGCGCATCTCGGATTAAACACCATTTTCAAACTGAAAAATAAAAACAATGCCTGGCTGCTGGGAGGCTTATTGGCAGTGACATTCGGCCTTTCAATGTACCCCGATGATATCAACAGTGTGTTTGCATTCGCGAATATTCTCGGATATGCGTTTTTTGCCGTCATTATGATTCCTTTTCTCATCTGGTTTGTCAGCTGGATGAAAAAAATAGCCGGGAGGAAACAGACGTCATGACACTTTTCATAAAATGGGCGGCTGCGCTTTTCATACTGATGACGCTTTCAGGATGCTGGGACGCGAAGGAAGTCGAAAAGCTGTCTTTCGCCCGGGGGCTGGCGATAGACGAGACGAGTGACCGCCGATATAAATTAACCTATCAAAACCTGCTGCCCCAAAGCGAAAACAGCCAGGCTTCCGGCCGGCCCATGTTTGTCAATGTGACGACGCGGGGGGATACCATACTTGAAGCCGTCAGTGAAGTCTCTTTAAAAGATCCACCCGTTTACAGCGATCATTTAAAGGTGCTGATATTCAGCGACAAATTGCTGGCCGACCAAAATATACTGCAGATGATGAATCATTTTATCCGCGATGATGAATTACGGCGGAGCAGCTATCTCTTCGCGGCAAGAGGAAAAGCGTCCGATATTCTGACGGAGCCGACGCCGAATCAGCAGCAGCCCATGGCCGCGGAAAAGCTGATCGACCTTACGAACAACGGCGGCTACAACGGGAAGATTTTAAAACCGCTCCGAATCGGGAGAGCTTCGATTTACTGCCATAATAAACTCAGTTTTCTCATTCAGGCCGTCAGCAATCAAAAAGGAAAAACGGTGTATGACGGAGCGGCCATTATCAAAAACGCAAAACAAAACAGATTGGCGGGCTTTCTGTCATCATACGAAATACAGAGCCTGAATTGGCTGATGGGGACGATACGGGGCGGCGTGCTGCCCGCTTTGGATAAAGGGGGGCACCCGATTACCTTCGAGATCAAAAAATCAACATCTACCATCACTCCCAGGCTGAAAAATGGGAAGCTGTCATTTCATGTAGCGGTAAAAACAAAAGGACTTTTGTCAGAGGATCAATATGCCGGAGAAGATTCATTCGATCAGCACTATTTAAACGGGCTGGAAAAGATTTTCGAAAAAAAACTGAAAAGCGATGTGAAAGAAGTCATCGATAAGCTGCAGAATCAATATGAAACGGACCCTGTATTCTTTTCTGACAGAGTCCGCATTCAATATCCCGACTATTGGAAGAAAGTAAAGCATCATTGGGATGAGACCTTCTCCGAAGCGGCTTTTGACTATGATGTTTCCATTCAGATTACCAACTTCGGAACGATGGGACGGTAGCCTTCAGCCTGTTTTTTCGACACGGAGGAGAATTTGATAAATCCGGCTTTGTTCGGGCAGCTGTGTCACCGGAAATTGCATCGATTGCGCCATTCGTGTGATTTCCTGTAAAAACAGCTGCACCCGCTCATCCACGTGAACATACGTATAGGACTGCTTTTTCACAGCAAATGTCTCTTCCGGAAAGAGCGTGCACACCGTCTGCGGCGTAAAAAACCGCAAGTGGGTGCGGTCGAGAATGCCGGCGTCTCTGTATGTCCAGTCACCGAGCAGAAGCGGGAACAGCGCTTCGGCGTGGGAAATATTCGGAATGCTGCAAACGATTGATCCGGCAGGCGACAAATAGGATGAATACATTTCAATGACGCGCCACGGGTCTTTTAAGTGCTCAAGGATGTCCGCGAAAATGATGCAATCAAAAAAGCCTTCCGGATAAGGCAGCTTCACTTCTTCGACATCTTCCTGCAGCACCGCTTCATAGTGCCCTTTTGCCGCTTGCGCCGCCAGCGGGTGCAGTTCTATTCCGTACAGTTCGCAAGGCTGTCTGTTTTGAAGTTCCAGCCCCGTAGCCCCCGCCCCGCAGCCGACATCAAGTATCCGTTTCGCCTCCCGGGGAACGAGCTCCGCAATTTCCGGTCTCGGATGAGTAAAGTACGTAAAATCAGTGCCCCATTTTTCCGTAAACCGCTGGCGGTTCTCCGAATATAACTGATTGATATTGATATCCTGATTAGCCGTAAACGTCGCGTGCCCGTGGTGATGCACAAAAGCATCGAGGGCGATGTGCAGGCTGTAGCCTTTTTGCAGGGCGCGCAGACATAGGTCATCATCTTCAAAAGAACCGTATCCGAATTGCTCATCGAACGGGCCGATGTCTTCAATGACGCTTCTTTTCACCAGAAGACAGAAGCCGACAAGGCGCAGCACCCGCTTTGTATGATGCTTTTTCCGTGCGCAATACGCCTCCGCGAATGACTCCAGCTCATCAAGCGAATGATATGCGTCATGGATCATTTGCGCGCCGCTGACATAGTTGCTGACGGGCCCGACCATACCGGCTTTTTCAGAATGATACAGCACCCTCAGCATGGAGGTGAGCCAATTTTTCGTGACCATCGTATCGTTGTTCAGAAACAGCAGATTTTCTCCCCCTGCCGCTTCGATTCCCTGGTTGCACCCTTTGGCGAACCCGAGGTTTTTTTCATTTAGGATGACTTTGACGTCAGGCAGATTTGATATGTATTCTCTCGTTCCGTCTGAGGAACCGTTGTCAACTATAATCAGTTCAATCTTATCTTTGTCGGTGTATCGTTCAATGCTGGCCAGACATTTTTTCGTCAGCTCAAGTTCATTATATGTAAGGATAATAATACTCGTTTTCACCGGCATCCCCGCCTTTATCGTGACTTTATACAACGTATGACATATCCCCGTCATTTATGTGACCGGGCGCCCGCTCGGCATCCGTTTTGAGGGGCCGGTGAAATAACCGCCCCCCTAAAACTGAATATTACGAATGAACTGTCCGCCGATTTGATTCTGATCCCGAGCCTCCGTTACGGCTTTTCAGATCCTGCTCAATTTCTTCAAGGCTTTTCCCCTTCGTCTCGGTCACTTTAAACCGGACGAACAGGAATGCCAGTATCCCGATCGCGGCATAAATGAGAAATAAATAGCTGATGCCGACTGCTTCCATTAACATCGGATAGGTTAATGAGACAATCAATGTTCCGGCATGCAGCATCAAAGTGGAGACACCCGTCCCGATACCCCGGACATGCAGCGGGAATAATTCAGGAAGCATGACCCACACGGCAGGCCCCCAGCTGACCGCAAACACAATGATAAACAGGCCTAAACAAATCACCGTTGTCCATGATGCGGCTGCTGAATGTTCAAAGAAGAGATTGACCGCGGCCAATACGAGCAGACTGATGACCATGCCCGCATTACCGGCCAGCAGCAGCGGCTTCCGGCCGATTTTATCAATGACTTTAATAGCCGCAAGCGTCATGATGACATTGACGGCGCCGATTCCGACCGTTCCCAATATAGACGCGGAATTGCCGAACCCGACACTGGTAAATGTTTTCGGGGCGTAATAAATAATTGTATTTGTCCCGATGAATTGCTGCAAAAAGGCAAGTCCGAGGCCGGCAATCAGCGCGGGTCTCACCCACGGCTCAAACAATTCTTTCAAGCCGCCTTCGTTTTCCTTTTCCGCTTCTTTCATCTGATCAATCTCATCATCAATATTCTTCGTTCCCCGCAATGATGAAAGGATTTCTCTTGCTTTCTCTTCTTTGCCGATCGTAAACAGCCAGCGCGGGCTTTCCGGCATAAATAAGATTCCGATCAGCAGAATGACTGACGGCACAACCGCAAGTCCAAGCATCCAGCGCCAAGCGCCTGCATCGGCAAATATATAGTTCACGATATAAGAAACGAGGATTCCGACCGTAATCATCAGCTGATTCAGCGAAGAAAGCGCCCCCCGTTTATGCTTCGGAGCCAGCTCCGATAAATAGAGCGGAACGATCGTTGTAGATGTTCCGACAGCCAGTCCGAGAATGATCCGGAAAAGAACCATCACCTCTGTATTCGGGGCAAAAGCGACTCCTAAACCGCCTATACAAAACAGCAGCGCCGCTCCCATGATGGCCTTCCGCCTGCCGAACCGGTCGGTCAGTTTGCCGGCAAATCCCGATCCGAGAATCGCCCCCGCCAATAACGAACTGACGACGAGGCCTTCTGTAAAGGCGTTCAGTCCCAGTTCTTTTTTCATAAATAAAATAGCTCCGGAAATGACTCCGGTATCATATCCGTATAACGCGCCGCCGAGTGCGCCGAAAAAATAGAGCCATTTATTCGAGTGTATGCTTTTCATGTTATGTAGACTCCCTTCATCCAACGCTGTAACGCGCGGAATTGTTCTACTGCTTCTTTTACCTGTTTCCGTCCGTTTCAAACCTTCCGCACCGTTAATATCCATTATTTTACTAATTATTTTTTACAAAGCGACGAAACATTTCCCGCTTCCTGCCGTCCAATATAATGTGAACCTGATGCAAAAATAACAGTAGATGTTGTCGAAATAGAGAGAAAGATTTGGAATTTTCTCATTTGCAGATTTGCTCCAAGTCAACAATTATGGTACGCTTCACAAAGAATAGAAACGAGAGGTAATGATATGGAAGAACGATCTCAACGCAGAAAAAAGAAAAGACGCCTCAGAAAATGGGTGAAATTTGTACTGGTATTCGCCGCTTTCTTATTGGTGATCGCCGGTTCCGTCGGCACCTACGCATTTGTGAAATTGAATAATGCGACCAAAGAAGCGCACGTCAGCCTTGACCGCGGCGACCAGTCCGTAAAACGGATCAAAGAATTTGACCCGAAGAAGGATTCTTTCACCGTATTGCTTTTAGGAATAGACGCCCGTGACAATAAGGGCGAATCAGTAGATGACGCAAGAAGTGACGCCAACGTGCTCGTCACCTTCAACCGGAAAAAGAAAACAGCGACGATGCTCAGCATTCCGCGGGATTCCTATGTCAACATCCCGGGACACGGCTATGACAAATTCGCGCACGCACATGCTTACGGCGGTTATAATTTAACTTATAAAACAGTAGAAAACATGCTTGATATTCCGGTAGATTATGTGGTTGAGAGCAACTTCGACGCGTTCCGAGATGTCGTCAATGAATTGAACGGCGTTACGGTAAATGTGAAAAGCCAGAAAATTGCCGATCGTATTAAAGTCGATACAAAAGGAAAAGTCGTGCTGAAGCCGGGCGTCCAGACGCTTGACGGTGAGCAGGCGCTGGCTTATGTAAGAACACGCAAAGCGGACACCGATCTGATGCGCGGACAAAGACAGATGGAAGTGCTGAGCGCCATTATTAAAAAATCTAAATCGTTAAGCTCGATCCCATCTTATGACGATATCGTCGACAGCTTAGGGAAAAACTTAAAAATGAACTTATCTCTTAATGACGCCATCGGTCTGTTCCCGTTTATCACATCGCTGAAATCGGTGGATTCTTTGCAGCTGACAGGTTCAGACAGCTATATTTACACTCCTCAGTACGGCAAAAATATTTATTATTTCAAGCTGAATGAGGAAAACCTTCAAGAAGTGAAAACGAAATTAAAAAATGATTTAAACGCGTAAGATGTCACGGCGGGATTAGCAAATCCCGCCGTTTTTCTGTTGAAAAAAAGGACATGAAGGTATAGCCTTTTAACTGACGGCTTTCTGCTGATTTCGCACAAAGCTGAACATACTACATGAAGCAGCTTTATTTTAAAGGAGGGCATCCATACATATGAAATTGATAGCCATTGACTTAGACGGCACATTACTGAACTCGGACAGTGTGATTTCTCCGGAAAACAGAGCGGCTTTACAAAGAGCGGATGAAGCGGGCATTCTCGTGGCCATCTGCACGGGCAGAGCCACGTTTGATGTAAAAGCGCTCTTAAAGGATTTGGATATTCCGATCATTGCGGCAAACGGCGGGACAGTCCATGACAAAGGATACCGCCTCGTCAGCCGGCTCTTAATGGATCAGCAGGCCGGGAAGGATATCGCCGCTTATTTAACGGACAAAGACATTTACTTTGAGGTCTATACAGATGATCATCTGCTGTCCCCATTTGACGGCGAGTCCAAACTGCAGGCAGAACTGGACATTCTGAAAAGCGCCAATCCCAAGGAAGATATTCGGACATTATGGGAGGGCGCAAAGACGCAGTTCAAACAATTCGGCATTAAACCCGTGCAGGATATACAGGCGATTTTTAACGGAGACGAACATGTTTACAAGCTTCTTTGTTTCTCTTTTGATATGGAAAAACTGAGAAACGCCAAAGAAGAAATTACACATCATCCGAAATTATCCCAGACATCTTCCGGGAAACACATTATCGAAATCCTCCCTGCCGGTTCCGGAAAGGGACGTGCTCTGACGGAGCTTGCCTCACTGTACGGAATTGAAAAACAGGATATTTACGCCATCGGCGACAGCCCGAATGATTTCTCCATGTTTGAAGCGGCGGGAAACCGCATCGCCATGGGCAATGCGATTGATGAACTGAAGGAAAAAAGCACGTATATTACAAAAAGCAACGATGAAAACGGCGTCGCATATTTCATAAACCGGCTTCTCGACAACGATCAATAAAAGGCAAAAGCCAGGTCTTTCACGGCCTGGTTTTTCATGTTTCCGAAAAAAGAAATTCCGAAAAAAGAAATTCCCAAAAATGAAAATAAATTGTAAGATAAAGAAAAAAGGAGTTTCATGATGTCGAATGCAATCGCTATTATAGGATGTTTAGCTTTTCTCTGCGCAGTCGGATACGGAATATTCCATCTCATATGCAAAGCGGCAAAAAAAGAAAAACATTTTTCAAAAAAGCTGTTTTGGCCCCTTCTCATCGGCGGATTTATCCTGCTTCTGACCGGCGCCTCCCTCGCAGAACCGGACGCCTCGGCCGAGAAGGCAGAGGAGAAATACAGCACCCTTGATACCGCTTATCAAAAATTGACGAAGGAACACCAGGCGCTTGAGAAAAAATATGAAAGCATCAGTGCCGCGGCCGAAAAGGAGAAATCCGAAGCCGAAGCCGGCAATGAAGAAAAACTCAGCAAACTCAGCCAAGAGATAAGTGAGCTGAAAAAAACAAACAAATCACTCAAACAAGACAATGAGAAATTAAAAAATTCACAAAAGAAGCTCGAAAAGACCGCTGAAACGCTTCAGTCAGAAAATAAAACTTTAAAGCGGCAGAAAGCAGAAACAAAAACATCCGAAAACGCGGAAACGGCGCAAAACAATGCCCCTTCCTCCGGCGGACATGCCGAAACGAAAGCAGCCGGCACCTCACAGGGATGCGACATTAAAGGCAGCCGGAACGGCATTTATCACACGCCGGGAAGTACATACTACGACCGGACGACAGATCCCGCGGAAATGTTCTGTTCCGTAGAGGATGCGGTAGCGGCCGGATACAGAGCGCCGAAACGGTAAAAGAAAAAGACGTCAGAGACACTCTCTGACGTCTTTTTTTACGGAAGCCGGATGCTGCCCGCATATTTGTCCTTCCAATAAGCGCTTGTGTTCATATTTGTTATGGTAACGCCTGCGGACACGGTGACATGAATCACTTGTCCGTTCCCGATATAAATGGCCGGATTCAGGCTTTCCGCTTTAAAGAAGACCAGATCGCCGGGCTTCAGATCTTGTTTATCGACCGGAACGCCCGCCTGCATCTGCTTGTCCGCATAACGCGGCAGGCTGATTCCTTTCGCTTTTTGATAGATGTATTGAACAAATCCCGCCGTATCAAAGCCGGTTTCCGGTGAAACGCCGCCTTTCAGATAAGAAATTCCGATATGATCGGCCGCTGTGGACACAACGGGATTTTCTTTAGAAATGGCTAAATTGCTGAATCGGCGCACCCCCGTAAAATGTTTTTTCCAGTAATCTTCCGACAAGTAAGAAATGGTGACTTTTGCGGAGCGGCTTGCTTGGATGAACCTTCCCTCTCCCGCATAAATGCCCGCATGGGAAATTCCTTTTTTATACGTGTCGCTGAAATAAATCACGTCTCCGGGCTTTATATCGCTCAGTTTGATTTTCTCACCGACCAGCCACTGCTGTTCCGCAGATCTCGGCAGGTAAATGTGAAGCTTGTTTTCAAAAACATATTGGACCAGCCCCGAACAGTCGAATCCCTCCTCGGGCGTGCTTCCGCCGAATACATACGGAATGTCGAGATAACGGGCTGCCTCCTGAACGATCGGATCATCAGCCAGTTCCGGATCTTTTGTAATCCGCTTTGCGCCAAGATATAAATTCATCCAATAACTGCTTTTTTGAAAGCGTGTGACGGTTACGCCTTCTGACGGAGAACTGTGTATCATCTCTCCGTTTCCGATATAAAGACCGTCATGGACGGGCGCGTTTTGTGTGGAATCCGACTTTTTGAAAAACACAAGATCTCCCGGTAAAAGGTCATTTTCTTTGACGGCGGCTCCGACTTTCCATTGATCACTGACCGTTCTCGGCAGATGGATGTTCTGTCTGCTGAAAAGATAATGCATCAATCCGGACGGATCAAAACCGTCCTCAGGCTCTTCGCCTCCGTAAACATATTTATTTCCGACAAGTTTTTGCGCGTCTGAAACCATCAGGACAGAAACTTGAGAATCCGCTTCAGCAATTTCCGTTCTCGTTACTGCAGGTGCCACAAGACAAATCATAAGGCCGGCAAGGATGTACTTCCTCCAGCTTGTGAGCATGTTTTCTATTCACTCTCCTCATTTTTAGTAGTTTTTACATCGGTAACTTTTAACAAATGTTTAGGAGAGCACACAAAAAAAGAATGCCCGTTATGGGCATTCTTTACTGGATTCGGAACAAACAATATGCCGGCAAGCGGAATCATGCGCTTATTTTGCGCCCGCTGTGTCCTCTTGCTGAATCTTTTGCATTTCCGTATCAATTTTTTGTTTTTCCTGATCTGTGAGCTGATCATTGTATTTAAACGCTGACATAAACATAAATACCATAATGATCGCGGCAAACGGCCATCCCGCTTTAATGATTTTCATTTGTTTTTCACTCCGCTTTCTTTTTTAAGATATCGCTGTGATCCACATCAAACGTTAATTTTCCATCCTTGACGCTCCAATCGAAATTCGATTCTTTCGTCAGTTCACGTACGATCGTTTTATGATTGATGCTGCCTTTTTTAACCGGTGCAGGCGTTGCTTCATGAATATTCATCGGCGTGACTTCAAAGCGTCCCGTGCCGTTTTTCTGCAGATGATATTGAACAAGCGCCGTGTCTCTCGTTCTTGTCCACCCCTGGTCGAATACGAAGTTGCCCAGGCTGTAGAAAATAACGGTGCCGTGGTACATTTCGATCGGTTCTAGCACGTGCGGATGGTGTCCGACGATAATATCCGCTCCGGCATCTGACATTGCTCTTGCCAATTGGCGCTGTCTGTCATTCGGATCATTATCGTATTCCTGTCCCCAGTGTGTTTGAACAATGACAAGATCGGCTTTCTTTTTGGCTTTAGAAATCATCGGAATAAACAGCTCTGGATCGGCCGGAAGCACCCCCGGCGCATTTCGTTTAGCTGCAAAGCCTTTTCCGGAAACATCAGTGAAACCCAGTGTTGCGATTTTGATTCCGTTTACATCTTGATAAGAAATGTTCTGCTCGGCTTCCTTCAGCGTGAGGCCTGCGCCGACAAGTTCAAGATTTTGCTTTGAAAACTCTTCAACCGTATCCCGCATTCCTTGAGGGCCGTAATCCATCGCATGGTTGTTGGCTGCCGTGAGAACGGTGAAATTCATGTCCTTCAATACTTTTACGGCATCTTTGTTTGACTGAAGGTGGATATTTTTTTCTGCTTCTTTGTAGTTCTTTTTATATGTAACCGGGTTTTCAAAGTTCCCCGACACATAGTCGGATGCTTCGAAGAATGGCTTTGCGTAACGGAAGACACTCTCCGTGCCTTTATGCTTTGTCACTTTCTCGACATTCCGGCCCATCATAATATCTCCGACGAATGAGGCTGATACAAGGTCATCGGCATTTCTTTTCACACTCGGCGTTTCCGCCTTCCCTGTCAGAATGCAGACGAACATCAGACAAAAGACGATCGGCAGCGCGATAAAAACGTGAAGATTGGTCTTCTTTTTCTGCTGTTTGGTCAGCTTCAGCAGTTTTTCTTGAAAGCTTAATTGTTTTTTCATCGTTTGACACACCTTACATTAGATTAAGTAGTAAGCAAACATAATGGCAAAAGTTGCGCCGCTTAAGAACAGCGTGCTGGCAAATGTAATCGTTAATCCCTGTTTTTGAATGGTATTGGCGATCAGACCAGGTACGATGATACCGATTCCTCGGAATTCTGATATCTCAAACGGTACGATCGGGTAAAGGAAATCAAGGGCGATTTTTAAGCAGATTCCCGTTATCAGCATAGCTGCGAATTTTCTGCGTCCGTACAAAATCATAAATCTGGATAAACCGTATTTGACGATCACGTATGTAAGAAGACTCACCAGCAGTACGAGTAAAATAAAGACCGGCTGGTTAAAAACGAGCCCTAAATAACCCGGCACAACTAAACCGGCAGGTACGATACCTGTTTTTTCCGCGAAAATTAAACTGATTAACACGCCTAAAATAAGTGAGATGTATAAATCTGATCCGAACATTTATCCTTTTCCTCCTAGCTAACGAGCTGTTTCACCTTATACTCTTGAATTTTTTCAATTAATGGTTCCGCTGAACCGTGGATATTGCCGACGCCATATATGACACGGTTTTGCATTCTTGTTTTCAGCACGTCCATGATTTCGTCTGTTGATTTATATTCCAGATCGTGCAGTGTATCGGCAGGAATCTTGCCTTCTTCATAAGCTCTGACGATCGGTTCAGTCGTCTCGCCGATGAGTATGAGTTCCTTCGTTTTAATGTACGGAAGCACGTCGTTTGCGAACTGAATCGTTCTGTCCACACGGTCGGCGCGGCAGTTCATGATAACGATCGGTTCATCTGTCGGGTAGCCGATTTCCTTTACACGTTTCCATATATTTAAAGTAGAAGATGCATCATTTGCGGCAAAGCCGTTTACGAAATGACCGGGCTCCTTCGTGCTGAGCAGCGGCAGGATTCTCATGGCGCCAGGATCAGGCGGCGCATTCAGCATTCCTTTAAACGCCGTTTCTTCATCTATCCCAAGAGCCTGGGCAACGCCGAGCGCAAGGGAAGCGTTATCAGGAAAGACCATATATTCAAATTTACGAAGGTATTCATCTGTAATTTTAGAGTTATCCGCAATAATGACCTCGGTATTTCGCTCTGCGGCTTTTTCTTTAAAGAAGTCTGTGTATTCACTGTCTGTAATGACAAGGTGACCGTTATACGGGATCGTCGCGGTAAATGCTTCAGCGATTTCATCAAGCGTCGGCCCCATGACGTCCATATGGTCTTCAAGCACATTCACGATGACGCCGATGTTGGCTTGAAGGAGTTCTTCCTGAAAGATAATCTGATAATCCGGGTTTACCGCCATACATTCACTGACAATGGCATTGGCGCCCCGTTCTACGGTTTCCTTCATTACTTCTTTTTGCTCGCCGATATTCGGGCCCTGCGGTTTCCGTTTGATCGGTTTCTCCTCAGGTGTATCCCAATAAATCATCCTTGCATCTGTTCCCGTCGTTTTTCCGACTGTTTTGTAGCCCGCCTCCATCAGTATTCCGGTCGTCAGCCTCGTTACGGTTGACTTTCCGCGGATACCATTAATATTGACGCGTACTGGCAGAGCATCGATATTCTTCTGATGCCGCCTTTTTTCAATGATTCCGATGATTAGTACGGCAGCACAGGCTATAATGAGTAACCACATTGATTTTTGACATCTCCTTCTGTATTGATAAATTCATTCATCAGTATATAGCTTCACTATGAATTCTCAATCGGCATTATGTAACATAATGTTCCCGCTTTCACTGAGCCAAACTTCTCTATTAGTGACGCTATTCTTCCTATTATCGAATTGCTTTTTTTGGGAATAGGCAGGACTTCAACCTTACTTCAATTTTTCAAAAGAAAAATGAATGCGTTTACATTTGCACAAAGAAATTCATTTGGACCAATGGAACTATTCGCGTTCCGGAAGAAAAAGATGTAATGATAATCCATCTTTTCCAGCCCGTTTGTATCAGCGTTTTTCGCACTGCGCATACGTTTCGGGACTCTCTGTCCGCTGTGTGCAGACTGCCTGTTTTGTTAAGGATAAGGTCATAAAGTCATTCATTTTCCCCCGTATCCTGCTTTCAGTCCCATTCCAAAATAACTAGCGGAATGACTGGTACATGACAGAATAAGACGGGTCCGGAGTGTTTACAAGAAATACACATTTTATATGCGGAAAGCCTTTCTCCTTTTAAACCATTTACAGGACATTTATCCCTCTTTTGAAATAATTTTAATAAATCTTTATATTCGTTCAAGAAATATTCATCCATAAATGTGAAGTTCTTGGTAAAACATCGAGGAGCTCCTCTATTTTATAAAATGCATAAAAAAGGAATACCCGCTGAAAACTACAGATAACCGGGAAAGGAGGCGGTCTGATGTCTGCGGATAAACAAAACAAACGGATTCCCGGCGATTTTGAATCGGCTGTACGGGAAATGCAGGAGCTGATGTGTGTTTGCGGTGATTTTAAAATACGAAGGATCAAACTGCAGGACCGTCATACCGCTTTCTTTTATATTGAACAAATGATAGAAGAACAGAAGCTGAATGAGTTTCTGTTAAGCGACACCCTGCAGAACGGCCCGCTCGAGGAAACGATGAATGCCGTCAGCAGTGCGGAAACGGATGAAACCAGAAAACTCATTGACGGGATTTTGGCCGGGCAGGTTGTTTTTCTCAGCGATGCATCGAGGAAAGCGAAGCTGTTTTCCGTCGGGCAGAATCCGCTACGTTCCATTATGGAACCCGAATCTGAAAGTATCATCCGCGGCGCCCATGACGGGTTTGTGGAAAGTTTGGAAACGAACATTCATCAGCTGCGGTTTCACATACAGGACCGCCATCTCTCCGTTCATTATATGGATATCGGAGAAAGAGCCAAATCAAAAGTTGCGGTTATCTTTGTTGAGAATATCGCCAATCCGGAGATTGTGGAGGAAGTGAAGCGGCGCCTGTCATACCTGCGTATAGACAGCGTGCTTGCGCCCGGGATTATCGAGGAATCAATAGAAGATAATTCGTTTTCCATTTTTCCGCAGATCATTCATACGGAACGTCCGGATAAAGCAAAAGCATGCGTGATGGAAGGCTGTGTACTGATCATGATGGACGGGAGTCCGTCGGCTTTGATTGCGCCGATCACATTCTTTTCTTTTTTTCAATCTCCGGATGACTACAGCACGAGATGGATTTCCGCCAGTTTTTTAAGAGTGCTGAGATTTTTCGCCTTTATGATCGCGATTACGCTGCCCGCTTTTTATATCGCGCTGATTGCGTTTCATTTCGAAGTCATTCCCAACGATCTGATTATCACCATGAAAAATTCGATTGTTGATATTCCCTTCCCTCCGCTGATAGAAGCCATGATTATGGAGATTACAATTGAACTGATCCGCGAAGCCGGTATCAGGCTGCCGAAACCGATCAGTCAGACGATCGGCATTGTCGGCGGTCTCGTGATCGGTGACGCAGTCGTTCAGGCGGGACTCATTTCTAATATGATGATTATCGTCGTAGCCGTTACGGCCGTATCTTCTTTTGTGCTTCCTTCATATGAAATGAGCACGTCCATCCGAACGCTCAGGTTTCCGCTTATGTTTCTGGCATCGTCGTTCGGTTTTATCGGCATCGCACTCGGCTTCGGGCTTATTCTGATGAACCTGTGTAAGCTTGAATCACTCGGCGTTCCTTATTTATCATCTCTGACGCCGTTTCATTTCAGCGACTTGAAGGATGCATTTATCCGGCTGCCGGCTTGGTTTATTAAAAGAAGGCCGTTTTATTTGAGACCGCAAGACTCAAAGCAGATGAAACATGTTCGGGGGTGGAGAAAAGATGAAGCCTAAAAAAATAAGCCGGCTTCAAGGCGTGTTTTTCATTAATCAGACGCAGATCAGCATCGGCATTTTGGCGCTGCCCCATTTACTGATGATGAAATCGGGAAGCAGCGGATGGATTTCCATTCTGCTTACCGGATTGCTCGTCCAGCTTACATTCAGCCTGTATATGATATTATTTCACCGGTTTCCGAAGCTGAACCTGTACGAAATGCTGGAGGAGGTGTTCGGAACACTTGCCGGCAAAGGGGTGCAGGTGCTGTATATTTTATATTTCGCGTTTCTCTGCACGCTCATTCTTTCTGTATTTACACGGATATTGGATATCTGGGTGCTCCCGCAGACTCCGAATTGGGTGGTCAGCTTAATGCTGATCCTCGGTTCTGTCTATATCGCCCAAGCCCCGCTGAATGCGATCGCCAGGTTCAGCTTTATCTTAACACCGTTTTTGCTGCTGATCTCTCTGCCGATTTTATACACGCTGGGAAAAGCCGATATCACATACATTATGCCGATTTTTCACGGAACCGCAAAAGACATGCTTACCGGGGTGCAGCAAACACTTGTCAGCATTACCGGCTTTCAGGCGGCGCTCGTAATCGGGCCCCTTATCAACTGCACCGTCAGCCAGCGCTACAAAATACTGACGATTTCAAACATCTTGATTATCCTTTATTACCTGTATATCACCCTTGCTTGCTTTGTCACAATCAGCCCCGAAGAAATAAAAATGATCCCGGAGCCTGTGCTGTACCTGTTAAAAACCGTTTCATTCAGAATTATCGAACGGACGGATCTGCTCTTTTTGACGTTTTGGTTCGTGACCGTCTTTTCAACGCTGGCCAACGTGTTTTACTTGGCAAGCACCGGCATTGCCAAGCTGTTCAATCAAAAAGACCACAGCCGGTTTGTTTATCCGCTGGCCCTGCTCGTCTTCCTTCTGTCTATTTGGGCCACAAGCACAGATAAAACGATACAGCAGCTGGATCAGTTTTTCCGCATTTCCGATATTGTGTTTGTGTATTTGTTTCCGTTGTTTATGGTATTGATTGTCCTTGTACGCAAAAAGGGTGTCCGCCATGCGCATTAAAAAAGCGGTTCTTATCAGTCTCATGTGTGCAAGCCTGACACTTGCGGGCTGCTGGGATCAAAATTTGCTGAAAGATATTTCTCTCGTGCTGACCGCAAGCCTTGATGTTGATCATGACGGTAAAAATAAAATCGGCATCACCTATCGGAAGGTTCAGTCCTCCCAGGCGGAACAGGAAACGGGCGGCTCATTCATTACGACGGTGCTCAGCGCTTCCGGGCATACCATCCGTGAAGCGCGGTTTCAATTGGATAAGCTTGTCGATCAGCGCATTGACACGTCCAAGCAAAGAGTCTTATTAATCGGTGAGAAAATGGCGGAAAAACCGCTTTTTCCTTATCTCGATGTCTTTTACAGAGATCCGAAAAGCCCGCTTCTCGCTCATCCGGCGGTTGTCAAAGACGGTGAGGCGATTGAAGTGCTGAAGCTGATCGTCCGGCAGAAATTGATCGTCAGCAAGTATTTAACGAATTTATTAACAAGCGCTAATGCGGAATCAAATATCAGCATGGAAAATTTGCAATCCATCCGTTCAAGCATGCTGACGGCTGATAAGGATTTCGCCCTTCCTTATTTATCGATTAACGGACAGACGATAAAGATAGAGGGTTCTGCCCTGTTCAGCGGCCAGCGGAAAGTGACTGAGGTGCTCGGTCAGGATTCAACCCTCCTGACCCTTTTAAGCGGGCAATTTAATAAATCGGCTAATATTAATCTGAAGCTGTGGGACAAATACAAAATGGATATTGAAAATTATCTTTCTCTCGGCATCACGGATGCCACGCGAAAGATTGTATTTATAGATACAGATCCGCAGCATATAAAAGTGAAAATCCGTTTAAAACTGAATGCACGCGTCTTGGAATATCCAAAGGACAAGCTGAATTCTTATACGGCAATCGACCAAATGAACAAACAAGCATCAGCAAATTTGAACAGCCAGGCCAGATCGGTGATCAGCCATATTCAGGAGCACAACTCGGATATCCTCGGCATCGGCCGTAAATATCAAACCCATTATTATGAGCGGGGCAAGCGGCTCAATTGGCGTGAGGTCTATCCTTCCATCGAGATAATCCCTGATATCAAAGTGAATATCTCACAAATCGGCATCGTGAACTAAAAGAGACCCCGGTCTCTTTTTTTGTTGCCAACCGAAATGATTCGTGTTACTCTTTTTATGTAAACGGTTACATAAATGAAGGAGGAGTGTTTGTTGGCAACGATTAAAGATGTCGCAGGCGCTGCCGGCGTCTCTGTTGCCACGGTTTCGCGTGTCCTCAATGACAACGGCTACGTGCATGAAGATACACGAACGAAGGTCATGCTTGCCATGGAGAAGCTGAATTATTATCCGAATGAAGTTGCCCGCTCTCTTTATAAAAGAGAATCCAGACTGGTCGGGCTTTTGCTTCCGGATATTACGAATCCCTTTTTCCCTCAGCTTGCCCGCGGCGCTGAAGACGAGTTGCAGCGGGAAGGATACCGGCTGATCATCGGCAACAGCGATGAAGAATTGGAAAAAGAACTCGACTACCTGCAAACATTTAAACAAAATCAAGTTGCCGGTATTTTGGCGGCCACCCATTATCCCGACCTTCCCGAATACAGCGGCAGCCTTTACCCGGTCGTATTTCTGGACCGGACAAAAGAAGGCGCCCCATCCGTATTCAGTGACGGGCGGGCAGGCGGAAAACGGGCGGCTGAGGAAATGCTTCGCGGCAAAAGCACAAGCATCACGCTTGTCAAAGGCCCAGCCCACCTTCCAACCGCTCAGGAACGTTTTAACGGCGCACTTAACGTGTTGCAAAAAGCGGGCGCGCCGTTCAATGTCATCTCCGCCGCTTCATTTTCCATCAAGGATGCCGCCATTTTAGCAGAAGAATTGTTTGCAGCATACCCGGAAACCGACGGAGTCATTGCCAGCAACGACATTGCGGCGGCTGCCGTCCTCCATGAGGCGCTGCGGCTCGGCAAAAAAGTTCCGGAGGAGATTCAGATCATCGGATACGACGATATTCCGCAGAGCAGGCTTTTGTTCCCGCCGCTTTCAACCATCCGCCAGCCTGCATATGAGATGGGAAAAAAAGCGGCAAACCTGCTGCTGCAATTGATAAAGAAAGAGCCGCCGAAAGAGACGGCCATTCAACTGCCCGTGACTTACATAAGAAGACAAACGACGAGAAAGGATGATCACCATGAGTGAAATTTGTGTTATCGGAAGCTGTTCTATGGATCTGGTCGTCACATCTGAACGGCGTCCGAAAGCCGGAGAAACCGTACTGGGCACAGACTTTCAAACTGTGCCCGGAGGAAAAGGCGCAAATCAGGCCGTAGCCGCTTCCCGCCTGGGCGCAAACGTATATATGGTAGGAAAAGCAGGCAATGACAGCTACGGAAAAGCGATTATTGAAAACCTGAAGGCAAACGGTGTCAATACGGACTATATGGAAACGGTTACACATAAAAAAAGCGGAACGGCTCATATTGTGCTCGCAGAAGGAGACAACAGCATCGTCGTCGTAAAAGGCGCAAACGATGACATCTCCCCCGATTATGCCAAAAGTGCGCTGGCAAAACTTCCCGGCATTGATATCGTGCTGATCCAGCAGGAGATTCCTGAAGAAACCGTTGAAGAAGTGTGCAGCTACTGCCGCGCTCAGCAAATTCCGGTTATCCTGAATCCCGCGCCGGCCCGGCCGCTGAAACAATCGACGATTGAGGATGCCGCATATCTTACGCCGAACGAACATGAAGCATCCATTTTATTTCCTGACCGGACGAAAGAAGAAGCGCTCGCCGGCTATCCCGGCAAACTGTTCATTACCGAAGGAAAACAAGGCGTACGCTACTCAGACGGCACCGCGGAACGGCTTGTTCCCGCCTTCCCTGCAGAAGCGGTCGACACGACGGGAGCCGGCGATACCTTTAATGCGGCACTTGCCGTCGCACTCGCGGAAGGTCGGGACATCGAGCAAGCGCTCTTGTTTGCCAACCGCGCCGCCTCCCTGTCCGTGCAGCACTTCGGCGCCCAAGGCGGGATGCCGGCCAGAAAAGAAGTTGAGGAGCTGCTGTCATGAAAAAACACGGAATGTTAAACAGCCACATTGCCAAAGTATTAGCCGATCTCGGGCATACAGACCTCATCGCAATCGCCGATGCGGGTCTCCCCGTCCCTGACGGTGTCCCTAAAATTGATTTGTCTTTAACGGCGGGCGTTCCCGCCTTTCGGGACGTAACCAGCCTGGTAGCCGGGGAGATGGCAGTCGAAAAGGTGATGGCCGCCTCTGAAATCAAAGACGCAAACCCTGAGAATGCAAGTTTCATAGAAAGCCATTTCTCAGCGCAGACGATCGAGTACATGTCCCACGAGGAATTCAAACGGCTCACACAGAAAGCAAAAGCCGTCATCCGAACGGGTGAAATGACACCATACGCCAACTGCATCCTGCAGGCGGGTGTGATTTTCTAGAAAGAAGGGATCCAGCATGCACATCGGCATGACAGACATTCATAAAGCATTCGGCAAAAACCAAGTGCTCTCCGGCGTCTCATTTGAGCTTCTGCCGGGAGAAATCCACGCTTTAATGGGAGAAAACGGAGCGGGCAAATCGACGTTAATGAATCTGCTCACCGGGCTCCACCGGCTCGACAAGGGAAACATTACGATAAACGGAACAAATATGAGCTTCTCCAATCCAAAGGAAGCCGAAAAGCACGGAATCGCCTTTATCCATCAGGAACTGAATATATGGCCGGACATGACGGTGCTTGAAAACCTTTTTATCGGCAAAGAGCTGACGACGGCGTTCGGCGTTTTGGAAACGAAGAAAATGAAAGCGCTAGCAAAATCACAGCTTGAAAAACTGGGAGTCTCTCTTCCTCTTGACCGGGAAGCCGGACAATGTTCCGTCGGCCAGCAGCAGATGATTGAGATTGCCAAAGCGCTGATGACAAACGCCGAAGTCATTATTATGGACGAACCGACCGCGGCGCTGACCGAACGGGAAATCAGCAAACTGTTTGACGTGATGACGGCGTTAAAGCGGGACGGCGTATCCATCGTCTATATTTCACACCGAATGGAAGAGATATTTTCGATTTGCGACCAGATCACCATTATGCGGGACGGCCTCACTGTCGATACGACGCATATTAAAGATACTAATTTTGATGAAGTGGTCAAACAAATGGTCGGGCGGGAGCTGACCGATCGGTATCCGACTCGCACGCCGTCACTCGGCGATAAGGTGCTCGAAGTGAAAAACGCCTCAAAAAAAGGAAGCTTTTCACAGATCAGTTTCCATGTGAGAGCCGGAGAAATCCTCGGCGTTTCCGGCTTAATGGGTGCCGGACGGACAGAAATCATGAGGGCGCTGTTCGGAATTGACCGGCTCGATTCCGGAGAGATCTGGATTTCCGGCCGAAAAACCGGCATTCGGGGTCCGTACGATGCCATCCGCAAGGGACTCGGCCTGATTACGGAGAACCGCAAAGATGAAGGGCTGCTGCTGGATACGTCCATTCGTGAAAATATCTCATTGCCGAACCTGACCAGCTTCTCTCCGAAAGGCATCATTGACCGAAAACGCGAGGCGGAGTTCGTTGAGCTGCTCATCAAGCGTCTGACCATTAAGACCGCATCTCCTGAAACCGCCGCCCGGCATTTATCAGGAGGGAACCAGCAAAAAGTCGTCATTGCCAAATGGATCGGAATCGGCCCGAAAGTTCTCATCCTTGATGAACCCACAAGAGGCGTCGACGTAGGCGCGAAAAGGGAAATCTATTCATTAATGAATGAACTGACCGATCGCGGAGTCGCCATCATCATGGTGTCTTCCGAGCTGCCGGAAATTCTCGGCATGAGTGACAGAATCATCGTCGTCCACGAAGGGCGCATCAGCGGAGAAATCAATGCGGCCGGCGCAACACAAGAACACATCATGACACTTGCCACGGGAGGGCAGCAGAATGAAAACTGAACCAATGACATCAACTGAACAAAAGCGATTTTCCATTCATACCTTTACGCAAAAACTCGGTCCGTTTCTCGGCTTACTGATTCTTGTGCTGATCGTTTCCGTTTTAAACCCGAGTTTTCTTGAACCCCTCAATATTCTCAACCTTCTTAGGCAGGTTGCGATTAACGCTCTGATTGCTTTCGGAATGACGTTTGTCATTTTAACGGGAGGCATTGATCTCTCTGTCGGAGCCATCCTCGCCTTATCGAGCGCATTGGTCGCAGGTATGATGGTCTCAGGCATCGACCCGATCTTAGCCGTCATCATCGGCTGCGTGATCGGCGCCGTACTCGGCATGATAAACGGATTATTAATCACAAAAGGAAAAATGGCGCCGTTCATCGCCACTTTGGCGACAATGACCGTCTTTCGCGGACTGACCCTCGTCTATACGGACGGAAATCCGATTACGGGGCTCGGTTCAAATTACGCATTTCAATTGTTCGGGCGCGGTTATTTTCTCGGCATTCCCGTACCTGCCATTACGATGCTGATTGCATTTGCGGCCCTGTGGGTTCTTCTGCACAAAACACCGTTCGGCCGCCGGACATACGCCATCGGCGGCAATGAGAAAGCGGCGCTGATATCGGGAATCAAAGTGTCCCGCATCAAGATCATGATCTATTCTCTGACAGGTTTATTATCGGCGCTGGCGGGAGCGATTCTGACATCACGCTTAAATTCCGCACAGCCGACGGCCGGGGAATCATACGAGCTGGACGCCATCGCGGCGGTCGTTCTCGGCGGAACGAGCCTGTCCGGCGGTCGAGGGCGCATCATCGGTACGCTGATCGGGGTTTTGATTATCGGTACGCTGAACAACGGCTTGAACCTTCTCGGCGTATCATCTTTTTATCAGCTCGTCGTCAAAGGAATCGTCATTTTAATCGCGGTGCTGCTGGACCGCAAAAAATCGGCATAATAGGAGGACCATTATGAAGAAAGCCATCATCACGATCGCGGCATTATCACTGTTTTTGCTGTCCGCCTGTTCACTTGAACCGCCGCAATGGGCAAAACCGTCAAACACAAAACATAAAAAAGAATTCACTATCGGGCTCTCCGTCTCCACATTGAACAATCCGTTCTTCGTTTCATTAAAAGAAGGCGTTATAAAGGAAGCCAAAAAACGGGGCATGAAGGTCATTATTGTCGATGCTCAAAATGATTCATCTAAACAGTCAAATGACGTAGAAGATTTGATACAGCAAGGAGTCGATGCGCTGCTGATCAATCCGACCGATTCATCAGCGATTTCAACAGCCGTCGAATCGGCAAATTCCCTCGGCATTCCTGTCATTGCGCTTGATCGTTCAGCCGAACACGGCAAAGTCGAAACGCTTGTCGCCTCTGACAATGTCAAAGGAGGAGAAATGGCGGCCGACTACCTCGCCGATCAGCTCGGAAAAGGCGCCAAAGTGGCTGAATTGCAAGGGGTGCCGGGCGCATCCGCGACACGGGAACGCGGAACGGGCTTTCATCATATTGCCGACAAAAAGCTGGATGTCGTAACAAAGCAAGCGGCGGATTTTGACCGTACAAAAGGATTGACCGTCATGGAAAACCTGCTGCAGGGACAGCCGGATATCAAAGCCGTGTTCGCCCATAATGATGAAATGGCACTCGGGGCGCTCGAAGCGATTAACAGCTCGGGCAAACACATTTTGGTCGTCGGTTTCGACGGAAATAAAGATGCGATTTCTTCCATTAAAAACGGAAAGCTGACAGCCACGGTCGCCCAGCAGCCGGAGCTGATCGGAAAACTGGCGGCCGAAGCGGCGGAGCAGGTGCTCAAAGGAGAAAAAGTCAAAAAAACCATTTCCGCTCCATTGAAACTTCAAACACAAAAATAACCGGCCGATGTTTAGACTTCCGGTAAAACGTGAAAGGATGTAGTAAAAGGAGAGATACAGATGAAGAAAACAGCCAAAGCGGCATCCATTCTGACCCTTGCAGCGGGAATATCAGCGGCTTCAGCTGCCGGAATAACGCCTCTTCCGGAGACACACGCGCAAGAAGCGGTCAAAATTGACGATCTGTACAGCTACCCGCTTGACTCTTATCTCGTTTCCGCGGAAGCATTGAACGTCAGAACAAAAGCATCAGCAGCCAGTCCGAGAGCTGATACCCTTCATTTAGGCGACAGCTTAAAGATCGTTTCGTTCCAGAACGCTGACTGGGCAAAAGTACATTATAAAAACGGAAAAACAGGATTTGTATCTACTCATTATATTGTTAAAGAAGCAACAACCGTAAAAACGACGGCAAAAACAAAAGTATATACAGACAAACAAGCGGTCAAAGCTTCCCTTGCCAAAAACACGAGCGTTTCTTTCCTCAGATGGAAAAAGACAGCCGGCGGCGGCATTGACTTCGGCTGGGCGCTTGTCGATTACGGGGGCGCCACGGGATATATCAGCACAAAAGATCTGCAAAAACTGACATAATATCAAAACGGATTTCGCAAATTCAGCGCGAAATCCGTTTTTTTCTTTCTTGGCAGTCAGAAGCGTCTAAGGTTCGAAATATTTCTCAGGAAATATTGTCGGATGAAGATGAATGCATACGACTCTAAAATGGCTTCTTTACGTAATCCGCCAGGCGTTTGGCATTGTCACGGATAGCCGCAGCATCGGCGCTGCTTACCCCGTACATCGCGAAAGCCGGCAAATAGGTCATACCCGTAAAATTAGCCATTGCCTGAAACGGCCTTAAGAGCTCGCTCAGTGAAAAATGGTTGGACCCGCCTGCCTGATATGCATCCTCTCCGGCACCTACGGAAACAGCCAGCAGCAATTCTTTGCCGTGCAGCGCCTTTCCTTTAGAACCGTAAGCCCAGCCATACGCCAGCACATGATCCATCCATGTTTTTAAAAGCGGAGGCGCACTGTACCAGTACAGCGGGAATTGAAATACGATCCGGTCATACTGTTCACACAGCTGCCGTTCCTTTTCCGCATCTATTTTCCCGTCCGGATATTCTTTATAAAGCTCACGGACCGTGATTTCATCATGATTTTTTAATTCTTCTGTCCACGCCTTATTGACCGCTGAGTTGTCCATGTCAGGATGAACCGCTAATACCAATACTTTCACAGCTACCACACCTTTCCCTTTTGACTGTATTTTACCTAATCTTTGCCGGTTCAGCCAAATAAAAAGAAAGCCCCCGAGAAAAATGAGGCTTTCTTTTTTAATTTATTCCGGGCTTCCTTCGGTTGTTTCGATATCCTTCGCAAAATTCGGATTATCTAAATTTGCGTTGAAAAAGTCCGCCGTATTCGGAAGCTTGAGGTTCATATTCATTTTTTGAGAAATGGTCACTTTACAATCTTTAATGACATAGTCAAACACGTGTCCGCCGGAATTGCGTCCTTCATCAATGAAGTGCAGGTGATATCCGGAAACAGCGATGCCGTTTGCGTAACCCGGCGTCCAGAAGCCGGCGATTGTCCCCTGAATGTCGTCAAAGTTGAACACAGGCTGTGTTTTCACCGCTTCGATCATCGGAACGTACGGTTTCTCCTGGCGTTCTACCGTTCTTGTCTGCACCTTTTTAAATACGCCGTCTAAACGGATCGCATAAAATAAGTTTTTACTAGGCAGAAGGCTGGCGATTTCCTGCTCGAATTCTTCACGGGTCATTTCGCCGTCGATCGTATGCGTCATATCCGGCGTGAAAAATGTGAATGAGCAGAATGGTGACAGGTCTCCGCCTTTAACAGGCGTAGCCGTTCCGTCGCCGCGCAGACGGTAAAATTCTCCGTCAAATCCGATTAATTCGCCGTCCAATTTGTTGAACGTGCCGATTCCGAAATCACCGAACTTCGGAATGTCAGCCATATCAAAATCTCCGTCATATACTCCGTCCAGCAGAGATGTCATTGTTGAGACTTGATAGATCTGATCCTCAGGTGAGCCTTTTTCTCCGCGGCTCATCATATGGATGTCGCTTGCGTTTTTCATATTCCCTTCACTCCTTTTAAATTGGGCTGTTTTAGAAAACAGGTCATGGTGCGCAGAGTGCTAGAGAGCTTTTGCTTTCATTTTTTCTTTGAATTGCTTCGGAAGCATGTCGCTTGATAAATGGACATTGTCACTGTAATCGACAGGAATGTCAATGATGACAGGGCCTTCTGTGTTCAAGCCTTTTTGCAGCACGTCTGCCAGCTGTTCCGGTGACTCAACGCGCAAGCCGGTGGCGCCGAAGCTTTCTGCATATTTTACGATGTCAATGTTTCCGAAATCTACGCATGATGTACGGTTATATTTTTTCATTTGCTGGAATGCGACCATATCATATGTGCTGTCATTCCATACAAGGTGAACGATCGGCGCTTTTAAGCGGACTGCCGTTTCCAATTCCATTGCAGAGAACAGGAATCCTCCGTCTCCTGAAACGGATACGACTTTTTCACCCGGATTCACCAATGTGGCGGCAATCGCCCAAGGAAGCGCTACGCCCAATGTCTGCATGCCGTTGCTGATCAACAGTTTCAGCGGCTCATAAGCGCGGAAGTAGCGGGACATCCAGATCGCGTGAGAACCGATATCGCAAGTGACGGTTACGTCGTCGTCAATTGCATTGCGCAGTTCTTGGACGATTTGCAGAGGATGCACTCTGTCAGATTTATGGTCGCTTGGCGCCTTCTCGCTGTCTGTGAGCATCTGTTTTAATTCGCTCAGCACTTCTTGTTCACGGCTGCCCATATCAAATGTCACAGCGTCGTGTTCAATTTGTTTAACCGTAGCGGCGATATCGCCTAATAATTCTAATTCCGGCTGATAGGCATGATCGATATCGGCCTGGATTTCGTCAAGATGGATAATAGCACGGTCGCCGTTTACGTTCCAGAACTTCGGATCGTATTCAATCGGATCATAACCGATCGTTAATACGACATCCGCCTGTTCAAGCAGAAGATCGCCCGGCTGGTTGCGGAACAGTCCGATCCGGCCGAAATATTGGTCTTCCAGCTCTCTGGACAATGTGCCGGCCCCTTGGTACGTTTCTACGAAAGGCAGTTTTGTTTTGGCAAGCAGTTTGCGGATTTGTTTTACCGCTTCCGGTCTTCCGCCTTTCATGCCGACTAACAGAACGGGAAGTTTCGCCGTCTGGATTTTCGCGATAGCCGCGCTGACCGCTTCTTCCGGTGCAGGGCCTTGTTTCGGCGCCGGCACGTTGCGTACGTTTTTCACGTTTGTGATTTCATTCACAACATCCTGCGGAAAGCTCACAAAAGCCGCGCCTGCCTGACCTGCTGACGCTGCCCTGAAGGCGTTTGTTACCGCTTCTGGTATATTCCCTGTTTCCTGTACTTCTACACTGTATTTTGTAATCGGCTGAAATAGTGCCGCATTGTCCAATGATTGGTGTGTCCGTTTTAACCGGTCTGCGCGAATTACGTTACCCGCCAGCGCCACTACCGGATCACCTTCTGTATTAGCCGTTAACAAGCCGGTCGCCAAGTTGGATGCCCCCGGGCCTGAAGTAACGAGACAAACGCCTGGTTTTCCAGTCAGTCTTCCGACAGCCGCAGCCATAAATGCAGCGTTCTGTTCGTGACGGCATAAAACCAGTTCAGGTCCTTTATCTTTTAACGCATCAAATACTGCATCAATTTTTGCACCCGGAATGCCAAAAACATGTGTGACACCTTGCTCCACTAAGCAATCAACAACAAGCTCCGCCCCCCGATTTTTTCCAGAGGTTTTTAGTTCATTTGTTGCTTTTGCCAACACCCTCACTCCTTATTATGCATATTAAATATAAAATTTTAAGTAATTTGTGATATTATTCACTATACACTCTTTGGAAATTGACCTCCAATATCAATTCGCCGTATGATTAATATGTTTCACGAATAATTAACAAAGAGAAAGGAATGGATAAGGATGGAGCTTCGCCATCTTCAATACTTTATTGCCGTTGCCGAAGAACTTCATTTCGGCAAAGCTGCGCTTCGGTTAAATATGACACAGCCGCCTCTCAGCCAGCAGATCAAACAGCTTGAGAAGGAAGTCGGCGTGACCTTATTAAAGCGCACGAAACGGGTTGTAGAGCTTTCAGCTGCCGGAGAAAGTTTTTTAAAACACAGCAGAAACGCGATCGAAGAAATAGACAAAGCGATTGAAATGGCGCAGAGAACGGCGCGGGGAGAGCTCGGCCGCCTTGTCGTCGGTTTTGTCGGCTCGGCCACATATGAATTTCTGCCGCCGATCATTCGGGAATTCCGCGAAAAATTCCCCTCCGTCAAGCTTGATCTGCGTGAAATTTCTTCTTTCAGACAGCAGGAAGAACTTCTGAAGGGGAACATTGATATCGGCATCCTTCATCCGCCTTTACAGCATTCCGCGTTACATATGGAAAAGGTGCAGAGCAGCCCGTGCATTCTGGCTTTGCCGAAGCAGCACCCGCTTACCGCTAAACAGACAATCGACATTCAGGATTTAAAAAATGAACCGATTATCACACTGTCGAAAGAAACATGGCCGACTTTATACCTAGAGTTTGTAAACTACTGCGAGCAGGCGGGCTTCAAACCGAAAATCGTTCAGGAAGCGACGGAGTATCAAATGGTGATCGGATTGGTTAGTGCCGGCATCGGTGTGACCTTCGTGCCTTCTTCTGCTAAAAAGCTGTTTAACCTCGAAGTCGCCTATCGCGGCATTAATCAGGTGCAGCTCACAGCCGAATGGGTCATTGCCTACCGCAAGGATAATCAAAATCCGATTCTGAAACATTTTCTGGATATTATGAATAAGCGCCAGGCTTTATTGCAGGCGGATAAGGAAAATGCATAAAAAAGAGTGCCGCCGAAAGCAGCCTCTTTTTTTTGTGCTTTTATGGATTTTTACTAAATTGGTAGAAACGCTCAGTACACCTTACGACCTGTACCCGTATACATACAGTACAACTGATCAGGAGGGATAAAAATAACGGGGCGGCAATGACCCATCTAAAAGGAGGCAGAACACATTACACATATTACCGTCATTTTGACCCTGATTTCTTTCTTTGTGACCATTATCTTTATATTTTGGAGACCCGGGGGATTAAATGAAGCCGTTCCGGCGTCGCTGGGCGCCATTCTCGTTTTGTTATGCGGAACCGTTTCCTTTCATGATTTGGGGGATATAGGGTCAAAAGTCACCGGAGCATCAATCACCATTATCTCCACAATGATTATGGCAATCGCGCTGGAAAGCTTCGGTTTTTTTAACTGGGCGGCGGCCAAACTGCTTCACCGCGCCAAGGGATCGGGCATCCGGCTTTTTTGGCTGACCAACCTGCTCTGTTTTTCAATGACGCTCTTTCTGAATAATGACGGCAGCGTCTTAATCACCACTCCTATTTTACTGTTGGTCTTACAATATCTCGGACTTAAAAGACATCAGAAAACACCGTATTTAATTAGCGGCGTATTAATTGCGACGGCGGCAAGCACCCCGATCGGCGTCAGTAATATCGTCAATTTGATTTCTCTCAAAATGATAGGCATGGACCTTTATTTGTACACCAATATGATGTTTATCCCCGGCACGCTGGGACTGGTGTTTATGGCCTTTCTGCTGTTTGCCGTTTTTTACCGCCGTTTGCCGAAACAGCTCCCCGATATTCCGGTTCACTTTGACTCGCTGGAACACAAACGATATCATCCGCTTCAGCCTCCGCCAGACCCGACCCAAAACGGCCGTACGAACATCATGTTTTGTGTTTTGGTATTTGTATTGTTCGTCCGGATCAGTCTGTTTGCAGCTTCTTACAACGGCATACCCGTTTCGCTCGTGGCTGTCATCAGTTCAGTCATCCTGCTTGGCTGGAGATGGTTTTATTTAAAAATCGGACCGGCAGACTTATTAAGGAAAGCGCCTTGGCATATCTTTATTTTTGCCTTCACGATGTACATTATCATCTACGGACTGCATAATATCGGACTGACGGCGCTGCTTGTTCAGTCTATTGAGCCGTATGTCTCACAAAGTATTGCCCACGCTGCATCTATTATGGGCATTGCTACATCCGTCCTCTCTAATTTGTTCAATAACCATCCCGCCTTAATGATCAGCACTTTGACATTAACTGAAATGTCCATCGACCCATTAACCGTAAAAATCATTTATCTGGCTAATATTATCGGCAGTGATATCGGATCATTGCTTCTGCCGATCGGGACATTAGCCACGCTGATCTGGATGCATATCATCAGACAGCACGGCGAAAAAGTTTCTTGGTCAGAATATATCAAAACGACCATTATCGTTGTCCCTCTCACCGTCGTGTTTACCATTACCGTTTTATATGTTTGGATCAGTTGGATTTACCTTTAGCCCCCATGAAAAAAACTGCCTGCTGTATAAGAGAGGCAGTTTTATCATTTATGGCAGGTGCATGGTTTTTAAATGATTCAATTTCCAAAAAACAGTATCGCCGTCTGCATTGGTCAGTTCAAGAATATTATCTGAGACATCCTGCAACAGCCCCACTTTATTCGGTATATCTCCTAAATCCAGAATAATCAGCTTCCCGATATATCTTTTTAATTGCTCCTCAAAATTCCGGACAAGGGGCACATTAGCGGGAACAACCGGCAGCTCTGAACTGTTTAATGTATACGGCGTCTGCTCATCGGAATAGGGTGTCAGCCATTTCAAATGATGCATCGAGATGAAAAGAGTCTTATAAACCGGAGAGAAGAAAACAAAATAATCATTTAAAACACTTGTCACATACCCATGAATGGAACGGTCTCCCGTAACAAATATTTCTGTGAATCTGCCTTTTATATGCTGGAGGGTATTCCGGTAAGAAAAGGAATGTTCCTGTTTTTCGGGATGCGGACTTTTTTTTCTTGCGTACGGTTCTTTATTCTCTTCGTCCGGGAGCGTCAATGTCATCCTCTGAAGATGCAGCAGCGGAATATAAAGAAACGTCCGGCCGTCATGAATCACAATGATATCCTGACCGATATCCAAAAGAGTTCCTGAAAATGTCGTATTCCCCGATATCTCAATATCGACTTGTTTATCCAGAAATCTGCTTAATCCAGCCATTTCATTCCCCCCTCTCCCGCGTTTACGGACAATCTTTCCAATCATTTACGGCCGTGTTTCCACCGATAATCTATTGTCCTTAATACAGTGGCGTAGCTATAAGAGTTCTCTTCCTCCCGTTTTGAGGATCGAACGGATCTTGATGATCTTTTCGACTTTTTAGAGGAAGTACGCTGCTCTTCGCGTGATTCTTCTTCATGCGGCTTTTCTTCTTCGGCGCTCTCTTTCTCACCTTTATTCTCGCCGTCTTTATTCTCCTCTTTTTTAGCTGCTCCTTTTGCCCCTTCGCTGATGCTCTTGATATGAAAAGGATAGATCCGCAGCACTTCTTTATCTTTCACAAGAGTGTAGTGGCCGTCGGAATTATCCACAAGTATACCTTCAACGGCTTCAGGACCTCCGCGGTTGATGGATACCCATTTGTGGATCAGGCGTTTAAATATGCCGTGAAAATCATCAGCCATTTCAAATTCCGGGCGCTCCTCCTCTTGGCCGTCCTCTTCTTGTTCCGCGCTGATGCTTTTGACATGGTCGGCGTTAAAATATACAATTCCGTCATCTTCCGTTTCCAGCACGAGAAAATCATCCCCTGTTTCGTGAAGCTTTCCTCTTTTCGATTCCGGACCTCCCTGATTCAATTGCACCGTGCGATTGGTCATCCGGCTGATCAGGTCTTGAAAATCATCAGCTTTTTCACATTCTGCCGCTTCGGCCGGCGATATGGTTTCACTCGTATTTTCCGTCACACTTTTCACATGTTTCCATTGATAATAAACGATTTTATTATCAACCTGAAGAGCGATATAATCCGATTGAATGTCTGCTAATCTCCCTGTCTTGGACTCCGGGCCTCCCCGGTAGACAGTAATTACTTTTCCTTCCATCGCATGCAAAAAGTTGTCATCAGACCGCTGCCGCTTCGTATTGCGTTTCATCTATTGTCCTCCTAGTCATTTTTCTCATAATGTAAAAAGCATAATGCATATATACGTATCACGATTATTTTCGGGAACTGATTCACCAGCCTATTTGTAAAAAATCTTGCTTCTTTCCCAAATCAGATATTCCACCGCTCTAACTCACTGCTGATGAAGGCGGACCGCTCCTTAATGTATTCGCAAATCACTTCAGGCTCCCGGTCAAAGCTATCAATCTCCTCTTTCTTATAAGGATCCTTCGCGACATGCGGCCTGATCTGCTCATACAGTGACATGACCTTCGGCTTCATATGTTCAATGGTAAACCGGGTCTGAAGCGTCTCTTCCAAAAGCCGTTTGTACGCTTTGCGGAAATACGGTTCATCCAGAAGCCTTGCAGTCAAGGTATTAAACCCTTGTATTCTGACATAATCGGCCTCCATCCGATCACCATGAATGTCTCTTCCCCACGTCGCATCGTAATCCCACGGAATGACTTCAAAAAGTCCCGTTTCATGATTCCGGTACAAAGCGTAATTATGAACAAATCCATCGTAGTTTGAGGTAAACACGATGCCCGCAAGCCACCGCAAATACTTATCGGCGTCCAAGTGTTTGACGATCTCCCCCTTGAACTCTGACTTCGGCACGGTATTAATTTTATAGATCATATCCTGCAAGTATAAATCGTCTTCTTTCGTTCCCGTTTTCTTTTCATAACCAAGTTCGAGCGATGTTTTCGTATCCCGCTCCAGATCACTGACGAGGGAGAAATTGGCGTCGTCATCAACCGCGTAAAAAACAGCGCCGTCCGCCAAATTCCGTTTCGCCAGAAAATATTCATCCACTGACTCCAGCTCAAGATACACCCCCTCATGTCTGCCATTGATTTGCAAGGTTACGAAATTCGCCTTTGGTGACAGCGTCCCAAGCTCCGCGAAGAAATCGAGAGACAGCTTATTCCGCATCATCGACGGATCTTTGTATTCAGCGTTTAAATGTATCTCTTTCGCCCTGCGAAATGTTTTCGGCGAATAAAAAGCGATGTGATACGATTTTTTCTTGAAATCTCTTATATGAGAGCCGCGGTACGCCAGATCAATGTCAAGCCGTTTTTGATTCACTCTCAGCACCGCGGGCACCGGATCCTCATCCCAAATGTCTTTTTTCAGCTCCATTAAGTCTTTCGGGTGAATAAACAGCTGGTATAGAGGCAATGTTGATTGGTCTTTCATCAGTAACCCTCCCTGTATTAATTTAGGCTGTGCTTTTTATATAAAACTCAGCGAATCACACATACACTTTTTTCATTCATGCGTACTATGTGGTAGTAAGGATCGCATCCTTAAAACATATATCATGAGGAGGTTTCAAAATGGGCCACTATTCCCATTCTGATATCGAAGAAGCAGTAAAGTCCGCAAGCAACGAGGGATTGGAAGATTATTTGTACCAAGAACCAAAAAGCAGTAAGAAGAGAAAATCTCGCAGCCGTAAAAAATCATGCCGCTCTCACAAAAAATCTCGCAGTCATAAAAAATCGTGCCGCTCTCACAAAAAATCTCGCAGCCATAAAAAATCCCGTTCTCACAAAAGATCTCGCAGCCATAAAAAATCCCGTTCTCACAAAAAATCTCGCAGCCATAAAAAATCCCGTTCCCACAAAAAATCTCGCAGCCATAAAAAATCCCGCTCTCACAAAAAATCTCGCAGCCGTAAAAAATCATGCCGTTCTCACAAAAAATCTCGCAGCCACAAAAAATCATGCCGCCGCAAGAAAAAACGCACGCAGAAAAAACCTTATCGTCCTCATAAAAAAGACCCTTGCAAAAAAGACGATTACTGCAGCAAAACAGAGTACTGGAAAGACGGGAACATCTGGGTTGTAAAGAAAAACTACAAGTAACACCGTTCGTAAATAGGCTGCCGGCTAAACGGAAGCCTTTTTCCTCAATCAGATATATGCCACGTGATAAGATATGCAGCCGGTTTTCTTTTGTTGTGTTTCCGAATTTTCTTTCTGTATAATCAGGTCATACGATAAAGAAAGGCGGCCGAAATCATGCATATCTTACGAGCAGACGAACTGAACGCAAAAGACACTTACAAATTGCTTTCGGGCACAGTCGTTCCCCGGCCGATCGCATTTGTCACTACGCGGTCATCCATCAACGGCGCCGTAAACGCGGCGCCCTTCAGTTTCTATAACGTTGTCTCCGCAGAACCGCCGCTTCTGGCCATCTCAGTCAGCCGCGCGGACGGACGGCAGAAAGACACCGCGAGAAACGCAATCGCTCATCGGGAATTCGTCGTACACGTCAGTGATGAGTCCATTATTGAAGACATTAACAAAACGGCGGCAAGGCTTGATCCTGATGTCAGTGAGCTTGGCATGACAGACCTTTCTGTGACAGACAGCGCTTGCATCAGCGTTCCCGGTATAAAAGAAGCAAAAGTCAGGTTTGAATGTATACTCGAACGCCATCTTACGTTCCAAAATGACAGCGGAGAAACGACGACAGACCTCATCATCGGCAGAGTCGTTTGTTTTCATTTGAATGACCAAGTATATGACGCCGATAAAGGCTACATACGGACAGATGAGCTGAAGCCTGCGGCAAGGCTCGCGGGGAATGAATACGCCAGACTCGGGAAGACATATACGCTTGTCCGCCCGACCTGAAGCAGGAACCTTTATAATAGAAGAAACTAGTCAAAAAGACCCCTTTCAAAAGGGGTCTTTTTGAGTCTTTTACCATTAAACTCAGCCTAATGTCTTATAGAATGGCGAAACTTACAAGCCCCTCACCCGTATGAAACGAGTGACACATTTTTAGGAGGCAGACAGTTACTGATTTTTTCAGCCGTATTTATTTTGCTCAGCCTTATGTTTCAAGTATTTGCCGTCAAAGTTCTCAATTTGCCAAAGCCTGTTAAAAAGCAGAAGCCGATAAACGGCACACATCGATTAATCGAAATCACACTGCTTATTACGGGCATCGCAGCGGTGAATTTTTTCAATGAAATGTACGTATTTGCGGGAGTTGTTTTCATGCTATTTTGCTGCACCGGCATAATGGAATGGCGGCACCGGCGGGAGGAAAAGCAATATGTGTACGATTCGTTTTACGCGGGTCTTTCTGCCGCGCTTGGCGTGCTTATTTTTTTATCAGTTAGCGCAGCTCTATACTCCTGCGGCCGCTCCGTCGCCGCGCGGGTCGGCACCGCCTTGGAGAAAGCCTTCTTCATCAATGACGATCGCTGCCGCATGGCCCATAAGCCCGTCAAAATCACCAACGGTCTCGACGCGGTGGCCGCTCTGCCTTAGGGCTTCTCTCGTTTCAGGGCTGATTCTGCTTTCAACCCTCAGCCCTTCATACTCCTCTCCCCATGTCCGTCCCCAGACCCAGCGCGGCTCATTGATCGCCTGCTGGGGGTCCATTTTGTAATCAATGATGCGCGTAATCATCGCTGTCTGAGTTTGCGGCTGGCCTTCTCCTCCCTGGGTTCCGTACAGGATGTGAGGCTTTCCTTCTTTACAGGCCATCGCCGGCATGAGGGTGTGGAACGTCCGCTTGCCGGGTTCAAGTGTATTGACATGGGATTCATCCAGCGAAAAAAATGACCCGCGGTTTTGCAGCAGAATGCCCGTCTCCCCCGCTGTAACGGCAGATCCGAACTCGAAATAGAGGCTCTGAATAAAGGAAACGGCATTTCCTTCCGCATCGGCGACGGCGGCATAAGCTGTGTCGCTTCCGACCGGCCGGCTTACCGCCGGCGCAGCCACGTCACCGATTTCTTCCGCAAGCTGCTTTGCATACCGTTTATCAAGCAGCCGATCCAGCGGAATATGAGAAAATGCCGGATCAGTCAGCACTTCATTCCGGTGCTGAAAACTCTTCTTCAGCGCCTCGATCAGCAGATGATAATAGTCAAAGGAACCGTGTTCGATCTGAGAAAAATCATAGTTTTCCAATATATTGAGCGTCATTAAGCCTGTAAAGCCCTGTGAATTCGGCGGAGCCTGATAGATTTTGCACCCGCGGTAATCGGAGGATACCGGGTTCGTCCACTCGCCGCGGTGGGCTTTAAAGTCATCAAGTGTCAGACGGCTGCCGTTGTTTTGCAGAAAGGATATGATGCGTTGAGCGAGATCTCCTTCATAAAAAGCGCTTCTGCCTTTCTCGGCAAGCTGCTCCAAGCTGGCCGCCAGATCCTTCTGGACAAACCGTTCACCGGGCATGGGCGCTTTTTTGTTTCTCGTAAAAATGGCCGAGGTGTAAGGCGTCGAGGCTAAAAGAGCGAGATTGCGTTCTGTGTGGACGCACTGGTCGGCGGACACCGGAAATCCGTTTGCCGCATAATCAAGAGCTGGCTTCAGCACCTCAGCGAGAGAAAGACGCCCGTACGCCGAAAGCACGGCATCCCAGCTGTCCGCCATGCCCGGAACGGTAATGGCGCTTTCTGTCCCGCGCAGAGGGATCGCTTCTCTGCCCCGATACAAGTCTCTCGTCACATGCTTCCCTGAACGTCCGCTCCCGTTATAAGCTTTGATTCGTCCCGTTTCTTTATGGTAAGTGAGCCAAAATGAATCCCCGCCAAGACCCGTCATATGCGGATACACGACTGCCAGACAGGCGCTGACCGCCACTGCCGCGTCAAACGCGTTTCCGCCCTTTTCCAGAATGCCGGCCCCCGCCTGAGAAGCGAGATAATGCGGACTGACGACCATTTGTTTCGTTCCGATGGTTGAAGTATTCATGACAAGCCCCTTTACAAATTTTCTCAATTATAAAAAGCGGCTTCGCGGCCATCCACATTCCTGAAAGAAAATCTCACACACTATTTACTTTTCGATAAGAAATGATTCTAAGTTATTACATATCGAAAACAATAAAAAATTTCTCCCTTCATACCGTAATGTTTCATGATACAATAATGTCTACCAAATGAAGGAAGGTGAAGCGGGTTGGAACATGAATACAGCATTCCGAATCTTGTCCTTGATGAAACGGATAAACAGATTCTTTCGATTTTGCACGAGGAAGGGAGGATTTCCTATACAGACGTAGGAAAGCGGGTTAACCTGTCGCGAGTGGCGGTTCAGCACCGCATTCAGCATTTACTGGATGCCGGCGTAATTGAAAAATTCACCGCTGTCATCAACCCGGCGAAAATCGGCCGTCATGTGTCCGTGTTTTTTAATGTGGAGGTGGAGCCGCAGTATTTGGAGGAAACCGCATTAAAGCTTGAAAAGGAGCCGGCCGTGACAAGCCTTTATCATATGACCGGACCGAGCAAGCTGCATATGCACGGCATTTTCGCAAATGATCAGGAGATGGAAGAGTTTTTGACAAAACGGCTCTATACGCAAAAAGGCGTCGTCAGTGTCGACTGCCAAATGCTGATTAAACGGTATAAAAGCAGAACGGGCATGAAGCTGTAAGGAGGACATAGCCATGAAACATCCCTATTGGGACATTACGGCGGCGATGGTCCGAACGGGCATTCTCGGATTCGGGGGCGGCCCGTCGGTGATCCCGCTCATCCGCCATGAAGCCGTCAATAAATACAAATGGATAGATGATGATGAATTCGGAGAAATATTAGCGATCGCTAATGCGCTTCCCGGACCGATTGCCACAAAAATGGCTGCGTATCTGGGCTTCAAGCTGAAAGGCACGTTAGGCGCAATCTTGGCAACCCTCGCCCACATTCTGCCTACATGCCTTGCTATGGCGGGCTTGTTTGCGGCTGTCAATGTCTTAAGCCGCTCAGCAATTGTTGCCGGCATGATTGGCGCTGTAACACCGGTGATCGCCGTCATGCTCGGCATTATGGCGTACGAGTTTGGCCAAAAAGCGCTTAAAGGTTTCGGCTGGGTCACGGGCATCCTGTTTTTTATCATCGCTTTTATCGGCCTGCAAACGCTGCAGATCAATCCCGGCTTTGTCATTATCATTTTCTTGGCGTACGGCGCGTTTCATTTTAAATTAAAGGACAAAATCACAAATAAACGTTCAAAAGATAAAGGAATGTCGGCCTCATGATCATGATCTATTTATTTATGGCGTTTTTTGTCGCAAACGTACTCGGATATGGAGGCGGACCGGCGTCGATCCCGCTGATGTTTGAAGAAGTCGTCAACAGATACAGCTGGCTCTCAAACGATCAGTTCTCAAATATGCTCGCACTTGCGAACGCATTGCCGGGCCCGATCGCAACCAAAATCGCGGCGTATGTCGGCTACAGCGCAGGCGGGTGGCCCGGGTTCCTGATTGCGCTGATCGCTACCGTCGTACCGTCGGCGCTCGCATTGATCGTCCTCTTGCGCATCATTCAGCGCTTCCGCCAATCCCCCGTCATCAAAGGTATGACGCTGTCCGTCCAGCCTGTCATCGCCGTCATGATGCTCATTCTTACCTGGCAAATCGGCGCAGACGGCATCAAAGCGATCGGCTGGGTTCAAGCGATAGTGATTGCGGGGATTTCCCTCCTTGCCTTGACAAAATTCAAGATGCATCCGGCCTTCCTGATTATCGCGGCGTTTTTGTATGGAGGGCTTGTGGTTCCTCATTTATAAAGAAAAGCACCTGGACAGGTGCTTTTTTATTTTGGCCCGGAAATACCATTTGATATGACAACTGTTTCTTCGCCTGCATCACTCTTGATGATTTGCTTAACTTGCAGCGTTGCGCCTGCCATTCTCACAAATTGCTGAACCTGAGGCGAATTGGTTTCAGCCTGTATCCAAACAGAAGTCGGCGCTTTCCAAGCTAAAAAGAGTGCAAGAATCAACATACCAGAGATAACCAGCAGCAGCTTCATAGAGCATCACTTCTTTTCAATAAGCTGCTCGCCGCGCTCAGCGCCTGATGATCGTGAAGAATATCACCGGGACGATTGCCTTCTCCCAGCACATAGCCTTTAAAGGACATCCCCATAAAATGAAAAATATGTTCAAATTGCTGAATCAGCGGCAGCCCTTTTAGTTTAGGATTGTCTCCTCCCACTGCTGTTACATATGCCTGCTTCGCTGACATTTGCTGTTTAAAATCAGGAAATCTCGGATCTCTCAGCGTCTGTGACCAGCGATCAATAAACAGCTTTAATGTCCCTGACATGCCAAACCAATAAATTGGGGTGGCGAATACAAGAATATCGCACGGCAATATCCGCTCAATAATAGAATCGCAGTCATCTTGAACAGGACGAAAGCCGCCTTGAGCGTGACGCAGATCTTCAATTGGCTGAAGCCGATATTTCCGCAAATGAATGTGCTCCGCATCGAATCCTTGAACAGCCTTCTCCGCAAGAATATCCGTATTTCCGCCAGGCCGAGTTCCGCCGTTAATAACCGCAATTTTCATGATGCATCTGCTCCTTTGTTTACGAATGATTTTCTTCATCATATAATGGATTCATCAATCAATACAGATGATTATTTCGATTATTCCAATCGGAAAAACCGATTTAGAAAGGGCGAGAACTTATGGAATTGAAGCAGCTGATCACCTTTATTACCGCAGCAGAACATGTAAACTTCACCCTAACCGCCAAGATGCTTAACTATGCACAATCAAGCGTTACCTCTCAGATCAAATCACTTGAAGAAGAAATCGGGACTCCTTTATTTGAACGGCTCGGCAAGCGGCTCATCCTGACAGAAGCCGGCAAAACATTCAAATCCTATGCGGAGAAGATCATTGCGTTAACAGAAGAAGCAAAAATGGCCGCAAATCAAGTAAGAGAAACAACCGGAACCTTGAAAATCGGCGCGACGGAAAGCCAATGCACATACCGTCTTCCGCCTATCATAAAAGAATTCAAACAGGCTTTTCCTCAAGTAAAGCTCATATTCAAACCGTATATTTCCAACGAACAAGCGAAAGAACAGCTCTTACAGGGCCAGCTTGATATCACTTTCATTTTGGATGTGAATCGGACGGAAGACGCACTGCACGTTGAATCTTTGATTCAGGATGAAATCAAAATGGTAGCCGCCAATGACCATCCTTTTCCAGCAGACTCACCAGCAACATTGAAGGATCTTCAAAATGAAACCCTTCTGCTGACAGAGGACGGCTGTTCATACCGCACGCTCTTTGAGAACACTTTACATGACGCCGGAGTCTATCCTAACAAATTAGAATTCGTCAGCATAGAAGCCATCAAACAATGCGTGATGGCCGGACTTGGAATTGGACTATTGCCTGAAATGACAGTAAAAGACGATATTGCCGAAGGACGGATGAAAGAACTCAATTGGCAGAATGAATGCCCTGTTTTTACTCAACTAGCATGGCATAAGGACAAGTGGATGTCTGCGCCATTAAAGGCTTTTATCGATTTGACGCGAAAAACATTCAAATAAAAACCTATCTGCAAGGACGACAAAGTTTTTAATAAAGCAGACACCAGGCATACAAAAAAAACACTTGGTGGCTTAAAGCCCCAAGTGTTACACGTGATTTTCCCGATAAAACGTTCGCAAAACATGCGTTTCAAGGTCAGCCAGACGGACAGGGATCGGCAGCCTGCTTTCTCGATTGATCATTTTCATTGTGATCTGATAGCTGCTTTCTAAATCAATGTTATGTCCGCAAGACAAGAAGATAGGCTTCACGTCCCGCCGTGTCCGAAGCGCCCGGCCATATACCTCGCCGTCAATGAGAATATCGGTGTAGGCGCCGACTTCATTTTCAGGCATCTTGAAATCGCAGCCTTTGATTTTGAGATAGGTTTTCGCAATCCCTATCGTCGGCTTACCCAGAAAAAAAGCCGCATGGGTGGCAACGCCCATATGATTGTAATGCAGATACCCGTTGCCATCAAACAAAAACACATCCGGCTCCGCCTCCAGCTTTTCGGCCGCTTCAATGATCAGCTGCAGCTCGCGAAACGCAAGAAAACCGGAAACATACGGCACGCTGATTTTCCCCATGCTGTGCACTTTTTCAATCACTTCTTTTGTATCAGCGTCAATCACGATGATACTGCATACGCCGTACGGTTCCCCGTCCCGCTCCCAATAAGCGAGGTCGACGCCTGCGCAGGTGTTGACGGAGTCTGGATGGATGACGGGGGATAGGTTGATTTTATGTATAAGGGATTGTTGTGTTTGAACAAAATCCGATTCATCTTTTAGATCAAAATCGTGAATTTGATGTATTTTCATTTCACTTGTTTTCCTCTCTAAAAATAGTCTTCGTGCTCAATCGTCCTGCGTTTCGATCTAACGAAGACTCCTTCAACAAATTATATCTTTTATTAAAATTCATTTTTCATTTCTTTCATAAAAATAAGGTCCAATTGTTTAAGTAATTCTTTAAGTTCAGTACACATAATATCTTCTAAAGGATTTTCCCAATCTTCGTTTTTTATCAGTTCAATGCCATAACTGCCGGTTGGATCGCCTTCTGGGTACCACCCTACATCAAGCAGCAAATTTTTAGTTTTATGAGAAATCTGCAGGAGGTCTTGATTAAAGTCAAATAACCAAGCATCATCATTTTCCTCTAGAGTTTTAGGGTCAGTATCTTTTAATGTAATATAATCAACAGTCCAGCCCGCCGGTATCTTAAGCCTTAAGAAATTGGGAACATGTTGGCTTAGCTGTTGCAAACCCTCTAAAACCCCGCTTCCCACAGTCCAGATTTGATATTCTAGCTCTTCCAATAATTGTTCCATTTCATTAAAAGAGTCTTCTTTATAAATCTTATCTGCTTTTAAGCCCGCTACTTTGACATGATATTGATCATTTTCAAATATTGCCTTAATAACAGCATTACGTTTTTCATTTTGTAGTTTTAGCAGTTCATATTTTTCTTCCATTCTTTTTTCTGAATTTAAATTGTTCTGTACTACAGACCAGCCATTACAGATTTTCAATGGCTGCAATTGAGAAATTTGATTTCTGTCCATCCAGTTTCTCCTTGTACTCCACATTGTTATACTATCTATAAAAAAACTTGCCGATGACAACAGGGCAAGCTCTTAACTATAGCAATTCTAATACATCAGTAAACAAGGCATCTCCTAATGTTAATCTCCTATTGAAAGACTGTATATGGGGCAATTCACTCCCCTCATACACAGTATCGTAGTAATCATACAAATACTGAGTTCGATAAACCCTTTCTCTTGCATTACTTTATTGATATAGTTCGTTCCCTGAATGAATTCTAAAGATTCAGCGGTACCTACAATATCATAAGCCCCGTCGATTAATTCATGTCTAAGGGAATAACTATAATCTGGTACATAAACAGGAACCAGATTAGATACTTTCATATTGTTTTGCTGTTCTAGATGAAATCCATTTTCCCCAGAAAGATCTTGCATGTGGATATTGATTTTTCCAGAAGGATTGTTTAAATCTCTAACTTCAATTTTTTTAGACTTTTTATTTGACTAAATTCATCAGGCACTTTTATTTTATCTGCACATTTGTTCTTGTACCATTCGTCTAATTCCCTATTCACAAATAGACGGTTAAGCAGTTCACCGATTTCAGGGTATTCATTAATAAATCTGATTCCATGTTCGAACTATTCCAGCCATTATTATTTAACTACTTCCACCAAGTTGTTGTTACTTGTTTTAAATAATATTCAATATATAAAATTACTTTTTTATAATCATCTGATGAAAATTCTTTAATAGGATCTTCCCAATCATTATTTTTGACTATTAAAACCAGATAGTTACCTTCAGGTGAAATGTCAGGAACCCAGCCTAAATCAAGCGTTATTGAGGATTGTTCATGATAAAGCTGCAACAAACTGTCTGTGAACAAAAACCAGGAATCATCATTCGGTTCTAAAGTTCTTGGATCTATTTCAACAAAATGATTATAATTCACTTTCCAACCTTGTGTTATTCTTAGGGGATGTAAATTTGCTTTTGGAACATCTAACTTAACATATTTTACCATTAACAGAACCTCTTTAGTTTTGTTTTAAACTATTTTCATGGTTTACCTTAGTAAATTCTAGCCTATTATTTTTTCTCCCTTTAAATTGGGTGTTTGTTGTTGAACCTATTCCATGACCAGCTTGATGCTCATTTGGGAATTTTGTAGAGTGGACAGCAGCTTTTTTTCCATCCGTTAACCAGAGTTTCCGTAGCTATCCATGTGAAATATAAAAGAGATAATGAAGGCGTTTCTATTTTGCATTAAAACCTTCAAGATTTTTCAACTATACTATTAATTCCTTCAAAAATAATATCTCTCATAACTTCATTATTACTTTTAAAATTTCTTTCATTTTTTATTTTATTAAAAACTTGCTTGATAACCCCATCAATCATTATTGTTTGTTAACCCTTCAACGTCCTCTTCATCGCCTTCTTTTTAAACATTTCATTCAATATAATTAACTTCTGTTCTTGCGACATTACATTCTCTCCTTTACATTTTCGAATCATTTTATTTCACTTTTCACAAAACTTAATCTTTAATTTTTTTCTCTATAAATCAACAGTTTTGAATTAGTTTTACCATTAATCCTGTAAAAGCTTGATCATTTGTAATGTTTTTTGCTTTCAAAAGGTAAAAACTAAAAAAGCAGGTACAATATAACTACCTGCTTTTTTACTTAAATTTTATTATCAAAGTTAATTTCTTTTACAAGGATAGCTTCGTTTCCGTACTCTTCAATGTCGGCCTTTAGCCAACTGCTTTCCTCTTCTCTATATTTATAAAATCTAAGTGTCGCAAAACCTTCATCAATACTTATAATCACAACAAATTTATGTTCAGGAAATTTTTCTTTTAAATGTTGTTCCCAACCGTCTACTATCTGAAACGCATAAAGTGAAATCTCTTCATCAGACAAATCACTGTAGTCTAAATAATCGTTTATGCGGAGCTCATTACACGATGCTTCATACCCCGTTTTATCCCCGTACATTTTCAAAATTCTATTCCAATTTATCGTTGTCTTATCAGTTAACTCATACTCTAGATCTAGAATATAGCAATCGTCTACTTTAACTATATTAGGTGAAATAATATCCTTTAAATTAGATAGGTCAACTTTATTTGCATTGCTCAGATCTTCAAGTCGTTCTTTTAGTCTTTTCATATTTTTATTTGTATATTCCATATATAATCTTCACTCCTATACTAAAATACAGGATCCTCACCTAAAAATTTCAATCCCTTATTTATAGCTTTCTGAACACTCTTGTCTTTAAGTACTTTTTGAATTTTGCTAGGTGCATCTTCACCTGTTTTTTGGTCATAAAACTTTTTTGTTTCTACATCAAAATACCATTTTTTATTGTTTGGCTCGTGATAGTGAATTTGACCTTCTCTTTGCCCTGGATTTGGGTTTTCAATGTCTATTCTTTCTGTCTTCCCATTTTGCCATGTTGTCTTACTTGCAATTTGAGTTCCATTTTGACCGAAAAGTTTCTTACTATTCCCGCCACCACTACCAGCCATCTTCACAATCCCAAGATCTTTCACAGCTTTGGTTTTCACATCAGCATGAATGATTGGGAAAGTTGCGCCATCCGGTGTGACAGTCTTGTGGACACGAATTTTTACATTCGTCGGTACTTTGAATTCTTTTACTTGGTCTAGAATCTTTTTCCCTTTTTCAACTTTTGATGCTTGTGGCGATTTTGCAAGCGGTATGCCTTTGTTTACATGCTTCGCCAATGCACCCGCTCCAACCAAACTCAGCGCAGCTTCCAGCGCCCCTTGCTTCCGCTTCTCCTCAGACACTTTGTTTCCGAACATATCTCTGCCTGTGACGGCTTCTGAGAATCCGTTTGAGGCGACAAGGCCGTATGCGCCCATTTCTGTCATTTTGAGAATGTCTAAGGATTTTCCGGTTTTATAGGCATCTAAAGCATGTTCTGCGGCAATGACGGTTTTTCCGGTTTTGTAAATGGCTTTTCCGCCTTTGAAAGCGCGGCCCGCCCAGCCGACGACCGGTATGAATCCGGCGGCGGCCATCGCTCCTGCTGTGACGCGTTCTGCGGTGGAGAGTTTTTCGCCGGTCACCGGATCAACGCCTTCGGCTGCTCTTTTATAATCATAATAGCCGGTGACTTCGCCGGTAAAGTTGCAGATGCCGTCCCATGTTTTTTCGTACCATGGTTTATTGGCTTCTTCTTCAGCCTTTTCCTGAAGCCGTCTTGCTTCGGCCTGCTGGGCTTTTGCGTCAATATAGTCCGTGCCCTGTTTTTCTGTCGCCATGACGCTTTTGTAGATTTCATTGCTGTGGAAGGCTTTTTTGTCATAGTACATAGGGGATGCGCTTTTCCCGTTGCTGGTGGCCTGCATGAGAACGGAATATTTGCTGAGCACTGCGTTGTCCAGAGATTCTAAGTTTTGATATTCAGCGGTCAGGGATTCATCAAGCGTATCGACTGCCGTGATCGTATCGCGTCTGGTTTTCTGGGCATCGCCCATTTTATCAGCGTAATCATCCAGCGTATATGTGTCGAGATGAATAATATCGCTGATGCCTGACAAAATTGAATCGATTTCTGCTTTATGAGCGGAGACAATCTCTGAAGCTTTCAAATCCGCGTTGGGCAGCTCATGCTCCAAAAATGAAGTCTCCGCATATGTATCGCTGAGTTCTTGATCTTTAATGTCACCTGAAATGCCATTTAAAAACGCAATTTGAGCAGAGACAAGCGTCAGCCAGCTGTCGGCGATTTCCGCTTGTCCCTGAAAAAAATCTTTTATATTGTCTGCGCCTTTCCCTTTCAAAGCATCACCCAGATCGGCCACGCCTTGAAAGGCTTGTTTGAGCGCACGCAGCTGCTCTTCAAGGGCTTCGTATTGTTTCTTTCTCTTATCTGCTTCGTCCGTTAACGATTGTGATTCAAACACTTTGCTCATCGGCAAGTCCTTTCTTTCGTTATTTTACGGCGATCGCCTCGTCCTGTTCTTTCAAAGAATCTACGTTGTCTTTAACGTCCGCGATATTCTTATGAACGGCCTGCTTGTATTCGCTGATCATCGATACAAGCTTTGCCTCGCGGGATTGATATTTGGAGGTATAGTCGAGCTTGTTTTTTCCGTTTGAACCGGCGTTCCCGACCGAAACGGCCTCCAAAGCGCTGCTGACGGATTCAAGCTGCTTCATGACAGCTCCGTATTTGAGTTTTATTTCTGCCATTAAAACCAACTCCAGCTTCTTTTGATTGATTGTATTTTTTCTCCGACTGTGTCAAGGGCTTCTTCTCCCAGCGTCAGCAGGTGCTCTGCCTCTCTCGCGATGCTTCTGGCGGCAAGGAGCCCTCCTTTTTCAATTTCAAGCTGTGTCATCTTTAAGCCGATTCGGTAAATATAACCGTCGTATTTGTCTGTAACGATTCTGTATGCTTCTGTATGGGCCTGATCGCGCCGGTCATCAAATTCTTCAGCAAAAGTGCCGGTCCAATGATGATCCAGGTGCGGCCTGAGGATGTCCCTGATTTCAGACACGCCCTCTTCCTGCAGAGATTCTATCTCTCTTTTCGCTTCTTTTAATTTATCAATTTGGTCTTCAACCTCGCCCAGTTTATGGCTGATTGTGCTGTTAATATGGCTTAATGTGCTTGAATGGCTCATCTTTTTCACCTCGTCTTACGCAAAAAGTCGTACAAAAAGCACAGACTTTTCCATACTATATTTCCATATATTATATTTTAAAATAGACAGAAAGCGGCTTAAATAGGTTAAATGGCTTATTTTCAGCAGCCGAGATGTTCATCATTAACGCCAAAAGACTCACATAAACGGCATATCCATTCATTGATCTCCTCTATGTATCCATGATAAATTCCCTAAAAAAAAGGAGACAGTGATGAACCGTCTCCTTTGCCTTGTATCATGATCATCATACTGTCGTTAACTGCAGTCCCAGTTGTACAAAACGTTTGAGAAATCTTTTTTCTTCAAATCTTCCGGTCTGATAAAGAAATTGGCGATTCCCACATCTCCCCACATCGAATCAATGTCATCATCTGAATCAATTTGCAAAAGCAGAATCGTATGGTTTTGATGGGAGTAAGACCGCGGATCTTCCTGGGTGAAGGACGCATAGCCGCCGATTTTATGGCCGAATGCGTTCGCCGTATATTCGTCATACACCTCATCGTCAAAATGCTCGAAATAGTCAAAGGCATCCATCCCGGCATACTGCCTGAATTGAAAATCAGACGGGAGCACCCATTCAGCAGACAGCTCAGGGGTGATCAGCGCTTCGGATTGAATCGGAAAATCGTACTCCTCTTCAACCTGAACGAAAGAAAAATCATCCATGAGCTCCGCTTCTTCTGCTGTCACATGTTCAAAATATTTAACGCAGAAACCCGTTTGCGCGCACCCGTCGTCAAAATTCAAACCGTATACGTCATCACTGACCGATATGTAAAACTGAAGAATGCCGGTGTCCGGAAAATCAGGAAGTCCGGGCATATCCGCAAAATTGATTTGAGCGAGAAGCTTCATCGGCCTGCCGCTTTCATCTTCAGGGTATGGTTCATGTTTCGGAAAATAGGGGTCTCCGGCAATTTTACTGTCATACCGACCCGTTTCAGCTTTTTTGACGTGCAGTTTAATAAAGCGCCGTGCTGACGTTTCCAGCAGACCGCGGGATGATTCCATTTGCTTCGGCAATTTCCATGTGTTTTCCACGATTAATATCTCCTTCGTCTCTAATGATTGTATGATAAAAGGCCGGCGCGGTCCGCCGGCCTTTCAAGTGACAGAATCAGTCTGAGGCACGACGGCTCTTCTTCCGATTGAGATATATTCCACGCCCGCCTGTTCCGCTTCCTCAAGCGAGTGGCAGTTTCTCCCGTCGAAAATAACCGGGGTTTCCATCAGCTCTTTGTACGCATCAAGCGGGAAGTGTTTAATTTGTTCCCAATCTGTCAGAATCAGGACGGCATCCGCTCCCCTGACGGCTTCTTCTATGGACTCCCGATAGGAAACCGCAGCCGGAAGCAGCCCGGAAGCCCGGAATGAAGCAATCGGATCGTACGCTGTCATCCGGGCATCAAGAGCCGCCAGACGATCCGCAATGACAATGGACGGCGCGTCCCGCATATCATCTGTATTTGGCTTAAAAGACAGCCCTAATAACGCGATGGTTTTCCCCGTCACACCGCCGAGCCTGTTCAGCACTTTATCAACCAGCATGGACTGCTGGTTATTGTTGACCTTAATGACGGACTTCAGCAATTCAAAATCATGCTCCACATGTCCCGCGATCTGCACGAGGGCGTTTGTATCCTTCGGAAAGCAGGAACCGCCGTAACCGATGCCGGCTCTTAAGAATTGATTGCCGATCCGTTTATCCAATCCCATTCCGTGTGCGACTGATTCCACATCCGCACCGACTTTTTCACATATATGAGAAATCTCATTAATAAAACTGATTTTTGCGGCTAAAAAAGCGTTTGACGCATATTTGATCATCTCAGCGCTTCTGATGTCCGTATGATATACCGGAATCGCAAGCGGCGCGAAAACCCGGTCAAGCGTTTCCCGCGTCTGCCGGTCTTCAGCCCCGATCACGATGCGGTCGCCGTGAAAGGTATCGTGAATCGCTGAACCTTCACGGAGAAATTCCGGATTCGAGGCGATTGAAATGTTCACGTCCGCTTTCAGCCGTGAATGAATAACTTCGCTGATCCTGTCATTCGTTCCCACGGGAACCGTGCTTTTTGTCACGACAATCGCATCTTTACAAATATGTTCGGCAATCCGTTCGGCGACATTTTCAATATAAGTAAGGTTTGCGTGCCCGTCTTCTTTTTGCGGCGTTCCGACCGCTATAAAAATAACGTCCGCTTCCGCAAGCCCTTTTTCGTAGCTTGTTTCAAATGCCAGCCGATGCCGGCCGATATTTCGTTTCATCATATCTTCAAGGCCCGGTTCAAAGATAGGGGACAATCCCTTTCTCATCTGCTCAACCTTACGTTCGTCAATATCTATGCATGTTACGTCATGGCCGATTTCTGAAAGAGACACTCCTGTCACAAGACCGACGTAGCCTGTTCCGATCACTGTTATTTTCATCGTGTTCCCCCAACCGTTTAGAAATTGCTGCTGGGCAGCTTACCGTTATTATCATATGATCCCGGCGCCGGCTGAATGCCGGAAGCCTGAGGTCATGATAGGAAAAAACGGTGCCGGCCGCTGATAATAGCATAAGCATAAAAGAATCATCTTGCAAAACAGCCGCTTACGCTTCATTTAAACGGGATGGAGACGACGATTAAAAAAGACCCCAGCGCTTACGGCGGGCCACAGGCAGCGGAGGTTCCTTATAAACGGCTTTGTTTTCAGCGAGAAGCGCCGCATTTTCCGTGAACATGTAAATCAGCTCTGTCCCTGCTTCTTTTTTCAGAACGCCGAGCGCCTCCTGATAATAAAAATTTCTCGGTCCGAGATTATGGGCGTCAGATGCGAGAAAGTGGATCAAATTCGCTTCAATCAGCTGCAGCGAAAAGGATTTCGCTTTCCGCCCGAATGCTCCGGCAATGCAGCCGGCCGTTACTTGGGCGGCCGCGCCTTTCTTCACAAGACTGTATAGGACGGAAGGGTTTTCGCGAATTTCTCTGTTCCGCTCCGGATGGGCAATGATGGGGACATATCCGTTCAGCTGCAGTTCATAAAACAGCCTTTCAGCGTAGGCCGGGACATGATCCGCCGGAAATTCCGCCAGCACATACTTCGTATTATGGAGCGGGACAAGCGAGCCGCTTTGAAGACCTGCCAGCAGATCTCCGTCTATTCTGATTTCCTGGCCGGGCAGAACAGTCAGCGGAATGCCTTCCTTGTTCAAACGTTTGTTTAACAGGGTGACCGCTTCGTTGACCGTATGCCGGTCCGTGTCATAGCGGTATTTCACATGATGCGGCGTCGCGATGATCGTATCAATCCCCTGTCTGACCGCTTCTCTCGCCATCTTCAGACTTTCTGTATCATCCGCCGCGCCGTCGTCTATGGAAGGAAGGATGTGACAATGGATATCTATCATATTTCAATCCCTCCTTAAAAAGAATGGACCGCGCCCATTGTGACATTATTGTCCGTAGTAGGCGTAGTCCGAATGTTTCGTTTGTTTCTTCCCGTTCATCACGGCCCCAAGGAGCTTGCACGGGCAGTAATCGAGTGCTTCTTTCGCCTTGGCCGCTTTTTCCTTGTCCGTTTTCCCGCTCGAGATCACCATAATAGCCCCGTCAGTGTAACTGCCTAATATTTTCGTATCGGCTACGGCCAAAACGGGAGGCGTATCCAAAATCACTTTATCATAAACTGCGCCGGCTTCTGACAGAAGATCTTTCATGGCACCCGTCGATAAAAGCTCCGCCGGATTGGGCGGGATCGGCCCGCTCGTTAAAATATCCAGGTTTGCTTCATCAGCCGGCAGGACGGCTTTCTGAAACGGCATCTGTTTTAACAGCAGCGACGTTAATCCGGTTCCGTTGTCCAATTTGAAGGTGAAATGAACCGTCGGTTTGCGCAGATCCGCATCAATTAAAAGCACTTTTTTCCCCTGCTGTGCAAATACGACGGCAAGGTTGGCCGCGGTTGTCGATTTTCCTTCTTCCGGACCGGCGGATGTGATCAAAAGGGACTTCACCTCCGTATCAACGGAAGAAAATTCAATGTTTGTGCGGATCGTGCGATATTGTTCTGAGTTGATGGATTTCGGCTCAGACATCGCAATCACGCTTCGTTTTCCGAGTTTGTCTTTTTTACGCGTCAACATGTCCGCCCCCCGCTTGTTTGGTTTCCGCCATCCTCAAGTTTTTGGCAACGCTGTCTTTAGTGCTGATTGAAGTAACCGTTCCCAGGACCGGGATGCCGAGCAGTGATTCCAGCTGTTCTTCCGACTTGATCGTATTATCCAGATGTTCCAGCAAAAAGGCGAGACCGATTCCGCCCAAAAGTCCGGCGGCAAACGCAATCGCGATGTTCAGCTTACGGTTAGGCTCTGCCGGTGACTGGCTGTCCGCCGCTTCGGCCTTTGAAAGGATGCTGACATTATCCACGTTCATGATGGCGGTGATCTTGTCCTGAAAAACGGCTGCAACCGCATTTGCCATAACGGCCGCCCGCTTAGCATCCGTATCCCTCACGGCAATCGTCACGACTTGTGAATCCTGCTCGCTGGACACCGTGATTTTCGATTCCAGCTCTTTCGAAGTCATGGACAGATTCAGCTGTTTAATCACCTCATCGAGGATGACCGGGCTTTTGATGATGACATTATACGTGTTGATTAATTGGAGGTTGGTTTGAACGTCATTGAATTGGACTTCTTTTTGATTGTTTTTGGATTGACTGACCAAAATTTGAGTTGAGTTTTCATAGACCGGCGTAAGAGCGAAGAAACTGATGAGTCCGCCTGCGGCAGATGCCGCCGCGGTAATAATAAGTATAAACAGCAGACGCTTTCTCAGTATTGCGAATATTTCCTTTATGCTTGTAGATTCTCCCATATAACCTCCATATCACTTTCCGCGTATTCCCATTCCCTCCAATGATCTTTTCCAATTATGATTATACAGCTTTAAACTGTCATTTCTAACCTTTTCAAATGACAAAATTCGACAAAAATAGACAATCACTTCAATTCGTTTTATTTTTGTAAGCGCTTTAAACAATGGTGTTACAGGAAGATTAAAAAATCCCGCGGTCAAGAGCCTGCGGGATTTTATGTTGCATATCCATTTTTAATATAAGAAATCAAATTCTCAAGCATTTCTTTTGTGGTCATCTCAGAGGACTGCTCACCAATGTCGTGCGCATGCATTAAAATCTTCAGAAACTCCTCTTGATCTAACTTCGTTTTCTTCATCATTCGTTTCCTTTCGGCTTCCATTAAATTGAAAACAAGATTATTATATGCTGTCGGGTGCTGTTTTGCAATCTCTAATACATCATTCGACACATCCGGGTTTTTATGTCCTTTTTTAGGAAAAACTTTTTCCGAGCCATGTGTTGCGATATAATAGAGGAATTGGAATCTTTTTATTTTGTGACTCGTTAGGAGCGATAATCATGCTTCAGGATATGATTGCTAAAGAAGATGTGCTCGCAGCGGCTGAACAGCTTAAAGAACTTCTTCCTTACAATGAAGACAATGTTCAGCTGATGAAGAAAGCACTCATTTTATATCGGCAGGATTCCGTCTATCGTATACAGGTTCAAACCCCGACAGAGATTTCCGCATATGTGCAGGATGTTGTGCCTGTAAGGGTCACGCTGAACTTATTTTTCATGGTGAAAAGCGGCTGCGCATGCCCGTCTGAGGCGATCTGCCGCCACGTGCTGGCCGTTTTTCTTTACGTATATGCCCAATTCGAGCGGGTCGGTACCTTTACCGAACATTGGCTGGAAAGAGAAAAGCTTGAGGAAAGCAGGGAGCTTGTCCGCCGGCAGTTTCAGGAAAAAGTGCTGCCGAATGAAGAGTCGCTGTCAAGCTGGCTCGCTTTTTTTGATTCGGAATTCTCGCTGTGGGAGGCGCGGACGCCGGCCGGAAGCCAGACGATGCAGGGCCTTTATTACGGCTATCTGTCAGCGCTCAAAAAGCACGCCCCGAAAAAACCCGAGCTTAAAAGCTTATATCAGATTCATTCGGCGCTTGCCGTCTGGCTTCACATGTTCACTTTGATTGAGTCAGGCAGATTGGATGCCGAAAAAGATTATTACAGCATCAATCCATACGTGGAACAGCTGATGGATACAATTTATTCCTCCATTGACAGACTGAAAACGTACGCCTTGTCTTTTTCACTCGATCCTTTTTTAGACCGGACGCCTCCGGTGCTCCGCAGACTGCTTGTGAAAGAAGAGCTTTTTCAATACGAACGCCTCCGGGTATTCGGTGAAATGTGGAGCGCGCTTTTGAACCGGCCGAAATGGGTCGCGCGTGAACAGGAGATTCTCGCACAGGAAAGCGGGCGCCGTTTTTCACCGGAAGTGCGGTTCGGACGGCTTCATCTGGCCTTTTTACAAAAAGATGATGAATCTGTCTTTGAAGATATGTCCCGCTTCCCTCCTGAAGCGCTGCCGTATACCTTTCAATGGCTCGGTGAACTCACCGCGAAAAAAGACTGGAAACGGCTGAAAACATGGTATGGCCGGATCGAGCCGCTTGCCGTGAACTATACGAAGCTTGATAAGCCGTTTAAAGAAATGCGCGACATTATCGGAGAGCTGTTTGCGCTATTGGCGGATTATGCGCGGCACTCACGGGATGATCAGCTGTTTGAACGGTTTGCTTCCGGCTGCCTTCCCTATACCTTTACCGAATACAGCCAGTACCTGTACGAAAAACGGCGGTACGCGGAGTGGGTGGAGATTCACAGCCTCGTCGGTTTTTCCGTCTGGGAAATCGAAAAGGACATCCTGAAGGAAATTGCCGCCAGTGATCCGGAAGCGCTCATCCCCTCCTATCACCGGGCGGCGGCCTTTTTTATCGATCAAAAAAACCGCAGCGCCTATAAAGAGGCTGCACGCCATCTGAAAAAACTGCGGACGCTTTATAAAAAGGCAAAAAAACAGCAGGTATGGGAGCGGTATATCAGCCGGCTGAGCGCAAGTTACAAGAGGCTGCGCGCCCTTCAAGAAGAATTGCAGAAAGGAAAGTTGATTGATGGCGAGTCTTAAGGAAATTTTCATTCATGTAGAACAAATGGAAGATTGGACATTTACGCTGTCAAGCCATGATGAGAAGGAGCAGCCGCTTACTCTCAGTCAGATGAAGACTCATTTGTTCCAATGGCATGAGTCCACCTTTTACGGAACGTTTCTTGAAGACGTCAGCTTCATCGGCACCCCGGCCGTTCTGCTCAGCCCGTGGATGACCGTCGAGCTGCTCGGAAAAAACTCGTTCAATTCATTCAGCACCGTGCAGCTGACAAAGGAAACGGAACCGTTAATTGAAGCGGCTTCGACGATATACGAATTTATTGCCGACGGCGATTTTCTTCCGGATTATGAGGCTTGGCAAAATGGTGTCCTGCGCTTCAAAGACCGCGAGCTTTTGCTGGAGGGCTTTACGGCAGACTGGTTCTCAGCCGCGGTCCAGGACTACATTCAGTACAATGATGACCTGCTGGAAAAATGGCGGCAGATCGAAACCCGCTCACCGGCCGTTCATACGTTTAAAGGCTCCTTTTTGGATGAAGATGATTTTCTCGAGGGAATCGGCTGGCATGACGATCTGACGCCGTTTACCGTCGGGCTCCGATTAAACGAGCCTGATTTTGACGGTGACGACTGGAAAATCGAAATGTTTTTACGTGAGAAAAAAACCGGCTCCATCACCTTTTTCGACGGACTGAAGGGACTGAAAAAAGCGTGGCAGGCATACGGCGGAAAAATCGCGCGCGAACAGGACCGCTTCCGCAGAACGGTTCCCTGGCTTTCGTTTGATTCAGGAACGACGCTGATTTCTGAAGAAGAGGCTTGGATCTTCTTATCGGAAGCGAGTGAGACGCTTGTCGATATGGGTGTGGAGATTCTTCTCCCATCATGGTGGCAGATTGTCCGGGACAGCAATATGATGCTCAAAGCGAAAGTGTCATCCTCCCCGCGGGGCGAGTCCTTCGTCGGCATGAATGCTCTGCTTGATTTCAACTGGAGATTCGCCACAAACGGAATTGAGCTGACAGAGGATGAATTCAATGAGCTCGTCGCAAACAACAGACGTCTCGTCAACATCCGCGGCCAATGGGTGAAAATTGATCCTCAATTCATTAAACAAATGAAAAAACTGATGGAAAAAGCGGAATCTGAGGGCCTCCACATGTCCGACGTGCTGGCGCGCGAACTGATGGATCACGGGGAAAACGGAGCCGAGGACACAGACATCATTGACTCATCGGCATTTGCCGGGATCAAGATCGAATTATCAAAGCAGCTCAGAAGCCTGATCCGCAAACTGACGGAAGCCCGGGATCTGCCGGAGCATGAAGTCAGCGCCGCGTTTCAGGGCCAGCTCCGCCCTTATCAGATGTACGGCATGAACTGGCTTCTGTTTTTACGGAAAAACGGCTTCGGCGCCTGTCTCGCAGATGACATGGGACTTGGAAAGACGATTCAGATGATCGCTTATTTTCTCCATGTGAAGGAAAGCGGCCGGCAAAAAGCGCCTGCCTTAATCATTGCGCCGACATCTGTGCTCGGCAACTGGCAGCGTGAGCTCCAGACTTTCGCGCCGCAGCTGAAGGCCATGCTTCATTACGGCCCCCGCCGGCCGAAGGGGGAAGCATTTGTCCCGGCCTATCAGGACGCGGATGTTGTTCTTACTTCTTACGGCCTGTCGCACGCCGATCAGGAAGAGCTTTCTTCCGTGACATGGAGCACCATCTGCCTTGATGAAGCGCAAAATATTAAAAACGCGCATACGAAGCAGTCCCGCGCGATCAGAAAGCTGAAAGGCGTCCATCATATCGCGCTGAGCGGAACACCGATGGAAAACCGCCTGACAGAGCTTTGGTCGATTTTTGATTTTATGAACAAAGGCTATCTCGGCAGTCTGACCGGCTTTCATAAACGCTATGTGCTGCCGATTGAAAAAGACCGTGACGAAAAAAGAATCAACCAGCTTCAGCAGTTAATCCGGCCGTTTTTACTGCGCCGGACAAAACGGGATGAAGAAGTAGCGCTTAATCTTCCTGACAAGCTGGAACAAAAAGAGTTTATCCCGCTCTCAGCCGAACAGGCATCCCTTTATGAACAGCTTGTCAAAGATACATTTGAACATATGGCTTCTCTGACCGGGATGCAGCGGAAAGCGCTGATTCTGAGCATGCTCGGCCGCTTGAAGCAAATATGCGATCATCCCGCGCTCTATTTGAAGGAAGAACAGACAGAGCTGTTAAACGGGAGATCCGTCAAACTGGAAAAGCTGCTTGATTTAATGGCGGCGATCCGCGGACAAGGGGAAAGCTGCCTCATTTTCACCCAATACATTCAGATGGGCAACATGATGAAGCGCCTCCTGGAAAAAGCATTCGGAGAACCGGTTCAGTTTTTAAACGGAAGCCTATCCAAGCAGGAACGCGATTCTCTCGTCGAACGGTTCCAGAAGAAAGAATACCCGACGCTGATTTTGTCACTGAAAGCGGGCGGAACCGGCCTTAATCTGACGGCTGCCAATCATGTCATTCACTATGACAGATGGTGGAATCCGGCGGTGGAAAACCAGGCGACCGACCGCGCCTACCGAATCGGCCAGGAACGGTTCGTCCATGTTCACAAACTCATTACGACGGGAACGATTGAAGAAAAAATTGATGCCATGCTCGAAACGAAACAAACGCTGAACGATCAGATTATCCAAAGTGAAAATTGGATTACCGAGCTGTCATCCGCTGAGCTTGAAGAATTATTCACCCTCAGCGCATCAGCGCAATCACATTAAACGCAAAAAGACCGGCTCTCTCAGAAGAGCCGGTCTTTTATGTCGTCCTTACTGTTACGCCGCATTTGCCATGAATGCGTCACGCCAGTCATGAACAGTATCGCCATACCTTTCACAGTAAATTCCTGATCATATGCGCAACGCCGTTTTGATCATTTGTCAATGTAACGGCATCAGCGATCTCTTTAATATCTTCTCTCGCATTCCCCATCGCTATGCCTTTTCCGGCCGCCTGAAGCATTGAATAGTCATTTAAGCTGTCACCGACCGCGGCGGTTTCAGCCATCGGAATGCCAAGCTTTTGCGCCAGCCGTTTGAGCGCCTGCCCTTTAGAGGCGTTTCGAGACGCCAGTTCAAAGTTGTGATCGGCAGAGCTGACAAGGGTGAGATCTTTCTGACCGCTGAATCGGTCCCAGCCCGCTTTCAGCTTCCGCTCATCAAACGAAAATCCGAGAATATTATAAAAATCCAGATGCTCTTCTTTCTCAAAGAGCTCACGGTATGAATGAATGTAAGCAAAGCCGGACTGGCTGTATTGCACTGAAGCCGCCTGTTCCAAAACGGAAAGATCGGTTTCCGGATTGGCGCTTTTCACCCGGTCCATTTCGATATCGAGCAGCTGCCTGCCGGTTTCAGGCGTATAGATGGCTTTGTTTGTAAACACCTCATAGTAATATTGATTCTCTTCAAGCCATGACAAAATGCCGCGGGCTCTTGTTTCTGCAATCGCATCACAGTGGTACAGGCTGCCGTCAGGAGCATGAATGGCGGCTCCGTTTGCGCTGATAATCCATGTTTTTATGCCGAGCGGTTCGAAGATGGAGTGCACGTCAAAATGCGCGCGTCCCGTGGAAACCACGATTTCAATTCCCGCTTGCCGGGCTTCCCTTAAAGCCCGCTCATTTTCATCGCTTACTTGATGACTGCTGTTCAGCAGTGTGCCGTCCAGATCTATGGCAATCAGTTTCACATGTCCTCATCCTCTTCTTCAGATTCAGTTACAAGCAATTCTACGCCGTGCCGGTCGAGCAGATCGCAAAAATCCTGATCAGGCAGCCGATCGGTAATCAGCAGGTCAACCTCGTGCAGGTCTGCATACTGATAAAAACTCGTACGGCCAAGCTTGGAGTGATCGCTCAGCGCAATCACCTGTTCCGCCTGTCGGATCATTTTACGCTTTACCATGCCGTCTTCTTCATGCGGGATCGTCAGGCCGTTTTCCGAGATGCCGACAACGCCGATCAGCACCTTATCGGCGTGATAATCCCCCAGTTTTTCTACGACGGAAGCCCCGTATAAAAACCGATGTTCCTTCTGGAGCTTTCCGCCGAGCAGATGAATATCAATTCCCTCTTTTGCGGAAAGGATATCGGCCTGATTGATCGAATTTGTAATAACAGTGCAGCCGGTGACATTTAAATGCTCCGCGCAGGCCTGCACGGTTGTCGAGGTGTCCAGAATGATCCGGTCTCCTTTATGGATCAGGGATGCGGCCAGCTTGCCGATTTTGTTTTTCTCTTCAGAAACAGTTTTCAGCCGGCCCGAATAGCCAGGAACCTCCTGATTCACCGACGGCAGAATCGCGCCGCCCCGTGTTCTGATAATGGCCCCGCGCTCTTTCAGCTTTACAAGGTCCCTTCTTGCGGTATCTCTTGAAATATGAAGCAGCGAACATATCTGTTCAGCGGTAATCCGCCGATGCTGTTTCAAATATTCCATTATCGCAATCAGTCTTTCTTCTTGATACACGTCCTCATTCCCTTTTTCGTCACTTATCTGTAAGTAATTATAAGTTTTTATCCCAATATATTCAATGTTTTTAAGTATTCATAAGCGAAATCACTTCTTTTTAACCATTTTTCAGCTCCCGCACAAAAAAACCAGTCTTTCGACTGGCGAGTGGGAAGGTGGTATTGCGGGGCCCGCTGAAAGGCGGGAAATCGAGGAAAAAAGCATGCTATTCAGCCAGCGGCTCTTTCCGTTTTTGATCCATAAACCGAACGGTATCAGCCATGACCTCGGTCACATAAACTTTTACGCCGTCTGTCTTTTCATAACTTCTCGTCTGGATTCTGCCGCTTACACCGACCATTGACCCTTTTTGGCAGTACAATGCCGTGTTTTCAGCGTTTTTCCTCCAGATGGTGCAGTTGACGAAGTCGGTTCCGGTTTCACCCGACGCGCTTTTAAAATTGCGGTTTACCGCCAACGTAATATGAGCGACGGGAATGCCCGCTGATGTAAAACGGAGCTCCGGGTCTTTCGTCAGCCGGCCGACAAGCATAACGTGGTTAAACAAGCCGTCTCCTCCTCTCTTTTTCGAGGCTGGCTTCATTGTAGTACAAGGGCTCGTGAAAGCAAAAAGCGGATAAAGCCGTTATTCGTTCAGGCTGCTCTTATGTTTTCGTTTTTCTTTCTGATAAAAAAAACTTTTGTTTTTGACCGCTTATGTAATATGTATTTTTGAGCAGCCGCGAGAAAAGTTTCGTTTTAAGCCAGTCTTTCTCAAACATGCGGACAAACTTTCCGCCGTCCCATGCGAACCAGTAAAAACTCAGCTTTTTATCAGTCAGTGAAAGCTGAATTTTATACTGTTCCATGCGGTCTTTTGTTTCATATAAAAAGACGACATTTCCCCTTCTGTTAAGATGCACCTCACAATCTTCCTTTTTGCATACCAAGTAGGAATGATCGTCTTTTCGCCTTGAACCGTCTTCTATATAGATTTCCTTCAGGCGCAATTGATTCATAAGCATCTCTCCATGACCATATTCTTTTACATTATAATGAAAAAATAGAAATGATTAAATGTTGACCGCCTACAAAAATGATGAAGCATGTCTTACAGCATTTTCCCGGGAAAAATGATATGTGTTATAATAAATGAACGAAAAACATGGACAATAGGGGTGAAAATAAGAGATGAAAACCTTTAAACTGGTTGATCTGAATGTGGAACGTTTAGATAAAGACGATCAGCCGATTGAACAGTTTCCCCTTTTAGACGGATTGATTATTAACAAAGAGGACGGAGAAAATCATTGGTTAATTGAAGCACTGGTCCCGGCCGAACACTTGTCTTTTTTTAACATGCTGATGAAAAGCCAGAAAGAAGCGAAGGTGTTTGTAACGATTACGAAAAAAAGCAACCGCCCCGCCCAGCTGACGGGAAGCATCAAAAATATCGTGGAGCTGGAAAAGAGTATACAAGTTTTAATTTACGGTCAAATGGTGTCAAGAAACCACCCCGGATCAGAAAGCATTCTGGAGTCGCTCGTGAAAGAAGGCTACTCGGGCAGCCGGCTGATTGAAGCGTTTAAACAAAAATTATAATCATATGAAAAAGGCCGGACGTTAATCATCCAGCCTTTTTTTGTGCCCTAGTCATTGTGAGGAGCCCGCTGTTTCAGCAGATCTCTGATTTCAGTCAGCAGTTCTGTCTGCTGATCTGTTTCTTCTGCTTCTTCAGCCTCTTCTTCTGCTTCTTTTTTACGTCTCAGCTTGCCTATTGTGCGGATCACGATAAAAATAGAAAATGAAATAATGAAGAAGTTCACAATCGTTTGAATGAAGCTTCCGTACTTGATATGAGCATCGCCGAATGTCACGGCCAGCCCTGAAAAGTCAAGACCGCCAAGAAGCAGGCCGACCAGCGGCATGATGATGTCTTCAACGAGCGACGTCACGATTTTGCCGAAAGCGCCGCCGATGACGACACCGATAGCCAGATCCATGATATTGCCCCGCATCGCAAAGCTTTTAAATTCTGACCACATTACATTCACCTCTTTCTATACAAAATGGGCTTTTTTATAAGCCCATTTGTTTGTTTTTATTCTCCGAGCGCAAAGGTTAATTCAGCTTCACACACGAGCTCGCCGTCAACTTTGGCAACGCCTTTGCCGCGTCCGATCGTACCGCGCGCGCGGGTAATATCAACCTCAAGCTCCAGCTTGTCACCCGGTTTTACCTGCTTTTTGAAACGGCAGTTATCAATCCCCGCAAAAAATGCGAGTCTGCCCCGGTTTTCTTCTTTAATCAGCATCGCAACCGCTCCGACCTGCGCCAAAGCCTCTACAATTAATACGCCCGGCATAACAGGGTATTCAGGAAAATGGCCGTTGAAAAAATCTTCATTCGCCGTCACATTTTTATATCCCGCCGCCCGTTTTCCTTCTTCGACTTCCGTAATTCTGTCTACCAGAAGAAACGGATAGCGATGGGGAATAATTTCTTTAATTTGCTGAGTATCAAGCATTCTCTTGACATCTCCTTCATCGACAATAGTATGTATAGAAGGCATATGTGGCAACCAATCTGTACATTTGGAAGTATATTATGAATCAATTTCTTTTTCAACCGCGCTGTAAACTGTAACCAGCTGGCAATGAGCCTCGTCCATTAATGTGTTATGATAAATAAAGATTTTTACCCTATGCAAAGAGGTTGGAAGATGATTGCTAAGTTTACTGAAAAACGTACGCTGGTGATGCTGAATGAGTGGTATGACGCCATGGGAAAACGCCAATTCGATCTAGCCCGTTCCCTTCACGAACAAATCAATCAGCATCTCCCCAAATTACAAAAGAATGCAAAGCTCAAACTCAGATATCAGCTGTTTTTCGCACGGTTTCAGCTGCTGTTTGAGAAAAAAGACGGTCTGAATAAGCTGTTCTGCGAGCTGAAGCGGCGCAAAGATGAGATGGATCATGAATTAACTTATTATTTCTATTTTTTCAAAGGATTATTCCATATGGTGAATGGCGCTCCGAACCGTGCTGTCTGCCGCTTTAAAGAAGCTGAACAGTACCTGCCGGCCATTCAGGACCGTTTCGAAGCCGCTGAATTTTATTATAAAACAGCGGGTGCATATTACATGATGAAGTCGCCTGCGCTCTCCATTCAATATGTCAATAAAGCGCTGGAAATCTATCAAGATGAAGCCGGCTACATCAAAAAAACGCTCAGCTGCCGGCTGCTTCTCGCCGTGAATTATATAGACGAGGCACGCTATGACGACGCAGAACAGCTCTTTAATGAATCCATAAAGATAACGGACCGGATCAATGACAATAACCTGCTGTGCCACGCCTATTATAATTTTGGTTTTTTAAAGACAGCCCAGAAAAAAGATAAAGAGGCCCTCCCTTTTTACAAAAAGGTATTGGGCAATCAGCGTTTCGAGAAAGAGTCTCCCGTTTCCTACCTGCATTGTGTATACGAAGCGGTCAGAGCACTTTTTAAAACCGGATCTGACGCCGAAGGACAAACCGTGCTGCAGAAAGGTTTATACATATCTGAAAAAGTGCAGAACAAGATTATGAAATTGAAGCTGACCGCGCTCAACATATTGTACACCGCTCAGGAGGACCCGTACGACCGATTGCAGAAGCTCGTGCTGGAGCTGCAGAAAATTGAAGCGTGGGTGGATTTGGAAGTGCTGCTTCAGGATATTACTGATTACTACAAAAAAAAGGGCGATTTTGAGAAAGCCGCATTTTTTATCATGCGCGGCTGATCAAAACGCCCCTTCTTTTATCTGACTGAGTTGATTAAGCCCAGCATTTGGTCTCCCAATGTAATCGTGCGGCTGTTCAGCTGATAGGAACGCTGAGACACGATTAAGTCGGTCATTTCTTTTGACATATCGACATTTGAACCTTCAAGCGCGCCCTGCTCCATGCCGATTGCCTGCCGGTTTGCGCCGGTAAGCTCTTCAATCGCTGAAGCCCCCGCGCCGTTTACGGAAAACAGATTATCCCCTTCCGCATGAAGCGCCTGAGGATTATTGACATTGACGATGCCGAGATTAAACGTCTGCGAACGGGTTCCCGCCTGGTCTGAAGCAGTCAGCGTTCCGGTTTTGCTGATTTTCAGCTGAGTCAGCGAACTGTCAATTTGTATGGGCTGACCGTTCTCATCGAGAATGGGATTGCCTCCCGCTGTCATCAGCTGAAGCAGCCGGTCATTTCCGCCGGCCGGCTTGAGGGAAAGTGAGCCGTCCCTTGTATACACCCGCCGTCCGTCCGCTTCTGCCTGAAGATATTGATAAGGTGATGTGAACGCGATATCAAGGTCACGGTCGGTTTTTTTGATGCTTCCCTGCCCTGAGTCCAGCTGCGGAGTCATGACCGTTCCGGCGCCGAGACGCAGGCCGGGCGGCGTTTTCCGCATGTTCGGCGAATTTTCCTTTTTGTCATCTATATGGTCATACTGCTGTCTGATCAGCTCGGAAAAGCGGGAGTCCCTCGCTTTATAGCCTGTCGTATCACTGTTTGAAAGGTTGCTGCTGACTGTATCCATCTGCTGCTGAAGCTGATTTAAGGCTGTTGAAGCCGTCAGCATTGATCTGAGCATCATAATTGAATGTCCCCCATTTTGTTACACTTTGCCGATTTCATTTGCGGCTTTATCCATGCTTTTATCGTAAGCCTGAATGACTTTTTGATTGGCTTCAAATGATCTGTATGCTTCCGTCATTTCTGTATACGTGCTCGTCACATCCACGTTCGAAAGCTCCGAGACGCCTTGCTTTAATGAATACGAGACTTGGGGATTCGCCGCCGCGCTCGGCAGTTCAGAGCCGTCGGCCGTGCTGTATAGGTCATTGCCGTCCCGTTTCAGATTGCGCACGTCTTCTTCCATTCTGATGTCAATCTGCCCCGCCGGCCGGCCGTTTGTCGTGACCGTTCCGTTTTCTGATACGGTGAATTTTTCATTGTTGGCTGTAATCGGCTGTCCGTTTGTTGATAACACAAGGTTTCCGTTTATCGTAAGCTGATTGTTTTCATTTAATGAGAAAGTGCTGCTTTTTGAATAGCGGACGCCGCCTGCGGTCTGCACGGGATAAAACAGCTCGGCGTTTTCATTCGTTTCGGCATTCTTGGGAACCTGATTCTCCATCAGTGCGATATCCGTCGGCTGATCGGTCGTTTTCAGGCTTCCCTGCGTAAACAACGGTTTCAGCTCCTGCATGTATACGCCTGTGTTGACGGAACCGATTTTCGTTTTTTTGTCGCCTTCTATTCGGCTCAGAAGCATCTCGGGAAAGGCGCGGATTGAACCTTGATCCTCTTTGTACCCTGATGTATTCGCGTTTGCGATGTTATTTGACAGCATTTCCGTTCTTCTCTGCTGTGTAATCATTGCGGACGTTGCGGTATATAATCCTTTTAACAAGTCTTCCACCTCTGAAATAGCATTATTTCCAGTTGCCTCACCGGAACATTTGTTCTATAATGAAAATCAGCATTTTTTCTTATTATCGGATTTACATTCCCGTTCGTGAAGGGTTTGACAGAAAAAAACCCCATTCTTTTTCAGAATGGGGTTTTATCATCAGCTCAGTTTGCGTTTTGGAAGCTTGTCCATGTTATCCAGCATGACGCCGGTTCCGACCGCAACACAATCCATCGGGTTCTCAGCGACAAGAACAGGCACCCTCAGCTCTTCGGCAAGAAGCTGGTCAAGCCCGTTTAACAGCGCTCCCCCGCCGGTAATGATAACGCCGCGGTCGATGATGTCAGCGGACAATTCAGGCGGTGTTCTTTCAAGAACCTGCTTGGCGGCCTGCACAATGACGGCAACTGATTCACGAAGGGCTTCTTCTACTTCTTTGCTGTTTACTGTAATCGTTCTCGGCAGACCGGAAACCATGTCACGGCCGCGGATGGTGATTTCTTCATGACGTGCGTCTGGGAAAACCGTTGCGACCTTCACCTTAATATCTTCAGCGGTACGTTCACCGATCAGCAGCTTATACTCGCGTTTGATATAATTTAAGATTTCCATGTCAAACTTGTCCCCAGCCATCTTAATAGAAGAGGAGGTGACAATATCGCCCATAGAAATAACTGCGATATCTGTCGTACCGCCTCCGATGTCAACAACCATGTTACCGCTCGGCTGGAAGATTTCCATACCCGCGCCGATAGCGGCAACTTTTGGTTCCTCTTCAAGGTACACATGCTTTCCGCCGCTTTTTTCAGCTGCTTCTTTAATCGCTTTTTGCTCAACGGATGTAATATTCGTCGGGCAGCAGATCAGCATGCGCGGTTTTGAGAAAAGTCCTTTTACATTCAGCTTATTAATGAAATGTTTCAGCATGGCTTCTGTTACTTCGAAGTCTGCGATTACGCCGTCTTTCAGCGGACGGATCGCAACAATATTCCCAGGTGTACGTCCAACCATTCGTCTGGCTTCTTCACCGACAGCCAGCACTTTGCCGCTGTTTTTATCAAGTGCCACAACGGAAGGCTCATTCAGAACAATTCCTTTTCCTTTTACATGGATCAGTACATTTGCAGTACCGAGGTCAATTCCAATATCCCTTGCAAACATCTATTTATATCCTCCTTGATATCTGTTTCACAGTAAAATATCCACATTGTGCCCTAATTATATATATTATCATAATTTATCAAAAAAAAGCTGCTGAACGATATAAGTTCTTGACAAAATTTTGCGGATATTCGCGAAACCGCCCGGGAGGAGAAAAAAGGGCCCGGCAGACGTCAGGCGCTACGGCTGCTGAACGGGCTCCCCTTCAAGAATTTCATCCTTCTTGTACTTTAATTTCGTCGCCTCTCCCCCTCTTAAATGTCTGATGGATTTATGATAATCGAGTATTTCTTTTACTTCATTCGCCAAGTCAGGATTGATTTCAGGCAGGCGCTCTGTCAGATCTTTGTGTACGGTACTTTTGGAAACACCAAACTCTTTCGCAATGACACGAACGGTTTTTTTCGTCTCCACGATATACTTACCAATCTTGATTGTTCGCTCTTTGATGTAATCGTGCACACCACTCGACCTCCCCAGTTGGATGTGAGAAGTGTGAAATGAGATCCGTATTCTGTAACAGATTCACTGATGATGCAGCTTCTTCGTTGTCCGATTATATAAGAAGGTTTTAGAAATATGCCCACGATCCCTCACCTCAAACACTCTCTTTGATAGGTTTGTAACAGTGTATTAGCAATGAATTGGGAATATGCTAAAAACTCAATAAGGACAAGGGGCGGGTCATAATTTTCTGCTTTTTGATCGGGGGGTTTACATCCGCGCGATCCTGCTGTAGAATGAAACAGCGCAATTAGTTACTTAGGTAAGTTTTTTGAAAAGGAGAACGGAAATGATCCACGTCAACAGACGCCTCATTCATCAAATCAATCAATGCGCCCGCCTGATTACGAAGAAAGCCAATGAACGGCTGGAACCATTCGGCCTGTACTCCTCTCAATGGTCAATCCTATATTGCTTAAAAACGATCGGACCGATGACCCAAAAAGAAATCTGGTCCTATCTGAACGTTGAGGCGCCGACCGTTACCAGAACGATCAAACGCCTTGAAGAAAACGGCTGGATTCAGCGGGAACAGGGAGAAGACAAGCGGGAAAAGCTCGTCGTCCTGACGAAGGAAGCTGAATTGAAATACGACAGCATCAATCAAGAGATGCTGAAGTTCGAGGAAGACATGCTTGCGGATTTCCAAGATGGAGATAAGGAAGCTTTTTCTGAGTTTCTGAATGTGTTTTTAACGAAATAATAAAAAGGGAAGTGCTGTACTTTTGAGTAAATCTGACTCGATCTGGACCAAAGATTTTATTATGGTCGTACTCGTGAATTTATTTGTCTTTGTGTTCTTTTATACATTTTTGGCCGTGCTGCCTATCTATATGATTCAGGAGCTTGGCGGCAGTGAATCGCAAGGAGGGCTTTTGATCAGCCTGTTCCTGTTATCTGCTATTATCACCCGTCCTTTTTCAGGGGCGATTATTGAACGGTTCGGCAAGAAAAGAATGACGATTGTATCCTTGGCGCTGTTCGCCCTGTCTTCTTATCTGTATTTGCCGATACACAATTTCTATCTGCTGCTCGGACTGCGTTTTTTCCAAGGCATCTGGTTCAGCATTTTAACGACGGTTACGGGCGCAATTGCCGCTGACATTATTCCCGCCAAGCGGCGCGGCGAGGGGCTCGGTTATTTCGCGATGTCTATGAACCTTGCCATGGCGATCGGTCCGTTTCTCGGGCTGAGCCTTGTGAAGGTCATTTCGTTCCCGGTTTTCTTTACGATTTTTGCCGTATTTGTTTCTTTAGGCTTGCTGATTGCTTTTATGATTCGTGTGCCGGATCAAAACAACAGCGGAACGACTGTCTTCCGTTTTTCTTTCTCCGACATGTTTGAAAAAGGCGCGCTTAAAATCGCGATTGTCGGGTTGTCCATTTCTTTCTGTTATTCAAGTGTGACTTCATATTTATCCGTTTATGCAAAGACGATCCACCTGTTGGATGTCAGCGGCTATTTCTTCGTCTGTTTCGCCGTGACGATGATGGCCGCCCGTCCTTTCACAGGAAAGCTGTTTGACAGAGTGGGGCCGGGAATCGTCATCTATCCGTCGATTATCGTGTTCTCCGCGGGGCTTTGCATGCTGGCGATGACAAACAGCGCCCTCATGCTTCTCTTGTCCGGTGCCGTAATCGGTCTCGGATACGGCTCTATCGTACCGTGTATGCAGACGCTGGCGATTCAGAACTCGCCCGGACACCGTTCAGGCTTTGCGACGGCTACCTTCTTCACTTTCTTTGACAGCGGGATTGCCGGCGGGTCTTATGTATTCGGCCTCTTCGTCGCTTCGGCCGGATTCCATTCGATTTATCTGGCCGCGGGGCTGTTCGTCCTGATTGCTTTACTCCTGTATGGCTGGAGCCAGAAAAAAAGAACGCCGCTTGAAGCGGACGGAAACGTTTCAATCGCAGACTGATATGACAAAAAGCCGGGGGCAGCCCCGGCTTTTTTTATTCGGCCGCTCTTTCCCGCGCGATTCGTCCCGCCGCTTTTACATAAGGAGGATGAATATACATAAGCGCCGTATAACCGAGACATGACAAAATGACACCCGCAAACCAGGAGATATCATAGATGCCGGCGAACGCCGGGACGTACATCCCGATTAAAGAAATAAACGCGCCGAGAAAAGTCGCGGCAAAGGCCCGGTAATTATAGCCTTTGTAATAAGTATACTGTCCGGTTTCCGAATAAAGGTCTTCAACTGAGAGCTGCCTTTTTCTGATGATAAAATAATCAGCCATCATCACCCCGGCCACCGGTCCGAGCATCCCGCCGATGAGCCCGAGAAACGCATAAACATTCGTGGCGCTCTCCATCAGCTTCCACGGTATTGTGAACAGGGCCAAAACGGCGGTCAAATACCCTCCCCTCCTGAATGTAATATACTTCGGCAGGACATTCGCCAAGTCATAGGCCGGTGACACGATGTTTGCCGCCACGTTAACCGAGACGGCGGCGATGCAAAGTGTGATGACCGAAAGAGCGATAACAAAAGGATTATCAAACCGGGCCAAAATCTCCACCACATCCCAAATCGGTTCTCCGAATGCTACCTGTGATCCGGATGTCACTGTAATGCTCGCAAACGCAAACAGCGCAAACGTTCCCGGCAGGCCGTAAAACTGGCCGCGAATCTGTTCTTTTTGCGACGCGGCGAACCGGGTGAAGTCAGGAATATTCAGAATCAATGTCGCCCATATCCCGATAATGCCCGTCACTCCGGCGGCAAACGGCCAAAACGTTTCAGAAAAGGTATGGAACTTTCCCGGCTGTGAGTAAATCGGTCCGAGCCCGCCGGCAATATCTATCGCCCACCAGACCATGCCGCCGAAGACGAGATAAACAAGCGGGCCCGCCCACACTTCAAATTTTTTGATTGATTCCATGCCGTGCCGCAGCACAAGCAGATGAATGCCCCAAAAGAAAATGAACGACAGAAAGCCCGGCAGATGAAGCCCGAATATATTCCAATCTCCTCCGAGACTCCCCCAGCCCGGCCATATGTTCAAAAGCAGAATGTGTAAAGCCGTGCTTCCGGCAAATGTTTGAATTCCGAGCCACATGATGGCTGTAAACGCCCTGAGAAGCGCCGGAATGTTAGCTCCGTATATTCCGTAAGAAGCCCTGATAATGACCGGAAAAGGCAGGCCGTATTTCGTTCCGGCATGGCCGTTCAAGGCCAAAGCGGCGAACAAAATGAGTGACGCCGTCACGATAATGGCAAGCACCTGCCACGGAGAAAGGCCGATCGCAATGAGCCCGCCCACAGTCGCATAGGTCGGGATATTATGAATACAGCCCATCCAAATGGATGCAAAATTCACCGCTTTCCATGTCCGTTCGCCGTCTTCTAAAGGCAGTAAATCTTTGTTGCTTAGCCGATCACTCGTTGTTTTTTTCATTTTCTCCCTCCCACATGTACGTTTTCCTTACATCACATGTGAAAAAATATAACTGAAAATTCCGTAAATAACATTGGTCGCTGTCGACAATAATCGTTTTAATTTTTGAGCACATTACACAAAAAAAGAGACGGGGAGAGCCCGTCTCTTTTTTTTGCGCCTGTTAAGAGGCTTTTTTGAGGAGAACCGAAAACCGGAACGCCATCAAAAGGCTTACGGCGCCGACAACGATAAGAATCGTGCCGAGCATATGAAAATGGCCGGAGGTAATTTCTTTTCCGAAAAGAATGCCCAAAATGACAGAAGACAAAATCGAACCGAGATACCGGCAGGTCTGAAACAGGCCGGACGTTGTTCCGACCATGTCGGCGGGGCTCGTTTTCAGCATGGCCGCCTGAAACGTGACATTTCCGAAGCCGTAGCCGACACCCAGCACGGATAGGATCAGCCCTTTTCCTATCATAGGCGCCTGAAGAAAGAAAAACGTTAACAGCACCGCCCCGATCGCGGTCAGACAGGTTCCGGCAACAATCGGCTGAAGAAGCCCTTTCTTATCTATCCATTTTCCGGTCAGGGGCGACACCAGAATACTCATGCCCGACATAAACAGCATAATCAATCCGCTTGTCTGAACGGACAAATGCATTTCATCCTGAAAATAGCTCGGAAGCCCGAAAAAGATGCAGTAAAAGAATATATTCAGCAAAATAAATTGAATATACACCGACGATAGTTTCCGGTGCGTTTTAAACAGCCTGACATCTATAAACGGCTTCTCTGTTTTCAGCTCGCGCCAGATAAACAGCCCGACAAACAAAAGCCCGAATACGCCTTCTGTATAGTGAGGCTTCGTACTGAAGGACAATAAAAACGACAGAAGAAGGATAATCGCTCCGGCAAACAGGAGTATCCCGATCGTATCAAGCTGGCGAAGCACGCCTTTCAAGCCGCCGATCTCGCGTTTTTCATCTTTCGGAAACATATACATTCCGAGAAAAAAGCTGAGAATGATAAACGGCAGATTGACGAAAAAGATTGCCGGCCACCCTCCCCAAACGATCAGAAAACCGCCGAGAGTCGGACCGAGCGCCGTCATGGCTGATGCAAAGATTGACAGGACGGCCAGCGCCGAAGCCTGCTTCTCCTGTATATTTGAACGGATCAATCCGACGCCGGACGGATATATCGCGCTGCTTCCGATCGATTGAAAAAGCCGCATGATCAGCAAAGTCATAAAAGTCGGCGCAAACGGCGCGCCGACCGCCGAGACGGCAACAAGCAGAAGCCCGATCAAAAACAGCTTCTTCCTGCCGAGCATATCACCGAGCTTCCCGGTAACAGGCTGCGCCACCGCGCTGGCAAGATAAAAGGACGATATCAGCCAGGACACCGTTGTAAACGACAGGTGAAATTCATGCTGAATACTGTGAAGCGCAAGAGAAATCATCGACGAGTTCAATGGGTTCAGCATCGTCCCCGAAGCCACGGCCGTCAAAAACAGGACGCGGCTTTTTTTGGAGATTGTCATTTTGTCTGTGCGATAAATTCTTCCGTCGTCCGGCTTCTGCCGATTTTCGGGAAGATAAACTTGAGTGTCGCTTCGTGCTGTTCATCGCTGAATGTCGCCATCGCGTCAGTTACGAAAACTTGCTGATACCCGAGCTGAAAAGCTTCTCGCGCCGTGCTTTCCACACCGATGTTTGTCGCAATCCCGCATAACACAATTGTGTCGATTCCCCGTCTTCTGAGCTGAAGGTCCAGGTCCGTGCCGAAAAACGCGCCCCACTGCCGTTTTGTTACCGTATAATCGTTTTCTTTCACTCCGATTTCAGGCACAAATTCAGCCCAATCCGCCGGCGGAGCCGAATGGCCCGCCGCCTCTTCATCCGTCAGCGGCTTCAGCGCATCCGCTCCGTCATGAAAATCCACGTTTACAAAGCTGATAAATCCGCCTTTTTCCCGGAACACATCAATTAATTTTTTCGCGTTCGGCACAACGGTACCGCTTTTATCCATCGGCACAATGCCTTTTTGTAAATCAATAAGGACCAAAGCCGTTTTTTCAAATTGCAGATTTAATGATGTTGTCATAATGATTCCTCCTGATGCAGTTAGTGTTTCTCACCCCGTTTATTTTACTCTTTCCCGGACAGGATTTCTTCCGCCATGCTCCGGCACTCTTTTTATGGATATAAAGTCGCACGGCACCCATTTGAAAAAGCAGCATTATGAACGCAAAAAACCATGTCAGATAACCTTACACGACAATGTTTTATCGTTCTTTTTTCTCTATAATAATGAATTAATCACAATTACATTCTGAATGAGACGGAGGAATACAACATGCAGATGGGCGATACAGTATTTATGTTCTTTTGCGCTTTACTCGTGTGGCTGATGACCCCCGGGCTGGCTTTGTTTTACGGCGGAATGGTAAAAAGCAAAAACGTGCTCAGCACGGCGATGCATAGTTTTTCTTCTCTCGCCATCGTATCCGTCGTTTGGGTTTTGTACGGATATTCACTTGCTTTTGCCCCCGGGAATACATGGCTTGGCGGGATTGAATGGGCGGGGCTGAAGGGGGTCGGCTTTGAACCCGGAAGTTATAGTGATACGATCCCGCATTCCTTGTTCATGATGTTCCAAATGACGTTTGCCGTACTGACGACGGCCATTATTTCCGGAGCATTTGCTGAACGCATGAGATTCAGTGCTTTTCTTGTATTTTCCTTTTTGTGGGCTTCCCTCGTATATACCCCCGTTGCGCACTGGGTATGGGGCGGCGGCTGGATCGGCCAGATGGGCGCTCTTGACTTCGCAGGCGGAAACGTCGTCCACATTTCTTCCGGAGTCGCCGGGCTCGTGCTGGCGATTGTGCTCGGGAAACGCAAGGACGGCACGGCGGCTTCCCCTCACAACTTAATTTACACGTTCTTGGGCGGAGCGCTCATTTGGTTCGGATGGTTCGGCTTCAATGTCGGCAGTGCCCTCACGCTTGACAGTATCGCGATGTTTGCCTTCATTAACACAAACACCGCGGCTGCGGCCGGAATTATCGGCTGGATTTTAATCGAATGGATGCTGAACAAAAAACCGACCATGCTGGGTGCTGTATCAGGCGCTATTGCCGGGCTTGTCGCCATTACGCCGGCTGCCGGGTTCGTTACGCCATTCTCTTCCATCGTAATCGGTTTCATCGGCGGGCTTGTCTGCTTCTGGGGCGTGTATTGGCTCAAAAAGACTTTCGGTTATGATGATGCGCTTGACGCTTTCGGCCTGCATGGGATCGGCGGGACATGGGGCGGCATTGCGACCGGTTTATTCGCCACCACTTCCGTCAATGACGGCGGGGCAAACGGGCTGTTTTACGGCGATCCGGGACTGCTCTGGAAGCAGATTGCGGCCATTGCGGCAACCTATGTATTTGTATTTATTGTCACTTTCGTTATCATTAAAATTGTAGGTCTGTTCATTCCCCTTCGCGCCAGTGAAGAAGAAGAGTCACTTGGGCTTGATTTAACGATGCACGGGGAAAAAGCATATCAGGACTTATAAAGTGAGGAGTGGCTTAGATGAGCGGTCAAATGTTCAAGGTAGAAATCGTTACGCGTCCGGCTAAGTTTGAAACATTGAAACAGGAACTCGGTAAAATCGGAGTCACATCGCTGACCTTCTCCAACGTACACGGCTGCGGCCTTCAAAAAGCCCACACCGAACTGTACCGCGGAGTCAAAATTGAAAGCAATGTGTATGAACGGCTGAAAGTGGAAATCGTTGTCAGCAAGGTTCCCGTTGATCAAGTCGTGGAAACGGCGAAAAAAGTGCTGAAAACGGGAGAGCCCGGAGACGGCAAAATATTCGTCTATGAAATCGGAAACACGATTAATATCCGCACCGGAGAAGAAGGACCAGAAGCTTTATAAACAGACAGAACGCCCGGAGACAGAAATGTCCCGGGCGTTTTTTTCAGGCTTCATTAAAAAGAAGAAGCCTTTTTTTCATGCGGGACAGGCCGCTTATGCCGTACGGGTTGTTTTTTCGCATATGTACTGATATTGACCAGTATGCCGCATAAAAACAGCGTCATAATCAATGAAGAACCGCCGTAGCTGATAAACGGAAGCGGTACACCCGTAACCGGGAGGAGTCCGCTCATCGCTCCCAAATTCAATACAACCTGAAACATTAATTGAAACGTAATTCCGATGGCAAGAAGCTTCCCGAACGGGTCATCAGCCCGCACGGCCGTTTTTACGCCGAGAAGCATTAACGCAAAATATAATCCCAAAACGATCAGAACACCGAATATCCCCAGCTCTTCGCTGATCACGGCCATAATGAAATCGGTATGCGCCTCAGGCAGATAGTTCATTTTTTCAACACTGTTTCCAAGCCCTCTTCCGAAAAACCCGCCTCCGGAAATAGCAAAATAGGATTGAATCAGCTGATAGCCGTCCCCGTTCGCATCACCAAACGGATTGGTAAAGGAAACGAGGCGCTTCACACGATAGGAAGCGGAAAATGCGAGATAAACAACCCCGGACACCGCCGTCGCGCCGAGCACGAACAGATGGCGCTTTTTCAAGCCGGCACATAATAAAATCGACCCGCATGCCGCCAGGATTAAGGAAGCCGTCCCTAAATCAGGCTCCGCCAATGTCAGCAGAAAAGCGGTCCCCAAAATCACTAAAGGCGGCAGAACCCCTTTCACAAATTGATGAATGTACGGCTGCTTTTTCGTGTAAATCGAAGCGAAATACAAAATCATGGCGATCTTCGCCAATTCAGACGGCTGTACGACAAGCGGGCCCGCTCCCAGCCACCTGCGGGAAAAATTCCGCTCCAGCCCGATTCCCGGTATCAATACGAGCAGCAGCAATACCAGCGAACCGACCACAAACAGCGGTACAAGCCGCGCATACCGCTTATACGGCAGACAGGCGGCAAATAGAAATAAGCATAATCCGATCAGTAAAGAGGTACTTTGTTTATGGAAGAAATAGGATGGATCTCCGTACCGCTGAGACCCCATCACATCACTGGCGCTGTACACCATTAACAAGCCGAATCCGCAAAGCAGCATAATGACAAACACAAGCGGCAGATCGGCGTTTTTCAAACGTTTCAGCAACGGACAAAACTCCTTCGGCTATTCTTTTCCCGCATACTTGACGCACAGTAATACAGTCACGTTTCATTCTGTTTACTTTTTTATGATTATTTTTAATACCAATTGTGTCTCATAGAAAAAAGCATTACACTGTTCATATAAAATAAAGATAAAAGGTGATATTTGTGAATTACGAACTATTTAAAGCGATCAATGGTTTGTCGCACCATAGCGCCATTCTCGACTCTATCATGGTATTTATAACGGAATACGCCATTTACGCCTACGCCCTTTTCCTGCTTGCCATGTGGCTGTTCGGAAGCACAAAAGGCAGACAAAACGCCCTGTACGCGGGCTTCACGGGTGTTGCGGCGCTTATCATCAACTACCTCATCACGAAAGTCTATGTCGAGCCGCGCCCCTTTGTCGAGCATACGGTTCATACGCTGATCCCTCATGCCGCGGATGCTTCATTTCCGAGTGACCATACGACAGGCGCTTTGGCGATTTCAATTGCGATTCTGTTCCGCAACAAAAAACTCGGCTGGCCGCTTGTGATTTTCGGCCTTTTGACCGGCTTCTCAAGAATTTGGGTCGGCCACCATTATCCGATCGATGTGCTCGGAAGCATTATCGTTTCCCTCATTGTCGGATTCCTGCTGTTCAGATTTTCAAATGTGCTTCGTCCGATTGTCGATCTGATCGTGCGAATCTATGAAAGTATCGTTCATAAAAGCAAATCGACAAACCATAATATATAAAAAAAAGCCGGCGTCTGTCACAGACTGCCGGTTTTTGTATGTTTGGCTGTATGCTTTTTCCTTTGTAAAGCACAGAATGCGGCAATGCCGAGACTGTCAATCAGCACATCGCGGAGGCATCCGTTTCTGCCGAAAAAGAGCTGGACGATTTCTGTCAGGAAAGCGGCGGCCAATGCATACAGCACCGCCCTCTTCATGCGCCTGCGCTCCCTGAAAAACAAATAGGCGAGCACAAAAAATGAAAACGCGTGCCCAAGCTTTTGAATCGCCGCTTCCGGTATGGCGAGCTCCGCCATATCGAACACAAAGAAACCGGACACATCCGGATGGGGCGTGAAACGGAAGGACACCGTCTGCGACACAATCATATCGTGAAAGCTTTCAGTCAAAGCAGAAACGAAAACAAAGACGAGCCACCCGGCCGCCAGACATTTATTCATTCAGCATCTCCTCGTTTTCTACTAGTATAAAGGCACATGCGGCAATATGAAAAGCGCCTATCAGAGCTGATAGGCGCTTTGGGATCAAGATTACTTGCCCGAATCTTTCATTGAGCCGTCATCTTTACCATCTGTCTTGTCTTTTGTGCCGTCCTCTTTGTCACCTGGTTTTTCTTCGGTTTCTTTTTTAGGCGTCACATCTTTTTTCTCGGAAGACTGCTGAATTGCCCCTTCCGTTTCTTCTGTCACAGCGTTTTTCTCTTCAGCCGCCGCTTTTTCAATAGATGTTACCGGCTTGTCCATAAAATTGAGCGGGTTCATCGCTACGCCGTCCTTGCGGATTTCAAAGTGCACGTGATTTCCGCTTTCTTCACTGTAAAGGTTTTTTCCGGATTTACCGATGACCTGGTTCTGCTTTACTTTGTCGCCCTGATCCACGCTGACTTCAGATAAAGACTGATAGACAGTAGACAGGCCGTCTGAGTGTTCAATTTCAACCACATATCCCAGCACCGGGTCTTTAGCAGCTTTAACAACCGTACCGCTCAGAGAAGCAGAAACATCAAATGATTTTCCGTCTTTCTCAGCTAAGTCAATTCCTTTACTGAGGCTGTACGTGTTATTATAGTTAACAAGTGCTGCTTCTTTCTCTTTTTTTGCGGCATCAGTTTCATAAAACTTTTTCACAACAGAAACATTTTCAGAATGAGCAGCCGGCATTGCGACGTTTTCCATTGACTTGCCTACTTCGATGGCATCGTCTTTGCCGCTGTCATACGCGGAGTTTCCGCCGTTGTTCGTCAGATTGTCCTTCACATCATTCGAAACGGATTGATACCAAAGGACAGCTGTTAAAATGACGGCCGCACTGACTAAGTAGATTGCAGGGAATATCCAGCGTTTGCGAAAAAACCGCTGAAGTTTTTTGACTTGAGAAGTTTTCTTTTCTTCCTCTCTCATTTGTTCATCACCTCAGCAACATTCTGAACACTTTTCTGAAAATATATACACATCCATAAAAAACTTTTTTGGAAATAGTATGTGCAGATTGCACTTATTTATGTAATGAAATGTGAAGGGAGATCCCGGAATATGAATTTGACCCTGCGCAAAGCCGTATTGGAGGATTTAGATGCGGTGGTGGCCATTTACAACTCGACGATTGCCTCACGAATGGTAACGGCTGATACGGAAGAAGTGACGCCCGCAGACCGGATGGATTGGTTTTTGCGGCACACGGACCGGCGCCCGCTGATGGTCGCGGAAGATGAAACCGGCAAAGTGGCGGCCTGGATCAGCTTTGAAACGTTTTACGGCCGTCCGGCCTATGACAAAACGGCGGAGATCAGCATCTATCTGCATCAGGATTGCCGCGGCAAAGGAGCAGGAAGCTTTCTGCTGAAAGAAGCCCTGGCACTCGCTCCGGCAATCGGCATCCGCAGCCTGATGGCTTTTATCTTCGGACATAATGTGCCGAGCATTAAGCTGTTTGAAAAATTCGGTTTTACCGAATGGGGCGTATTCCCGGGTATCGCCGAAATGGACGGAAAACGATATGACTTGAACATTTTAGGGAGAGAACTGTCATGATCACCATCGATAAAGACAAAGACGAAAACCAGCCGCTCAATAAAAAAACCCGTTCCCTTGCCGACATCGCCAAATGGGGAAAGATCACCGCCGTGTTTCTGATCATCACGGGCTCTCTTTCCGCTCTGTCAGCGATTGTGACGCTGCTTGGAGCCATTCCGGGGGTTCTGCTCATCATTTCCGGCGTTATGCTGATGCGCTCGGCAAAAGCGGCTGCCGCCCTTCAGGAAGGACTAGAAGAAAACGCGGAAGAAAATATGCTTGCACATTACGCCTCATTTATCAAAATGCAGTTTTTTTATGCGGCATCCAGTGTGGTATTGGGCATTCTCGCTTTTATTTTAGTCGTCATCTTCGCTGTCATCGGAATTATCGCTTATCACAGCACTGATACGTATGACACGCCTGATTCATATTACTATGAGAACGACCCGGTGTTTGAATGACAAAAAGAGCTGATCGCGCGTCAGCTCTTTTTTAATAAAGCATTTCTTTTTTCCGGTCTTCTTCCGTTAAAAATTCAATAAAGCTCTTCATCGCAGACGGCTCCTCGGCAATCAGCCGGGTATAGGCGCTTTTCCGTTCCTCGGACAGAATATCGCTTTTTCTGATTCTGTTCAGCATATAAAGGCGGATCGTTTTTTGCACCTGTTTCCGCTGATAGCCGGCTTCCTTAAACAACGCAAGACCCAAGGCCGCAAGGAGTGCAAAAATGCCGGCCGACACGAGAGCTCCTCTCCCGGAAGGGGCCTGAATCAAAAGCGATGCCAGATGAAACAGACTAAAAGCGGCGAGCGGGAAAGCAAGAAAACGGTAAATGATGCTTTTTTTCATCAGCGGCGCAATGGCGATTTGTATTTTCTGAATTTCTTTTTTTATGAATCCCGGCAATTGTTCCGCATGCTCCAGCTTCATGCCCTCTCCCCTTTGCTGTCATTTTTGTCTTCTTTTTCATATATGCATATTTTAACGCACCCGGAACTTCCTTTGAAAGAAAACTGCATTCAACTTTGATTCCGGCTCTTTATTCTTTCAAAATGTCAATGTTATAATTTGAAATGGGAATCAGATTGCTGCACTTGTCGGAATACTAATGGGCACAGTCTTGATAAATATGATATAGCGGGGTTGCAAAGTGAGCATTTCATTTATTTTATTCGGATTTTTTTTCGTTTTAAATATACTTTTGGCCGTCATCATGATTTTCAAAGAAAGACGCGATGCCAGCGCTTCATGGGCTTGGCTCTTGGTTCTTTTTTTTATTCCCATTTTAGGGTTTATTTTATACCTGTTATTCGGCCATAACCTGAGACGCAAGCATCTGTTTCAATGGGAAGACCGTAAAAAAATCGGGATTGAAAAGCTGCTGAAGTCTCAGCTGAAAGATCTGAAGTCGAGGCAATTCCAATTTAACAACAGAGCGACTGTGGATAATAAAGACCTCATCTATATGCTTGTCATGAACAACCACGCAGTCTTTACAGAGGATAATTCGGTGGAGATTCTGACGGACGGGCGCGATAAGTTCAAACGCTTAATGAAGGACATTTCCAACGCAAAAGATCACATTCACCTTCAATACTATATTTATAAAGGTGATGAACTGGGAAAAAAATTGCGCGATGCCTTAGTGAAAAAAGCACGCGAAGGCGTAAAAGTCAGAGTGTTATATGATGAACTCGGTTCAAGATCACTCAGAAAAAAATTCTTCAAACCGCTGCGGGACGCCGGCGGCCATGTGGAAGTCTTTTTTCCTTCCAGGCTTCGTCCGATTAATTTGCGGCTCAATTATCGGAATCACCGCAAGCTCGTCATCATTGACGGCGAAACCGGCTATGTCGGCGGCTTTAACGTCGGAGATGAGTATCTCGGCCTGAATCCGAAATTCGGCTACTGGCGCGATACGCACCTCAGGCTTCAAGGCACGGCGGTACACGCCATTCAGACACGGTTTATCCTCGATTGGAACCAAGCCTCCCATCATCATACGCTCACATACGTTCCGAATCATTTTCCGGAATGCGAGCCGAAGGGCAATGTCGGGATGCAGATTGTCACGAGCGGACCGGATTCAGAATGGGAACAAATTAAAAACGGCTATATCAAGATGATCTCAACGGCCAAACGGTCGATCCTGATTCAGACGCCTTACTTTATTCCTGACTCAAGTCTTTTAGATGCCCTCAGGATCGCCTGTCTGTCAGGCATCGACGTCAAAATCATGATTCCGAACAAGCCGGATCACGCTTTCGTTTACTGGGCGACTTTATCTTACATCGGCGACCTTTTGAAAGCCGGAGCCTCAGTCTACATTTATGATAATGGCTTTATTCATGCAAAAACGATTGTCGTCGATGATGAGACGGCTTCAGTCGGTACGGCGAATATCGACGTCAGAAGCTTCAGACTTAATTTTGAAGTCAACGCCTTTATTTATGACGTCACCATCGCGAAAAAACTCATTTCCTCATTTAAAGAAGATCTGCTCGTCTCCAGAAAATATACGTATGAAGAATATCAGGAGCGTTCGCTGCGGATCCGCATTAAAGAATCGATTTCAAGACTTCTTTCGCCGATTTTGTAATTCCCGGGGTGTTTCTCGGGAATTTTCTGATATAAAAACGGACACGGCACGAAAAAACACATTTTATATTCAAAAGAATGACCGAATAGTGTATAAATGAAAAGTGAGTATTTTTTTGTAAAGGAGTGCCATAGTTTGAAACCTGAATCAGTGAATCGTTCGCTTATTTCTATTTCGAAATGGGGAAAAGCGACAGGTATTTTATTTATTATCATGGGTGCGTTTGCGGCGCTGTCGGGCGCGTTTTTCTTTTTAATCGGAGCCATTCCCGGCGTTCTGCAGATCATTGCCGGCATTTTTCTGATGCGCTCGGCAAATGAAGCGGGACAGATGGCGGAGCAGTTCAATGAACTGACAGAGGAACATATGCTGGAGAATTATGCAAAGTTCGTGAAAATGCAGGGGATCTACCTGATTGTGACGGTCGGCTTGTCCGTTCTCGGTATCGTTCTCTTCATTGTCCTCATGACGCTCGGCATCATGGACGGCGTGTTTAATAATATTGATGCCAATACATATTAAAAAGGAAAATCCCGGCGCATCCGCCCGGGATTTTTTCTTATTCCGCTTCTTCGACAACGGGAAAGTTTTTCTGCTTTGGATTTGCCAATACGGCGATGGCATAATAGCGCAGCTGAGACGCTGTCTGCAGATATTCTTTCAGACATTCCGGCTTCAGCCACACGTGTCGCCGTCACATCAAAAAAGCTTTTCCTCAGAGTTTCAGCTGAAATCACTCAATTGTTCGCCTGTTCCTGATCAGGTTTAGAAGCAAGAATTGTGATTCTGCAAAATAAGGATAAAAGCCATGGTGGAACAAGACCGCTTATCATACATTTTTTTGGGTCTTTGTAATTAAATTACAATTGTTCTTAATATTCACTCATGTATTCATGCTATTATATTGAAAGGAACGATCAAAAGCGTTGGCGTTCGTTAAATATTTACGAGTGCTGCCTCATGTCAAAGTCAGAAAAAATAGTATAGGAGGTAACATATGTTTAAGTTTAAAAAGAAATTCTTAGTTGGATTAACGGCAGCTTTCATGAGTATCAGCATGTTTTCGGCAACCGCTTCTGCAGCTGGCACAGATTACTGGCAAAATTGGACTGATGGGGGCGGAACAGTAAACGCAGTCAATGGATCTGGCGGGAATTACAGTGTTAATTGGTCTAATACCGGAAATTTCGTTGTTGGTAAAGGCTGGACTACAGGCTCGCCATTTAGAACAATAAACTATAATGCCGGAGTCTGGGCGCCGAATGGGAATGGATATTTGACTTTATATGGCTGGACGAGAGCACCTCTCATCGAATATTATGTGGTGGATTCATGGGGTACTTACAGACCTACCGGAACGTATAAAGGTACCGTAAAAAGTGATGGAGGTACATATGACATATATACAACGACACGTTATAACGCACCTTCCATTGATGGCGATAACACTACTTTTACGCAGTACTGGAGTGTTCGCCAGTCGAAGAGACCAACCGGAAGCAACGCTGCAATCACTTTCAGCAATCATGTTAACGCCTGGAAGAGCCATGGAATGAATCTGGGCAGTAATTGGGCTTATCAAGTCTTAGCGACAGAAGGATATAAAAGCAGCGGAAGTTCTAATGTAACAGTGTGGTAACAGCTCATCTTTAATTAGGGGCAGCTAACGGGCTGCTGATCGTTCCTTGAGACATTTTATAATGATTATTAAGAGGCGAACGGTTTTGGCATTGCTGGAAGCAGGATATCATTTTTTGTTTAACTTGCTCACAGCTGACACCTTCACATAAGCCTTAAGCAAAATAAAAATATCCCGGTAACCGCCTCCTTTAGTTTCGGAGGATTTTTTCATTAAACAGATCGCAATCCCGCATCCAGGCTTGTCTGAATATAGAGCCAATACCGTGATTTCCTCATTACCCATTGTAACCATCCTTGTTACACCGATAGCGGGATGAACCATCTCTTTTTAACAAAAGAGATGATTCATTACATCATAAAGGGACTTGCTCGCAAGTTCATTCTCCATTGCCCGCTGTACGCTTCCGAACGTCTCATCGAGCGCGCGCTGAATATTTTTGCCGACCGGACAGTCGGGGTTCGGATTGTCGTGAACCGCAAAAAGCTCTTCCTTATTCTGCACCGCCTTGTAAACCTCTAAGAGGGTGATCTCCGCCGGATCTTTTTTCAGGCTGGCTCCCGGAACACCCGCCCGGGATGTCAGAATACCCGCTTTTTTCAGCTGGCTGATCGTTCTCCGCACGACGACGGGATTGGTGTTTACGCTGCCCGCAATCATGTCCGATGACGCCCGTTCATCCGTTGAGATCAGCGATAGAATGTGAATGGCCACAGCAAGACGGCTGTTAATCATGTTTTTCACCACCGTTGTAACCACAATAGTTACATTTCATTTGTTTGTCAACTACTAATATACACTAAAACGGGCGGCAGGATGAAATCAAGTTGGCAATAGAGGTGTAAACAGGCCGGCGGGAAACCGGCCTGAGAGGGATTAAAATAAGAAATAACGCTGTCCGAGCGGAACATAGCTGACGGGCTGGCATGCCAGCTCTTCTCCGTCGGCGAACACCTGATAGGTTTTCGGATCGACTTGTATATTCGGCATCGCGTCATTCAGCTTCATGTCGAGCTTACTCAGCTTACGGATATTCCGTACGGGAGAAATCATTTTTTCAAGGCCGAGCTTTTCCGGCACACCGTTTGCGATACCGGCCTGGGACATAAATGTAATAGAGGTATTTCGGTTTGCTTTACCGTATGATGCGTACATCTGCCGCATAAACACGGGCTCAGGCGTCGGAATGGAAGCATTCGGATCTCCCATTTGGGCGCGGGCGATCATGCCGCCTTTGAGCACAAGTTCAGGTTTGACGCCGAAGAAAACCGGGTCCCATAGTACGAGGTCGGCGAGCTTTCCTTTTTCAACGGAACCGACTTCATGGCTCAGGCCGTGAGTGACGGCCGGGTTGATCGTGTATTTGGCGATATAGCGTTTGGCGCGCACATTGTCATTGCCGTTTTCTCCTGATAGAGCGCCGCGCTGCTTTTTCATTTTATCGGCCACCTGCCATGTCCGGATAATCACTTCTCCCACCCTGCCCATCGCCTGCGAGTCAGATGACGTCATGCTGATCGCGCCGATATCGTGCAGAATATCCTCCGCCGCAATGGTGGCCGCTCTGATGCGTGAATGACTGAATGCCACGTCTTCAGGCACTTTTGAATCTAAATGATGGCAGACCATCATCATATCAAGATGCTCGTCCATCGTGTTGACGGTATATGGAATCGTCGGCGTCGTAGAGGACGGCAGAATATTGGCGTAAGATGCGAGTTTCATAATATCCGGTGCGTGGCCTCCGCCGGCTCCCTCTATGTGATATGTATGGATAACCCGATCGCCGATCGCATCAAGCGTATTTTCTAAAAAGCCCGCTTCATTTATCGTGTCTGTGTGAATCGCCACCTGAATGTCCGCCTCATCCGCCGCTTCCATACAAGCTTTAATGGCGCTTGGCGTTGATCCCCAATCTTCATGCAGCTTCAGGCCGATCGCGCCTGCTTCCACCTGCTCGATCAGCGGCGCTTTATCGGATGCATTCCCTTTTCCTAAGAAACCGACGTTGATCGGAAACTCCTCGGCCGCTTCCAGCATTCTCGACATGTACCATGCACCGGATGTACAAGTCGTCGCTTTACTTCCCGTCGCAGGACCCGTTCCGCCGCCGAGAAGCGTGGTCACGCCTGAAGAAAGCGCGACTTCCATCTGCTGCGGGCAGATAAAGTGGATATGCGTATCCACCCCGCCGGCCGTTACGATTTTCCCTTCGCCGGAAATGACTTCTGTTCCGGCACCGATAATCATGTGCGGGTCCACCCCATCCATAATATCAGGGTTGCCGCTTTTTCCGACGCCGACAATCCGGCCGTCCTTCACCCCGATATCCGCCTTGACGATTCCGGTATAATCCAGGATAACGGCGTTTGTAATGATCAGATCAAGCGCTCCGTCTTTCCCGGTGATACGCCCGTTCTGCCCCATGCCGTCCCGGATTGTTTTCCCTCCGCCGAAAATCATTTCTTCACCGTAATTCGTGAAATCTTTTTCGACTTCAATCCATAAATCCGTATCTCCGAGTCTGACTTTGTCTCCCGTTGTCGGTCCGAACAGTTCTGCGTATTGCTCACGTGACATTTTCATCGGATCGCCTCCTCCATCCATCCGGCTTTTTTAAGATTTGACAGCGTCTTCTCTTTTCCCCGCTCATCCATATAAGTATCGGCCATGCCGTTGAGACCTCTGACCGTTTTTCGCCCTCCGATTTCCACAAGCGTGACGGTTTTCTCTTCTCCCGGTTCAAAACGGACAGATGTGCCTGACGGGATATCAAGGCGCATGCCGATTGCTTTGTCCCGATTGAAGGAAAGGGCGCCGTTGGCCTCGGCAAAATGAAAATGCGATCCTACCTGCACTGACCGTGTTCCGTTATTGGTGACTGACACCTCCAGCGTCTTCCGGCCTTCGTTAATGGTGATGGTCCCCTTTGCGACTTGAATCGCTCCCGGCTTCATGACTTCACCTCCGCTTTGATCGGCTGATGAACGGTGACAAGCTTAACCCCGTCCGGGAACGTCGCTTCCACCTGAATGCTGTCCAGCATTTCCGGAACGCCTTCCATAACGTCTTTTTCCGTCAATACATTGCGGCCGGATTCCATCAGCTCAGCAACGCTTTTTCCGTCTCTCGCGCCTTCCATCAGATAACAGGTCAAATATGCGGCGGCTTCAGGGTAATTCAGCAGAACGCCGCGCGCCTTCCGCTGCTTAGCGAGCTCTCCCGCCGTAAAAATAAGCAATTTTTCTTGTTCAACCGGTGTCAGTTTCATCTGTATTCCCCCTTAGTGATAGTCAAACACAATCCGCATGGTCATACCGAAACGATGCAGGCGGCCGTCACCCCCTTCACCTCATGAAATGTTAAGTGATAAAAGTTATTCGACGGTGAACGGCCCGATTCCTTTTGCAGAAATTACCGATTTCTCATTTTTTTCTTCAACAAACGTTTAATCAAATGTGAAGAAAGGTTACATTCTATGTGAATATTATAAAGAAATCGTCGATAAATTTATAGAATATTTAAAAATTTAGTGAATATTAACCAAATGAACTGGAATTTTTGTCATTTCTCATAACAAAAAGCCCAAAATATTTTGGGCTTTTGCTGTGTTTCACTATCAAATTAATCATCACTGAGTTTATCTTTCGTTTTGCCGACACCCTTTTGCAGGCTGCCTTTCGCTTTGTCTTTTTTACCTTCCGCTTTTAAGTCGGACTTGTTTGCCATGTCACCTGCTTTGTCCTTTGCTTCCCCTTTCATTTTGTTCATGCCGCCTTTTACTTTGTCTTTTAAACCGTTATCTTCACTCATGATCTCTTCAGCTCCTTTTTTATTCTGTGTACTTGTTTTCTTCCCTTTCAGCCCGAACACAAACATGTAAACTCTCAATTATTGATTTCACAGCGTTCCCCGTAGCGGAGCACTTTGTAAACGGCCAATCCGTCTGACAGCTTATTATCCCCGTATTGCACCGGCAGAAGAGCAAAGAAAACATAATAAGTTGAAAAATAGACAAATTGGTAAAAAAATAAGTTTGGCTCAAGGACATCTTTTATGATCAGCAGATTTATTAAAAAGATAGAAGCGAGATTAAACAGACAGCCTCCGGAATAGACGAGCGCGCTCGTCAGACGGTTATCTATCCGCAATTCGCCGAACTTGCAGAAAGAATCTATGAAGTAGATACGCCGAACCTGAATCGGCCCTACTTTTAAAAGACGTTTCCCCATTCCGATATCCAATGATGCCTTGCCTCCGAACAGCATGGCCATAAAGCTGTGTCCCGCCACATGGATGACAGACACCATCGGCAGAATGATGAGAAATGATACAAAAAACTTTATCATATCATTGAATCCGAACAACAAATCCCTCCTTCCCCTCGTGCTTTTTTCTCTCTTTTGCGATTTTTCCGTTTTTTCCTATGGTCAAACGTTATGATGTGCATAAAAAAATAACCATCTGCTGAGCAGATGGTTAAGAAAATTATATATCGTATAAACACTGTTCTTTTTGAATGTTTTCTCTCATGCGAATCGCTTTTTCATAAAAATACGCCGCTTCTTTATATTGCTCATGTGCGCTTGTGTAAACGGCGGCCTCCAAGGCGAAATCTTCAATATACACATACAGCGATTTTTCATTCATATAGTCAAACACTTCATGGATTAAATCCATATTGAGTGACTCCAAATAAAGCGCTTGTAAAAACTTATACTTCTCTAAACTGAATCGGTCGCCCCGTTCTTTCGCGATCATGACCCCTCTTTCATAATAGGTAAGGGCCGCTTGGTCATCATGCAGCCTGAAAAGGGTGTGCGTTAAGCTGAACAGCGCCTTCGGAAGCTGTTCAAGCTGATGCTCTTCAAAAACGGGAACCGCTTTTCTAAAGTACCGGGCCGCTTCATCCAGATCGCGCTTTTCAGAATAACAATTCCCCAGATTGTAAAGCGAAGACCCGATCAGGCGGGGCTGTCCTTCAAGCAAAGAAAGGCGGAGGGCTTCGTCTAAATGCTCAAGCGCTTTGTCGTAGTTTTTGCAGTCGATGTAGTTTCCTGAGATGACGAAATGGCATTGAATTCTCCGCACTCTGTAGAAATCGTGTTTCATATACGTATCCAGCGCCTGAATCCCGTGATTCATGGAAAAATGAGTCTGCTTCATGACATAAAACACTTCAGACATCTTGAAATGGAATTCCGCCCTCTCTATATCATCCTCGACAAATGAAAGGAGTTTTTCCGCTTTCCGGTAAAAAGAAATAGCCGCAACATAGTTATTGTGATCGAATTCATACATCCCTCTGAACAAATGGAAATAATACTCAGACAGTCCCGATATGCTGTCCGTGCTTTCGATCGTCTTTTGCAGCTCGCTGTACTGAATCTGTGATTGTTCGGTGCATTCCGGCTTGACGTAATCAAGCATAATATGATGGCGGTAGCTGATCAGCTGATAATATAACAGCAGCAGCTGGTCTTCCTCCATACGTTGTATATCCTCATCAATTTCCTCTTTCAGCTTTATGGCATCAGCCGCTTGAAACGCTAAAATGTGCTTGTACCATTTGTTGATCTTAACTCCAACTTGAGATGACGGAATCTCGTATGCGGTCATGCCCCTTTCACAACCTTTTCTAATTTCTATTGGTTATATTTTAACATATTGTATGGCTTTGGAATTGCATAACTTGATTGTCCTGCATCAAAATTCCTATCATATATTTCGGCTGTCATCGGTATTTTTTGAACAGACCGCTCTCATATTGTGAATAAAAAAGCCTGCCCTTGTCCGGGCAAGCTTTTCTTCATCCGCCTATATAAGACATTTCCACTTTCTTTTTCCCATCCGTTTTAGAAAGCGCGCGGTCAATTGAATACTGATCCGTGCGATTTCTCCAGACAGAGGCGATGGATTCCGTCAATTCGTCATCGGTCAGACCGCCGCGCACGAGTTTCCGAACATCATAGCCGCTTGACGCAAACAGGCACGTAAACAGCTCGCCTCTCGCCGACAGGCGCGCTCTGTTGCAGGAGGCGCAGAATGCATCCGAGACGGAGGAAATCACGCCGATTTCGCCGGAACCGTCAAGATAGCCGAACCTGGAAGCGACCTCTCCTTTATAATTCGCTTCTATCGGCTCCGTCGGCATGTGCTGGTTGATCAAATCAATAATCTCGGCCTTCGTGATCACGTCTTTTTTATTCCATTGATTCGTATTGCCGACATCCATAAATTCAATAAACCGGAGAATATGACCCTTTTCTTTAAAATAGCGGGCCATCGGCAGGATATCTTTTTCATTGACGCCCTTTTGAACAACCATATTGATTTTCACACCGAGTCCGGCCGCTTTTGCCGCCTCAATGCCCTCAAGCACCTTGTTCACCGAAACCCCGCGGCCGTTAATGGCCTTAAACCGCTCATCCTCTAAAGAATCGAGGCTGACTGTCACGCGATGCAGCCCCGCCTGCTTCAGTTTTTCCGCATACACGGGAAGCAGAGAGCCGTTTGTCGTCATCGCGATATCTTTAAGTCCGGGGATGCGCGCAAGTTTTTTGATCAATTCAGGCATATCTTTTCTCATGAGCGGCTCTCCGCCCGTCAGCCTGATTTTTTCAACGCCGAAGCGGCCGACAAACAGCTTCGCAAGCCGCTCAAGCTCCTCGAAGGAGAGCAATTCCGTCTTTTGTAAAAATGGATAATCCGGTCCGAATAATTCGGCTGGCATACAGTACGTGCATCTGAAGTTGCAGCGGTCGGTTACAGAGATACGAAGATCCCTGAGCGGCCTTTCCCTTTTGTCTGTCACCCGGCGCGTTTCTGTATTCATAAGCCCAAGACCCCTTTCTATTGTTCAACCCGTTCAGGATGTGTGTATATGTTAAATGATCCGTTTCTGACAAAACCTATCGCGGTTATGTTCAGCTCTTCCGCCATTTGCAGCGCGAGCTCCGTCGGCGCCGATTTTGAAATGACAATCGACACGCCGATTTTTGCGGCTTTTAATAAAACCTCTGAGGAAATCCGGCCGCTGAAGACGATCAGCTTGTCACGGACCGGTATTCCGTTTTTCAAACAGCAGCCGTACAGCTTATCCAGCGCGTTGTGGCGCCCGATATCCGTCCTCATAAAGAGCAGCTTTTCCGTATCGCACAGCGCCGCATTATGGACGCCGCCCGTTTCCCGGAAGGTGCCGCTTCCGCTTTGCATCTCCTTCATCAGGCGAAGGCACGTCTCAGGAGTTATGGTGATACGGCTGACGGCGGTTTTGGCCGTTTTCGCATCCTGCTGAAAGTAAAAATGGCGGCCTTTCCCGCAGCATGAACCGATGACCCTCTTCGTATAGTCTTTTTGCTCAAGCACCCCGGGATTCGTCAGTTCAACATATGCAAACCCGAGACTTTCATCTATAGTAAAGCTTTTGATTTCTTTTTCAAAACGAATGACGCCTTCTGATGCAAGAAATCCGATGACGAGTTCCTCTAAATGGTCAGGCGTGCAGACGAGTGTAACAAATTCCTGTCCGTTCACCATGACGGTCAGCGGATACTCTGAAACCATCCGATCCGCCGTCTTTGTTAATACCCCTTTTTCATAGCGGTATATGTCCCTTACCGCTGTTGTTCTTTTATCCACTGTTTTCCCCTCCGCAGTATCCTTCTCTTTTATTCTTCCACAATCCCTGTATTTTGTCGAATTTGCGGTTTAAAAAAAGAGCCCTCTTAGGACTCTATGTTTCATTGCGATGATGTCTGCTCAGAATGGTGAATAATATAACTGCGGCGATAATGGCCAATATACTGACGAATATGAAGGCGGCAAGCTTCAGAAAAATTCCGATCAGAACAAAAACGACTGCCGCCAGCACTAATATAATGCCTGCTCCTTTTAACAACAGCGTTCATCTCCTTTTATCCGTATCATTCCCACGGTTCCGTTTTCTAAACAAAAAAGACGCCGCGCGGGCGTCCTTTTTTAACCTATTCTTTTGCTAAATCCTTTGCAGCGTCTTCCCAAGCCTGTTTGAACTCGTCCGCGCTGTCAGCTGAGACATATGTGCCGCCTCCCGCTTCCGCCGCTTTTTCAAGGCTTTCGCTTCCTTTCATGCCGAAGTTGAAGCCGATGATATTGACGATCGTGTTGACGTTCGCTTTACGGAGCTTTTGAATTTCGGCCTGAGGATTACCGCCGCATGTTTCTTCACCGTCTGTGATCAGATATACGACGTTTTTCCCCGTGGCGCCGGCCCGCTCAAATTCTTCACGCGTATCAGAAAGCGCTTTCGCTATCGGTGTCCAGCCGGTCGGTTTAATCTTGCTGAGTGATTGCTCAAATGGAGTCACGGCGTACGGCTGAAGGCCGTATAACGTTTCTGTCGCATTACATGATACGGCTTTGCCTGAGTTTTTATTATTGCCCTTATGCCCGAATACCCGAAGCATCAGATTCGTGTCTTCAGGAAGAACTTCCGCAAAAGAAGTGACAGACTCTTTCGCGACATCTATTTTACGCTCTCCCCCTGTTTTTTGTATCATGCTTCCGCTTGCGTCAAACAGCACGGCAACGTTTGTTTCTTCGTGCTTTTTCTCAGCTGCAAAAACAGGTGATCCGAGTGAAAGCGTCAAAAGTCCGACAATCCCCGCAGTGAACATTTTTTTCATTTCCTTCATTCCTCTCCGTTTGTTTTTGGCCGATGGGCCCCCGGCTCTTCTCTATGCTAGATGACGAGTATGCAAAAAGATATAGGGCGGGATTCCTTTTGTATAAGCGGCTGTATGCCGTTAAAAATGAACAGAATTATGCGCATCATCCTAAAAAGATTGGATAAATGATGACAGATTTAATGCCTTTTTCGCCCTTTTTGTAATATAAGTCCGGAATCTGATTCTTTTTACAGTTTTCTCTTCACCTTTTCTTGAAATTTTTGTTAAATAAAAATAAAAAAAAGGGCCGATAAACGGCACCTTTTCTTATTCCGCTAATGAACTCGCTGCCATTGTAAAGATGCGGTTCATATCCTTTTGGCTGTGAGCTTCGTAATATTTTCCTCCGCCCGCTTTGGCAATCTCGTGAAGCTGGCCGTTGAAGCCTTCCTTAAAGTCAAAGCCGATCACGTTGACTTTAATATGCTGTTTGCGAAGTTCTTTCGCTGTCTTAACAGGATCTCCTCCGCATGTCTCCTCGCCGTCCGTCAACAGGAAAACGGATTTACTGCCAAGTTTGTGCAAACCGGTAAAGGAAGCCTTCGCATCCTCTAATGCTTTTGCAATCGGTGTCCAGCCCGTAGGCCCGATTCCGTTAAGAGAGTTAAGGAAGCTCTGTCTGTCAAACCTTTGGAATCCGTACACACCGCGAATGGATTCACAAGATTGAACCTTTCCGGAGTTTTTATTATTGCCTTCCGAACCGAAAACCGTCATTCTGACCTGTGATTTAGATTTAATTTGATCCGCAAAACGGACAATTTCTTCTTTTGCCATGTTGTATTTAGAAACACCGTCAATCCGTTTTGCCATACTGCCGCTCGCATCAAGTAAAATGGCTGTATTGTTTTTAAATGAAAGAGTCTTCTCGTTTGCATTCTCGGCAGCAAAAGCAGGAGATGCAGCAGTCAGCATCAATCCGAGCATGAGTATGAGTGAAAATGTTTTTTTCATTGCTTTTTCCCCTTTTCAATAGATTTACGTTCAACGCCGAACAATATTTATCGTAAATGAGATGAATAGGGAAATAAATAGGACGGCGTTCCTCATTATTTTTGCGTATATTCACATAGAAGCGGCATTTTTATCAGTGATTTACACCCGGCGCTCAGCCTTCAATCGACATTTGTCAGCCTTTAGGCTTTCGTTATATGAGTCTGTTGGTTGCTTTACCGTTTATGGAATAGTTTTCAAAAAAATAGACGCTCATGAAAGCGTCTATTTTTTCGCCATATATTTGTTTAAAAATGAATCTGCTTCGGAAATGTCCACTCCCTGATAATAATGCTTGACGATGTCCGCCACTGATTTTCCCTGCTCCGCCATGTAATTGGCCCCGTACTGGCTCATCCCGACGCCGTGGCCGAATCCTTTTGTCGTAATGGTGATGCTGCCGCCGTTCCGTTTCCATTCAAAGTCGGCAGAACGGAGTCCGAGTTTTTCCCGGATGTCTCTTCCCTTCAGCTTTTTGCCGTTGATAACGGCCGTCGCCACTTGATGGCCCGGCGTTCTGGCTGTAATCTGTCCCACCGTGTTTTGTCCCGAGAGCTGTACGCCGAGCTTTTGCTGAAACTCCGGCACACTGAAGGTCTGGGTGGCGAGATATTTCGGCGATTGCTTATCCCACGGACTTTTCACGCTCTTTAAATAAGGAATGGCGCTTGTCCAATAGGCTTCCGCATTTTCCGTATACCCGTTGCTCGTAGAGAAGAAAGATGCCTCAATCGGCTTGTTATCGTACGTTAAAATCTTTCCTTGCGTGCCGGCCACCGCGTTTGTGATTTTCTTGAGGTTGTGTGCGTACTTAGAACCCCATTCTTTTTTCAGCTGGCTTTTGCTTTGATAGACTTGGAACATTTGCGTATCATCCACCAGTGATCCTTTCGGCGCCTGAACGGCTGAGTCAGCGACCATCAGTCTGACGATGAATGTCCGGGCGGCGAGCGCCTGGGCTTTTAAGGCCTCCGGTTTAAAGTTTGCGGGCATTTCGGAAGCCACGACACCGACCACGTACTCTTCAAGCGGAATGTTCTCTACAGAATGATTGGATGTCCGATAAACCGGAATGGATACAGGTGATTCTTTCAATGTTTCTGCTCCTTTTGTTTCTCGTGTGGTGTGTGCTGTTTTGTGTCCGGGCTCTCTATTTACGGCTGCTCCTTTTTCTGCCTGAAACGGAAGGACGAGAATGGTGGGGACAAGAAGAATAAGTATACACAGCCCGGATAGTAGAAATACAATCGGTTTCATATATCAGCTGCCTCCTGCTTGGGATTCGACTCTACTTCATCTTATGGGCAGGGACAAGCTAATATGACTTCCTTTTGGACAGAATCTTTATTCCATTTTTCACGCGAAAAACGTATTCTTTTTTGGAAATCAGAGCATAATAATGATGATAAACCATAAAAAAACAGTATGCCAGATTGACATACTGTTTTTACAGCCATTATGCGTTTAGGTCAGTTACGACTTCTTTGCTTTCTTGTTCAGCGGCCGTTTCATCAACGACACGCTCGATGTCAGCGCCGAGAGCCGCAAGTTTTTGATGGAAATTCACATAACCGCGATCCAAGTGCTTCAGTTCCGTGACACGTGTATGACCTTCAGCCACTAATCCCGCAAGAATCAGCGCCGCGCCCGCACGCAGGTCCGTAGCGGCAACTTCTGCGCCTTGCAGCTGTACAGGACCATTAATGATCACAGAACGTCCTTCAATTTTAATGTCGCCATTCATCCGGCGGAATTCTTCAGCATGCATAAAACGGTTTTCAAACACAGTTTCAGTAATCATGCTTGTTCCGCTCGCACGGAGAAGCAGCGCCATCATTTGCGACTGCATATCAGTCGGGAATCCTGGGTGAGGCATCGTTTTAATGTCGATCGGCTTCAGCTGGGCAGGACCGATGACACGAAGGCCTTCTCCTTCATCCGTAATTTTGACTCCCATTTCTTCCATCTTCGCAATTAAAGACGTAAGATGCTCAGGAACCGCACCTTTGACTAATACATTTCCTTCCGTGATCGCCGCAGCCACCATGAAAGTACCCGCTTCAATACGGTCAGGAATGATGTTGTGTCTTACGCCGTGAAGCTTTTCGACACCTTCAATTTTAATGGTGCCTGTGCCGGCTCCGCGGATTTTTCCGCCCATCGCATTGATATAGTTCGCTAAGTCAACGATTTCAGGCTCTTTTGCCACGTTTTCAAGCGTTGTTGTTCCTTCAGCTAAAGCAGCTGCCATAATCAAGTTTTCTGTCGCACCCACACTTGGGAAATCTAAATAGATTTTTGCGCCCTGCAGACGGCCTTCCACTTCTGCTTCAATAAAGCCGTTGCCTACTTTGATTTTTGCACCCATTGCTTCAAAGCCTTTTAAATGCTGATCAATCGGTCTTGAGCCGATTGCGCAGCCGCCCGGAAGCGCTACTCTTGAATGACCCGTACGGGCTAACAGAGGGCCCATAACAAGCACTGACGCGCGCATTTTGCGCACATATTCAAAAGGTGCTTCTGTTTCTAAAGCGTAAGAAGCGTTTACGGTAACTTCATTATTCTCAAAATGCACATCTGCTCCTAAATGACGCAACACTTCATTAATTGTATATACATCGGAGAGCGTAGGTACATCACATATTACGCTTTTTTCTTCACTTGCTAATAAAGATGCAGCGATAACTGGTAAAACGGCATTTTTTGCTCCTTCAACTTTCACTGTGCCGTTTAACTTCTGACCGCCGCGGACGATGATTTTTTCCAAGGTATTCCCCTCCGCGTCCCTATATTCTCTATATTAATATTCAGTCGTCACGATTGGTGTGCCAACCGTAACGGTATGTTTTTCGCCCATTCCCGCACTTCTAAGCGCAACTTGCACATTCATCTTATGTTTCGATGTCATGATGTAATCTGTCCACTTATATGTAAATGCAGAAACAGAAACGAAATGAGGCTCAACTACATGTTCAACTGGACTTGCTTCAAATTCTTTCATGAGCTGTTCTGCTTTTTTTTGCAAAACAATACTCATATTATCATTTAAATGACCCTTTAGACAAGTAAAAATAAATACTTTATTTTGAAATATGTCATGTGCCTGCCGTTCAAACTGTTCATATGTATCATTCCAGTTTTTCGGTTGCTCCGGGCTCATTTGCTCATATAATAAATACGAAGTTGGGTTCTGGTTTTTGAGGGTAGTGACGAGCTGCAGTTTAAAAGTTGTGTGATTTTTTTTGTCAGAATACGTGCCGACGGCCTTTACGATTTTATCTTCCCGCGCGGATTCCCAATGATATTGCGGATACTGCGTCTTCAGTTCTTTTACCTTGTCATCAAATTCACTCAGTGACAGGTTCAGATTTTTTTTCGCATGAAGCGTCCATTCATCTACAGTGACCTGCTGCCGCTCCATTCCTTCGGCAATCTGGGCAAGCGGAGACAGCTCACTTGCATGAATGGAATGAAATACCGCTATTAAGGCGCTTAAAAAAACAAAAAACAAGATGATGCGGCCTGCTCTTTTTTTCTTCATATCGATCTCTCCCCCTTACTCCCATTTTTGCCGGAGCCGGGGAAAGCAATACATGGAAAACTTCGTCAAAACTCGCCAAGCGGGTGAAGAAAAATTGGTTTCTCACCCAGCGATTCCCTTCATTTTAACAGACGAAACATCTTAAAATAAGTATGGAAGCTGTTTCGAATAGGTAAGATAATCTAAAAAGAAGTCAGCGACTGCCGTACCGATCGCAATGGTAAGAAGAATGATCAGCAGCCTCGCCTGCACTATTTTTCCTTTTCGGATCAGCGGATCAAAGTTGACGGCCTGAAGCGCCCACCATGTCACCGCAATGCATACCAGGTGAACCAGGATGCTGATTGCGGCCTGCTGCCCCAATACATTCACAAATTCCATCTCCTTTCATTTTTTCCGCCCCTCATATCCTCTCTTATTATATAAGAAGAAGAGAGAAAGATGATCATTTTTACATCAGAATTTTTATCCAAAATTAGGGGCAATCCCCGCTTAAATGTCCGTTCTCCGGCATGATATACTTTTTTGGAAAGGAGATGGGAATATGAATCATTCCTTTTTTCATCCGGAAAAGCAGTATGGAGAAACTCTTCCCGTATTTGACCACGAGTGGGAAGCGATAGCATTCTACTATGATTATAGACAGTCTCAAACAGAGGAACTGAAAGAATTATGTCAGTTTTTCAACATTTCTCTTGATTATTCACGCGGCAGCCTGCTGGAAGTGGAAGCTCTTTACTTCCGCAGCATACAAGAGCTGCTTTTGGCGGATTGGAACCTGCCGATTGACGAATTTGAGAAAATGCTCAGTGTGTATGTCATCGATTGCGCCATCAGACACCATGACGATGCCGAATGGGTCGTCAAACCTTATCCGTATACGGACGGCGCTTATACGACGGGTGTGCGGAGAGGAAACAAAACGTGGCACACCGACAACTGCTGCGAACATTTATATCTGCAAAAAGAAGAGGATCATCCGCTTATCTGCGTCTATGAATCTCTTATGCGTTAATATAGAAAAAGAATCCTTCTCAGACAGCCGAGAAGGATTCTTTTTTAGTTTCCTGCAACATCCAATCTGTTTACAGCCCGCTGTAGCGCAAGCTCAGCCCGACGAATGTCAGTATCATCTGATCGTTTGTTCAAACGGTCTTCCGCCCGCTTTTTCGCAGCAAGGGCGCGCTCTTTATCAATGCTTTCCGCTGTTTCAGCGGCTTGTGCAAGGATAGTGACCTGATCAGGACGGACTTCTAAAAATCCGCCGCTGACAGCCGCCAATTCGGTCTGCCCGTCTTTTTTAAGGCGGACAGCGCCGATTTTAAGCGGAGCCACGGTCGGAATATGGCCAGGCAAGATACCGAGATCACCGCTCTCGGCTCTTACACTTACCATTTCAATATCAGCATCATATACTGGGCCGTCGGGAGTAACGATATTGACTTTAACGGTCTTCATGCTTTTACCCTCCTAGGACCAGATTAAACTTCTACACCCATCTCTTTTGCATTCTCAATGACTTCTTCAATGCGTCCCACAAGACGGAATGCATCTTCCGGAAGATGGTCATATTTACCGGAAAGGATTTCTTTAAAGCCTCGTACCGTTTCTTTAACAGGCACGTAAGAACCCTTTTGTCCCGTAAACTGCTCAGCTACGTGGAAGTTTTGAGAAAGGAAGAACTGGATACGGCGTGCGCGGTGAACGACAAGCTTGTCTTCTTCACCTAATTCGTCCATACCGAGAATCGCGATAATATCCTGAAGTTCTTTGTAACGCTGAAGCGTTGACTGGACTTCACGCGCCACCGCATAATGCTCTTCTCCGACAATTTCCGGAGCAAGCGCGCGGGAAGTGGAAGCCAGCGGATCAACCGCAGGGTAGATACCCATTTCAGTTAATTTACGCTCAAGGTTAGTCGTCGCATCCAAGTGAGCGAACGTTGTCGCCGGAGCCGGGTCAGTGTAGTCATCGGCAGGCACGTAGATCGCCTGGATAGATGTAACTGAACCAACGTTTGTAGACGTAATACGCTCTTGAAGCTGACCCATTTCTGTCGCAAGCGTCGGCTGATAACCAACCGCAGAAGGCATACGGCCGAGAAGCGCGGAAACCTCTGAACCCGCTTGTGTGAAACGGAAAATGTTATCGATAAAGAACAGTACGTCCTGTCCTTGTTTATCACGGAAATGCTCAGCCATTGTAAGACCCGTCAGTGCTACACGCATACGTGCGCCCGGCGGCTCGTTCATTTGTCCGAAGACCATGGCTGTTTTCTTAATAACGCCTGAATCGCTCATTTCGTAGAAAAGGTCGTTCCCTTCACGAGTACGCTCTCCTACACCGGCGAATACGGAAATACCGCCGTGCTCTTGCGCGATATTGTTGATTAATTCCTGGATTAATACGGTTTTACCTACGCCGGCGCCGCCGAACAATCCGATTTTACCGCCCTTGATGTAAGGAGCGAGCAGGTCAACAACCTTAATTCCCGTTTCAAGAATTTCAACCTCAGTTGAAAGCTCATCGAATGAAGGAGCTGATCTGTGGATCGGGTCCTTTTGAGCATCCGCAGGCAGCGGTTCATTTAAATCAATTTTATCTCCCAGTACGTTAAATACGCGTCCGAGAGTCACATCACCGACAGGAACGGAAATCGGAGCACCTGTATCAACTGCTTCCATTCCGCGCTGAATTCCGTCCGTAGATGCCATGGCAATTGTACGGACTGTATCATCGCCTAAATGAAGAGCAACCTCTAGCGTTAGGTCGATGCCTACTTCATTTTCGCCTGTAGCTGGCTGTGAAACTTTAATCGCATTATAAATCGCAGGCAAATGGCCGTCCTCGAAACGTACGTCGACAACCGGTCCAAGCACCTGACTTACGCGTCCTTTCTTCATCGCTATCCCTCCTGACAAAATCTTTCTATTCTAAAGCGGCTGCACCGCCGACAATTTCGGTAATTTCTTGTGTAATCGCCGCTTGACGCGCGCGGTTATATGAAAGCGAAAGTGAATCAATGAGTTCTTTCGCATTATCCGTCGCATTTTTCATTGCTGTCATTCTCGCAGCGTGTTCACTTGCTTTACTGTCAAGAAGCGCGCCGTAAATTAAGCTTTCCGCATATTGAGGAAGCAGCACTTCGAGCACCTCTTCTTCATCCGGTTCGAACTCGTAAGAAGCCGTGCGCTTCCCGCCGCTCGTTCCGAAATCCGTTAAAGGCAGCACTTTTTTCTCCGTCACTTCCTGTGAAATCGCACTGACGAAATGGTTATACACCAAATGCAGTTCATCAAAAGCGCCGTCGATAAACATTTGAACCGTCTGACGGGTCAAATCTTTAATCTGAGCAAAAGTGACCTCGTCGCCAAGCCCCACTAACTCAGACAAAATCGGCATTTCCCGTTTTTTGAAGAAATCGCGGCCGACTCTGCCGATTGCAATCACCGTGTATTCATCTTTAGACTGATGGCGTTCTTGAATGGTGCGGTAAGCGTTTCGCAAAACCGAACTGTTAAACGCACCCGCAAGCCCGCGGTCAGACGTAATGACGAGATACGCCGTCTTTTTCACTTCTCTTGAGACAAGCATCGGGTGTTTCGCGTTTTTCGCGCCTTTTCCGACGTTAAACACAACCTCCTGGATCTTATCCATATACGGAGCAAATGACTTTGCGTTGGTTTCCGCACGGTTCAGCTTCGCAGCGGATACCATCTGCATGGCTTTTGTAATCTGGCTTGTTTTTTTCGTTGACGTGATCCTTGACTTAATATCGCGTAATGAGGCCAAAGATTTCACCACCTTTATTCTTCATTTGCGTAAAAAGAGAGAAAAAGAGAACCTTTTTCTCTCATCTTCTAAGGGTTAGTTGCTTGGTGCAAATGTGCGTTTGAAGCCTTCGATTGCAGCTTTGAAGTCTTCATCAGCAGGAAGGTTTCCTGTTTTCGCAATGCCGTCAAGCAGATCTTTATGGTTTTGATCAAGGTACATGTAGTACTCTTCTTCAAAACGTCTGATATCCGCAACCGGAATATCATCAAGATATCCTTTTGTCAGCGCATAAAGAATGGCTACCTGTTTTTCAACCGGGAGCGGTTTATTCAAGTCTTGTTTCAGCACTTCAACTGTACGCGCACCGCGGTTCAGTTTCGCCTGAGTCGCCTGGTCAAGATCAGATCCGAATTGGGCGAACGCTTCAAGTTCACGGTATGAAGCCAGGTCAAGACGCAATGTTCCAGCTACCTTTTTCATCGCTTTGATTTGGGCTGATCCGCCGACACGGGATACGGATAATCCGGCATTGATCGCAGGACGCACGCCTGAGAAGAATAGGTCGGATTGAAGGAAAATCTGTCCGTCAGTAATGGAAATGACGTTTGTCGGGATATAAGCGGAGATATCTCCTGCTTGTGTTTCGACGAACGGCAGCGCCGTAATTGATCCTGCGCCTTTTGCGTCACTCAGCTTGGCTGCGCGCTCAAGCAGACGGGAGTGAAGATAGAATACATCCCCAGGGAATGCTTCACGGCCCGGCGGACGGCGAAGAAGCAATGACAGCTCACGGTAAGCGGCCGCTTGTTTGGATAAATCATCATATACGACGAGAACGTGCTTGCCGTTGTACATGAATTCTTCACCCATTGTCACCCCTGCATACGGTGCAAGGTAAAGAAGCGGAGCCGGCTGTGAAGCGGACGCCGTCACGACAATCGTGTAATCAAGCGCGCCATGCTTACGAAGTGTTTCCACCACGCCGCGCACTGTAGATTCTTTTTGACCGATCGCTACGTACACACAGATCATGTCTTGATCTTTTTGGTTTAAGATTGTATCAATCGCAACAGATGTTTTACCTGTCTGACGGTCACCGATAATCAGCTCACGCTGTCCGCGGCCGATCGGAATTAACGCGTCAATCGCTTTGATACCCGTTTGCAGCGGCTCATGTACCGATTTACGGTCCATTACGCCTGGAGCCTGGCTTTCGATCGGACGTGTTTTGCTTGTCAGAATCGGACCCAGTCCGTCTACCGGCTGTCCTAACGGGTTGACGATACGTCCGATTAATTCTTCACCTACAGGAACTTCCATGATGCGGCCCGTTCTTTTGACCTCATCACCTTCACGGATATCTCTGTAAGGTCCTAAGATAACGATACCTACGTTGGATTCTTCAAGGTTTTGAGCCATACCCAAAACGCCGTTTGAAAACTCAACAAGTTCACCGGCCATACAATTGTCAAGGCCGTGCACACGCGCAATACCGTCTCCGACTTGGATGACTGTACCTACGTCATGAACTTCAATTTCAGATTGGTAATTTTGAATTTGCTGCTTTATCAGCGTGCTAATCTCTTCAGCTTTGATGCTCACTTAGGTTTCACCCCTTCTATCGATTTCCTCCGGCAAGTTGACGTTCCATGCGCTCAAGCTTTCCGCTTACGCTTCCGTCATATATCCGGTTTCCAATGCGGACTTTAATGCCGCCTATTAAATCCGTCTGCACTTCATTTCTGATTCTGAGCGAAGCGATTCCGGCTTTTTTTGCAAACACTTGAGACAATGATAACATTTCCGCTTCTGACAGCGGTTTTACTGAATAAACAACCGCGTCCTCTGTCTGACGGGCCTGATTGGCAAGTTTGATAAACTCGTCTGTGAGATCAGGCACAATCGAAGACCGGCGGCGGTCAATCAGAAGAAAAATCGTATGCAGCACAGACTCAGACAGTGCGCCGAACGATTGCTGAATCAGCTCTTTTTTCTTAGCGGCCGATACCTTCGGATGGCTTAACACTTCCTGTAATCCGGCTTCGTTCCGGAACACTTCTTTTAGTACGGTAAGCTCTTCTTCGACTTCATTGATTTGAGAAGTCTCAACGGCAATGTCGAAAAGCGCTGACGCGTATCGTTTAGAGACAGCAGATCCACTCATCGGCTTTCTCCTACCTCTTTAAGATAGTCCTGAATCAGTTGTTCCTGGGCTTGTTCATCAAGCTCTTTTTCAATCACTTTCGATGCGATTAAGACAGAAAGTGATGCGACTTGCTCGCGAAGTGCGGAAACCGCTTGTTCTTTTTCTTTAACAATTTCGGTTCTCGCCGCTTCTTTCAATCTTTCAGACTCGGCGCGTGCAGCCTGGATAATGTCTTCCTTCTGCTTTTCACCCAGTTTTTTCGCATTTTCAATGAGTGATTGTGATTCCTGTTTCGCTTCTTTTAAAAGAACACGCTGCTCTTCAATCAGCTTCTGCGCTTCTTTATTTCTTTCTTCAGCGGACGTAATTTCGCCGGCGATATGATCTTCACGCTGTTTCATTATATTTAATAGCGGTCCAAGAGCGAATTTCTTGAGAAGCGCTAATAAAACTAACATAGCTAACAATTGGAATAGGATATCTCCGCCGTTAAACGACAGTCCTAATTCAAGAGGTAATTGAGACATCTACTACGGCAACTCCCTTCTGCAGGTTTTCTCTGCTGATAAAAAGCCGTTTCGGGACGGCCTGCTTATCAGACATAAAGCAATGGCGAAGGTTCTCTTAGAGTGATCTTCGCCATTTTTAGTTCATATAAGGCTTTTTTGCTTAGCCAAAGAACGCTAAGAACGCGATAACGACAGCGATAATCGGAAGGGCCTCAACCAATGCGATACCCATGAACATAAGAGTTCTAAGTTCTTTTCCTGCTTCCGGCTGACGGGCGATTCCCTCTACCGTACGTGAAACGATCAGACCGTTACCAATACCTGCACCAAGTGCACCTAAACCGATTGCAATTGCAGCTGCTATTAAATTCATGAAAAAGTTCCTCCTTTAAAATGTTATCCGAATGGATATATGATTTTAATGATCATGACTGATTTTGTGTGACATGTACACCATCGTCAGCATCGTAAAGATAAATGCCTGGATGGTACCGATGAACAAGCTGAACGCCTGCCATGCAAGCATCGGAAGAATGGCTCCGACTGTGCCGACCAAACCGAGAAAGAAGCTGTTTGAGTAGAAATTCGTCGCCAGATTCGCAAGCAGGCCAAGAAGAATTTCCCCGGCGAAAATGTTACCGTAAAGACGAAGTCCGAGTGTCAGCGTATTCGCAAACTCCTCAATGATCTTCATCGGGAACATAAGCGGAACCGGTCTGAGGTAATCCTTAGAGTATTCCTTCAAACCTTTCATCTTCACGCCGTAATAGTGCGTTAACGACACAACCATAACGGCTAGAGTCAGAGTAATAGCCGGATCGGCCGTCGGTGATTTCCACCAAAGCTCGTGTCCGACCGTTACAGAAAACGGCAGCCCCAGCATATTTGATACAAATATGTACATCAGCAAGGTTACACCAAGCGCCAAGAAGTTAGCCCCTGTTTTTAAATCCATTGTACTGCCTATAATATTGCGGACAAAATCAACAATCCATTCCATGAAGTTCTGGGCTTTTCCTGGACGGATGGACAGCGTTCTCGTAGTGAGAATCGCAATCAGCAGCACAATCACACTTGCCACAGTAATCATCAGAATGTTTGTCAGATTAAAAGTAAGACCAAACAAATCCATAGTTCTGTAATCGTGATTCAATGGGTTTTCACCTCTCTTCCATTGATGAACGTTTGAGCTGAATAATGGAATCTATCATAATGACGGGATAAATTGTCATTAATCCAATAATCACACTTGCCACACTGACTTTATCGGGATATTTAAAGGCGACAGCCATCGCAAGTATCGCATTGCACCAACGCGCTGCGCTCCCGAGTGATCGTATGGACTTTCCTTTCGCCACGGCCTTGTCAAAAGCATTCATTCTTCTGGTCAAGAGCCATAAATTAAACAAACTGAAAACAGTTCCCAAAAAGAGGCCTAGAAAAACAGTTTTATACGCCGTAAGACCATATCCCAGCAAATAGATTGCTAAGATCACAAATACATATCTCCGTTGTCTGCTGAATGTAAGATTGGGATCGTCCATCAACTATCTGTCTCCTGATGAAAATGTAATATAATTCCTGGATACGGCAAAACATGCGGTTAACCCTTTGCAGAAGGCCTTTTTTTGTCCCGCAAAACGGCCTGTTCGAAAAAACCACTCATCCTCCTGATGCCACGGGATGCTGTTTCATTCGCTTAGATAAATCCTCATATAACGGGTTTTTTGGAGGATTTAAAATGAGGATGGATACTAGAAATGAAAGGAATGAAAACCTTCTCATAATACCCTCGTTTAGCATACAATAGCCCCTAACATGTGTCAATCTGTTTAAAGTTAAAAAACTTTTTATACCGAAAGCATACACAGAATGTTCACAAATTCACCTATAAATGTATGAAGTCTGCCCATTCAGCAAATATCTGGATAAAAAAAGAAAACCCCCTGAATGAGGTTTTCCGATTTATTTGGTTCCGTACAGTCTGTCACCCGCGTCACCGAGGCCCGGAACGATATAGCCTTTTTCATTCAGTTTTTCATCAAGGGCGGCGATATAAATATCAACGTCAGAGTGATGTTTCTGCAGCTCTTCCACGCCTTCCGGAGCCGCTACAAGACACATAAAACGAATGTTTCTCGCGCCGCGCTTTTTCAGGCTGTTTATCGCTTCCACCGCAGAACCTCCCGTAGCAAGCAGCGGATCCACGACAATAAATTCGCGTTCTTCTACATCAGAAGGAAGCTTGACATAGTATTCCACCGGTTTTAAGGTTTCCGGATCACGGTATAATCCGACATGTCCCACTTTAGCGGCCGGGATTAATTTCAGCATGCCGTCAACCATTCCGAGACCCGCTCTCAGGATCGGCACGATACCGAGTTTCTTCCCTGAAATCACTTTGGATGTCGCTGTTTGAACAGGTGTTTTCACTTCCACTTCTTTAAGAGGAAGATCACGTGTAATTTCAAACGCCATCAGTGACGCGACTTCGTCCACAAGGTCTCTGAAATCCTTTGTGCCTGTATTTTCATTCCGAATATATGTCAGCTTGTGCTGGATTAAAGGATGATCAAATACGTAAACCTTTCCCATACTGTGTTCAGCTCCTTTTTTGTTGTCCGAGTGACTTTTTCACACTTCTATTGATTCTACAGAAAAAGACAAACAGTTTCAAGAAAATCATAAAAAAACCCGCCGGATTAAGGTTCCGGCGGGTTTCTTCCTTATTAATAGTCCAGTTCTTTATATAAAGGAAACTTTTCAGTCAAGGCAGATACGCGCTGTCTCGCTTCTTCAAGTTTTGCTTCGTCTTCATGATTTTTCAGTGCGAGGCCGATGATGGCGCCGACTTCTTCAAGCGCGTCACCGTCAAAGCCGCGGCTTGTCACAGCTGCCGTACCAAGACGGATTCCGCTTGTGACGAACGGTTTTTCCGGATCGTAAGGGATCGCGTTTTTATTAGATGTAATGCCGATTTCATCAAGAACGTGTTCAGCGACTTTTCCGGTCAGACCGAGAGAACGGAGGTCGACAAGCACAAGGTGGTTATCCGTTCCGCCTGATACGAGCTGAATGCCCTCTTTGTTCAGAGACTCAGCCAGGCGCTTCGCGTTCGAGATGACGTTTTGTGCATACGTTTTGAAATCATCTTCAAGCACTTCTCCGAAAGAAACGGCTTTGGCCGCGATGACATGCATAAGCGGTCCGCCTTGGATTCCCGGGAAAATGGATTTATCAATCTTTTTGCCGAACTCTTCACGGCAAAGGATCATTCCTCCGCGGGGTCCGCGAAGTGTTTTGTGAGTCGTTGTCGTTACAAAGTCAGCGTAAGGAACCGGATTCGGATGAAGACCGGCTGCGACAAGACCCGCGATATGCGCCATGTCTACCATGAAGTAAGCGCCGACTTCATCAGCGATTTCGCGGAATTTTTTAAAGTCGATCGTGCGGGGGTACGCGCTCGCTCCGGCAACGATGAGTTTCGGCTTATGCGCCAGCGCTTTTTCACGCACATCTTCATAATCTATATATTGCGTGTCTTTATCGACACCGTATTCTACAAAGTTGTATTGAACGCCGCTGAAATTAACCGGGCTTCCGTGTGTTAAGTGGCCGCCGTGGGAGAGGTTCATCCCGAGCACCGTGTCGCCGTGCTCTAAAATCGTGAAGTAAACAGCCATGTTCGCCTGAGCGCCTGAGTGCGGCTGAACGTTTACATGCTCAGCTCCGAAAATCTCTTTCGCGCGGTCGCGGGCGATGTCCTCGACGACATCAACATGCTCACAGCCGCCGTAGTAGCGTTTGCCGGGGTAGCCTTCAGCATATTTGTTTGTTAAAACAGAGCCTTGTGCTTCCATTACCGCTTCCGTCACGAAGTTTTCAGAAGCAATTAATTCGATCTTAGTCTGTTGACGCTTACGCTCATCTTTGATGGCGTTAAACACTTGTTTGTCTTGTACAGGTAAATGTTTCATCAGCGAGATCCTCTCCTATCCGTTTCCTGTTCTTTATTTTTACCACCCTTATTGTACATGGTTTTTCAGGTGAATGTAACAGCTTATTTAAAAAAATCACAAAATTTAATTAGAAAACACGAACATTATACAGGAAAAGTATTTTCATCATTCGCATTCATAAACGGCGCGAATTCCGCCTATCAGCTTCGGTCTTGTCCGGGCCATCGTCACATGTGCTTCTCCAAGCTCACGGCTTGATATCCGGACAGGGACGGCAACGGGTTTCAGATGCATGCCGATGAACGTATCACCGATGTCAATCCCGGCGTCAGCCTGAATCGATTCGGCGAGCACGGGAGAACGCATCTGCCGGTATGCATAAGAGGCCATCGCTCCGCCCGCTTTCGGGACGGGGACGGCTGAAACAATGGGGAGCCTGAACCGCTCGGCCGTTTCCGCTTCAATGACAAGCGCCCTGTTTAAATGCTCGCAGCATTGAAAAGCAAGATGCACACCCGTTTTTTCCTTAAACCGGTTAAGTCCGCCGTATATCAATTCAGCCCAATCTCCGCTTCCGGCGGTGCCGATCCGACTTCCGGCGGCTTCACTTGTACTGCACCCGATCACCAGCAGACTGCCGTCCGTCAGTCCTGCCTGCTCTTGAAACTCAGTCAGCATGTCCGTCCATTTTTGCTTCATCTCTTCCATTGTCCAGCACCTCTTACAGATTTTTTTCTTCGTAATCTGCGATTTTGCCGATCCGCCGTTCGTGGCGGCCGCCCGTAAATTCAGTCGTCAGCCAGACTTTTGCGATTTCGCGCGCCAGCCCCGGGCCGATGACGCGTTCGCCCATCGCAAGAACATTCGTGTCATTGTGTTCACGCGTCGCTTTTGCGCTGAAGGTGTCATGGGCAAGCGCACAGCGTATGCCCTTTACCTTATTTGCGGAGATGCTCATGCCGATGCCTGTGCCGCAAATTAAAATTCCCCTGTCAGCTTCGCCGTTCACCACTTTTTCCGCTACCGGAAAAGCGTAGTCTGAATAATCGACAGAGCCGGCGCCGCATTCACAGCCCATATCAATGTATTCAATCTGCAATTCATCCAAAAGACTTTTTATTTCTTCGCGGATATGGACGCCGCCGTGATCTGACGCAATAGCTACTTTCATTCATTTACCTCCTAGGTGTGGCTGGGCGAAGACAGCCCAGTGTGCTTGTCCTTTTTATTACGAAATCCGTTGATTTCATTCTACTCTTTCACATTCGTTTTGCAAATGACCTGTTTGCAGATTTTCTGACAGATTACTTGCTTTTTCCGTCAAGCAATTGATCAGCCAAAAGGGTCAGCAGCTCCTCCAGTTCGTCCCGCGTCTGTTTATAAACATCAAGCGGACCGCCGAACGGGTCAGAGATATCGCCGTTTTCCCCCGTTACGTATTCTTTAATGGTAAAGACTTTGCCCTGACTGTTTTGATACCGGCCTTCAATCAGCTGTTTATGCTGTTCCGTCATCGCCAGCACCAGATCAGCCGTCTCGATATGTTCTTCCGATAAGGGAGATGAACTGTGATTGAGAGCGATCCGTTTTTCAAACAGCGCTTCTACGGCATGGGCCGACGCTTTTCCGTGCGGAGACGCGAATACGCCGGCCGAGCTTACGCTGACATCCAGCCCTTTCGTTTCTGCAATGGATTTAAAAAGAGCCTCAGCCATGGGACTGCGGCATGTATTGCCTGTACATACAAAGATTATTTTCATGTCCGTCACCTCTTACTGCCTATTATAAATGAAGAAAAAAGAAACGGCATCTTCGTTTCTTTTTTTACGTATCTTATATCGGTAAAAGCAGTTTCAGCCCGAATCCGATCAAAATGGCTCCGCCAAGCGCTTCGCTGTAGGAGCCGAGCCACGACTGCACCTTTCTTCCCGCCAAAAGGCCCGCCCATGTTAAAACGGTGCTGAAGACCCCGAACAGCGTAACGGCCAGAAACGGATTGGAGCCGTTCATCCCGAGACTGAGCCCGACAGAAAAGCTGTCCAGACTGACACCGACCGCAAACAGCAACAGTCCCGAGCCTGCCGGAGATATGAGCGGCCCGTCTGATTGTTTAAACGCGGCGATGATCATCTGCACCCCTAAAATGAAAAGAAGAGATCCGCCGATGTAAACGGCGAGCATCCCCAAAAAACCGGACAGCAGATGCCCGGCCGCCATTCCCACAAGCGGCATCATGACATGAAACAGCCCGATGACAACCCCTATATGAAAAATCTGTTTTTTCTTCAGCTGAATCATTCCCATTCCGAGTCCGACGGAAAAGGCATCCGTCCCCAAAGCAAATGCCATGATGCTTAAGGAGACAAGTTCCCCGATGAATAGATTCGACATGAAATAAAAACCCCCTTGGACGTGCCCGCATGTTTAGCTTATGCATGTCCGATAAGGGGTAGAACAAGTTAATGGATAACGGTGCCGCCTGCGGCTTTCATCAGCCTGTTCATCACGGCGAGCCCCACTCCGGTATCCGGAAAGGACTCAGAAATAATCATGTCCACTTCCGCTTCATCAAAGCTGCGGAGCGCATCGTATAAGGCGGATGCCACTGTTTCAAGGTCGGCGCGTCTGCCGCAGACCTTGATATAATCAGCCTGGTAACTATCGGCGTTCTCTTCTGTTGTCAGAATGCCGATTCGTTTTCCCCGGCTTTTATATACGTCTGCCAGTTCTTGAATTCTCCGGGCGCCGCCGTCGGCAATAGCCATCGGCGCAGAAGGCGCGTAATGTGTATATTTCATACCCGGAGAAATAGGAACCTCATCTTCTTCGGTCAGCCCTTTATCCACAAGAACCGGACCGGCGGCGGATTCAATCTGCTCTTTTGTCACGCCGCCCGGACGAAGCAGCACGGGCTGTTTCCCCGTACAGGACAGAACGGTTGATTCCACTCCGATTCCCGTCGCGCCGCCGTCCACAATACCGGCAATGCGGCCGTTTAAATCATGAGCTACATGCTCGGCCTTCGTCGGGCTCGGTTTCCCTGATAAATTGGCGCTCGGCGCGGCGATCGGCAGTCCGGCCGAGCTGATGAGGGCTAATGCCACCGGATGATCAGGCATTCTGACCGCTACCGTCTCAAGTCCCGCGGTGACACGGGGTGACAGCACACCGGGCTTACACGGCAGGACAAGGGTCAGCGCCCCCGGCCAGAATAGCTTCATAAGCTTTTTCGCCGTATCAGGAATATGGCTGATAAAACGATCAAGCTGGCTGATATGGGATATATGCACAATCAGCGGGTTATCGCTCGGCCTTCCTTTCGCCTCATATATTTTCGTTACGGCTTCCGTATTTTCAGCGTTAGCGCCCAGTCCGTAAACGGTTTCTGTCGGAAAAGCCACAACCTCATTCTGCCGGAGCAATTCCGCGGCTTGTGTAATCTGGGGATCGGTTGTGGATAATTCGCGCGAACAATCCACAAACCATCTTTTTGTTTTCATGTATAACCAAACTCCTTATTTTAAAGCGGTAAAACTTTATTTTCTCTCGTGTATTCCTTTTGAAAGTATAAAAGATGTCCTTTAATAAAACAAGTGTTATCCACAAACTGTGGACAACACTTTTTAATAAGTGGATAACCTTGTGTATAAGTTAGATCAGGCAGAGGTTTTCACCATTAAAAACGAACCTTCTGTGTATAACGAGTTGCGGAAATGTTCGGACGTATACAGTTCATCAGGCGCATCGGCGCACGCTTCAAATCCCATCACATTCAGAAACTCAGCAGATGAGGGCTGATTGGCGACTAAGTAGACATCTTGAATCTCATGTTTTTTGCACAGCACATCCATACTTTGAAACAGTGTAACGATATGGCTTTGATTCAGCCTGTCCGACATGACGAGTGAACGGAGAAGCCCTTTTCCGCCGCTGAATTTTTCGATCCCGAGACAGGCGGCAATCTTTTTTTCGCTGTCCTCCAGCACGATAAACCGGCTGATCTGCTGATCGATTTCCGCATGTGCCGTATCAGCCTTTTTCAAAAAGGCCTCCAGCGCCTCCGTATCTTGATCTCTTGCCACTCTCAGCTGATAAAACATATATTTCCCTCCGTTTCGATCAACTCTTTCTTCCAATCTATGAATCGAATCCGGATTTATGCCTTTTGCTTCAGGAAAATAGATCTGAAATCCAATCGACGAGGAAAAACTTCACTTCTGTATCATCGTCTTCTTTATTTTCTTTCTTCGCTTTATCAGCCTTTGCTTTTACGTCATCCAGCACTTTTTTAGTCTGTTTCTGCGTTTCTTCCTGCTTCTGTCCGCCGTCTTCCTGATCTTTCACCGCTTCGCCGTTTGAGAAATCAAGGAAGCACAGCGGCGGAAACAAGACGCACCACCAGTTGGCGCCCTCGCCATTGCCGAGTGTAATTAAAATCGCTTCATATTTTCCGGCCGGATAGACCATATTGCCGTAGAGCTTTGTCGGAAACGAGATTTTATTGAATTGAACTGAAACGGATTGATGCGCACCCTTTTCTTTCATTGTTTGTTTGACGATTTCTTTAATTTCAGGAAGCTTCGAACGAATGAGCCGCCGCGCTTCTTCAATGGAAGTGATATCTTTCACCCAGTCCGTGATTTGCTTGTTTACAGCATCTCTGATCTGGCGCTTGAGCTTTTGATCCTCATCGTTATCACTGTTGGCCAAAATCCTGAGCCGGATCGCTTCATCCGGTATGACAACGGGCTCATTGGCTGATGCCCGCGCCGTTTCTTCTTTTGTCAAACCCGCAAGCGCTCCTGATAATAAAAGAAAAATATATATGCAGATCATCATTGTCTGTTTCATCGGTCCCCACCGTTCCTCTCCGTGCTTTTTTTATCTAGTCCCATTATGGACATGACGGAAAAGGTTTAAACCGGCGGGAAGAAAAAAATCTAGCAAGCTGATAATCTGCATTGACAGATTCAAAATATGGTACGATATTATTTTGATAGGAGGTTTTCAGATGAAATATAATTACACCGTGCTGCTGTCGGCGGCATGCATGTCTGTCATTTATTCTATTTTGTATGTTCATCAATTCATTATCGCGGCTTTCATTTCGATGGCGTTTTATTTTTTGTTTCCTTATTTGATTTTTGCGCTGCCGCTTCAATACTTTCTGAATAAAAAGCCGAAGAGATTTCATCCGCTGTATCTTCTTTATTATTTAGGGGTGTCATTCATTGCAAACGGGATCATCTTCGGTCTTTTGCAGCCGTCAGGCCAATCTCTGTTTTCTAATTCAGCCTTTTATATCTTTGCGGTTTTAACAGCCGTCGTCTATTGGGTATGGGATTCCGTATTGCTGCAAAGACAAAATCCGGCTACAGAAGCGTAATCAGCAGACAGCCGGCTGAAGGGAGAGCGGCGCAAAAGAAAACGGCGGCCATCTTTAAACGGGCGTGCCGTCCTTCTTCTGTTTCAGAATGATAATTGGCCCGCTGCTCCGCTCCGCTTACGGCCAACCCGGAAACGATGATCGCTGTGACGATAAGAACAGCCGTAACGGCGCCGAAAATGATGTCAAAGCCAAACGGCAGAACAAACCCCCGCCGCATAAGCTGCGGCGGCGAGTATACATCCGAAGGCGAACGCTTTTTTCTAGGCGGATGCCCCTTTCATTTTCTTTCCATTGTAACAAAAGCCCGCCGTGTGCGTCACCGGCGGGCTTTTTTCATGATGTGATGATCGCGGATACGGTTCTGTCTTTTCCGTTGATGTCCTGTACGACTTCCACTTCCGCATTCGGAAAGGAATGACGGAACAGGTCTTTCACGGCTTTTCCCTGATTATATCCGATTTCAAAGACGACAAGCGCTTTATCTTTCATGACAAGAGGCAGCTCCTCCATAAACCGCTTGTAGAATTTCAAACCGTCACCGCCGTCCGTAAGAGCATGAAGCGGCTCATGGAAACGGACGATATCCGACAAATCCGCCATTTCTTCTTCAGAAATATACGGCGGATTGGAAACAATAATATCCGCTTTTTTCCCTGATGAAATAAAAGGAGTTAACAGATCTCCCTGCAAAAAACAGACGTCCGCTCCGAGGTTCTGCGCATTTCTTTCCGCCACCTGCAGCGCTTCTTTTGAAATATCCGAAGCCGATATTGAAAAATGTCCGCATTCAAGCGCGAGCGTCACCGCAATGGCTCCGCTCCCCGTACCGATATCAATGACGTTCAGGCGTTCTGCCTCGGAAAATACCCGCTTCTGTCTGTCCAGCAGATGAAAGACGACTTCTTCCGTTTCCGGACGCGGAATGAGAACATCGTCATTCACAAAAAATTCCCTGCCGTAAAACTGTTCTTTCCCGATAATATATTGAATCGGAATACCTTCTTTATGCATCTCCACGTGCCGTCTGAATCGATAAAGCTCGTCCTCGCCGACGGGCTCCTGCAGACTTGCGAGAAGTTTGCTCCGATCCATTCCGGTATCATTTAACAACAGCAGCTCGGCCGCGTTTTTTTCTCTTCCCGCTTCGGTTAAATAAGAAGAAGCCCAGCTTAGGGCTTCAAAAACGGTCTTCATCTTAATTTTCCGCCTGCTGGAGCTTGCTTGACTGGTCTTCTACGATTAACGCTTCAACCACTTCATCAAGCTTGCCTTCCAGGATTTGATCCAGCTTTTGAATCGTCAGGCCGATACGGTGATCCGTCACACGGTTTTGCGGGAAATTGTATGTGCGGATACGCTCGGAACGGTCGCCTGAACCGACGGCTGATTTACGGGTCTGATCATATTCAGCCTGAGCTTCCTGCTGGAATTTGTCATAGATTCTGGCGCGGAGCACCTTCATCGCTTTTTCTTTGTTTTTAATCTGAGATTTTTCATCCTGACAGGATACGACGACACCGGTCGGTAAATGCGTCAGGCGTACGGCCGACATCGTCGTGTTTACGCTTTGTCCGCCCGGTCCGCTTGATGCGAATGTATCGACGCGGATGTCTTTTTCGTGGATGTCCACTTCTACTTCTTCCGCTTCAGGAAGACACGCCACCGTCGCCGTGGATGTATGAATACGGCCGCCTGATTCCGTTTCCGGAACACGCTGTACGCGGTGCGCGCCATTTTCATACTTCAGCTTGGAGTATGCGCCTTTTCCCGTAATCATAAAGATGATTTCTTTGTAACCGCCCGTTCCGGTCACGTTTGCTTCCATGACTTCAGTCTTCCATCCTTGGATTTCGGCGTAACGGGAGTACATTCTGTAGAGATTTCCCGCAAACAGCGCGGCTTCTTCTCCTCCCGCCGCTCCGCGGATCTCCATGATTACGTTTTTGTCATCGTTCGGGTCTTTCGGGATGAGGAGCACTTTCAAACGCTCTGATAAGGTTTCCGTCTCTCCCTGCAGTTCGGAGATTTCTTCCTTCACCATTTCTCTCATATCGGCATCAAGCTTTTCCTCAAGCATCGCTTTCGCATCGGCAAGCTGTTCTGATGCGTCTCTGTATTGTCTATAGACTTCAACGGTTTCTTGTATATCAGATTGCTCTTTCGAATATTCTCTAAGCTTTTTCGGATCGTTGACCACTTCCGGATCACTTAAAAGCTCATTTAATTTTTCGTATCGTTGTTCAATTGACTGTAAACGGTCTAACACGGTCTTCACCTCTGTTTTCCTGTGCGTAACATTCTCATTATAGTATAGGGCTTATCGCCAGTCAAAAGCAATTCGCCTCTGTTATACTGAAGCAAAAAAGGAGGGGCGGATATGCTGAAATCCATCCACCATATAGCAATCATATGCTCTGATTATGAAAAGTCGAAAGCTTTTTACACCGAGATTCTCGGTTTCGGCATTATAAAAGAAACATACCGAAAGGATCGCGGATCTTATAAACTTGATCTGGCGCTGGACGGCGCGTATGCGATTGAATTGTTTTCCTTTCCCGATCCGCCTGAACGGCCGACCAGACCGGAAGCCGCGGGTCTCCGGCATCTTGCCTTCACCGTGAACGATCTTGAAGCAGCCGTCAGGGAGTTAAAGGAAAAGGGCGTCGGCACAGAACCGATCAGAACCGATCCGCTGACGGGGAAACGGTTTACCTTTTTCTTTGATCCCGACAAGCTTCCGCTTGAATTGTATGAAGCGTAACGTTTTTTGAAGAAATGCCGCTTTCTTTGGCGAATTCCTTCTTGTTTTGTCTAACATGAAGGGAACGCCGCCTCATGGTCGAATACCTAGCAAAAAGGAGGTATGTGATCATGAATACAAACATGGCCGCGAAAGAGCTCGGTGTCTCCGCAAAAACGGTGCAAAGGTGGGTCAAGCAGCTGAATCTTCCGGCTGAACGGAATGAGCTCGGACATTATTCCTTTACACCTGAGGATCTTGATGTGCTGAAATCGGTCAAACGGCAAATTTCTGAAGGCACTGCCCTTCTGGACGTTCAAGTGCCCCGGCAGCCGAAAAAACGGACGGGCTTCATTTTGCAGCGTCCGAAAATCAATGGCGGCGCTGAACAAAGATTGGCAGAGCTGGAGCGCAAACTGGACATTCTCACAAAAGAGAAACAAGGTGAGAACCATCTGCTTTCAAGGATAGAGGAGCTTGAACGCCAGCTGAAACAAAAGGCGGATGAAGGGGTGTCTTATCAGCTTCTTCAGCACAGGCGGGAAATTGACGACCTCAATACCGAATTGCAGACATTGGCCTCCCGCATCCAGGAACTTTCCCAGACAGCTCCCCTCTCAGAAACAGCCGCTTCTTCAGAACATAAGAAACCCAGAAAAAAAACGAGATTTTCGCCTTTTAAATTTCAATTCTAATCAAAAAAGCTCCCTGAAACAGGGAGCTTTTGATTATGCAGTCAGCGCAATGATGATCGGCAGTGAGATGAGAGATAAAATCGCACTGATCACGAACGCGGACGCAGTTTCTTCCTCTTGTTTTTCGAAACGTGTGGCAATCATCGCCGCTACCGCAGATCCAGGGAATGCAACGAGCAATACCGCTTTAGTGATCTGGTCAGCCGGAAGTCCGACTGCAAGAGCGATCAAGTACATCAGCGCAGGCTGAACGGCAACTTTTAACAAAGCGATACCGAAAGCCGGCAGACTGAGCTTAATGTTGCGGATACCGACAGTTACACCGACGGCGAAGAGCGCAACACCTGATGTTGTGCTTCCGAGCTGATCAAGCATTTTTTCTCCCAAGCCAGGGAGTGTTACACCGCAGAGTACCAGAATGATACTGATAAGCGGTGCAGCCGCAAGCGGTTCGGAAAGACCGTGAAGAATAGACTTACCAGTCATTTTCCAGAAGTTCTCGTTTTCAGTGTCTTTTTTCTTAGATGACTCACCGACAGTAGCGATAATGATCGCAAGCGGGTCAAGGATGGCGTTAACCACGATACCCGTAACGGCGATAGGAATCGCTACTTCGCTTGCTCCGAATAAGCTTCCTAGTACGGGAATACCCATAAAAGCAAATGTCGGCTGTGCAGAGTTTAAAGAAAATACAGATGAATTCGTTAAATCATACTTGAAGATAAATTTACAAACCAACAGAATGACGATAAAGAATCCGACAATCCCAATGATCAAAGCGACCATCAATGGAACCTGTGATAAAAACGCACTTCTTGAAGTGGTTAAAATACTTGCGATAAAATGCGCCGGAAGCGCGTACTTCGTAACTAAGGTGCTTACCCCTTTTGCTGACTTCGCGTCATAACTTCCGAAGCGACCTGCGAACCATCCCAGCACGATCACGAAAAAGATCGGCGCCAGGAGGATTAAAATATCTAAGAAGCTCAAAATATTCTCCTCCAAATCCTTAATGTCCGTATACTTTAGCCTTTACATAAAAGCTTTCCCTCGGACTGTAAAATTAATCGTAAAAATTATTTAGCGACAACTTGCTTATATTGCGGTTTCCACATTGCATCAAGAACGGCTTGTTCTACATTTTCAGGAATGCGGTTTGCCACGCCTTCTTTAATTGCAGTTTCCGCTACGGCGATCGCAACTTTAATTGAAACTTCTTGTAAGTCGCTCATGCTCGGCAGAAGGCCTGCACCCGGTGTTTCAAAATCAACGCTTTCTGCGATTGCGTCAGCAGTTGCCGCAAACATTGCAGGAGTAATCACTTTCGCTTCTACAACGATTGAACCGAGACCAAGTCCAGGGAACGCGAATGCGTTGTTAGATTGTCCGATTTCATGAGAAACGCCATTGTACTCTACATTGTCAAACGGACTTCCTGTCGCCACAAGCACTTTGCCGTCAGTCCATTTGAAAAGATCGCTAGGAACGGCTTCAGCAAGCGGTGTCGGGTTAGACATCGGCATGATGACCGGACGCTCAACGTGTTTTGCCATTTCTTTGACGATTTCTTCACTGAACGCGCCGCTTTGGCCTGATGTACCGATTAAGATTGTCGGTTTCGCTTGACGGATCACTTCAATGAAAGGAATTTGTCCGTTTTCATCGCGTTTCCAATCTTTAATTTCTTCAGCTGTGCGCAGGTACGGCTCTTGGAAATCAAGAATGTTTTCCATACCTTCAATTAACAAGCCTCTGTAGTCCATTGTGTAGAACGCTTTGTTGGCTTCTTCTTCAGAAAGACCTGCAAGCACCATAGTGTCGCGGATTTGGTCAGCGATTCCGATTCCGGCAGATCCTGCACCGAAGACAACCACACGCTGGTCTTTAATAGACGCGCCTGTTTTCTTCATAGCCGCAAGCACACCTGCAAGCGTAATCGCACCTGTTCCTTGAATGTCATCGTTGAATGTAAGAATTTCATGGTTGTATTTCTTCATGATATTGCGCGCGTTTTTGTTTCCAAGGTCTTCCCAGTGAAGAAGAGCTTTAGGGAAATATTTAAGCGCAGCTTTTACATAAGCGTCAACGAAAGCTTCGTAACGTTCGCCTTGGATACGTTCATGGCGGTTACCGATGTATAAAGGATCGTTCAGAAGTTTTTCATTGTTCGTACCGACGTCAAGAACGACAGGAATAACACGGCTTGGGTCAATACCGGCAGCAGCTGTGTATACCGCTAATTTACCGATGGCGATGTTGATACCGCCTACACCCCAGTCACCGATTCCGAGGATGCTTTCTGAGTCTGTCGCAACGATCAGATCAATATCTCCGGCAGTGGCATGAAGGTTTTCAAATGCCTCTTCGATTCCTTCCACGTTGTCGATAGAAAGGTAAATCCCTTGAGGTCTTCTGTACTCATGGCTGTATTCTTGAATCGCTTCACCGACAGTCGGTGTGTAAACAACCGGCAGCATTTCACGAAGATGGTTTTGAAGCAATTTAAAGAAAAGAACTTCGTTACGGTTTTGCAAATCATTCAAATACACGTTTTGGCGAAGGCGGTCCGGCTGAGCTTGAAACTGCTCGTATGCGCGTTTTGCCTGCTCATCAAGAGACAGAATTGTCGGAGGAAGCAGCCCGTCTAATCCAAGGCTTTTTCTTTCTTCTGCTGAAAACGCAACACCTTTATTTAAAGTAGGGATAGATAGAACTTCTTTTCCTCTTAAAGTAGTTTCTAAGTTGCCTTCCTTCGTTACTTTAATATTATTCAAGAAAATCTCCTTCTTTCTTCAAATAGTTAACAAAGTTAAGTAATTACCCATTTTGGCTAGTGTGATCGCGATCTGCTATATCTTTTTTTGACAATTATTCGAACAATGTCTCATAACTATTTACATTACTTAGTCATTTTATGCCTGTAAAAATGAAAATTCAAGAGATGAAAATTACTTAATTTTTTCATACTCTTTTTTAAGTTATTTAACTACAATTTTTGAAAAAACGTCAAAAAAACACCGGATTTTTTACCGATGTTTTCATGAAAAGGGTTATTTATCAGTCTGTTTTTTTCGGCACTTCGTGATGATGCCTGCATCTCGCTTCGTATGACTCCGACGCGCCGACTAAAATGACCGGATCATCATAGGAAGCGGGCTTCCCGTCAATCAAACGCTGCGTACGGCTTGCCGGCGACCCGCAAACGGAGCAGACCGCCTGCAGCTTCGTCACCGATTCGGCAACCGCCATCAGATTCGGCACCACGCCGAACGGCTCTCCCCGGAAATCCATATCAAGTCCGGCCGCGATGACACGATAGCCTTTATCCGCAAGCGAGGATAAGTCGCCGATGATCGATTCGCCGAAAAACTGCACTTCATCTACCGCGATGACGTCCGTGCTTTCACTGATATGATCCCATATTTCAGCCGAAGACGAGATGACGTGGCTTGTCATGGATGTGCCGTTGTGAGAAACGACGGCCTCCTCACTGTAGCGATTATCAATGGCAGGTTTGAATACTTTGACCTCCTGCTTCGCATATGTCGCTCTTTTCACTCTGCGGATCAGCTCTTCTGATTTCCCAGAGAACATGCTGCCGCATATCAGCTCAAGCCATCCGCTTTGCTTCATTATGTACATAGGCTATCCGCTCCCCTTTTTTCCCTGTTTATGGACATAAAAAACAGGCAAGAAGCAATTCTTGCCTGCCTGTAAAATCTATTATTACTTAAGACCGTATTTTTTGTTAAAGCGATCAACACGACCATCAGCAGAAGCGAATTTTTGACGTCCAGTGTAGAATGGGTGGCATTCAGAGCAAATCTCAACGCGTACCTCTTCTTTTACTGAGCCTGTTTCAAATTCATTTCCGCAAGCGCATTTAACTGTTGCTTTTTTGAAATTAGGATGAATTCCTGCTTTCATTGTATCCATCTCCTTCCGCCCTGAATCCCGTGTGGAAACAGAGTTATTATTCCGGAGTAATCCGGAACGCATATGAGAGAATTATATCAGTCATTTACTGCATTTGCAAATACATTTTTTATCAGCGGCGGGCTGATGATGAAAGGTTTGCCTGCTTCCATTCTTGGTTGATCAAATCGAAGAATTCCTGATTCGTTTTTGTTTTTTTCATTTTTCTCATAAACTTCTCTGCGAAGTCCGGAGAATCAGACATCGATTTGCGGATCGCCCATAGACGGTCAAGATGCTCTTTCGGCACGAGCAGCTCTTCCTTCCGTGTGCCGGAGCGGCGGATATCGATCGCCGGGAAAATCCGTCTTTCCGCAAGAGAACGGTCAAGGTGAAGCTCCATGTTGCCCGTTCCTTTAAACTCTTCATAGATGACGTCATCCATCCGGGAGCCCGTGTCTACGAGCGCCGTCGCCAAAATGGTCAGGCTGCCGCCCTCTTCAATGTTTCGCGCGGCACCGAAAAAGCGCTTCGGACGATGGAACGCAGCCGGGTCAATCCCGCCGGAAAGCGTACGTCCGCTTGGCGGGATAACGAGGTTGTAGGCCCGTGCCAGGCGGGTAATGCTGTCCATCAGAATGATAACGTCTTTTTTGTGTTCAACGAGACGCATCGCCCGTTCAAGCACAAGCTCCGCTACCTTAATGTGATTTTCCGGCACTTCATCGAATGTCGAGCTGACGACATCGCCCGCTACGGAACGTTCAATATCCGTTACTTCTTCTGGTCTTTCATCAATTAAGAGAACGATCAATTCAGCGTCAGGCTGATTTGTCGTAATGCTGTTAGCGATTTCTTTCAACAGCATGGTTTTACCGGCTTTCGGCGGCGCCACGATCAGACCGCGCTGGCCGAAACCGACGGGAGCCATCATATCGAGAATTCTTGTTGAGAGATAATTCGGTTTCGTCTCAAGCACCATTTGGCGGTCCGGATAAAGCGGAGTCAGCGCAGGAAAATGGACGCGCTCTTTCGCAGATTCCGGATCATCTCCATTTACCGCTTCAACGTGCAAAAGTCCGTAATAGCGTTCGTTTTCTTTCGGCGGACGCACCTTGCCGGATACTTTGTCACCGTTTCTTAAATCAAAGCGGCGGATCTGGGAAGCAGAAATGTAGATGTCTTCTGAGCTTGGCGAGTAATTAATCGGTCTGAGGAAGCCGAATCCTTCCGATTGGATGATTTCGAGCACGCCTTCCATAAACAGAAGATCCTCCTGCTCGGCGTTGGCTTTCAGAATGGCAAAGATTAATTCTTTTTTAGTCAGTTTGCTGTAGTAGGAGATTTTATAATGTCTGGCCAGTTCATATAGTTCTTTTAATTTCATATTTTCCAAAGAGGAAATAGATACGTCTTTCATAAAAACACCACGCTTTTCATAGTCAATGTATTGCTGTTTTCATTCAAATCGGCTGCTTCGCATGATTCCGCCAAAGCACATTCTTTTATAAAACGTTAAGGAACTTCTATCGGTAACACTTCCACCCATGATCGGCGCTTTTTTTAAAAAAGGAATGTCTTAATGAGTTTTGAAGGAAGCGAGGACAAAAACTTGAGAAGATCAATATTTATATCGTCTGTATGCGGTAGAATTTGAAAATTTCCCAGTACTCAAAAGAAGGAATGACACAGAAAAATCGCAGCACTCTTTATTTTTACCTCATTTCAAAAAATTATTCAACTTAAATAATGCTTTGACATATAAATGATAGGGTTGACTCTTTATTGCAAAAGAAAAGCGAGACTTTCCGTCCCGCTTTTCTCTATTTATGGCCGGATCACAAGATTTGGTTTTTTCTTCAGGCTGTGTCTTCCGTCAACGAATCGAACCGTTCCTGATTTCGCACGGATGACCAGACTTTCAGTCGTACCGACGGAGCCTTTGAACTGAACGCCTTTCAGCAGCTCTCCGTCCGTGACGCCCGTTGCGGCAAAAATGGCGTCATCCCCTCTCACAAGGTCCTCCATCCGGAGCACTTTGGATACATCAAGGCCCATTCGCTCACAGCGGGCCTGCTCTTCCGCACTTTGCGGCAGAAGCCTGCCGATGATTTCGCCGCCGAGCGCTTTTAACGCAACGGCAGACAGCACGCCTTCAGGAGCCCCGCCTGAACCGAAGAGAATGTCTACTCCCGTATGGTCAAAGGCCGTATTGATGGCGCCCGCGACATCACCGTCGTTGATCAGTTTGATTCTGGCGCCCGCCTCACGCAATTCAGAGATGATTTTTTCGTGTCTGTCACGATTTAAAATGGTTGCCACGACATCTTCAATGTCTTTGTTTTTCGCTTTCGCAACGGCTTTTAAGTTATCAATGACAGGCGCTTCGATATCGATGCAGCCTACCGCTTCGGGACCGACCGCGATTTTTTCCATATACATATCCGGGGCGTTCAGCAGTGTTCCATGGTCGGCGACCGCGATCACCGTCAGCGCATTCCAGCCGCCGCTCGCTACGATGTTTGTGCCTTCAAGAGGATCGACGGCGACATCGACGCGCGGGCCGTATCCGTTTCCGAGCTTTTCGCCGATGTAAAGCATCGGCGCTTCATCCATCTCGCCTTCCCCGATCACGACCGTGCCTTTCATCGGCACCGTGTCAAACACGTCACGCATTGCGCTTGTCGCCGCATCATCAGCTTCATCTTTTTTCCCGCGGCCCATCCATCTGGCAGATGCTAAAGCCGCCGCTTCAGTGACTCGAACCAATTCCATCGATAAGCTTCTTTCCATTTCAACACGATCTCCTCTCAAAAGTCCGCATTTCTATGAATTTTGGAGCTGTTCTATCTCTTCGTCCGTCAGTCTTTGCCGCCAGATTGTGGCGCCCAGACCTTCGAGTTTTTTCTCAAGATTGCTGTAGCCGCGGTCTAAATGCTCGAGACCGGTAATTTCGGTTACGCCGTCAGCCATGAGCCCGGCGACGACCAGACAAGCGCCTGCACGCAGATCGCTCGCCTTTACTTTTGCGCCCTGAAGCTCAGCCGGACCGGTGATAATGGCCGACCTGCCTTCCACTTTCATGTTGGCCCCCATCCGTCTCAGCTCATCTATATGTTTAAATCGGGCCGAGTAGATGGTGTCGGTTACGACGCTCGTGCCGCTGGCTCTCGTTAACAGAGATGTCATCGGCTGCTGAAGATCAGTCGGGAATCCCGGGTAAACAAGCGTTTTTACGTCGACCGGTTTTATCTGCTTCTGCCCGCCGAGCATAAGAAGCTGATCGTCGCTCGTCTCAATGTGAAAACCCATTTCCCTGAGCTTCGCCGTTAATGACTCCAGGTGAGTCGGTATGACATTATCAATAATGACTTCTTTCCCCATCGCGGCGCCGGCGATCATAAAGGTGCCCGCCTCAATTCTGTCCGGAATGATCGTATGCCTGCATCCGTGCAGCTCTTTTACGCCGTCGATTCTGATTACATTGGTTCCCGCGCCTTTGATCTTTGCGCCCATGCTGGTGAGCAATGTGGCAACATCAATAATCTCAGGTTCCTTGGCGGCGTTTTCTATCACGGTTTTACCTTCAGCCAGTACAGCGGCAAGCATGATATTGATCGTCGCTCCGACGCTGACGACATCTAAATAAATCCGTGCGCCTCTCAGCCTTTCGGCGCGCAGATAAATCGCGCCTTGTTCATTGGTGACTTCCGCCCCAAGCGCTTCAAACCCTTTGATGTGCTGGTCAATCGGCCGCGGCCCGAGATGGCATCCGCCCGGCAGTCCGATGACCGCCTGCTTGAAGCGGCCCAGCATCGCGCCCATTAAGTAATAGGAAGCACGGAGTTTTTTCACTTTGCCGTTGGGAAGCGGCATGCTGATCATCGGGGAAGGGTCGACGACCATTTCTCCTTTTTCAAAATGGACGTTTCCGCCGATTTCTTTCAGCAGGTCACGCAGCGTTTCAATATCTGAGATCTCCGGAAGCCCTTCGATCGTTACTTCGGAATTTGCCAGAATGGTTGCGGGTATCAATGCGACGGCGCTGTTTTTCGCACCGCTGATATGTACGGTTCCGTTTAACGGATCGCCGCCGGCAATATTCAACTTTTCCATGATAGTCTCCTTCCATAAGAAGATAGCTGCGGAGCGTAAATAAAATGGCATTTTATTCTGTCTCTGCAAATAAAGCTCTTGTCCAAAATGTAGCCAATTCGAAGAGAAAGAATACAAGGACATTATAAAATAACAGGAAGAAAATAGCGAAGCTTTGCGGGGCATTTTTAACACAGGATGCACAGAGGCCCGCCGGGTTCACATTCCGGGGAAACACACTCTTCACTTTGATACTGAAGGCCCGCTGCCAAACAGGAAAACATAAGGGTGCGGCAAACGGATGCAACCGGTTTGCCGCCCTTTTCACCCTTATTTATTCCAGTCTGCCAAGAATTGCTCGATGCCTTTATCCGTTAACGGATGTTTCGCCAGCTGGTGAATGACTTTAAGCGGCATCGTACCGATATGCGCACCGCGTAAAGCGGCTTCAGTCACGTGCTGCGCATGACGGATGGAAGCTGCGATGATTTGTGTATCAATATCATGAATGTCAAAAATCTGTCTTATTTCTGAAATCAGTTCAAGACCGTTATGGCCGATATCATCCAGACGGCCTAAGAACGGAGATACATAAGTCGCTCCGGCTCTTGCCGCCAAAAGCGCCTGGTTGGCACTGAAGATGAGCGTTACGTTTGTTTTAATGTTCAGGTCGCTCAGCGCTTTTACGGCTTTTAACCCTTCAGACGTCATCGGGATTTTCACCGTGATATTCGGTGCGATTTTCGCAAGTTCTTTACCTTCTTCAATCATCTCTTCAGCATTCAGGGAAATGACTTCCGCGCTTACTGATCCGCTCACGACTTCCGTAATCTCACGAAGTCTGTCATGGAAAGACACGTCAGCTTCTTTCGCCACTAAACTAGGGTTTGTCGTAACTCCGGCAAGAACGCCAAGTTCATAAGCTTCTTTAATCTCGTCAATGTTTGCTGTATCAATGAAAAATAACATAAGGAAAGCCTCCCCAGTAATAAATTTTCAGAACTGTAAAACATGATTGCGCTTTCTAAAGGTAAGACATAAAACCGCCTGTCAATGCTGTCAGGCGGTTTATGGATGTTACATTGGATTAAGCTTGGTTTGAAGAACCGAACTCACGCATTTTGCCGATAACCGTTTCTTTGATCGCTTCACGAGCAGGTCCAAGATATTTACGAGGATCGTATTCGTTCGGCTTAGCTGCCAATGTTTCGCGGACAGCTTTTGCAGAAGAAATTTGGTTTTCAGTGTTTACGTTGATTTTAGCCGTACCAAGTGAGATTGATTTTTTAATGTCGGCAGTCGGAATTCCTGTACCGCCGTGAAGTACTAACGGAAGGCCGGTTGATTTGCCGATATCTTCCATTTCTTTGAAACCGAGGTTCGGTTCGCCTTTGTAAGGACCGTGAACAGAACCCAGTGCAGGTGCAAGGCAGTCGATGCCAGTACGCTCTACAAGTTCTTGACACTCTTTAGGGTCAGCATAGATTACGCCTTCAGCGATCACGTCATCTTCCTGTCCGCCTACAGTTCCAAGCTCAGCTTCAACTGAAACGCCGTGGAAATGAGCAAGCTCAACCACTTTAGCTGTAGTTGCTACGTTTTCCTCAAACGGGTGGTGAGATGCGTCGATCATTACAGAAGTGAAACCTGCATGAATCGCTTTCGCACAAGATTCAAAGCTTGAACCGTGGTCTAAGTGAATGGCGACAGGAACTGTCACTTTGTATTCTTCCATAAGAGCTTTAACCATGGCAACCACTGTTTTGAAGCCGCCCATGTAGCGTCCCGCGCCTTCTGAAACACCAAGAATAACCGGGGATTTTTCCTCTTCTGCTGCTTGTAAAATAGCTTGAGTGAACTCAAGGTTATTTAAGTTAAATTGTCCAACAGCATATCCTTTTTCTTTAGCTGTATTCAACATTTCCGTCATTGAAACTAAAGGCATGTCGAAAGTCCTCCTTATGTAGCCTGATTTGCTTCTTCTCGAAAAAAGCTTTCCACCTATAGCATGACCATAAAAACCTGTCATATGTAAAACAACAGATCGCTTTTTCTCCATCTCTAGGATACCAACTTTTCGACAAATCGGCAACACAATGACATAATTGTTTCTAATTTTATTAATTCGATTTTAGAGGTAAATATTTTTTCACCGCGTCTCTGATCTCATCAATGTCAAAAGGTTTCGCAAAATGGGTCAGCGCTCCGAGCTCTTTTGATTCCTTAATCATATCGAGTTCTCCGTAAGCGGTCATGATAATGACGCGGATGGATTCGTCAATCATCTTCATGCGCTTGAGAATTTCGATTCCGTCCATGCCGGGGATTTTCATATCTAAAAGCACGAGATCGGGCCGTTCTTTCGTTACGATGTCCAGCGCCTGTATGCCGTTGGCGGCCTGAAACGTCTGGTACCCTTCTTTATGAAACACTTCATTGAGCAATATGCGTATACCGTATTGGTCATCTACGATTAAAATCTTTTCATTCATCATTTTACACCCCAATATTATCATTTTCGTCAAAAGGAAGCAGTTGTTTATGTATTCTGTTTGATTTTCACATTTCCTTTAATTATAATAGTCTACTTTCCGACATTTTCTGAGCATTTTCTCTTTTGTTGTATACTGTTCTTGTATGTGTAAAGGAGGTTTCACTCATGTTAAAGATATTTACGACGCAGCTTGCAGGCATTTTTTCCCGCATTCAGGATAAGGAATCCGAAGCAATAGAAGACGGCGCGCGCCTGCTGGCGCAGGCAGCCGTCAGCGGTCATACCATTTATTTATACGGCGCAAATGAGATGCAGGGCATTTTGTGCGAGGCGGAACTCGGCTCAGAACCGATGCCTTCCGTCAAAGCGTTTCCGGATACAGCTGATTCGATTACAGAAAGCGACAGGGTGCTGATGTTTTGTTCAGGTCCGGGCACGGCTGAAGAACAGGCTCTGGCTCAAAAGCTTTATGAAAAAGGGATCGGCCTCGTTGGCGTATCTCCTGTCATCAAAGATCAAACCGGGATTGAGGCATTTTGTGATGTTCATATTGACAGCAAATTAAAAATGCCGCTTCTGCCTGATGAAGACGGGACAAGATACGGCTTTCCTTCATTAATGACAGGCCTGTATGTCTATCACGCACTGTCCTTTACGTTAAAGGAAATGATGCAGGAATATGCCTGATGCAGAAAAAAGACTTGCCGCTTTTAAAGGAGGCAAGTCTTTTTTTATTACTTCTGTTCTGCAGCTTGTACGGAAGCGCCGATAAAGTCTTTGAATAAAGGCTGAGGTCTTGTCGGTCTTGATTTGAACTCAGGGTGGAACTGGCAAGCGACATACCAAGGATGGTCTTTCAGCTCGATGATTTCCACAAGACGGCCGTCAGGGCTTGTTCCTGAGAACACAAAACCGTTCTCTTCCATTTGCTGTCTGTATTCGTTGTTGAATTCATAACGGTGGCGGTGGCGTTCGTATACCACTTCATCCGCATACGCTTCGAAGGCTTTCGTGTCTTCCTGGAGCTTACAAGGGTACAGTCCGAGACGAAGCGTTCCTCCAAGATCCTCGACATCTTTTTGTTCTGGCAGAAGGTCGATGATCGGATAAGGAGTGGACGGATCGATCTCCGCAGAGTGAGCCCCTTCCAGACCTAATACGTTTCGCGCATATTCAATGGATGCAATCTGCATACCGAGGCAGATGCCGAAGAACGGAATTTTATTCTCACGCGCATACTTGGCGGCGATGATTTTCCCTTCTACGCCGCGGTCTCCGAAACCGCCGGGCACGATGATTCCGTCTGTGCCGCTAGTCAGCTCTTGAATATTGCTTTCTGTCACTTCTTCGGCGTTAATCCATTTGATCTTCACATCAGCGTCAAACGCATAGCCGGCGTGGCGCAGTGATTCAACGACTGAAATGTAAGCGTCCTGAAGCTCGACGTATTTACCGACGAGGCTGATTGTAATGGTTTTAGACAAGTTTTTCACTTTCGTGACAAGGTCTTTCCATTCCGTCATATCCGGGTCTTTGCATTCTAATTTCATATGATCGCAGACAAGCTTATCGAGTCCCTGCTCCTGAAGGTTAAGCGGGATGGAGTAAAGGTTGTCCGCATCTTCGCACTCGATGACCGCTTTCGTGTCAATATCGCAGAAGAGTGCGATTTTATCTTTCATATCTTGAGAAATCGGCATTTCCGTGCGCACGACGATGATATTAGGCTGAATACCGAGGCTTCTCAGCTCTTTTACGCTGTGCTGCGTCGGTTTTGTTTTCAGCTCGCCCGCCGCTTTGATGTACGGAACAAGCGTACAGTGAATGTACATCACGTTTTCATGGCCGATGTCGCTTTTCATTTGACGGATGGCTTCAAGGAACGGAAGGGATTCGATGTCTCCCACTGTTCCGCCGATCTCAGTAATGACTACATCTGCGTTTGTTTCTTTGCCTGCACGGTACACGCGGTCTTTCAGTTCATTTGTGATATGCGGAATGACCTGAACCGTTCCGCCGAGGTAGTCCCCGCGGCGCTCTTTTTTCAATACGGCGGAATAAATTTTACCGGTCGTCACGTTGCTGAATCTGTTCAGATTAATGTCAATGAAACGCTCATAATGCCCTAAGTCAAGGTCAGTCTCAGCGCCGTCATCGGTAACGAATACCTCACCGTGCTGGTACGGGCTCATCGTTCCCGGGTCAACGTTGATATAAGGGTCAAATTTTTGGATAGTGACGCTCATGCCTCTGTTTTTCAAAAGGCGGCCAAGTGACGCAGCCACAATTCCTTTTCCGAGTGATGATACAACTCCCCCGGTTACAAAAATATATTTCGTCATTTCGTTTGCTCCTCTCTTCGGTCTGCGCTACATTCCTTAAAATGTGCCGTTTTATAGAAAATCATTTCACTAAAAACAAATGATGTGTAAAAGAATTTGGGAGATGAAAATAAGAAAGCTCCCTTTCAATTTCTTGAAAGGGAGCGTAGCACTCTTATGAATTCTCTTCTTTTTGAAGAGCCCAAAATACATACTACATAGTTCGACAATGAAAGTCAAGATCGTTTTGCTGATATAAAATCAGTCTTTGCGTTCCTCTTCCTCATCATCATAATCTTCCTCATCTTCTTCAATCACATCGTCTTCGATCTCAAGCTCGTCGTCATCTTCTTCATCGATATCTTCGTCGTCAAAGCTGTCTGCGTCAAGGTCAATATCTTCTTCTATTTCATCGAGATCGATGTCATCTTCATCAACTTCCTCGAATTCATCAAGGTCGAGATCTTCCTCAACGACTTTTTTCGCTTTTTTCTTTTTCGCTTTTACAGTCGGCTGTGTTTCTTCGTCCAGCTGATCGTACGGATACCAGCTGCGAAGCCCCCACGTCTGGTCTGACAGAGCAATAAAGCGGCCGTCAATGTTCAGGTCTGTATAAAATTGGGCGATACGGTCGCCCAGTTCCTCTTTCGTAACACCGAGCAAGGAGATCATTTCATTCAGCAGCTCCTGGAACGGAACCGGTTTTTTATGTTCTGAGAAAATTTCGTGAGCGATTTCAACTAAAGCCATCTGCTTCAGCTGTTCCTGAGAATATTGTTTGATACTCAAGGTCGGACACTCCCTTTCTATTACTTATATGTATCTGTTTCTATCCTATAATAAGAACGAATTTGTATTGTTTTGTTCATAAACCATACCTCTCATTATAAACAAATTAAAACAGAATATGCTACCCTTAACAGCGTAATTTAAGAAATTTTAGAGCCGTCCCGTCATAAATCGGCTGATGTGCGAAAACAAAGCCACCGGCATATGCGCCGGCGGCCCGCTTCTTTCTATAAAGACTCTTGTTTTTCAGCGCCGAATACAGACATGGCGAGCAATTCACTGACATCATAAGTGCCGACCGCGTCTTCGGCTTCTTTCGCTTTCGTACCGTCACCGAGCATGGTCAGACAGTAAGGACATCCGGAGCTGATGACCGTCGGACTGACAGAAAGCGCCTGCTCAGTCCGGGCCGTGTTGATTCTCGCTCCCGTTTCTTCTTCCATCCACATGAGCCCTCCCCCGGCGCCGCAGCACATCCCATTTTCGCGGCTGCGCTCCATTTCCTTCAATTGAACGCCCGGAATGGCTTTTAAGATCGCTCTCGGCGGCTCATACACTTCATTGTATCTTCCTAAATAGCACGAGTCATGGAAGGTAATCGTTTCATTCACCGGGTGAAGCGGTTTTAGTCTCCCCTGTGACACAAGCTCGGCTAATAATTCAGTATGATGATAGACTTCGGCCCGGAATCCGAAATCAGGATATTCATTTTTGAACATATTATAGGCGTGCGGATCAATCGTGACGATTTTTTTGATCCCGTGTTTTTCAAATTCGCCGATGTTGTGTTCCGCCAGCTCTTGGAACAGAAACTCGTTGCCCAAACGGCGCGGCGTGTCGCCTGAGTTTTTTTCCTTATTGCCGAGAATCGCAAAGGATACGCCCGCTTCATTAAGCAGCTTTGCAAATGAGACGGCAATCTTTTGGCTCCTGTTATCGTAGGAACCCATTGAGCCGACCCAAAATAAGTAGTCGAACTCTTTGTCTTGTTTTTTCATTTCTTTCACTGTCGGAATCTCTGTATCGGCCTGCTCCCGCCAGTTCTCCCGCTCTTTCCGGTTTAAGCCCCACGGGTTTCCCTGTCTTTCAATGCTTGTCATGGCCCGCTGCGCGTCGCTGTCCATCTTCCCTTCCGTAAGCACAAGATAGCGGCGCAGATCGATAATTTTATCAACGTGTTCATTCATGACCGGACATTGATCTTCACAGTTGCGGCAAGTGGTGCATGCCCAAATCTCCTCTTCCGTGATGACCTCGCCGATTAAGCTCGGGTTGTAATCAATGGCTGCCGCCGCTTCACGCGATCCTCCCCCTGAGGAAGCCGCGGCGAGCTGATTCGCCTTCGTGTGCTGAAAAACGGGCGCGGGCACCCACGGAGATTTTGACGTCACGGCAGCGCCTTTCTCCGTCAAATGGTCTCTGAGCTTTAAAATGAGGTCCATCGGCGAGAGCATCTTGCCCGTACCGGAGGCCGGACACATATTTGTACAGCGGCCGCATTCGACGCAGGCGTATAGGTCGACAAGCTGAGAGCGGCGGAAGTCTTCAATCTTTCCGACGCCGTAGCTTTCTTTCGTCTCATCGGTGAAATCGATTTTTTCCAGCTTTCCTTTTGAATCCAGCCTGCTGAGGAACACATTCGCCGGACCCGCAATTAAGTGCGCATGCTTTGATTGCGGCACGTACACTAAAAAGCTGAGCAAAAACAACAGATGAAGCCACCATGAAACATAAAACACGGCGGCGGCCGCCGGCGCTGAAAGACCGCCGAGCACAAACGCAATGGAGGAAGCGATCGGTTCCGTCCAAGACAGAGAATGATCGTGCCATAAAAGGTTCATGGCGTTCCCGAGAAGCACTGTCACCATCAGTCCGCCGATAAACAGCAGGACAAGCCCCGCTTTAAACCCGCGTTTCAGTCTGACGAGTTTTTCAATGTAGCGCCGGTAAAACGCCCAGACTACGGCGATTAAAATCAAAAACGTGACGATTTCCTGAAAAAAGGTAAACGCCGGATAAAGCGGACCGAACGGCAGATGGCGGTCAGGAAGCAGCCCTTTCAGAATAAAATCAATTGCGCCGAACTGAACGAGTATAAAACCGTAAAAAAACAGAACGTGGATGATTCCGCTCTTTTTATCTTTCAGCAGTTTTTTCTGTCCGAACACATTCACCCATATCTTCTGAAGACGTTCTTTCAGGCGTTTATCAAATTCTTCCCTTTGGCCGAGCTTAATATAAGCGATCCTCGTTCTGATCAGGTAAACGAATAAATAAACGGCGTAAGCGGTTACAGCTGAAAACAGCAGCGCGTTTACCATGAGAAATGCGTTCATCTTGTCTCCCCCTTTGTTCTGATACCCCTCTTCATTGTCATATCTTTACTTTATCATAAATAATGAATGAGTGTTCAGTCAATAATTAAATTCACATTCTCAGGGCACACTACGAATACTTCGGAAAGGAGCGTCGGTATGAAGGTCATTTTTGTGTTGCTTGTCATTTTTATCATATTGATCGCACTTATACTGCTTGATATGCTGCTTGGCCGGGCGGCGTACAAAAAACAGGCGTATGAGCCCGTTTTTGACCCGAAAAAGAGTGATATCACACTCATTCACTGCGGCAGCGAGCTTGTGCGGCAGATGACGGTTGATATCCGCCAAGCCGTCTCTTCTATTCATATGATGTTTTTTATTATGAAGAACGACCAAGTCAGCCATGAGATGTTTGATTTATTGAAAGAAAAGGCCCAAGCCGGCGTCTCCGTATATCTGCTGCTCGATTGGGCGGGCAGCCGCCAAGTGAAAAAGCCTTCCATTCAAACGATGAAAAAAGCCGGCGTTCACGTTCATTTTCTAAATAAACCGGCATTTCCGTTTCTTTTTTTCAGGCTGCAAAAACGGAATCACCGGAAAGTGACCGTCATTGACGGCAAAATCGGGTATGTCGGCGGTTTTAATATCGCTGAAGAGTACCTCGGCAAAAAAGCGAAGTTCGGAAACTGGGAGGATTATCACCTGCGGATGACCGGCGAAGGCACGGCGGATCTTCAGACTCTTTTTGTAAGCGATCTGAAACGAAACACCGGAAAAGCACCCGGATCACCCGGGGTTTATCCGGCATTATCCGAAGGGAATATCTCTCATAGGACATATGCATCTGACGGGTTTTCGCTTGAATCGCATTATGAAAACTGCATCCGTAAGGCGGAAAAAAAAATCATTATCGGCACGCCTTATTATGTACCGAGCAAAAAGCTTCAGGAAGCGCTTATTTCAGCCTGCCGAAAAGGCGTCAAAGTCATCTTGATCGTTCCGATGAAATCAGACCACCCGCTCGTTCGGGAAACAGCTTTTACCTATTATCCCGAGCTTCTGAAGGCCGGCTGCCTCATCTATCGGTATTATCAAGGCTTTTATCATGTCAAAGCCTTCATTATAGATGACCGCATCAGCATTATCGGCACGCCGAATTTTGATAAACGGAGCCTGTTCTGGAATGAAGAGGTGAATGTCATCATTCATGATGAAGCCTTTACAAAGGAAGTGCTTTCAACCATAAAGCAGGACATCGAAAAATCCGAGCTTCTCACATTAGAAAAAGTGAAACAGCGCTCCGTCAGACAGCTTCCTGCAGAATGGCTGGGAAAGGCCATATCTTACTTTTTATAAAGGAGAAACCATATGCTGTTCAGATTCGGATTCGTCGCAAACGCCATGTGCCTTTGGGACGCGTCCCCCGCAAAAACCTTAACATATGCGCGCTATACCAAGCTTTCCCGCAGTGAGCGGAAAGAGGCCCTGCTTTCTGTGACGAAAGCCAATCTTACCAATACGCTGCGCACGATCCATTATGTGATCGGACACGGCATCCCGCTGTACAGGTTCTCAAGCTCGATTGTGCCGCTGGCCACCCATCCGGATGTGCTGTGGGATTTTGTCACGCCGTTTCGCCAGGAGTTCCGTGAGATCGGCGGGCTGGTCAGAAAATATGACCTCAGAACGAGCTTTCATCCGAACCAATTCACGCTTTTTACAAGCCCGAAACAGGAGATCACCGCAAATGCGGTCAAGGATATGGCCTATCATTATGACATGCTGGACGCAATGGGCATCGCGGACCGTTCCGTCATCAACATCCATGTCGGAGGCGCTTACGGTGACAAACAAAGCGCGCTTGGCCGTTTCCGCGTGAATCTGAAAGAACTTCCCGATGTCATCAAACAGCGGATGACTTTAGAAAACGATGATAAAACATATACGTCCGAGGAAACACTCAGTGTATGTGAGCAAGAAGGCATTCCGTTTGTGTTTGATTATCACCATTTTTACGCCAATCCGACCGATGACGCTGATTTAGATGACATTCTTCCGCGGATGATCAAAACATGGCAGCGGATCGGCTTAAAGCCGAAGGTCCATCTCTCCTCGCCAAAATCAGAATCAGCCGTACGCAGTCATGCGGACTATGTGGATGCGAATTTTATTCTGCCGGTGCTGGAGCGGTTCAGACAATGGGATACGGACATCGACTTTATGATTGAGGCGAAAGAGAAAGACCGGGCGCTGCTACGGCTCGTCGAAGAATTAAGCGCCATCCGCGGAGTCAAACGCCTGGCGGGCGGAGTGCTGAAGTGGAAGGCATAACCAGGTTTATCACCCGTTTATATGGGGAATTTCCGAAATAACAGACCATCAGACGGAGGAGAAAACATATGAAAAACATTACATCTTTGAAAATAGCCGCTAAGAAGTTCACTTTGCGAAACATGCTTCAGCTTTATCAGCTTTGCCACACGGGAGGCCACGAGCTGTATATCTACTCTAAAAAAACGATGTGCAAAATCAAAGATATCATTGAGCTGGAAACGTTCAGAATGGCCCATAAAGAACAAGAATATTTAATTGTAGTGGAAGGAAAGAAAGCGGTGCAGCTTGTTGACCGTTTCAAACATATCATCGAACCTGCGCAAAAAGAAGCCCATTAAATACGGACTACATAAAAAAAGGATAGACAGGAGGCTGCCCGGCCCCTTTTGTCTATCCTTTTTCTTTTATTGATGTATCAGCTCGCCGAATTGGGCCTGATGGAGTCTCTGGTACATGCCGCCGGATGCCAGCAGTTCCTTATGATGACCTTGTTCAGCAATGCCTTCTTTCGTGACGACGACGATCCGGTCCGCATCCTTAATCGTAGCCAGCCGATGGGCGATCACAAGCGTTGTGCGTCCTTCAGACAGCTCTTGCAGCGATTTTTGAATGGCGGCTTCTGTTTCTGTATCGAGGGCTGATGTAGCCTCGTCTAAAATTAAGATCGACGGGTTTTTCAAAAACATTCTGGCGATGGAAAGCCGCTGCTTCTGCCCGCCTGACAGCTTCACGCCGCGCTCGCCGATCACCGTGTTTAAACCGTCGGGATACCCGTTTACCAAATCCTCTAAATGCGCCTGGCGGACGGCCTGCCAGATTTCTTCCTCAGACGCATCGAGCCGCCCGTAAGCAATGTTTTCCCGCAATGTGCCGGAAAACAGAAAGACATCCTGCTGGACGACGCCGATTTGTCCGCGCAGAGATGACAGCGTCATGTCCTTAATATCGATTCCGTCGATGGAAATCACGCCTTCAGACGGCTCATAAAAGCGCGGCAGCAGACTTGTCAGCGTTGATTTTCCCGCTCCCGAAGGCCCGACGAATGCGACTGTCTCCCCGGCATGAATGGACAAATTGATTCCCGACAGAACCGGACTGTTTTCTTCGTAACCGAATGACACACGATCATAACGGATATTCCCTTTTAAACCGGACACATGTCTCGCGTTCGGGGCGTCCTTGATATCAGGCTCCGTTTCCAGTATTTCTATAAAGCTTTTAAAACCGGCAATGCCTCTCGGATACATCTCAATAATCGCGTTGATTTTATCAATCGGACGGAACAGAACGTTCGTCAGCAGCACAAAAGCGACGAATTCCCCGTAAGATAGCGATCCGCGGATCACGAACCATGTCCCGCACAACAGGACGAACAGCGTGACGAATCTTGTCAGCATGTAACTGATCGAGCCGTTTTTCGCCATGATTTTATATGACGTCAGCTTTGTTTTGCGGAAACGCTGATTGTTCACGTCAAACCGCTTCATTTCAAACGCTTCATTGCTGAAAGCCTGAACAAGACGGATGCCGCCGATATTGTTTTCAACCCTCGCGCTGAAGTCCCCGACGTCTTTGTTCAGTTTTGTAAACGCAGAGGTCATTTTTTTATTAAAATACAAAGCAAGCCAAATGACGACCGGCATAATGATAAAAGTCAACAGCGCAAGCTGCCAGTTAATAAACAGCATCACACCGAACGCGCCCAAAATCGTCATAATCGCGATAAACAGGTCTTCAGGTCCGTGATGGGCGGTTTCTCCGATATACATCAAATCATTGGTGAGCTTGGACATTAAACTGCCAGTTTTGTTGTTATCGTAAAATTTGAACGAAAGCTTTTGCAGATGGTCGAAAAGCTTTTTCCGCATATCGGTTTCAATGTTAATGCCGAGCATATGGCCCCAATACGTCACAACATACTGAAGCGCCGAGCTGAGGGCGTAGACCCCGAATAAAGCCGCTGAAGTCAAAATAATCAGACTCCAATCCCGCCCCGGGAGCAATGTATCGATAAAGTAATTGACAATCAGAGGAAAACTCAGCTCCATCAATCCGCCGGCGATGGCAGAAAAGAAGTCGAGAAAAAACAGCTTTTTGTACGGTTTATAATAAGAAAAAAATTGTCGCAGCACGATTCCGTCCTCCTTGTGCCTCGTTCTTAATGATAATATTTCTCAATTATACTATACACAAGGAGTTTTAAAAGCGTTTTTTATAAAACGCCGGAAAATAACCGTGCGAAGGATTCCTTCGTTCTTTCCCATAATGTGCGTTTATAGAAACGGACGGGGCTGATTTTTTCAGACTCCTTCATATCCTCCAGATAATGCGCTTCAAGATCTTTGATCGCCTCTTGATCTGTAAAAAAGACATTGACTTCAAAGTTCAGCTGAAAACTTCTCATGTCCATATTCGCTGTCCCGACAGAGGCGAGGTTTCCGTCAGTGATGAGCACCTTTTGATGCATAAAGCCTTTTTGATAGGAATAGACTTCGATTCCTTCGCGAAGAAGCTCGGGGAAATACGATCTCGTCGCGTACTGGGTTAAAAACCCGTCATTGGTTTCCGGCACCATGACACGCACCCGGACGCCTCTGGCAGCAGCCTCCTTTAGCGCTGTGCGGATCGGCTCATTCGGCACGAAATAAGGCGTCGCGATCCATACAGACGATTCGGCCGCCGCTATCATGGCGTAATACAGATCGCTCATCCGCTCCTTCATATCGGGGCCTGTCGGAACGACTTGATAGACGCCGCCGCTTTCTGCAGGGACCGGGCGGCTGTATGCTTTCTGATCAATCAGCACCTCATCCGAAACGTATTCCCAATCAAGCATAAAAATGCTGTGGAGCGTCTGAACGATTTCTCCTTCGACTTTCATATGGGTGTCCCGCCAAAAGCCGACATCTTGGTCTTTGCCGATATACTCCTTGCCGACATTCAGCCCGCCGACAAAACCGGTTTTCCCGTCAACGATGACGATCTTGCGGTGATTTCTGAAATTGAATTTTTGGTTGAAAAAACCGTATTTCAGCGGCAGAAACGGGACGATGTTCACGCCCGCGCGTTTCAGTTTTTTAATATCTTTTCCGGCCAGCTTCAGGCTGCCGGCCGCGTCGAACAAAAACCGCACTTCCACGCCTTGACGCGCCTTTTCCATCATAATGTCCATCATCTTGTGCCCGAGCATGTCTGATTTGAACATGTAATACTCAATATGTATAAATGACGCGGCCTCCCGGAGCGCCTCAAACAGCTCAGGAAATGTTTCGTCCCCGTTTTTGAGCACCTTCAGCCTGCTTTTTGTATTGATATTCATATGGGACGCCTTGATTGAATATTGAAAGAAACGCTTCTGATTTCCTTTCAGCTCGGTCAGATCGGGTGTCTGTTCCATATCAAATATCGTTCTCAGCTTTTCCCGGTTGTATGTCCGTTTCGACCTGAACAGCTTGCCTTTTTCATAAAGCTGGCCGGAAAAAAGGTAAAATAAGTACCCGGCGATCGGAAAAAACACAAGAATATGAATCCATAACAACGTGTGCTGCGAGGTGCGGTTTTCAAGAATTAACGAATAGATGCTGAACAAAATAATGCTTGCATAGCAAAGCACCCCTCCGTAAAACTCAAGCCTGGAAACCGGAAAAAACCATATGACATATGCTCCGATAAGCATCATATATAAAAAGCAAAATTCCAGTCTCCTTTTCAGCATCCCGACTCTCTCCCATCTGATCCGATATCTCTGTATACCCTCTGTTTTCCGGCTTGTAAACATATGAAAAAGCCTCTCCGCACGAGCGGAAAGGCTTATGATGAAGCTTCTTGTGATTGGCCGGGTGTGATGTTCTGAAGCAATGCCGGATTGAGCGAGCAGCTGCCTTTGATTTTATTTTTGAAGATGCCGATGATCAGACCGGTGACCGCTATCGACACTAAGGAGAAGAGCCCTTTCAGCAATCCGACGGAGAAAATGCCGGCCAGCACGACGCCAAAATCGAAGAGGAAATTAACGGCACCCGGATTCCATCCGCAGCGCTTTTGCAGAAATAAAGCGAGGATATTGGCGCCGCCGAGCGATGCCTGATGATAAAACATGAGCGACAAGCCCAACCCGATCAGCGCCCCGCCGCAAATCGCCCCGGCAAGCGGTGAAACAGAGACCGGCGGCAGCCAGTGATCCGCGCCGGTAAACAGAGTCAGCACTGTGACTGCAAAAACGGTGGATAGAGTGAATTTGATTCCCATTCTGATGAGAGAAAATATATAAAACGGGATATTAATCAGAAAGAAGATAATCGCAAACGAGGAATGAAACACGTATGACAGGCTTAGTGACAGTCCCGCTGTGCCGCCGGTTAATACATGAGAATGTCTGAGTGTCAGGACGCCGGCGCTTGTCATCAGACAGGCGGCTAAAATGAGGAAAATCCGCTTCATTCTTCACTCTCCTTTCGTTGATGTTATTTCCAAATAAAACATAACATGAATCCCCGCTTACCAGCCATTACCTTGGCAGAAAATATCTTATGTTTTTATTTTTTCACCATAAAAAATCCCCCTCTTGCAGGGGGGATTTTCACGTGCGTTTCCGATAGACAACATAGCTGCGGGTCAAATACTTGAGGGGCAGGCTGAACACGTGAACCAATCTTGTAAACGGCCAAAGGATAAAAACGACGTACCCTATGATGATATGAAACTTAAACCATAGCGGGACACTTTCCATCAAAGAAGCGTCAGGGCGGAACAAAACAATTTCCCTGAACCACGGCCCGACTGTTGCCCTGTAATCAAATCCTTTCGAGTCAATGTTGAGGAACGTGGCCGCAACGCCCGACAGCATCATAAAAAGCAGCAGGATGAGCGTCAGGATATCCGATGGCGAGCTGGTTTTGCGGATTCTTTTGTCAAACAGCCTTCTGTACGTCAGGATGACAAGTCCGGTACATGCCGCGATCCCCGCCGGCAGGCCTGCGCCAATCGCCATTTTGTGATACATATGCTCGGAAATGCCAAGAGAAGCATACACGCCTTCCGGGATCAAAATTCCCATGACATGTCCGCCGACAACGCATAGCAGTCCCCAATGAAAAAGTGTGCTGCCAGCGGCGAGTTTTTTCTTTTCTAACAGCTCGCTTGATTTCGCCGTCCAGCCGAATTGGTCATGCTGATAGCGGTAAATATGCCCGCCGATAAAGATCGTCAATACAATGTATGGCATAATACCCCAGAGGATCTGTCCGTTCATGCCTGAACAGCCCCTTCTTCAGTGCTTTCACGTACACCGATGTTTTCAAGCGCGGCCAGCAGCACGTGCAGCAGTTCAGCGTATATACTGTCATTTTTTTCGAGGCGGGATGCCAGTTCCCTCACATTGGAAAGATATTTCTCAAACACGCTTCTCGCTGCTTCAATCTCCGCAACTGCGGCGAATTCCAGCATCAGCGGCAGGTAATCTGGCAGTTCTTTATCTGTCGGCAGGAAACCGGATTGCTGGTAGGTGTTTTTTAAATGCAGCAATTCGATGCCGCGTTCCCTTTGTTCGCCTGAGTTAAAGTAAGTGACGTACATATTCGTTTTTTTCCCAAAATCGAACGTATACACATAGTGTTCAATCAGCGCTTCCGGAGAAAAGCCGGCTGCCGCCTCTAAAAAGTGCAGCAATTTCTCCCGGATTTGCTGATTGGTGATGTCATGGATAAGAGCCTTCCAATCGGGAAGCCCGGCTCTCCACTCTTCATCCGGATATGAGAGAAGAACGGAAAGAGCGGAGAACGTCATTTGCCGGTCTGTGGTGTTCATGTTATTACACCTCATTTATGAAAAATTAGAAACAAGAGCCCGGGCCGCCTGAAAATGATAAGCCGCAGCTCCCTTGTTCAGCGTATAAATCAGACACTTCTTCACGATGGCTGCTCGGGATCACAAAGCGGTCATCATATTTGGCGATCGCCAGCAGCCGGTACATGTCTTCAATTTGCTGTTCTGTTAAGCCGACACTGGAGACCAATGCCGGGTCGATGGATTTATTCGTCTGAACCGCCCTCATATACTGGCGCATGACAGACATTTTCTTTAACGTGGACCGAATATGATCCGTATCCCCCGCCGTTAATAACTGCGCCAAATAGTCAATCGGAATTCTCATTTGGTCGATAGCCGGAAAAATCGCTTCCGCCGTTTGCCGGCTGCCTTTTCCTTCAAAGAGATTCATAATCGGGCTGAGCGGCGGAATGTACCAAACCATCGGCAGCGTACGGTACTCAGGGTGAAGCGGAAGCGCAATCTTCCAGTCAATGATCATTTTATAGATCGGCGATCGCTGCGCAGCCTCTATCCATTCAGCCGGGATGCCTTGTTCTTTTGCCAGTTTGGCAATCTCAGGATCATTCGGATCAAGAAAAACGTCCAGTTGGGAATGGTAGAGATCCTTTTCATTTTCAACCGATGCCGCTTCCTCCACTTTGTCCGCGTCATACAGCATGACGCCGAGATAGCGGATTCTGCCCACACACGTTTCAGAGCAGATAGTCGGCAGCCCCGCCTCCAATCGCGGGAAGCAGAGTGTGCATTTTTCCGCTTTGTTCGTTTGCCAGTTAAAATAGACTTTTTTATAAGGACAGGATGACACGCAATACCTCCATGAACGGCATGCGTTTTGATCCACAAGCACAATGCCGTCTTCATCGCGTTTGTACATGGCGCCGGAAGGACAGGATGACACGCACGCCGGATTGATGCAGTGTTCGCAAATACGCGGCAGATACATCATAAAGACCTCATCGAATTCCGTTTTAATGGATTCCTCCATTTTTTGAACGTTTGGATCTTCAAGCCCTGTAATATGGCCGCCCGCGAGATCATCTTCCCAGTTCGGGCCCCATTCGATATTCATGAAATCCCCCGTTAAGGACGATTTCGGGCGCGCCACCGGCTGGTGTTTTTTCTGCGGGCTGTTTGTTAACGTTTCATAATCATAGTTCCAAGGTTCATAGTAGTCATCAATCGTCGGCTGGTTCGGGTTATAGAAAAGGCCTGCAAGCCGGTTTGTTTTCGGGCCTGACTTCAGTTCAAGCTTTCCTTTTTTCAACGTCCAGCCGCCTTTATATTTGTCCTGATCCTCCCATTGCTTCGGGTAGCCGATGCCAGGCTTTGTTTCTACATTATTGAAGTACATATATTCCGCACCGGAACGGTTTGTCCACGTGTTTTTGCAGGTGACGCTGCACGTGTGGCAGCCGATGCATTTATCCAAGTTCATGACCATCCCGATTTGCGCTTTAATCTTCAAGCCAATCGACCTCCTTCAGCTTGCGGATGACGACATTCAGATCGCGCTGATTCCCCGTCGGACCGTAATAGTTAAAGCCGTAGCTGAGCTGGGCATAGCCCCCGATCATCTGGGTCGGCTTGACGTGGATCCTTGTCGGGCTGTTATGGGTGCCTCCGCGGTTATTCGTCAGTTTTGTGCCGGGCACATTGATGTGGCGGTCCTGGGCATGATGCATAAACGCCATTCCTTTAGGAATCCGATGAGACAAAACCGCTCTCGCGACGACAACGCCGTTTCGGTTGAAGCATTCAATCCAATCGTTGTCTTTGATATCCGTATCCGCAGCATCATCTTTATTCATCCACACGGTCGGCCCGCCGCGGAACAGCGTCAGCATCGGCAGAGAATCAAAATACATGCTGTGGACGGACCATTTATTATGCGGCGTCAAATAATTAAGAACGATCTCTTTGCCCTCTTGATCAGGCCGCTTGCTTAGGAACGGACGGTGCTGGAGGATCGGTTTAAATGTCGCCATCGTTTCACCGAATTCCATCATCAGTTCATGATCGACATAATAGGATTGTCTGCCTGTCAGCGTCCGCCACGGAATTAATTTTTCCACATTCGTCGTAAACGGCGAATACCTTCGCCCTCCTTTTTCTGAGCCGGTAAAGGCCGGAGAGGTGATGACCGTTTTCGGCTGGGCTGTAATTTGCTCGAACGTAAAGCATTCTTCCTCGCGCTCTTCCGCCAGGTCTTTCAGCTTCAGGTTTGTGATGTTTTCAAGCGATTCCCATGCTTTCACGGCGACTTTTCCATTGGAGGTGGACGACAGGGTTAAAATCGCTTCCGCCGCCTGCTTCGCTTCACTTATATTCGGACATCCTTTGGCAACGCTGTTTGAATCGGTTTCTCCCAGTCTCTGTTTGAGTGATTCATATTCATCCGCAATCGACCAGCTCATCCCTTTTGTTCCGCTCGGTTTTAAAGCCGTATGAGGACCAAGCGCGGTCATTTTATGAAAAATGTGTTTGTAATCCCGTTCAACGACATGGATGTTCGGCATCGTTTTTCCCGGAATGGCTTCACATTCACCCTTGCTCCAGTCATTGATTTTGCCGAACGGCTGGGCCAATTCCTGCATCGTGTCGTGGAGGAGCGGCGTGGCGACTACCTCTTTCACCGGCTCCATATCGACTTCTTCCGCCAGATCGGAAACGGCTTTTGACAGCGCCTTGAAAATATCCCAGTCTGACTTCGATTCCCACGGCGCCGAGATGGCCGGAGCAAATGGATGAATAAACGGATGCATATCCGTGCTGCTGAGATCGTGTTTTTCATACCATGTCGCCGCCGGCAGCACGATATCGGAATACAGCGCCGTACCCGCCATTCGAAAATCGAGGTTGATTAACAAGTCGAGCTTTCCTTCCGGTGCCTGCTCCCTCCATTTGATTTCTTCAGGGCGAATGCTGTCGCTGTCGTCATTCATCAAACCGTTCGTCGTCCCCAGCAGATGCTTAAGAAAGTATTCATGCCCTTTTCCTGAGCTTGAGATCAGATTTGCCCGCCATACGAAGAGATTCCTTGGGAAATTCACTTCATTGTCTGGGTCTTCAATCGCGAATTTCAGTTTTTTCTCTTGAAGCCGTGAGGCCACGTACGCACCTACGTCTTCAGGTGTCGCCGCCCCCGCCTTCTCAGCTTCTTTGTACAGATCAATGCCGTTTTGATTGAATGTCGGGTAAGACGGAAGCCACCCTAATCGCGCCGCCAGCACATTGTAATCGGCGTGATGCTTGTAGCGGGATGACGCGGCGATCGGTGAAGCCAAGTCACTGATCGGCTGGTCTTCATAACGCCACTGGTCTGTCGCAAAGTAGAAAAACGAGGTGCCGTTTTGCAGTTTAGGCACGCCTTCCCAGTCCTTTGCGGTTGCAATCGTCTGCCACCCTTCAGCGGGACGGAGCTTTTCCTGACCGACATAATGAGCCCAGCCTCCGCCGTTTACGCCTTGGGCGCCTACGAGTAAAACAAGATTTAACACCGCACGGTAAATCGTGTCGGAGTTGAACCAGTGGTTAATGCCGGCCCCTACGATAATCATGGATCTGCCGTCTGTATCGATCGCATTTTGGGCAAACTCCCTGGCAATCTGTATAACGGCTTCTCTTTTAATTCCCGTGATCTGTTCCTGCCAGGCAGGTGTGAACGGACGGGGATCATCATAAGATGCGGCTGATTGTCCGCCGATGCCCCGGTTCACGCCGTAGTTGGCCAATATCAAGTCAAACACGGTCGTGACGTACGTCTCCTCACCATTCAGATCCAATTTTTTAATAGGAAGATTCCGCTCCAGCACTTTGTTTCCGTCATTTGAAAAATACGGAATGCGCACCATGCCGATTTCGTCCTCTATTCCGAGCACGGAGAGACGGGGCTCAATCTGTTCCCCGGTGTCTTCGTCGATCATGTGCAGATTCCATTTCTGCTGCCCGTCCCAGCGGGAGCCCATTGTTCCTTGCGGTATGGCAAACGCACCTGTCTGTTCATTCCAGACCGCCGGCTTCCACTGATCATTTTTTGTCTGCCGCCCGATGTCTTTTGCATGCAGAAACCGCCCGGCTGTATACACGCCGTTTTCTTTTGACAGAGTGACGAAGAATGGAAAATCGGTGTATTGCTTCGCGTACTCAATAAAACGTTCAGTTTCTTGGTTCACGTAAAATTCCTGCAAAATGACGTGACCCATCGCCATCGCAAGCGCCCCGTCAGTCCCCTGGCGGATACTCAGCCAGTCATCCGCAAACTTTGAGGATTCCGCAAAATCCGGGCTGATTGAAATGACCTTGGCGCCTTTATAGCGGGCTTCCGCCAGAAAATGCGCATCAGGCGTTCTCGTTAACGGAACGTTGGAGCCCCATGTGATGATATAGCCTGAATTGTACCAATCACTGCTCTCCGGAACGTCCGTCTGGTCGCCCCAAATTTGCGGGGACGCCGGCGGAAGATCCGCATACCAGTCATAAAAACTGAGCATTGGGCCGCCGATTAACGACATGAATCGCGAACCTGATGCGTGGCTGATCATGGACATCGCCGGGATCGGAGAAAAACCGACATTCCGGTCAGGCCCGTATTTCATCACTGTATACAGCAGAGAGGCTGAAATCAGCTTCAGCACCTCCGGCCATTCCGCGCGGACAAAGCCGCCTTTCCCCCTTGCCTGTTTATAGGACTTCGCTTTTTCAGGGTTTTCGACGATCGATTTCCAGGCATCCAGCGGATTTTGATGCGCCTGCAACGCTTCCCGCCACAAATTGATCAGCACACCGCGGACATATGGATATTTCACACGGAGCGGGCTGTAGATGTACCAAGAAAAACTGGCCCCCCGCGGACAGCCTCTCGGTTCGAAATCAGGCATATCCGGGCCTGTTGATGGATAATTCAAGTTTTGTCCTTCCCACGTGACAATTCCGTTTTTCACATAAATATTCCAGCTGCAAGAACCCGTACAGTTGACGCCGTGGGTGGAGCGAACGACTTTGTCGTACTGCCATCTGTTTCTGTATACATTCTCCCAATCACGATCTTCGCTTGTCGTTTGGCTATGGTTATTTGAATGATGTTCGATAGGAGAAAAATAGTTTAATCTCCTGAGCAACGGACTCATTTTCTTTTTCTTCATGATCGTTCACTCCTTCCGAGTCAGGTAATGCTATGTACACTATAAACAGAGACGGCGCATCACCTTGTGAACTATGTCACACACTCTGCTTTTTTCACAAAACGTTCACACAAAGCAGCAGGAAGGATTTTCAAACGATATGGGGACGCCCGGCGTCATCAAAAAAACCGGTTCTGTTTAAGAACCGGGTTCGGCGTTTTCATCCCGTGATGTATGCAGGTACCGCAAAAACAATTGATAGGAACAGAAGACATTTTGCTGAAGCATCGCCAAAAAGTTCATTTGCAGCCGCGGATGGTAAGACATCATTTGCTTAATTACGGAATATGGAATATGGAGTACCAGAATATCCGGTGAGGCATTGACTGAGATAAAAGGCGATAAAGAGAGCCCGCCTTTTTCATCAATCGGAAACACATCGCCTTTTTCCCACAGCGCAACGGTTTGCGATCCTTCAGGGAGCCTGCTGTCCGTAAAACGGATATTGCCTTTTAATACAATATAAACGGATTGTGAATGAAGAAAGGATGGAGATTGGTCAGATGAGCCGCGGATAAACGTCCCGTTTTTCAGCAAGGTTTCGACAATGGACAGAGGCACTTCATTAAACATAGGAAGTTGTTTCAGAAATAATAAATAGTCACACTGATTCATAGGAAAGCCTCCTGTGCTAAGGATAGCTTTAGTGTAGCCCGATTGAGCCTGCACGGCAGTGATGTATTTCACAGCTTGTATGATAAAAGTCACTTATCAGGAGAGTGTTTGCACTTATAATGAAATAAAAAGGAGGGTTTCGATGAAGGCGATGATTCCGAAGCAGCACGGCGCATGGGCGATGCTGCTGATTCCATTTTTACTCGGCATGGTCAAGGGAGGCCCGGTTTTCTGGCATATTCCGCTCTTTTTGGGCTGGCTGTTCCTTTCTTAACGGTTTATCCCGTTTCGCTCGCTTTGAAAAAGAAACAGCTTCAGCTCTATCAAAAGTGGATATGGTATTACGGTTTTCCGGCCTGCTGCTTTTTGATCATTTCTGTCTTTCATAAGCCGCAGCTCGTCTGGATCGGCGTTTTTTTATTGCCGCTGTTTCTCATACATACGCATTATGCCCGCCGAAAAAACGAACGGGCGCTCACGAATGATATTGCAGGTGTTCTGTTCTTTTGTTCAGGCGGGCTTGCGAGCTGCTGGCTGGGAACGGGAACCCTTGACGGCTGGGCCTGGTTTCTATTCTTGCAATCCGCTTTATTTTTTGTCGGGAGTTCTTTTTATGTGAAATCGGTCATCCGGGAGAGAAAAAACAGAACCTTTGCATACTGGTCGTGGGGATATCACCTCTTGCTCCCCTTTTTATCGGCTCTTCTCGGGGCAGGCTGGGCGTTTCTCGCTTTTATCCCAAGCAGTCTGCGGGCCTGGTTTTTTCACGGAAGAGACTGGCCGGTGAAAACGATCGGCATTCTGGAAATCGTAAATGCCGGCTTCTTTCTTGCCGTCATGTGCCTGTTTATCACAAGGTAAAAAAACAAGGACACCGCTGTCCTTGTTTTTTTCAGTCAATATTGCAGATCTCAAGCGGACAATTTTCACACTCGATCTCACACCGTAAATAGTCCCGCTTGTGCAAAATAATTTTTCCGGTTTCGTCTATCGAAATAACCCCTTGTTTGCGGAGGTCTCCCAGCATGCGGTTGACGCTCTCCCTTGCCGCCGCGCAAAACTTAGCCAAATCCTGATTTGTCAGCACAATGTTAATCAGAATCCCGTCGCTTCGATCCACCCCGTAGCTGTTTGATAAGCGGATAAGGGTGGAATAGAGCGCCCCCTTTTTGCCGTGAAGAAGCAGGTCCCTGATCTTGGACTGGATTTTTCGAAGATGGGTGCTCATCCATTTCATAAATTCAAACGTCAAAACACCGTTTTGGATCAATTCCTTTTCCAGCTTGTTTTTATTAATGACGAGCACCTCGCCATCCTCTAACACTTTCGCACTGAGCATATATCTCGGCTCATCTGTGAATAGCGTCAATTCCCCGACAATATCGTTTTTTTGGCAGATTCTAAGCGTCAGATCTTTTCCGTCAGACGTCAGCTTGCCGATTTCAATGAGTCCTGATTGAATCAGATAAAGCTCTTTTGCATCCATTCCTTCTTGAAACAAATACGTGTGTTTTTTCATTTTCCTTTTCGTACTGATCGATTCCAGCAATTCATGCAGTTCGCGGGAAAGAAGTTCTTTATCAGATTTTCGGACAGAGAGAATATTCATGAGCTCACCTCGAAGAAAGTCACGTTGCGTATGTATATTGTAACGTGACTTGATTTGCACTCACCCAGAAAAAACTAACAATCTTGTGAATGGATCATTATGAATTGAGGCTCTGACTGTTTCTCTCCGTATGTGTTTTCATTTTTTCCTGCCAATACATCCAGATCACAAGGACAAAGCTGGCTAACGCGACCTCTGAAAGCGCCATAAACCCGATCGCGTATTGGCCTGTTGCCTGAAATACACTTGCCAGAATCAGCGGAGGGAAAAAACCGCCCAGTCCGCCCATAGCTGACACAATACCGTTGGCAATCCCCGCTTGCTTCGAAAAGTAGAAAGGCACCAGTTTAAATACAGTCCCGTTTCCAATCCCTGAGCAGACTGCCACCGTCAGCGATCCAAACGCATAAAGACCGATCGTCGGGGAGAATGACAGCATGACGCCTGACAGCGTAAGCCCTGCGAAAACGAACATCAGAATACGGAGCGGGCTCAGTTTATCTGCAAGAAACCCTCCCACAGGCCTGAGCAGTGTAGAGACCGCAATAAAGCCGGCCGTCCGCAGACCGGCGTCCGCAGGGCTCAGCCCAAAATGCTCAACCAAAAAATTCGGAAGATAGATGGTAAAGGCGACAAAGGCGCCGAACGTAATAAAATAAAACAGGCTCAACATCCACAGCACATGATTTCGGTAAACGGCTTTCATTTGTGTCTTTATGGAAACTTTGACTTTCTTCTCATGCCGGTCGCCGAACAAAACGTGCAGTAATGCGAAAACAGCCAGCAAAACAAGATACATCTGCACGGTTGCTTTCCATCCCGCGGCTTGAGCGATAACCGGCGCCGCAAAGGTAGTAACGGCAGTTCCGATGTTTCCGGCACCGTAAATCCCATTGACGACACCGTGCTTTTCTTTCGGATAATATTTCGGGAGGGACGTCACTCCGATGGAGAATACCGCTCCCCCGATCCCTAAGAAAAAGCCGCCCGCGATTAAATCAAATAAAGAATCCGCGATACTGATCCAAAATACAGGAAACAAAAGCAGGATGAAGCTGATCATAAACATCAGCCGCGCGCCATATCTGTTCGTTAAATATCCTAAAGGAATACGGAGAAGCGATCCGAGAATAACGGGAATCGCCGTCACCAATGAAATCTCGCCTTTGCTTAAATGAATATCTGATGTCATTTGAGAAATGAGCGATGAAATCAGCACCCACACCATAAACCCTGCCACTAAGCTTAATGACTGCAACGATAATTGAATATGTTGACGATTGATCATTCGGCTTGCCCCTTTCACTGATTCAATATCAGTCTTATCATACAAAAACTCAGTGTGCGGGATTGTGAATTACATCACACGCTTTATATACAAAAAAAGAACAAAGCCCGAAGACTTTGTCCTTTGATCATCATTACATTTTTTCCGGAGCGGATACGCCGATCAGCTGAAGCGCATTGTTCAGCGTAATTTGCGTCGCCTTCATTAAAGCGAGACGCGCGCGGCTCTTCTCTTTATTTTCCGGATCGATGACTTTCTCCGCATTGTAGAAGCTGTGCAGAGCGGAAGCCAGATCATAAATATAGTTTGTGACACGGTGAGGAATGCGTTTTTCCGCCGCTTCTGCCACTGCCTCAGGGAAGCCGCCGATCGTTTTCAGCAGGTCATATTCTTTTTCTGATTGAATATGGCTGAAATCAAGATCTGCCGCCGGTTTAAGTCCCTGCTCCTCCCCTTGGCGAAGCATGCTGCAAATACGTGCATGTGCGTATTGCGCATAATACACAGGGTTTTCGTTAGATGTGGATACGGCAAGATCCAAGTCAAAATCCATGTGCGTATCAGCACTGCGCATCGCGAAGAAATAACGGACCGCGTCAAGGCCGACCTCTTCAATCAGGTCGCGCATCGTTACGGCTTTCCCCGTACGTTTGCTCATCTTCATTTTTTCGCCGTTTTTGTATAAATGAACGAGCTGAATGATCTCAACTTCCAATGTGCCTTTCTTGTAACCGAGCGCTTCAATTGCCGCTTTCATACGCGGAATATACCCGTGGTGATCCGCGCCCCATACATTGATGAGCTTGTCGAATCCGCGGTCAAGTTTGTCTTTATGGTATGCGATATCCGGCAGCAAATAAGTGTATGAGCCGTCTTTTTTGATCAGCACACGGTCTTTATCGTCGCCGAACGTTGTGGAACGGAACCATGTCGCGCCGTCCTCTTCGTATACATGGCCCTTTTCGCGAAGCGCCTCGAGCGCCTGATCAATTTTTCCGTTTTCGTACAGTGACGTTTCAGAATACCATACGTCAAACGGCACGCGGAAATTTTCCAGGTCGGAGCGAAGTTTATCAAGCTCGTACTTTAAGCCGTATTCACGGAAAAACGCCTGACGTTCGCTCTCCTCTTCATGTACGAAACGGTCGCCGAAATCTTCGGCAAGCTTTTTCCCGATGGCGATAATATCCTCGCCGCGGTAGCCGTCTTCCGGCATCGGTTTCTCGAGACCGAGCGCTTCAAAATAACGGACTTCAACGGAAAGCGCCAGGTTGTTAATCTGGTTGCCCGCATCATTAATATAGTATTCGCGGCTCACATCATAGCCCGCTTTAGAAAGCACGCTGCACAGCGCGTCACCTACCGCCGCGCCGCGCGCATGGCCTAAGTGAAGATCTCCCGTCGGGTTGGCCGATACGAATTCGACCTGAATCTTTTCGCCTTGTCCGATGTTTGTCTCTCCGTAATGTTCACCCGCTTCAAGCACGGACGGAATCAGTTTTGTTAAGTAGCTGTTGTTCATGTAAAAGTTGATAAAGCCGGGTCCCGCAATATCCATCTTTTCAATGGAAGCTTTGCCTTTATCAAATGACGCCACGATCTCCTCAGCGATTTGACGCGGCGCTTTTTTTGCGATTCTCGCCAGCTGCATCGCCATATTTGTGGAATAATCACCGTGTGTTTTTTCTTTCGGCGTTTCTAACAGTACGCTTGGAATCTGGCTTTCGTCCGCCAGGCCCGCTTTCAGAACGGCCGCTTTGATCTCTTCCTTCAGCACGTCCTTCATTTGTTCCGCAATGTTCATGCGTGAGTTCCTCCCTCATACGTGATCGTCATATTATGTAAATGCTGCTGCTCGTCTCCGACATGCATGTCATATGCGATGCTGATTCGGCCTTTTTCTTCACCGAGATCAGATTGAATCGATTTTGTGCTTGTTTGCAGCTCAAGCTCACCAAATGACATTTTATATTTCGCAATTGTGGAAGCTCCCGTTATGAAACGCTGATTCATTTTAACAGCGCCTGACCTCATGATCAGGACTTCGCCTTCGCTCACCTTCACAATCGTTTTTACTTTGCCCAGGTCGTGTTCTTCATAATAAGATAGATACACTTTTTGTTGTTTTACATAGTAAAATCCGGTAGTACGGAATTCGATGACTTCCTCATTTCCGTCATCCTCGATCACAGACTTCACATGGAGTGTTATCGGTGTCTCTTGTTTCATTTTGACACGTCCTTTTCATCATTCCGCTTTGACTTGAATAGTATAATCCTTCAGTTTGTAAACTTCAACTGCTTCTATCTTACCATCATTGCTCATTAGATTTGAAGATAAACCTCATAAAAAGCAGTTCCTTATGAGAAGAGAAAATCATATCACTATGTCACCCAATCCGTGAAAAACATGACAGCAGCTTTTCAGAAACCCAAACAGTCTCATCGAAGCTGCTGCGACTTCCAGCAGCATAGATTGTGCAGCAGAAATGCCAACGATGTCAAAGCGCTGCGTGACAGCTATAAAAACGTCCGCCAAACACACGTGATGGCTGCTGTATTATGCCAAGTCATCATATTCGGCTGCGTGTTCGAAATCGTCAAAGCCGTCCCTTTCCGCTTTCACACGCCCCTTGCCGTATCAATGGGACTCACGGTGTTACTGATTTTGTATTTATTGTATTTTATGCGGACGTACTTGCTGCAGCTTTTCCAGCATGGCAGCCTGTTCAAAAAAGGGCTTGCGGGAGCGCTGACAGGAGCCGGGGTTTGGTGGATGCTCAGTTTCACCATAAGTGAACTGCTGTTTTTAATCATCCTGGCTGCCATCCAGCAGATCGGCTCATTTATTTATAAACGATTTTTTTATCGCAGCTCTGCTTCTCTCAACCTGTGAAATAAGCTACATCGCAATCGCTGACGGACCAGCCCCAACCGGAATCACCGTCATGGCTGTATAATCACTCGTGCGGTATACGGTTACGGTATTGTCGTCGGGCTGTGCTGCATAAATGTACTGATTATCAGGTGTTACGGCGAGGTCAAAGGCGCCGGGCAGAGACACGTTTGCAATGATCCTCTGTCCAGCCGTATTAACTACGTATAAGTTATTAATGAGAAACGGTTCACTATATGGCTCTAGAAAATAAGCCCTAGTGCTATCGCGAGAAAATACAATCGTCCTCAGAGTTTCAAATAAACGGTTGAAGTCGCCTCCCCTGCTTAATGGTGACAAACTGATCTCCGTTACACCTTTCGGCAGCAGCTCACCATTCAACACATACGCAAAATTTCCAGCGTAAGGAGTGGCAATTAAACTGGGAAATTCAAATGTATCTATGATACTTTCTACCAACTGCCCAGTATTTACATCATATTTATCAACCGACCAACTGCTTCCATTAGCGGTATAGACATACTGTCCATTAGGATCAAGAGCAAAGTCTAAAGCGCCGGGTATCGGAATGACATCAATGACCGATTGAGAGGCCATGTTGATCATATATATAGATCCGGCGGCCATCACGTACGCGAACTCATCTGTTGAATCAAATTCAACCTTTCTCGGCCCTCCTCCAACAGTGATGGTATTTATGATGGTTAAAGTTTTATTATCTAGCACTGAGACAAGGTTGGTATTCCCATGGAGGACATACGTGAAAGCTTTATCGAAAGTAACGCCTAGATTAGTTGGCACGTCAGAAAAATGGATTGTTTTTACAACAGTGTTTAAATCTGAATCAATAACCGAAACCGTGCTGTCTCCTGAATTGGCTGTAAACACATACGATTGAGGGTCTCTCGATGGCGGTAAAACAAGTGTCCCGGTCACCGTAAGCGGACTGCCGTAGAAAGGCGGTACAATGAGAAGATCTTCCACTGTTATTTGACTGAAATCAGGACAGCGGCCAGACTGCGCTGCATAATAAACAACTTGATCAATCTCTTCAGTATGAATCACAGAAACAGACCCGTCCCCTTGTCCATATTGATTTCGTACAGGCGACACACTGACAAGAAGCGTAACGGTCCCTTTAACTCTCACGGCATATCGAACACCGATATCTTCTGGTTCCGGCCCAGTCTGGATTAAGCAAGGCTCACTGATACATAATAAATGAGCAGTACTCCATGTAACCGTCGCAGCTGCTTCGGCAGAATCAATGGTGAACCCCTCGGGAATGTCAATCGGCACTTGAAACGGCGCTTCTCTGCTAATTTCCTCATCACAAAAACAGAAACAATTTTCCTGTAAAGCAGACAGATCATTCTTTTTCATCAATTCACGTCCTTTTAGAAATGTACAGCATGCAGTTGGTTAAATCACAATAGCTCCCGGTGAAACCCCAAGAGATATCACAGTTTCCACAGAATAATCATCCGTGTTGTAAACAGTGATGTTCTGCTCTAAAAAATGAGCAGCATACAGAAATTCGCCATTCGGAGTAAACGCAAAGTCTCTTGCCGATTGCGGAACATTACCTATAACGCCTGCACCATTCGGACTGACAGCATATAAATTGCCAGTGAAGCTGTCATATAAATACACCTCTGATCCACTCGTAAACATTACATATTGGCCATCAGGCTCCAGCTCTTGGGTAATGCTGATCGTAAACGTATTTAAGTCAATAACCGTCAAATAATTGAATAAGAATTCTTGTTCTAAGACATACGCATACCGCTCCGGCCAATTTGTTTCTATAGATGATACGATAAGCTCTCGTTCAATCGTTCCTGTGACTTCACCGGTGAATAGGTCCGCTTTTTGCACTAAACCAAAATCAAGAACATAGGCGAATAACCCATTGGGATCAATTGCAAAATCAAATCCTTCCACAGGAATCGACCTATCCACAGTTAACGTATCAATTCCAATCACATAAATCGCAGTATCGCCGAGAACATAAGCAAACTCATGATTTGGGATACATTTTATCGATCCAGGCGGCTGATCCAGCAGTATGGATGCTGTCACTGTTAAAGTGTCATAATCGATGACAGAAATCACATTATTGTTGAAGTGCAAAACAAACACAGCGCTTTTATCCGGAGTTATTTCAATACCTGTCGGCCGGTACGGTAGAGCAATCGTTGTCACAACAGTATGAGTGTTTGTATCAATCACAGAAACTGATTGATCATTTGGATTCGCTGTAAACGCATAAACGGGTTCCGGCTCAGGAACAAACACAATCGTGCCCGTCACCGATAAAGGACTGCCATAGAATGGCGGAACGACAACAAGGTTCTCGATCGTAATGTCACTGACATCCGGGCAATCATTTGGTTCATCAGAATAATAGACGACTTGGTCAATCTCTGCATTGCGGATGACAGAAACAGACCCGTTCCCTTGTCCATATTGATTTCGCACTGGTGAGACACTGACGAGAAGCGTAACAGTTCCCTGCAGGCGCACTGCGAATTGAACACCGGTTTCATCAGGCTCTGGCCCCGTCTCAATGAAACAGCGTTCAATGACACAAGAAAGGCTGTCTGCATTCCACGTCACGTTTGCAACAGCTTCAGCCGGATCAACAACAAATCCCTCAGGCAATTCAATCGGCGCTTGAAACATCGCTTCACGGCTTGCTTCTTCCTCGCAAAAACATAAACATTCTTCTTGTGCGGCTCCTGCTTTTTCTTTAAAGGAAAGCTTGTTATTTCTCATATCTTCACTTCCTTTTCAGACATACACTGCTCACGCAGATACAACAGAATATGGGAAGGTGTATTTGTTTGCTTGTACAAATTGTGGGGATAATAGTGGATTTTTGAAATGATATCCGCAGACATGCGGTTTTAACGAAAGAAAACATTGCGGTATTTTTGCGCTATCCTTCCGAATGAAAATGATAAAATATGTCATATACATAACGTGGAAGGGAGGGATTGGGAATAGTGGCGAGTGTTTTATCATCTTCAGCGGTTGGAGAAAAAATCAACGAATGGTATATGTACATTCGAAGGTTCAGCATCCCGGACGCCGAGTACTTGCGGAGAGAAATCAAAGAAGAACTTGCAGGTCTGGAAGATGATCAGGATCTTCATCTATACTATTCTCTCATGGAATTCCGTCACAATCTGATGCTCGAATACCTCGAACCGCTGGAATCGCAGCGGATAGAAGAACAGCCGAGACTATCGGATCTGCTCGCGGATATTGATAAAAAGCAGGCCCGGCTGACCGGACGTCTTGATTATTATTTTAATTTTTTCCGGGGGATGTATGAGCTGGAATGCCGTGAATATCTTTCAGCGATTCAGTTTTTTAAGAAAGCTGAAAGCAAACTGACGTACGTTAAAGATCATATAGAAAAAGCTGAATTTTACTTTAAAATGTCAGAAGTCTATTATTATATGAAACAAACTTATGTATCGATGGATTATGCGCGGCAGGCTTATTTAATTTATAAAGATGCAGAAAAATATAATATTAGATTAACCCAGTGCCATTCTTTATTTGGGGCTAATTATCTTGATGTAAAGCAATACGATCACGCGATTTCCCACTTTCAAAAGGCATATACGATGGCTGAATTGGAGCAGCAGCCGCAATTAATGGGGAGGACACTTTTTAACATCGCTTTATGCCATAATAATCAAAACAATAAAGTCGAGGCTATTCCCCATTTAAAAGAAGCCATAGCTGTTTTTGAAAAAGCTCAAATGAGTCATTCACTTCCGCAGCCCTACTTCTTACTTACACAGATTTATTTTAAGTTAAAAAATATAGATAACGCGTACGATTATCATAAAAAAGGTATCTCAATATGTAAGGAAATAGATGATATAATTTACGAGGAAAAATTTAAATTTTTAGAATACTTGTATATGCCGGATCCAAGAGATACATTAATAAACGATTGTCTGCATTTTCTTGAAAATAAATTGATGTATGCTGATATTGAGGAATTAGCCCTTGATGTAGCTAAATATTATTACACACAAGAAGAATATAAAAAAGCTTCTGTCTACTTTTTAAAGGTTGAAGAAGCCAGACAGCAGATCGAAGGAGGAGTGAATTTATATGAAATTGAAGTATAAATTACTTATAGTCTGTTTTGCTGTGAGTACGATATTAGTATCAGCAGGGATAATGAATAGCTTAACTCCTCATTATTATGTGTCTGAACGCGCCATGATCTAAATTTATGATGAAAGATTTCATTTTAGGTTTACGGGTACAATCCCCTCGAGTGTTTTAATTCCTATTACAAAAAACCCGGAACAAAGGCTGCTTCTGCCCTGTTATTCCGGGTTTTCTTCTTTCTATTTCACAAACCCAAGCAGCATTTCACGAATCATCTTGCTTGCCGTGTTTGCGGTTTGTTCTGAGTGGTCATAGACCGGCGCGACTTCTACGAGGTCAGCGCCTTTTACGTTGACTTCTGAGCGCGCGATTTCATGGATGGACGCGAGCAATTCTTTAGACGTGATGCCTCCTGCGTCAACCGTGCCCGTGCCCGGCGCATGAGCGGGGTCAAGCACGTCGATATCGATGGTGACATAAACAGGGCGTCCCGCAAGCTGCGGCAGCACTTTTTTCAGCGGCTCAAGCACTTCAAATTTAGAAATGTGCATGCCGTTTTCTTTCGCCCATTCAAATTCTTCCTTCATTCCGGAACGGATGCCGAATGAAAATACGTTTTGCGGCCCGATGAGCTCGGCCGCTTTGCGGATCGGAGTAGAATGGGAAAGCGGTTCGCCTTCATAATCCGTGCGCAGGTCGGTGTGCGCGTCAAAATGAATGATGGCAAGGTCCGGAAACTTCTTATACATGGCTTTTATGACAGGCCATGATACAAGGTGCTCCCCTCCCATGCCGAGCGGGAACTTTCCTTTTTCTAAAATGCCGTCCACGTATTCTTCAATCATATCAAGGCTTCTTTGCGGATTGCCGAACGGAAGCGGAATGTCGCCGGCGTCAAAGAAATTCAAATCAGCCAAGTCACGGTCGAGATACGGGCTGTATTCTTCAAGACCGATAGACACCTCGCGGATTCTCCCCGGGCCAAACCGCGAACCCGGACGGTAGCTGACCGTCCAATCCATCGGCATGCCGTAAAGGATGGCGTCCGCCTCTTTCCAGTCGGGGCGGCTTGAGATAAATACTTTTCCTGAATATGCTTCATCAAACCTCATGATAAAACCCTCGCTTTCCTGTAAAAAAGCGCAAGATTCGCTCCTGCGCCGTACGTTTTTATTTGATTAAATCGCTCACAAATTTCGGAAGAACAAATGCCGCTTTGTGAAGCTCTTTCGTATAATATTTCGTATCGATGTCAAAGAAACGGCTGTCCTCCACTTCAAGCGGATCGTACTTTTTAGAACCGATCGTAAATGTCCACAGGCCGCTCGGGTACGTCGGGATATTAGCCGTATACAGACGGGTGATCGGGAAGATTTCTTTCACATCACGCTGTACGTTTGTAATCAGTTCCGGTGTAAACCACGGGTTGTCCGTCTGCGCGACGAAGATGCCGTCTTCTTTTAACGCCTTGGAAATTCCGGCATAGAAGCCTTTTGAGAACAGATTGACGGCCGGTCCGACCGGTTCTGTTGAATCAACCATGATGACGTCATACTCATTCTCTGATTTCGCGATGTGCATGAAACCGTCATCGACTCTCACGTCGACGCGCGGATCATCAAGCTTGCCCGCAATGGACGGAAGGAATTTTTTAGAGTATTCAATAACCTTGCCGTCAATGTCGACAAGCGTCGCTTTTTTTACGCTTGGGTGCTTCAGAATCTCTCTGATGACACCGCCGTCTCCGCCGCCGACAACGAGGACGTTTTCCGGATTCGGGTGCGTAAATAACGGGACGTGCGCAACCATTTCATGATAGACGAATTCGTCTTTTTCAGAAGTCATGACCATTCCGTCTAAGAACAGCATGTTGCCGAATTCTTCTGTCTCCACCATTTCCAGATGCTGAAATTCCGTCTGTTCCGTATGTAATGTTTGTTTCACCTTTAATGTAATGCCGAAATTCTTCGTCTGCTTCTCCGTATACCAAAGCTCGCTCAATTGTCATCTCCCTTTCAAGGCTTATTTCATTTATTGTAAGCGTCTGTATCGCTTTTATTCCGGTTAAAATCTCATTTTCACCTAAGGAAAAAGTATAGAGGATGGAGGGGAAAAAGTAAAGAAGTGTCCGGTTTGATATGTTTAAAAAACCCCCTTTTTTCACATAATAATAGAATCATGAAAAAGGGGGTTCCCAAAAGTGGATAAAGTATCTGGAAAACAGCTCAGAATCACGTTCAAAATCATCCGCGCCTGCATCTTTCTGACACTGATCGGCGGGATGCTGGCCGGCGTCTGCTTCACATCCGTTCTTCTTGCAGCGAAATGGCAGGGGGCCCCCTCCGTCCGGGTCCCTCAGTCTACGATTCTTTATGCAAATGACGGCTCAAAGCTAGGTGAGACCGATTTCGGGGAAAAGCGCTACTGGGTCCGGTTAAAAGATATCAATCCGATAGCGGTGCAGGCCGCGATTGCGGTGGAGGATCAAAACTTTTACAATCACCACGGTTTTGATTACCGGCGGATGGCCGCCGCCGCGCTGGCTGACATAAAGGCAATGGCCAAGGTTCAGGGCGCAAGCACCATCACCCAGCAATACGCGAGAAATCTCTACCTTGAGCATGATAAGACATGGAAACGAAAATGGAACGAAGCATTTTACACGATCCGCCTTGAACAGAACTATTCTAAAAACGAGATTTTAGAAGGTTATGTAAATACGATATATTACGGCCACGGCGCATATGGAATTGAAGCCGCCTCGCGCCTGTATTTCGGCAAACACGCCAAAGATCTGAACGATGCGGAAGCCGTGCTTCTGGCGGGCATACCGAAAGGCCCGTCCGGCTATTCGCCATATGTCAGCGAAAAGAAGGCCAAACAGCGCCAGGAAACCATTCTCCGACTGATGACTGAACAGAAAATGATCTCAAAAACGAAGGCAGAAAGGCTTAAGAAAATGCCGCTTGCCTATCAGCCGCTGAAAAACAGAACCGCAGCGAAAACGGCGCCTTATTTTTACGATGATGCGATGAAAGAACTCGAGAAAAAGCTCGGCATGACGCGCGAACAGCTCGCAACGAGCGGATTGCGTGTTTATACGACGCTTGATAAGCGCATGCAGCGGATTGCGGAAAACACTGTGGCACATACGATCCGTACCGGCTCTGACATTCAGGTCGGCTTTTCCGCGATTGATCCGGCAACAGGGCGCGTGCTTGCGCTTCTCGGCGGACGTGACTACGAAAAAAGCCCGTTTGACCGGGCGACACAGGCGAAACGGCAGCCGGCTTCCACGATCAAGCCGCTTTTGTACTACAAAGCGATTCAAAGCGGCTTTACACCGGTCACGCTGATGAAAAGCGAAGCCACAGAGTTCCAGATTGACGACAACGGAGATACTTATTCTCCAAGCAATTACAACGGCTACTACGCCAATAAACCGATTACGCTGCTTCAGGCGCTTGCGTTGTCAGACAACATTTATGCCGTGAAGACCCATCTCTTTCTCGGCATGAATAAGCTCGTGTCGGCGGCAAAGGAATTCGGCATCAGCGAACATTTAAAGCCCCTTCCGTCTCTGGCGCTAGGAACTGAACCCGTGCGCCCGATTGAGATGGTTAATGCCTACGCGATGCTCGCAAACGGGGGAAAACAAATCACCCCTTCCTTTATCACAAAAGTGACGGATACCGCCGGCAACGTCTTGTATGAACAGCCGCGCGGACATCAGCAGACGCTTGATAAAAAAGCCGCTTTTGTGACGGCGAGCATGATGACGGGCATGTTTGATCAGGATTTAAACGGCTATACTTCCGTCACGGGACGCACCATTTCTGACCGGCTGACCCGAACCTATGGCGGTAAATCAGGCACGACCAGCGCAGACAGCTGGATGATCGGCTTTAACCCGGCTCTTGCCGCCGGTGTATGGACAGGCTATGACAAAAGCAGCACGATTGATTCAGTAGAAGAAAAAAGCTATGCGAAGACGATTTGGGCGGACTTTATGGAGAAGGCGCTCGAAGGAGAACCGGAAATAGCGCTTAAACCGCCGAAGGGCGTCACGGGCGTCTATATCGATCCCGCTTCCGGCTACACTTCGGGACCCGGCTGCGCCGCAAAGCATTATACGTATTTCATCGCAGGCACTGAGCCCGCGGATGTGTGCTACGGAGCGGAACCGTCTAAAAAAGAAAAGAAACACGCCCCCGCCCGCAAAGAAGCTCCGCGCAAAAAATGGTGGGATAAGTGGCTCGGCAAAAAAGACTGAGCCCGGTGCATTGCGCGCCGGGCTTTAATCCGCGTCTTCCTCAAGCACCCATGGGAGCAAAAGAGAAAAGTCGAGATGGATAATAGGGTCAGGAAAACCCTTCGGTATAAAAAATGTTGTACTCGGCAATGAAAACGAAAAGCGGATATCTCCCGCCCTCTCGATATGAAACTTCGGCCAGCCTTCCCTAAACCTGCCGACAATCGGATAGCTGCCCGCATAATGATGCAGGCCGTTTTCCTTTCCATGCTCCCCCAAGTCGTGACAGACAGCCGGACGAATCCCAAACTGCGTAAACAGCCTTGTTTTCTCGGCGGAAAGGAGATTCACCGCCTCGGAAAAGTTCCGGCAGCTCCCGCAATCGCGCAAGGATCAGGCCATGAGTTTTCGTATTGTTTTCTCGTTTCCGCCGCATCTGCTTCAATGACCCAAGGCCCGATTTCAAAGACGGTGAACATGATGAAACCTCCGCGTAAACATGAAAAACCCCGAGTCTTGGTTCGGCTCGGGACTTTCCATGTCCTGATTCTGTATCAACAGTTTACTCAGTACAATTGCAAAATAGTGCAAATATTTATAAAGTTCACAAAAAGTTCACAAATTATTTTTCTTTCGGAAGCAGACCTGTTTTCAATTCATCGGATGAACGTTCCCAGAGCCCTTGGTCATGCTTCTGCAGAAATTCAGCAAGCACCTGCTTTGAGCTGGCGTCCATTTTGTCCACGATAATGCAGCGCTTCATTGATTTATCCATTAAATTCACATGCTCCGGCAATGACTTATAGCCTCTGCGGATACTTCTGTCCACGGTCATTTCACAAGCCGTCACACCCGCGTAATAAGGGCCTTCTTCTTTTCTGTCGATGGTGACCCACACGAGCCAGTACGGTTTTCCGTTCGGCACTTCATCTTTGTTCGGCAGGAATTTGATGCCTTTTTCAACGACACTGCGGGCATGCATTGCGCCGATGTCAACGAAGGCTTCCTTCTCTTCCACATCGACAAATACCGGAGAAATATTGTCAAGGCTCAGCGCCCCGGCGCCAAAACCGCCATGTCCGTCGGTCGGATCACTTTTAATAATATTAAATCCGATTGTTTTCTTCTTTTTTTCTTCCATGAAAATACCCTCCTACAAAAGCGGTTGAAATATAATGGCAAATACCTTGAGAATCCAGTCTCTCCCCTCGCTTAACAGCGGCCACACGACATAGGAGCCGACCGGTGTCACAAACAGCACGAGAAACACGATAATCCCGTAGCTCTCAAACTGAGTCATTTTGGCGCGCACCCGCGGCGGCACGAGATCCTCAATAATCCGGTAGCCGTCAAGCGGAGGAAGCGGCAGCAGGTTGAATAAACACAGCGCGAGATTCAGCTGAATCCAAATAGAGAAAAAGCGGTCAAGCCCCATGCTGAATGCAGAAAGCAGCTCCATTCCGTAAGCATGCATCAACACTAGCAAAAAGAAACCGATAAAGGCAAGAAGCAGGTTGCTTACAGGCCCGGCGACGGAAACCAGCACTCCCGCCAGCCGCGGTCTTTTAAAGGCGCGGCGGTTCACCGGCACCGGACGGGCCCAGCCGAAACCCGCGACCAAAATTAGAATCGTTCCGAAAACATCAAGATGTTTAATCGGATTGAGCGTTAATCTGCCCTGTCTCGCCGCGGTATCGTCTCCGAACCGATACGCGACATACGCGTGCGCCAGTTCATGCATCGTAAATGCCACGATCAGCGTAATCACGACATAGGGCATAAGCTCCAGCGGATAATATAAAAATCTGTCCAAATGTAAAAATCCCCTTTTTTAAAAAATGCAAGATTGTCCTTCATTCAGTATACTATAAGTGACCTCTCTTCCAAAGAGAGGAAACGATAAAGGAGGATCAGCACCATGCCGCTCGTAACCGTTAAAATGCTTGAAGGCCGCACAGATGAACAAAAACGGAATCTGGTTGAAAAAGTGACAGAAGCCGTAAAAGAAACGACAGGCGCAGCCGAAGAAAAGATCATTGTCATGATTGAAGAAATGAGAAAGGATCATTACGCCGTCGCCGGCAAACGGATCAGCGATACGGAGTAATCCTTGATAACGGCCGGCGCTGCTATGTCAGGCCGGCTTATTTCATTACTTTTTCAACGAGGCTGAAAAAGGTGTTCTTTTCTTCCTCTGTCAATGCTTCAAACAGCTCGTCAATGAGCATCTGCCGGTTTTCAATCATTTGCATGGCCGCCATTTTCCCCGATTCGGAAAGCGTCATCCATACCGTGCGCCGGTCTTCGTTATTTCTCGACCTTTCCACGAAACCCTCTTTTTCTAAATGATTCAGAGCGGTTGTCGTGGCCGAAGGCGATAATGTGACTTCCTGCAATATATCTTTAATCGTGCACGTGCCGTGCCGGTAAATAATCCTGAGAATAAATCCTCTGATATTGTTTATACTCTTCGGAATTGTCGCCTCATCAAGCTTTTTAGTGCTCTTTAAATATTTCGTGAGCGCGTAATCCAGTACATTTGCTTGCAATATATCATGCTCCATGCAGAAACTCCCCATTTCAAGATGCATCCATCATCATTTGATTGTTTTTTATTACATTTTACTGATACCTCGCGGGGAAAGTCAAAATTTCGGCCGGAAAGCCCGCAACTTTTATCCTGCTCTATACAGACTATTATCTCCTACTTTTTCACCTATCCCTTTTATGCAATGCTGGTTTTATAGACATGATTCAGGTAAAATCATTAAGGGTGACTGCGTTTGACGGAAAGGATAATCTGATCGGATGCGGCAGACAATATGACTGGAAAAGAAACGGAACAGACGGGGAAACAGAACACAGGATTGTCGATTACACAGAAGATGTGACACGGGTAAAAGCCAAAGAGCCCCTCTTGGCTTTTGCTTTTGGATGGAGGGATGCGTGTTGCGGAATATCCTACAAAAAAAAGACATCACCCAGCTGCTTGAACAAAGCAGAAACAGGCAGACTGCCAAAACGATGGGTGGATTTGATTTAACTTTACTGGGCATCGGCGCCGTCATCGGGACGGGCGTCATGGTTCTTACAGGCATTACGGCCGCGAAAAATGCCGGGCCTTCCGTAATCTTTTCTTTTATCATTGCAGCCGTTGTCTGCAGCCTTGCAGCATTATGTTACGCCGAAATCGCTTCTGTTCTCCCGGTTTACGGAAGCGCCTATATTTACTCTTATACCACCATGGGAGAAATTGTCGGCCATTTAATGGGCTGGACGCTCTTATCCGTTTATATGGTGACGGCGTCGGCGGTGGCAAGCGGCTGGTCAAGTTATTTTAATAATCTGTTAGCCGAAATCGGCATGCCTTTGCCGGACAGTCTGCTGCACGTGCCGAGCCAGGGGGGCATCGTCAACCTTCCTGCCATCATCATTACTCTATTAATTGCCGTCGTTCTGTCACGCGGCTCCAAAGAGAGCAAAACCTTTAATAATATAATGGTTCTCGTAAAAATCGGAATTGTTTTGCTGTTTATCATCACAGGAAGCTTTTTTGTAAAGCCGGGCAATTGGCATCCTTTTATGCCTTTTGGAATCAAAGGCGTCATTACGGGGGCTTCTGCCGTCTTTTTTGCGTTTCTCGGATTTGACGCGATTTCCGCTTCGGCTGAAGAAGTCAAAAAACCGCAGCGCAACCTGCCGATCGGTATTATCGGTTCACTGGTGATCTGTACATTTGTATACGTCATCGTCTGTCTCGTCATGACGGGTATGGTTCCGTATTCACAGCTTAATGTGCCGGAAGCCATGTCTTATGTGTTACAGACTGTAGGACAAAACGCGGTGGCGGGCGTTATCGCTGCCGGTGCGGTGATCGGACTGATGGCCGTCGTTCTCGCCCATACATATGCGGCGACCCGTATATCTTTTGCGATGGCAAGAGACGGAATGCTGCCGAAAGTCTTTACCATTGTCGGAAAGAAATCGGGAGCTCCGATCTTTAATACGTGGCTGATCGGACTGATCAGCGCCTGCATCGCGGGTTTTGTTGATCTGAAAGAGCTGTCAGATCTCTCAAACATCGGCGCGCTATTGACATTTGCCATGGTCAGTCTGTCCGTGCTGATTCTGCGCCGCACCCATAAGGATCTGCCGCGGGGATTTAAAGTGCCTTTTGTACCAGTACTGCCGATTTTGGCCATTATCTGCTGTTTGTTTTTAATGGTCAATCTGCCGCTGAAAACGTGGCTTTATTTTGCTGTCTGGCTGATCATCGGCGTCATCGTTTACTTTTTATATTCGTACAAGCACAGCAAATTGAGACAATAAACAAAACCAGGCCCGCTTTATCGCGGCCTGGTTTTTTCATCAAAAAAGACGAAAGCCATCGCCTTTAACAAATGTGTTTCAGCTCTTCTATGTAGTGAAGCGCCTCATCATATTCTTCATCTGTATATTTCTGTTTGCTTTTTATCGTAAACACTTTCTCTTTCTTTTCCTCAGCTTCAAGGCCGTCAAAATACAAAATCGTAGACACCAGCTCCAGAAACCGCGATGAGCGGCTGTTGACGCTGTCGATGTACTTCTTCATATCCGGCATCGTAAGCTCCGCATGATGTAAAAACTCGGCTCCCGTCTCCGTCAGCGAGTACCGGTATTGAAAGTAGCCGCCCTTTTTTTCCTTCACCTCATCCAGAAACCCAAGATTGCACAGCTCTTCAATTCGAAGCGTCAGTTCTTCGGAATACGGGCCGTAAAAATGAAAATCATATTTTTCGTAGAAAGGATACTGCATTTTCTTCGCGATATAAATGATTTTCTGCAGCTTTTTCCGCCCGATGATTTCTCCAGAATCCGAGAACACCTTCATCAGTTTTGCATGTTCTTTCAACAAATTCCCGACATCTCCTTTTCCTTCTTTACCAAAATCCTTCTATGTCAGTCCCAGCAGCTGCCGGATTTTCAATTTTGCTTCAGGGTTTTCTGAATCGTCACAAATGAGGTCCATCGGATAGTAGAGCTTATGGTCCGTCCGGCGTTTGCCCGAAATGGATTCGACAATGGCGGACTGCCTGGACAGCTCTTTGATCTGGCCGTTCTGCGTTAACAGGTGAATCGGCAGACGCTCCTCCTCTTCACCCGGCCGGTAAAAATCATACGGCAGATCCGATGAAGAATCGACCACTAAATAGTAATTGGGATCAATTCCCGCCTCTTTAAACAGAGCGGTCAGTTCAAAATAAGCCGACATTTCCTCATTGGGGTTAAATTCGGCATATTGAAACAGCTGACGGTTAATGAAGCGGCGGCACAAGTCGGACAGAATCGGGTCCTCTTCTTCCTCCCAAGCCTGGAAATAATATAAAATGATGGCTTCATCAAGCTTCAGATAATCCGCAAGCGTCAGCTTCCCTTCAAAAATGGAATAAAAATGAACGGGAGCATGAGTGAATATATACCCTTCTTCATGGAGCTGCTTCGCACGGTGGAGAATTTTCGTCAAAATGACTTCAGCGCTTCTCGTCACGGGATGAAAATACACCTGCCAGTACATTTGATAGCGGCTCATAATATAGTCTTCCACGGCGTGCATGCCGCTTTGCTTAATGACGATCTGGTCCTCACGCGGACGCATCACCCTTAAAATCCGTTCCATATCAAAATGTCCGTAGCTGACGCCCGTATAGTACGCGTCCCGCTGAAGGTAATCCATCCGGTCGGCGTCAATCTGACTCGAAATCAGGCTGACCACCTGCTTGTTTTTGTATGTTTTGGCAATGACTTCGGCAACATCCTGCGGGAATCCCGGCCCCGCCTTTCTGAGAACCTGATTCACCTCAGTATCGCCGAGGATGATTTCCCTCGTAAAGTCTTCATGATCCAGATGAAAAACCTTTTCAAAGGAATGTGAAAACGGCCCATGTCCCAAATCGTGCAAAAGCGCAGCGCTGAGACAGAGTTCGCGTTCATTGTCATCCCATTCAGGACGCCCTTTAAAAACATCATCAACCATTCGTCTGACAATCTCATAGACGCCGAGAGAATGGTTAAAACGGCTGTGTTCCGCGCCGTGAAACGTCAAATACGTCGTACCGAGCTGTTTGATCCGGCGCAGCCGCTGAAATTCACGGGTGCCGATCAAATCCCAGATCAGCTTGTCCCGCACATGAACATAGCGGTGAACGGGATCTTTAAACACTTTTTCTTCTGATAATTTTCCGTTTGGATACGCCATCGTCATTCCCTCTTTTTTTTAGCCGTGATTCTATTATATCGGCTCTGTAATTTGAAAACATCCTTGAATTTGTCCGGCGTTTTGTTCCAGTTTTCCGACATTGATTTTTTGAAGCAAAAAAGCCTGACCCATCGGGCGAGGCTGTCGTAAAAATACACATTTACTTTTTGATCTTCTTTTTCACTTTCTCAATCAGCTCGTCCTCAGTCGGCGCCGACAGCGGGCGGTTGTTTACGAAAGCAAACGATTTTTTGCGTCCGGGCCCGCAATATGACTGACATCCGACCTCCACTTTTGCATCCGGGTCAGCTTCTTTCAAACGCGGCAGCAAAGTCTTAATATTGGTGGCCTGGCAATCATCACACACTCGGAATTCATTAGCCATGATGTACGCTTCCCTTCATTCAATGTTCCTCTATGTTAAATCTTAATTTTAAAAAAGAAAAAAATCACATCACATCTCATTGTACAAGGATTCATCTTATCCTGCAAGGCTCTGCGTATCTCTCATTCTTTCAGCCAATTTGTATAAATATTTTCCAATCTGGACATTCTAATACCATCAAAGATATTGGGGGTTGAGAACATTGACAAAACAAAGACAGGACGCCTGGTCGGAGGAAAACGACCTGCTGCTTGCGGAAACCGTGCTCCGTCACGTTCGGGAAGGAAGCACGCAGCTGAACGCCTTTGAAGAGGTAGGCGATAAATTAAACAGAACGTCGGCAGCGTGCGGTTTCAGATGGAATGCCGTCGTCCGCCATCAATACGAAAAAGCGCTTCAGCTCGCCAAAAAACAGCGGAAACAGCGGATGCGCGCGCTCGGAAACGGCCAGCCGGCCAAGAAGAAACTATTATATCAGCCGCCTGCACCGGATGCGGATATCATGCAGGAAACCGCAGCCGAAGAGACGGTTCAAACGGAAGCGCCAAAAGAGGATCGGCAAGCCGTCATGTCCGGCGAACATATGCCTTATGTCGATGAAAGCTTCAAGGAAGAGTTAGCTAGTTTATCACATTTGCTGGCGCCTCAGCAGCCGAGCCAAAAGGCGGAGCTCACAATGGCAGATGTCATTCAATTTCTGCAGAGCTATGAAGGCAGCGGAAAGCAAACTTCCGCCCTGCAAATGGAAAATGACCGTTTAAAACGGGAAAACCAAGAACTTCAGTCTAAAACCGAGCAGCTGGAAGCGGCCGTCGAAAAGCTTGAAAAAGATCAAAAAACCATTCAGGAAGACTACGAAACCTTGGTGAAAATTATGAACAGAGCCAGAAAACTAGTTTTATTTGAAGACGATGAACATGCCTCTCCGTCCTTTAAAATGGACCGGAACGGCAATTTAGAAAAAATGGCCGAATAATGGAAAAACCCCTTTCCTTGTCATGGAAAAAGGGGTTTTTGCCATTTGTCAATGACGCGCATCCTGATCTATATTAATGTAAACATTGTTCAGGAGGCCTTCTTCCCGCAAGGGGTGCGCATCTCGGTCCCCGCCCGCACATAAGCATAAAGATTCAATTCCTCATCCGAAATGGTTCTTGGGAATTATTGATCGATTAGCTACTGTGCAATACACTGTATAGAGAATACAATTATTAGATATGATGGGAATGATAGTAAATGAGTAGCCAATTACGAAAAGGAGCGTTGGAACTTTGCGTGTTGTCCCTGCTTCTTTATGAAGATTTATATGGTTATGAATTAATCAAGATCATAAGTGAAACGTTCCCTGTATCGGAGGGCACCATCTACCCCATATTACGAAGACTCACAAAAAATAACTACCTAAAAACGTATACAGCAGCTTCCGATCAAGGCCCATCACGCAAATATTACAAAGTAACAGAAGAAGGCGCCTTTTATCATCAAACATTAAAATCGGAATGGCTTGACCTGTCCGAAAAAGTGAACAGCATCATTAAGGAGGGAAAATGAATGTGTAAAGACCAATATTTAAAACATCTCCGGCGGGAAATAAAAGATCTGCCGGAACGTGAGCAAAAAGAGATACTGGCCGATATCGGCGAAATATTCCAAATGGGCGGCGCTGAAGGAAAAAGCGATGAACAAATCGCGGGCAATTTAGGAAACCCCAAAACACTTGCGCGCGCCTTAAAAGCGGATATTTTCATCAGTGATGCCGAGGAGCAGAAAACATGGCGCTCCTTTTTCAAAGCATTCGGCCTGATGCTGGGGATGGGCATGTTCAACTTCATGTTTATGCTGACACCGTTTCTTTTTGCCTCTGTTGCGGTGTTAAGTTTGATGGCGATCGGCCTGATGCTGATGACCGGATCATTCTTTCTCCTTGTAAAAGTGCCGATTGTAACAGCCATTTTTAACGGATGTATGGTTCTTGGAGCGGGTATGGCGGTGTTTATGGCCGGATTTGATCTTTCGAAACTGATATTCCGCATCTTTTTGCGCTATTTCAAATGGAATGTCAGCGTTGTAAGGAGGGAAACCATTGAATCGAAAAATGTGGTATAGCATTGCTCTCATTTTAATCGTTGCCGGCCTGATCGGAAGCATGTTCTTCGGTTTTGACGGCTTTTACCCTAAATCATAAGGAAGGTGTGCAAATATCATGACTGAACCAGCCCTGTTATTAAAAGATGTCTCTAAAACAATCAATCATACCCCTATTGTACAGTCAATTTCTTTCGATGTGAGAAAAGGCGAGATATTCGGCCTTTTAGGGCCGAACGGCTCAGGAAAAACCACTATTTTCAGAATGATCGTACAGCTTATTAAAAAAACAGAAGGAGCCATTTCATTCAGAGGCAGACCGGACAGCGACTTTGAATATTTTATGAGACATATCGGGGTTATCATTGAAGGCCCGGATATGTATCCGAATATGAACGCTTTGCAAAACCTAAAATATTTTACTAAACTGCGCAGCACCTCGCTGCGAACGGATGAGCTTATGAATACCCTTGCAAAAGTCGGATTGGAGCAGGCTGCCCGCAAAAAAGTGAAACATTTCTCATTAGGTATGAAACAGCGCTTGGGGCTCGCTTATTCTCTTCTTCACAATCCCGGATTATTAATTCTGGATGAACCGATGAACGGCCTCGATCCTAAAGGTATGAAAGAATTGCGCACCATTCTTTCCGATTTAGCGAAGCAAGGGGTTTCTATTTTATTATCAAGCCATTTATTGTCGGAAATGGAGGAGATTTGCGATAGGGTTGCCTATATTAAAAAGGGACGGATTTTAGGAATTGAAGACATGAAGAACAGACATGACCTTGGTCAGAAAAAGCTGTTTACCGTCACGGTCGATCATCCGGCAAGGGCGAAAGAAATATTAGAGCAGGACGGTATTCTTCAAGTACAGCAAAAAGACAGCCGCATCATTGAATTGGAAGCGGAAGAAGATACCATCCCGTATGTCATTAAATCTTTGGCAGAGAAAGAGATTCTGATTTCCCGCGTTTCTGCAAGAACTTTGTCATTGGAAGAGAAATACATGATGATTACAGATCAGGAGGACGCGGTATGAGCATATTTCATCTGGCGCAGAACGAATTCATAAAAATAACCCGAAAAAAAGGCACACTTTTATCTCTTTTTTTCCTGTTTCTCATCGTTTTGCTGGCCGGCCTTATTATGAATCATGAGTTAGATGCTTCCTCGGATAACAATTGGAAAGAACGGCTTCTCGCCGAAAAAAAACAGGAAGAAATTGATAAACCGGCTGAAACGACAGGCGTTTATTATTCTGCTGATGTTAAGAATAAAGACTATTATTTGGAGCATAACATCAACCCTTATGAATGGAACGGCTGGAGGTTTTTCGGCACGGTTACTTCAAACGGGCTTGAGATTTTCGTAAGCTTAACCGCAATTTTAACCGTCAGCGGGGTTGTTTCTAAAGAGTTTGCCCTTGGGACGATTAAGTTTATCGCTACAAGCCCGAACCGAAGATGGCGGATTTTAACATCGAAATTTCTGGCGTCTCTTCTGTTTACCGGCATGGTTTACTTATTTTACTGTGTGAGCTGTTTGCTGATCGGCGGCGTGTTATTCGGTTTTTCCAATGCTTCATATCCGCTCGTCTATACTCATTTAAATGACAGTCTGTATACCATCAGTTCAATCAAAGCATCCGGAATCATTCTGCTTTTGCGTTTCATATCAATTATAAGTATTGTCACCATTGCGTTCACTTTGTCAGTATTGTGCAAAAGCCAGGCGCTCTCCCTTTGCTTATCCATTTTACTGCTGTTTGCCGGCAGTATATTGGGCGGAACTGATTTGCTTGCCCAATTTACATGGTATAAATTTACACTCTTTCCGCATTTAAATCTCGTTGCTTATGTAAATAAAAGCGCGGGTGATGCGATTTCAACGTTAAACATCCCCTATTCCATGACGGTTATAGCGATCTACTTTCTTATTTGTTTATTGATTTCTTTTTCCGTCTTTCAAAAGAGAGACATTACAGCATAGACAGAGAGGCGGCGGCATAATGAGCGGACGGCAGGAAATATTGACGGGCCAGCAATTTGCCGCTGACCGCCCCTTGGTCCATCGCTAATGGGTTCAAATAACCGAAGCTCCCGCTGCTTCGCTGCTGAAAGCGTAGAAATTCCCGCCCTTCCCGTATAAAAAGCGCCTCATCGAATTGGAGAAATTTCATAATGGCTGTGTATTTTGCAACGGCGTCAATGTGATACTTTCTGCACTCGGCTAACATTAAACCTGAAAAAGCAAAGTCTGATGTTTTGTACCATTCCGTGAGAAAAGGCTGCAATTCTTTCATTTGCAAATAAGTGACGGCATAAAGGGCATCCGCCTGTTCTTCCTGAATGCCGCCCGGTGCCATGAGCAAATCGGCCTCACGTTTCATCCCGGTTTCTAAGAACACGATCAGTTCTTCCGGAGTCACCGCCCCAAAATAAGCCCCTAATACCATGAGGATCATAGAGGAAGGCTGTGATTTCAGTTCCTCTTGTAAACCGCGGACCATTTGTTCAAGTCCGTTATGAAAAAAGATGCTTTTTGCGGCATCTATCCTGCGGTACACATGATACGCATACGCGAACAGGACCGGATGGCATTCGTGCGTTTTTTCTCCAAAATAACGGTCTAAGAATAGAATGACTTCTTCTGTATCCTTTCTTTTTTCAAAGTGATGACATGCCGCTAAACCGCAAAACAGGTGCATGAGATCATCTGCTTCTATTTCTTCCGGCTGCAGCTGAATGTTCTTCCAAAAACCCAGCAGCCATTCTTCTGTTTTTTTTATATTAAAATGTTCCTTGACTATCCGCATGTTCCACACTCCAGATTCAGAATCTCAATCGCCGGCAGAAGAGCCGGAGCACAATGAATGGATGGACTCTCGTTATTTATATGATGAAGAGCCGCTTGACAGCCATAAAAAAATGGATCGATACACGATTGGATAAATAACATATTGCACAGCTGTTTCATTTTTCGGTTGCCGAGACAAAATACAAGCCATTTTTGAATGGAAGCCTTCAAGCCGGGATGAAGCAGATGCTCTCCCTGATCTAAATGAAGAAGACAGTACTCGACAAACTCCAGCTCGTTTTCAGCTGTTCTTTTCCATGCGTCATGGAGCAAAGGCTGAAACATCGAATTCTTGTAAAAGCGCACTTTTTCATGGTCAGTTGACAATCCCAGCTCGCTCAGCAAACCGACGAATTCGGCGTATTTAAAATAAGGCCATTCTTTTTTTATAAGATAGCCGTTTTGCAATCCGTGACGTATGACCTGATCATCCGAATCCATTCCCTGCTTCTTTTTATAAGCTTTTGCCGTTAAATAGATATGAATCAACTCATTGACAATGGCCGTGTTACAGTGAAACAGATCTTCCCAGCATGACTTATCAACGAAAGCGGAGGCAATCCTTTCAGTATGTTCTTTTACAGCGGAAGAATGGCTCGTCTTCCTGTAGTACTTGCAGAAGCCGGCAAACAGCTGAATGCTCTTTTGATCCGGAAGCGATTGTTCAGCAAAAGATAATAAAAATTGATCTGTCTCTTCAGCTAATCTATTCAAGTTAATCGTTCCTTTCTGCTCTAAGACAGGCATGCGCGGCACCCGCGGCGACAAGTGTTGTATGATAGCAATGTTTAAACACATCTTCTCTTCGCTGTTCACCTTTCAAACCGGGTTTATGTTGATAGGTGACGCTCGGGACATTCCCCTCTTTCATTCGGCCCTGATAGATTTTATTCCAGGCTGCTTCATAGAGCGGTTTATGGTTGTCCTTATCCATGTCGATATGTAAAAAAGAGCTGCACATCAATAATTCACTGGTAATATCTAAATTCTCAAGACAGATATAGATCCCGAGAAATTTCAGGACCTTTTCTTTTAAGGACGGCAGATGATACTCTTTATCCGTAAGCGAAGAACATCCCATGTCTGTTATATAAAAAATCGTATGAGTGATACTGTACGCATCATGATCCGTCATATATGTATTTGGGACATCCTGACCAGCTGCTGTGTAGTGATATAAGTCAGAAAAATCCGTTATTTCCGAGGTTACGCCTGCTCTTTGCAGACTGTACTTCAGATCCATTTTCCGAAAGGGAATTTTAGCAAGGCTGCAATCAAAACGTGCTGCCGTGAATTTTTCCAGCTCCCATATCACCAAAGCCCGTGACGGATGATCAGTCAAGGTAAGAAATTCACCCGCAATAGCCAATCCGGCGAGACCGTCCGGATCAAAATGAATAAATTCTTCAAGCTGATCATTATGGAGCCTTTCTGTAATAAACTCCGTTAAAACAGCAACTTCCTTATCATCTGCCTGATTTCTGATCAGGTAATTGGTAAGAAAAATGAGTTCTATAAATGTTTTAAGGCGCCACCTGAAATCACTCGCTACTTTATGATTCATATCAAAATAATGGATATTTTTAACAATCCATGACAGTGCTCCCCGCTTAATTTCTGTTATATACTCTTGTGTCACACTCTCACCGCCTCGTCTCAGATGTGTAGGCTCCAAACAGTGATTATCCTACTTTTGAGCGGCTAAATCAGAGAAATTTAAATTCGGGTTTTGATTGTCTTCTTGGCTCGGCACTACAAGCACCCAGCCGCTCCAAGCGAAAGAATTGCCTGATTGTTCCGCATCTCCGGCTAACAAATGTGTCGGGATCGTGATTCTTTTTTCTTCTTTTATTTTTTTAAAGTTCATATCTCCATCTCCTTCAGTTTATAGAATTATTTGGAACCTACATAAATATATTAATCAAATAAGGTATATAATGTAAACTAGTTTTGGTATAACACTCCTTTTTTACTATAACTAAATAGTATATAATTACCAAAAAGCAAAAAAGCCCGGACTCAGTCCAAGCTTTCCTCCGTGCCGAACACCTTCTCATTCCGTTCCAGCATTCGGGTCAGATTTTTTTCAAATACCATTTCCTCTTCCGGCGATAATCCGGCTGCATACAGGCGGCCGCTGAGTTCCTTCAGTTCGGTCAAAAGCGCCAGCATTAAGTCTTGCACGGTAATGTCCGTTTGCAGCAATTCGCTTAATGAAGCCATCGTTTCGGGCCGGATATCGGGATATACGCCTTTTGTATCGTTGCTTTTGTCTTTTAAAGCGGCTTGATAGAAACGTCTGATCAGATCGGCGCGTTCGCTTCCGCTTTTATCGGCGCAGAGGTAAATCTGAACCGCGGTTCCGCCCCGCAGGCGTCTTTGTGAGATTCCCGCGAATTTTCGGCCGCCGATGCTGAGATCGTAGCTGCCCGGACAGTACGATCCTTTAATTTCATATGCTTCAATTTCGGCATTGTGCGGACGCAGCATCCGCCGCACCAGCTCTGTCATCGCCTCGTAGCCTCTGTCGATGTCGATGCCTTTTTTCTCGTCTTCAAAAATAAGCGAGATATTCAATACGCCTTCGTCCAGTACGACGGCGAGGCCTCCGGAATTGCGGACAATGACACGGTAGCCTTCGTCCTCCAGCAATTTCACGCCGTCCTCTAAAAACGGCAGGCGCGTGTCCTGAATGCCGAGCACGATCGTCCGGTGGTGCACCCAGGAGCGTGCCGTCGCAGGCGATTCCCCTTTGCCTACGGAGGCGCACAGCGTATCATCCATTGCGAATGACTGCTTCGCATCAAAATAAGGGCCGAGGCTGGATTGGTCAATGATTCTCCAGCTCGGCTGCATCAGTAAATCAATCGGTTGCTTTCCCATCTATATTAAATCCCTTTCGTCATAGGCTTTCTATGCATTTATTATATCACTCCGCTTGAGATGATTGAAATTGGCTTTTCAAAAGTGCGATGAAGATTTCTTTGTTTTTTGTGTTCTCCATAATGGAAGATTGGATGATAGACAGTTTCCGTTTTAAGGAGAATCCTTTTATCTCAAGCACGGAAATGCTGCCGTGAAGCAGATCCTTTTGCACCACGCTTTTTGACAGAACGGAAAGACCCATTCCGCTGATCACGGCTTCTTTGACGCCCTGGTTGCTGCTGATCGTCATCATGGATTTCGGCCGCAGTCCGTTTGATTGAAGAACGTGGTCTAAATATTCCCTCGTTCCCGAACCCTTCTCCCTCGTCACCCACGCTTGATTTTGCAATTCGGCAGCCGGGATGTTTTTTCTGCCGGCGAGCGGGTGTCCGTTCGGTGCGGCAATGCACAATTCATCCTCCATAAACGGCTGAATGTCAAGCTCGTTTTTCCCCGTATGCCCTTCAATTAATCCGATATCGGCTTGAAGCATCCGAACCGCTTCGCTGACCTCCTCCGTGTTTCCGATCATGACGTCCAGGTTCAGCTCGGGATACTCATTATGAAGCTTTGCGAGAAGCGGCGGCAGAATATATTCGCCGATGGTAAAGCTCGCGGCTATTTTGAGCTTCCCTTTGACATAATGATGATGGGCGTAAATTTCGGATTTCGCCTGTTCGTACAAAAAGACCATCTGCTTGGCGCGCTGATAGAGAATGTCCCCCGTCGGCGTAGTCGTAAAGTGCTTCGGAGAGCGGTTCAGCAAAGCGGTTTGAAATTCTTTCTCCAGGTTTTTAATGTGGAGGCTGACGCTCGGCTGAGAAATCATCAGCTTCTGCGCCGCCTTTGTAAAGTTTTTTTCTTCCACGACGGCAATGAATGTTTTCAGTTCCCCATAATACAAAAAGCATCGCCCCTAATCATTATTTTTCCTAATCGTTTAGATCATATAAATATATTTTACTAATGATTAAGACCGCAGTAAAGTGGAGTTATCAAGATAATGGGAAGTGACTGAGATGAAGATGGTAAAAGGTATTTCAGTTACCGCAGGAATTGCGTTTGCGGCTTTCTACGTCAGCCGCCTGCCGTTTTTGCAAATGCTCGGAATGCTTGTCCTTGCAATGCTGATCGGCATGCTTTGGCGCGCCGTATTCGGACAGCGGGCGGCATTAGAGCCGGGGATCGCGTTCTCAAGCAAATACTTGCTGAAAGCAGGCATCATCCTGCTTGGCATGAGACTGAATCTGGCGGATATCTATCATGCGGGCTGGCACGTATTTGCAATTGCCGTCTGCTGTATGATGTTTGCGGGTGCCGTTGTATACGGACTGTCCCGGCTGTTCCGTATAGATCAGACACTCAGCACGCTGACAGCCTGCGGCACAGCGATCTGCGGAGCGGCTGCCATTGCCGCGATCGCGCCGCAGATCAGATCAAATGAAAACGCAGCCGCCATCAGCGCGGCCGCCGTTTCGTTATTAGGAACCATTTTTACTGTTGTATATTCTCTTGCTTATCATGGATTAGGCTTTTCTCCTGCGGCTTACGGAGCCTTTTGCGGGGCAACGCTTCACGAGGTGGCGCATGCGGCGGCGGCCGGCAGCGCCGGAGGAAAAGCAGCTGTCGAGATGGCGGTCATCGTCAAACTGACCCGGGTCGCGCTGCTCGTCCCGGCCGCATTCATGCTCGGAATGCGGGCGCGCCGCAGCGGAAAGTCAGAGACGGCTTCTGCCGCTTCGCTCCCCATCCCTTGGTTTATCTTCGGATTTCTCGGAATGAGCGCCATCCATACATCAGGCGTTATTTCAGCCTCGTTTTCCGCGTTTCTTGTTCAAGTGTCTTATGTTTTAATCGGCATGGCGATGGCGGGTCTCGGTTTGAAAGTCCATATATCGGCGTTTCGTCATAACGGCTGGCGCGCGCTCGCAGCAGGCTTGATCGGTTCTCTCTGTTTGTCCCTGTTCGGCTGGGCCGCAGTGACGTTCTTTCTATAAAAAAATGCCGGCCCTCATAAAGGCCGGCATTTTGCGGATTACAGCGCTTGAGCAGCCGTAATTAACGCAAGATTGTAGACGTCTTCCGCATTACATCCTCTGGAAAGATCGTTTACAGGCATATTCAATCCTTGCAGAATCGGTCCGACCGCTTCAAAGCCGCCTAAGCGCTGAGCGATTTTGTAGCCGATGTTTCCTGCTTCAAGGCTTGGGAATACAAATACATTCGCGTCTCCTTTAATGTCGGAGTCCGGCGCTTTTTTCTCCGCGACAGACGGCACAAATGCAGCGTCGAATTGGAATTCGCCGTCAAGCGTAAGCTCAGGCGCTTTTTCCTTCGCAATTTTCACGGCTTCAGCCACTTTGTCCGTCTCGTCTGATTTCGCTGATCCTTTTGTAGAGAAGCTGAGCATTGCAACGCGCGGGTCAATGTCAAACATTTGAGCCGTATTGGCGCTTTCAATGGCGATTTCGGCAAGGTCCTGGCTGTCAGGGGCAATGTTGATCGCGCAATCAGCGAATACATATTGCTCGTCACCGCGGGCCATGATGAAGACGCCTGATGTTTTTTTCACGCCTTCTTTTGTTTTGATGATTTGCAGTGCAGGGCGCACCGTATCAGCAGTAGAATGTGCAGCTCCGCTGACAAGTCCGTCTGCGAGACCTTTGTACACAAGCATCGTGCCGAAATAGTTTTCGTCCAGCAAAGCTTTGCGGGCCTGTTCTTCCGTCGCTTTGCCTTTGCGGCGTTCTACGAAAGCCTGAACGAGTTCTTCCATGCCTTCATATGTATGCGGGTCAAAAATGTCCACGCCGTCAAGCGTAAGATTTAATTCTTTCGCTTTTGCTTGAATGTCTTCTTTATTGCCGACTACGATCGGCTTTAATACCTTGTTGCCCGCCAAGTTGTTGACCGCAACCAGGATACGTTCGTCCAACCCTTCAGGAAATACGATTTTCACATCTTTTCCTGCGACTTTTTCTTGTACTTTTGTAAATAAATCTGCCACGATATACCCTCCTCTATGTTGACAAAAAACGCTTACTTTTACAGCATACTCTTCTTCCAGCTAAATTCAAATAACCAACTTCCATTATAGCGCTTTCAAAAAGAAATCTTATTTTTCTAACTAATTTAATTGACGGTTTGTTTCACGGCTTATTTTCTGACACAAGGCTTCGGATTATTCAAGGTTTCTCCACAGCCGAAACGGTTAAACTGTGATATAGTGAAGGCATCAATGAAAAGATATAGGAGTGAAGATACATGAGTGAGCAGCAAAAAACGAACGAAGCCGCCCAAACGCTTGACGGCTGGTACGCGCTTCACGATTTCCGCACAATGGACTGGACGTCATGGAAAATGTTATCCAGCGATGAGCGCCTGTCGATTATTCACGAATTTACGGGACTGCTTGAAAAATGGGGCGTCGCCCAAAAAGAAGGCAAAGGCTCGCAAACCATCTACAGCATCGTCGGACAGAAAGCTGATTTCATGCTGATGATTCTTCGCCCGACAATGGAAGAGCTGAACGAAATCGAGCTTGAATTTAACAAATCAAAGCTTGCTGAATTTACAATCCCGGCTTATTCTTACGTGTCCGTGGTTGAGCTGAGCAACTACCTCGCAAGCGGAGAAGGCGATCCGTATGAAAATCCGCATGTCCGCGCCCGCCTGTATCCTGAGCTGCCTGAAGCGAAATACGTCTGCTTCTATCCGATGGATAAAAGAAGAAGCGGCAATGACAACTGGTACATGCTTTCTATGGATGAACGCAGAAACCTGATGAGAAGCCACGGCTTGATCGGACGGAGCTATGCCGGCAAAGTCAAACAGATTATCACGGGATCTGTCGGTTTTGACGATTACGAATGGGGCGTCACGCTCTTCAGCGATGATGTGCTTCAGTTCAAAAAACTTGTTTACGAAATGCGCTTTGATGAAGTCAGCGCGCGCTACGGCGAATTCGGTTCATTTTTTGTCGGAAACCGCTTGTCCCTCGACACGCTTCCGAAGTTTTTGCACGTGTAACACCCACCCACCCGCCTGTCCGGCGGGTTTTTTCTTTGTCAGAATTTAAATAAAATTTGCTATTTTTATCATTTTTTTTTACGATGTAAAGGAGATTCCATTTTGGTAAAGGGGTGCAGACAGTTGTCAAAAAGAACCGCGTTTATTATGGGAGCCAGTCAGGGGATCGGCAAAGCGATCGCTCTGAAACTGGCGGACAATGGCTTTCATACCGTCATTAATTCACGAGTTCCCGAAAATATCGAATCGGTAAAAGAAGAGATCCTCGCCAAACATCCGGATGCGGGCGTCACCGTTCTGGCCGGGGATATGTCGGACCAGAAGACAAGAGCCGGCATTTTTGAAGAGATCAGATCACAATGCGGACGGCTTGATGTATTGATCAACAACATTCCGGGCGGCTCGCCGGATACCTTTGAAAACTGTGATATAGAGGATATGACAAATACCTTTACGAATAAAACGATCGCCTATATCGACTCTATGAAAACGGCCGCAGCAATCATGAAACAGCACGAATTCGGCAGAATCATTAATATCGTCGGAAACCTATGGAAAGAACCCGGCGCCAATATGTTTACCAACAGCATGATGAACGCCGCTTTAATTAATGCCAGCAAAAACATCGCCATTCAGCTTGCGCCTTTTCACATTACTGTCAACTGTCTGAATCCCGGGTTTATCGCCACAGACCGTTATCACCAATTCGTGAAGAATGTCATGAAGCAAAACGGCATTTCTAAAGCGGAAGCGGAAGAACGGATTGCATCAGGCGTCCCGATGAAGCGTGTCGGAACTGCGGAAGAAACCGCGGCGCTGGCTGCCTTTCTTGCCTCTGAAGAAGCCTCCTATATTACCGGACAGCAAGTGTCAGCCGACGGCGGCAGCATGAAAAGCATATAATAAAAACATCCCGCTCTCAGCGGGATGTTTCTTGTAATGAAGGAAAGGACAAACCGAGCTTTTGAATCCGCACCACAAATTCCCTCAAATCGCCCTGCTTGGCCACCATTGATATTCTGACATAACGCTTTCCGCCGCTGCCGAAAATCTCGCCGGGCGTCACGACAACATGGGCATGCTCCAGCAGATAGTCCGAAAACTGGTGTGAAGACTCGAATTCATTCGGAATTTCAGCCCATACATAAAAAGTCCCTTTCGGTTTTTCAATGCTCCAGCCTAATTCCTTTTCACATAACGCCGTGAAAAAGTCAATCCGTTCTTTATATGTGCGCTTCAGACGCTCGGTATGCTCAGGATTTCCTGACAGCGCCGCCGCTGCCGCCTGCTGAAGACCGCCGAACATGCCGACGAAGACGTGATCCTGAAACTCATTGACCGCCTGAATGATTTTTTCATTTCCCACGGCAAATGCCATTCTCCAGCCTGCCATATTGAAGGTTTTCGAAAATGAATAAAGCTCCGCGCCGACCGTTTTCGCTTCTTTTGCCTGAAGAAAGCTGGCCGGGTTCTGATCAAATTCGAACGCGCCGTATGCAAAATCGTGAATAAGGTGGATGTCATGTTTTTTTGCAAACGCTGCCGCTTTTTCATAAAACGCCTGATCTGCAGTCGCGCCCGTCGGGTTATTCGGGTAATTCAAAAACATCAGCTTGGCTTTTTTCAGGACGGCGGGATCAATCCGCTCAAAATCCGGCAAATAGCCGTTTTCCGGATGAAGCGGCATCTCATGCAGCTCCGCTCTGGCCATTGTAATGCCCGATAAATACTCAGGGTAGCCGGGGTTCGGGACTAAGGCGATATCGCCGGGGTTCAGCAGGCATTGCGTCAAAACGTACAAACCAGCTTTCCCTCCGCCGAACAGCGCGACTTCTGTCTCCGGATTGACCGATACCCCGTACTCTCTCTCATAAAATTCCGCGATGGCTTCTTTCAGAAACGGATAGCCTCTGAACGGGCCGTATCCGTGATACGAAGGATTCAGCGCAGCCTCCCGCAATGTTTCAACGATATGCGGCGGTGTGGGGAGATCGGGATTCCCCTGCCCGAGGTTAATGATCTGAGCTCCCGTTTTCTCCATCTCTTTTACCTTTTGAAAAACGAGCGAAAATTCCTGTTTCGGAAGTGTCTTAATGACGTCGGACGGTATGATTTCCATCTGAAAAGGCTCCTTATAAATGAATTTGCTCTGATTCGTTATTCCGTTCTGAAAAGGATTTATTGACCAGTTTTGTATGCAGAAACAGCCCGCTGACCAAAAGGACGATAAACGCCATGATGACTGCCGCGTCTACAATGTTGATCAGCATGGAACCGACGGCGATGCACAATCCGATGGACGCCTCCGCCACCGAAAAGATCCGGCCCTGAATCTGGTTCGCCGCGTTCTCCTGAACTTTGACCTTTGCCAGCACTTCACCGTATTCCATTGCGATAAAGAAAAGAATGGCGGCAATGACTGACACGGCGAAAATCGGGGTAAACAAAAACAGCGCAAGCGAGACGATCGATAACACTGTAAAATACATCAGCCCTTTATTGTTGTTAAAGCCCCATTTGCTGACAAGAGCGGCGCCGATAAAGCCGCCGAAGCCGATACAGAACGTCAGGATGAAATTGCCGATTTCCCCGTCGCCTAAAAAGCGGCTGACAATCGGGAAATAGCTGTAGACGACACCCCACAAAAGCGCCATCGTAATCATCGTGAACATGGCGTTTAACACAAAAGCATTTGTTTTGATTTCCTTCAGGCCTTCTTTAAACGACTGAAAAGCTTCTCTCACGTTTTCTGACTGAATCGGCACGTATTGAAGCTTAATGCGGCTGATGAAAAACGCGGAGACAAGATAGGTCACCCCGTTAAACGCGACGGCAAGCTCCACAGAACCGCCCAACAGAAAAAGTCCGCCGGCTGCAGCGCCGACAATAATCGAAATCGTCGTGGCTTTTGCAAACAAAGTGTTGATATTTTTAATATCCGCTTCTAAAGACGACATGACCGCGAGACGTGCCGGGTTAAAAAACACGCCGCTTCCGTAAGAAACAAACAGCAGCGCCAGAAAAAGCAGCGGATATTCGCCTTTCGGGAGAAATGTCAGCCCCAAAAAGATGACACCTCTGATCACATCCGTCCACAGCATGATTTTCACCCTGTCGAGCCGGTCCACGAGCACGCCTAAAAACGGCTGAAACACCATCGGAATACTGCGGACCGCGATGACGCCGGACGTCACCCAGTAGTCGTGATAGTATGTAGACAAAATGAGCAGAGCCGGGAGAACGCAATAGTCTCCCATAAACGAAAGCGCCTGCCCGAAAAGCAAATACTTAGAGTTCGGTTTCAGCTGTTTCATACCGGTAACGCATACTTTGCAGTCAGCTTCGCCTGCTGCTGAATTTGTTTGATTGATTCGGCCACGTCACCCGAATTGCTTCCTTTCAGCTCAAACGCCGCAATGCTGTTGAACGCTTCGAACAGCAGCAGATCGACGGATGTACCCGCTTCGGCCGCTGAGAAAGAAACGATTTCGGTGTCTCCCTTTAAGACGCCGTCGGGAATGTCAATGCTTTCAATGACGAAATCGACAGCCGTCTCAGGCAGCTGGCCGTTCTCTTTGAAATGCTGAGGATACAAGTGGCAGTCGGCGACATAGCATGGCTCCTGCTCCAATAATCCTTTCGGCAGATCGGCTTCTTTTCCGAAACAGAGAACATCCAATAACAGCTGCGCCATATCGACGCCGAAGACCTTTTTAATATTCGGAATCATGTTCCAGCCCGCAAATCGTGCCGCTGATTCAATCAGTCCGGCTTCCCGGTTTTTCATTAATTTTATTTCTGTATGTGTTGCGCAGTTTTCGAGGCCGAGTCCTTCATTCGCCTTTTTGGCTGCTTCGACGATTTTCCGCTTCGCGTCATCATCCAAGATGGACGGCGTAATATGCGATGTCTCCGTGAATCCGATTTGCGGTGTTTTATCATGAATCGCGACGGGGAAGTATTCCCCGTCGGCCATGATGCCTTCTATGCTGATATAGTCGGAATAACCGCTTGTTTCGTACCAGTCGTCATACTCGCCCTGTAAAAATTCTTCCGCGATAAACGGCGCTTCAAACGTGACCGCTTTCGGTACGTTAATCGACTTCAGATATTCATTGACTCTGTTAAACTCGGCTTCGGCCGTTTCCATCTCTTTGATAAGCGTCACGCCGATGGAGCTCGCCAGATATGTAGGCTTCAGAATGAGCGGCGTTCCGATTTCCTGAAGCGCGGCGCGGAAATCTTCCAGCGTCGTCACCCGTTTGTTTTTGATGGACTTGACGCCGGCCCGGTTGAAGGCGGCTCTCATTTTGTTTTTATCTCTGGCATTTTCAGCGGCCTGTACGCCCGCTCCCCGCAGGCCGAGACGTTCACACGCTTTTGCCATCGGAGCGATAAACAGTTCATTGTTGGTCGTAATGGCGTCAACCGCGAACATGCCGGCCACCTTGACGATTTCTTCGACGACTTCTTCCTCAGGTTTGTCATGATCTTCATGAGCCCAGTAAATCGAATCGGGATGCTCAAAATCAGCCAGACTCTTAAAATAGTCTTTATCTTTAATGACCGCGACCGAGTATTTTTCAATCAAAGCTGCATGAGAGGCTGTAATTGCAAAAGGTCTCGGAATAAAGCTGACGAGGTTGTATTTTTCGGCTGCGCTTTTGTAAAACATATGCGGCGGGCATCCCCCAAGGTCAGCGATAACCAATACTGTTTTTCTCTCCATATGTAAACACTCCTTCTCTATTGTGCGGTGTATCCACCGTCTGCGGTGATCGCGCTTCCGGTCATATAGCTTGATAAATCCGACGCGAGAAACAGCATGACGTTCGCTATTTCTTCAGGCTTGCCGAGTCTCAGCAGCGGATTGACTTTCGCTTTTTCTTTTTTGATTTCTTCAAGCGTGCCTTCGTTGTTTTCAAGGAACGACTTTTCATTCAAAGGTGTGTCAATGATTCCCGGGCACACGCAATTGACACGTATGTTGTGTTTGGCGTAATCGACGGCCATCGAACGCGTCAGCTGCAATACGCCGCCTTTAGAGGCGTTATATGCGGGAATGTCGGGCCATGCAACGACTCCTCCGACGGAGCACGTGTTAATGATATTGCCCTTGCCGCTTTTGAGCATATACTTGAGCGCGTGCTTGCTCATAAGAAACATGCCCGTCAGATTGACGTTGAGCACCTTGTTCCAATCGCTCAGCTCCATCTCATGAATCGGGGCGACAATTTCGATGCCGGCGTTATTGATTAACACGTCCAATCCGCCGAACTTGTCCGCCGCTGACCGGATGGCGTTTTGACATGCCGGTTCATCTGTAATATCCGTCCGGACAAAATACAGCCTGTCATTGTTTTCTTTCCGGATCATCGCTTCTCCCTGCGCCTCATCAATATCCGCGACGACCACATTCGCCTGCTGATTCAGAAACGCCTGAACCGCGGCATAACCGATGCCTGATGCGCCCCCTGTGATGAGGACGGTTTTATCCGTCAGGTTCATGACTCTTTCGCCTCTAATTTTTTCGCTTTTGCTCTGTTATAGCGCGGAGGGAAAAAGATATTGACTGATTTTGAATCTTTTTCAAATCTGTTGATGGCGCCGTGATCTTCTCTCGGATCGCAGAAATAAGCTGTGCCGAATGTCATATCCACTTTGCAGCCTTCAATGGTCATATCATAGCCGCCGCCGATGCAGATGCCGATCTGTTCATTGCGGTGTTTATGGAACGGCATTTCTCCCCCGTTGCCCGGAATGTTGGCAAGCATGATTTCCACCCAGTCTTCCACGAAGAACGTGACTTCCATCCCAGGCAATAAGTCTCTCGTTTTAAAAATATTCAAAAAATAGTCCTCGGGGCTTGTGTAGGTTTCACCGGCTTTCAGGCGTTTGATATCAATGGCGATCACTTCTTGATCCGTCTCATTTCTTGCGCCGTGAGGCACGTTAGGAGGCGCGATATAGGCTGATTCCAGCGCTGTCATCTTTCTTGTGACATCTCCGACAGTCATGGACAGCTCGCCGGAAACGACAAGGCCGATTTGGACTTCCTTATGCTGATGCGGTTCCACGTTTGTATGCGGCGGAACGTAAGAAAGCAGAACTTCCGTATCTCCTCTGACGGACGAATATTGTCTTACTCCGTTATCCCATTCTATTAATTTAGGCGTCGGGAAATAAAGTTCCTGCAAATCTTGTTCAGTTTTCATCATGAATCTCTCCTTTTCCGAATAATGACCAGCTCATGGGAATGCTTTTAAATGTTTTGACAAAGTGAAGGCCGTACTTTTGTCTGGCCAGCTCATTTGTCAGCGCGATGTCGGACAAACCGTCCTTCACTCTTTTCGCGGCTGCGCTCGTCGAGTTCACCAGATCAAACGTGACATCTTTACGGGTAAAATACTTAATCAAATTGATAGGAGACGGGTGGGATACGATGACAGCCTGTTCAAGCATGTCATCTGTATATTCAAAACCGGGCCGGACAGCCAGGCCGTACATCGGGGTGTCGCACCTGAAAATTTGCAGAAGCTGCAGATCCGGTCTCATGTAGAAGTGCTTAATGCCGTCATACGCGTGAGGCACAATTGTGTATTCCAGCGGACTTTGAAGCGTTTTTTCAATGCACGATTCAAATGTATCATGCAGTGATAATTTGCTGTTCACCCCTTGGAGAAGGGTAAAATTGGTGATGAAGTTTTTTGCTGCGTACTCACTGCTTGTCCCTTCAGGACCGAGCGTGTTGATCGTAATCAGTTTAGATATTGAATAAGCCTTGCTTTTTGTTTGAATGCTATTATCCAATATAATCATGAGCACCAACCAATCTGTTAAATTTTAAGTAAATATTATCCATAGATGTTCAAGCTGTCAATATTATTTGAAAATATTGATAATTATTCCTATATATTAGAAAACACCTTAAGATATAAGGTGTTAAAAATTAACATTTATAAAATTATAGAAACTTTATTTTACCGATACAATGATTGGTCGGCCTGATGCTCATATTTCCCATACCTTCTGTATGCGAAAACACTGAGGACAAAGCCGATGAGGGTGACGGCCGCACAGATAAATCCGACAGCTGCATATCCGTATCCGACATAGACCGGACCCATGACAGCAGAACCCAAGGTGACGGCCAAATTAGACGCCAGGCTGTAAAATGCCATGATTTTGCCCCGGCGGCTCTGTGAGCAATCACTTAAAATGGTGCTGAGCAAGGTCACCGTCAGGCTTTGCATCAATCCCCAGACGAATAACCCGATGACCAAAAACGGCATTGATGACGGCGCATAGGCGAGACAAGAAAGCCATATGCTGATCACGGCCAATGCCGCGATCAAAGCGCGCATTTTCCCCGCCTTATCTGCGATTTTTCCGGTGAACACGCTCATGGAAAAACCGATTCCGTACACCATGATCAGCAGCCCTGAAGCTGTATTCCCCCCCGGCAGCACGCGGTGAAGATAGGTGCCGAGAAAGGAATACATGCCGTAAAAACCGATCATGTTGCAAAAAGTGATCGTGAGGTATACAGGGACACGGGGCACCTTCAGCGCATCCCGGAAAGTGCCTGCCTGCCGTCCGTTTTCCTCTTCTGTTTTATCCCCATCCGCCGTGCTGCGGCGCGCCTCAATGAAAATGAGCGAAGCAACGAGGACAGACATGAGGGCGAAAATCCAAAACGTCCACCGCCAATTCAAAACGCCGCCGATAAAAGAGCCGATCGGAACGCCGAAAATCAAAGCGAGCGACCAGCTTGACACGATCAGACCCATCACCTTGCCGCGGTACGCATAAGGCACACGGTCGCCGACCACCGCATAAGCTGTCGGCACAAACGCACCCGCCGCAAGCCCGGAAAGCGCCCTGCCCAGAAAGAAGAAAAAGAGATTGTGCGCCAGCGCGCAGATCACCGTGCCGGCCGTAAATATAAGCAGCCCCGTCATCAGGCTGAGCTCCCGGGAATATTTATCTCCCAGCGGAACGAGAAGCGGCGCCCCGATAAAAATCATCACTCCGTAAATACTGATGGAAAGCGCCAGCACACTGACATCCGAGCTGAAAGCCCGCGCTAAATCCGGAAGCAGCGGAGAAATCACCAGCTCTTCAGAACCGGCGGCAAATACGCCTAATGTCAAAGCAAGCGCGAGACAGATCGGAAATCGGCGTTTCGTTTCGATGTGATCGGTTTGTTTGCTGTTCATGCTCTTTGAACACCTCTTCCGTAAAACTTTTCTACCTTTTGTTTCTTTATAGTTTAGCATCCTTATATTTCATTTTACATTTCACATGAAAACTAATTCTAATTTTTTATTTACATTCAGATTTTAAATAAAATATTTAGTTTGTATTCAATAAATGATATAAAATACACCGTCCGGTTATGCTATAGTGATAGAATCATTTGTTAAGGTGGGGGTCATGGAATGAATAACGCTGATTCAAAGGCCGCCCGCGCAGGCCTCGGCATGGTACTGATTCTCGGGACGCTCGCTTCATTCGGGCCGCTTTCGCTCGATATGTATCTGCCCGCTTTGCCTGAAGTGGCGGCCGATCTTCATACGACAGCGTCACTTGCGCAGCTGAGCCTGACGTTTTGTCTTTTGGGGCTGGCGGTCGGGCAGATCGTTGTCGGGCCGCTCAGTGATATGATCGGGCGCCGGAAGCCGCTCATTCTGTCATTGCTGCTTTATACGCTGTCTTCTTTATTATGCGCCTTCAGCCCTTCTGTTTCGTTTTTAATTGTCATGAGGTTTATTCAAGGATTCACCGGGGCGGCCGGAATCGTCATCGCACGGGCTTCCGCGCGCGATATGTATTCCGGAAAAGAATTAACGGCTTTTTTCTCATTACTGATGCTCGTCAATGGGGCGGCGCCGATTTTAGCGCCGATTACAGGGGGATTTATCCTTCAGTTTGCCGGCTGGAAAATCGTATTTGTCGTGCTGGCGGTGATCGGCTGTATCATTTCCGCCGCCGTGCTTACGGCGTTGCCTGAATCACTCCCGCCGGAAAAGCGGACAAGCGGCGGACTCCGGGAGACGCTGATGACATTTCGCGGCCTGCTTGGCGACCGGATGTTTATGGGATTTGCGCTCAGCCAGGCATTTGTGATGACCGGCATGTTCGCATATATTGCCGGGTCGCCGTTTGTACTGCAAAACATCTACGGCGTATCAGCGCAAATGTTCAGCCTGCTGTTCGCCGTAAACGGTGCGGGAATCATATGCGCCACCCAAATCACCGGACGGATGGCTAAAACACATGATGAACGGAAGCTGTTTGTCTCCGGGCTGTTGATCGCCGTCATCGGAAGCATCACTTTGCTTTTATCACTTGCGTTTGGTTTAGGCCTGACGGCGGTCTGCATTTCTTTATTCATCATTGTTTCTTCTGTCGGGATCGTCACGACGACGGGATTTTCTTTAGCTATGCAAAAACAGGAGAAAGGCGCGGGAAGCGCTGCGGCTCTTCTCGGACTCCTGCCCTTTATCGGCGGTGCGGCTGCCGCTCCCCTTGTCGGTATTGCCGGAGAAGAAAATGCCTGGCCGATGGCCGTCAGCATTTTCGGTTTTGAGTTCTGTGCCGTTCTATCCTATGTGCTGTCGGCAAAACGAAAAACAAAGTAAAGCCCGCCGCTTTAAGCGAAGGGCTTTTTTTCTTATCCGGCAGCGCCTTTTTTCGAAGAAGCCGGCTCACGCTTCAGGCGTTTTTTGATACCGAAGTGATAATACGCGTAACAAATGATCATCAGCGGGACGCCGCAGTACAGACCGATACGCTGGTCGGGGATAAAGATGAGACTGATCAAGATAAGACCGTAAACCGAAAATCCGAGAATCGGCACGATCGGATAAAGAGGCGTTTTAAATGCCAGGTCTTTCAGATTTCCTCCTTCAGCGAGAAAGCGCCTCCGGAAAACGAATTGTGAAGCGCAGATTGACATCCACGCGACGACGGTAATCATACCGGAGATGGAAATGAGCCACACATACACCGTTTCAGCCGCGAATACACTTGTCAGCAGGGATAAACCGGAGATGGCGATGGTGATGGAAAGAGCTTTCAGAGGCACGCCTTTTTTCGTCAGTTTCGTTAAGGAAGCGGGGCCCATCTTAGTTTTTGATAGGGACCACATCATTCTGGACGAAGCGTACAGCCCGGAATTCGCCACCGACAGCATGGCGGTCAGAATGACAAAGTTCATGATATCAGCCGCATAGGGAACGCCGATTTTATCCAGCACAGCCACAAACGGGCTTTCGATGACGCCTGCGGTTTGGTACGGCAAAATGGACACGAGAACAAACATCGCCAGCACGAAGAAAAACAGCGTCCGCCATATGACGTTTCGGATTGAGCGGGGAAGCGTCTTTTCCGGATTTTCGCTTTCTCCCGAGGCGATTCCGACCAGCTCGGTGCCCTGGAATGAAAAATTCACCATGACAAGGGTAAACAGCACGGCTTGGGCGCCGTTCGGGAAAAGCCCTTTGTCCGTCGTAAAGTTTGACAGATACGGAGCCGTCTGCCCGCCGTTAAAACCGACAAAGCCGAATACCGCAGCGCAGCCGAGAATAATAAACAATACAATGGCCATGACCTTAATGCTGGAAAACCAAAATTCCATTTCCGCAAAACTCCGCGCAGACAGCGCGTTAATGGAAAAAATGACGACGCCGAATACAAGGCACCACACCCAAATCGGAACGGCCGGAAACCACCGCTGCATTAAAATCCCCGCCGACGTCAGTTCAAGCCCCACTGTATTGGCCCAGCTGAATGCGTACATCCATCCGATCGTAAACCCCGTCGACGGCCCGAGAAACTTTGCGGCATACGCCTGAAATGATCCTGCGACCGGCATGGCGACCGCGAGCTCCCCCAAACAAAGCATCACCAGATACATTAAAACTCCGCCGATCACATAAGCCAATATCGCGCCGATCGGTCCTGCTTCACTGATCGTAAAACCGGAGCCCAGAAAAAGCCCCGTCCCGATCACGCCGCCGAGGGCGATCATAAACAAATGCCGGCCCTTCATCGTGCGCTGCAATTCAGTTTGATTGGTATCTCCCTGCATATACATCCCCCTTATTCCGTTATGTCAGCCATTTGTGCGTATGTCTAATCGGCAGCTGTGCAAAAGGTGCATTGTCGTCTGCTGAATGAGTTCCGGCAGCACATGGAATGTGTACGGCTTGTACACGCGTTCCGTCCATTTATGGCCGTCCTTTCCGTATACCCCTATATTGACCGACGGAATATTCAATTCCCTTATTTCTTTAAAAGGAATCGTCCCGATGACATCCCAGCCCGGAAAATTATCGGTAAAGGCGGAGACCTCCTCGTCTGTTTCATGCAGCGATAAAAAGCTTCCGTCCGCTAAATAAGGGAAAAACTTTTTAAAGACGAATGTTTCTCCGGTTGATGCCGCTGTTTTATCGACCGCTTCTTGAATGACATGCTGCAAAAGCCGGTCCCGTGTGCTCTCTTCTTTCAGATAATTGTGCGGAAGGTAAGGCGGCGCATAGAAAATAATGACCTTGGCTCCCTGCTCAGGATCGAGTTTTTGCAGTTCCTCGACGGCTTTAAAGCATCTCATCCGCAGTTCAAGATGTTCATATGTTTTAAATGTCTGCTCGATACACTGTGCAGGGTCTATCCCGCGGTTTCTCAGCCTTTTCAGGTAATCTTCCAGACTGTACACTTGAACGTTCCATGACATCTCTTTTTTCGGCAGGCTCGTTCTCTCGCAGTATTCGTCATAATAATCAGATAATTTTCGCTCTGTCTCTCTGCAAGCTTCGTCAGCCACGGCAGTCAGCTGATCCATGACTTCTTTGGCGGTTTTCTCGTAAATAAAATAATTAAAATAGACATAGCTGCTGACGGCGGTCTGCACGTTATACGCTTCCTTATTGTCACGCTGGTACAGGCAGGTCGGCGGAAGCACAAGCTCCCCTTCAATGTTTTCCGCCATATGAATATTGTTGTGAATTCTTCTGGTGATTTCTGATGCGATCAAATTCGGGTCGATGCCGGACAGCGTATCACCGACATGCACCTCCCGCCCGTAAATCGCAAAGCAAGGCAAAAGCTTCCCTGCCGCGCCCGTGTAGATGTACCTTGTCGTGTCACCCTCATACAGCGGCGTGATAAAATCGTTATTAATCGCTGCTAAATAACGAAGCTGCTTTTCTTGTTTCAGACGTTTTAATTCAGAAATGCTGGTTAAAATGCCGGAATGCTGGCTTTCTTCATCCGGGTTTGCCATGAACAGAATATGGCCCGGCAGCTGATCGCGCCGTTCAGAAAAGTGAAGCAGATTGGCGAGATGAACGGCAATACCGCTCTGCATATCAACCGAACCCCTTCCGAACATCCACTCGCCTGAGCGGGCGTCCCGCTGCACATCCCGATCAAATTCATAGTTTGAGAAATACTCCGCGAGACGGTCGGAATCAAAAGCGATATCTTTTAAAGGGCCGAAATCCTCGATGCCGACCGTATCAAGATGAGCGTGATAAATGACCGTATTCAGGCTTTCGCCGTTTCCCTCAATAAATGCGAAAATATTTTTGCGGCCGTAAGGGTCCTCAGGAATCGCCTGCTCCCACACATGTGACGGATTCTCCTGAAAGTAGGGAAAGCTCTTGATCATATCTTTGATATAGTCGGCTTTTTTTCCTTCTCCCAATGTGCCGTTGATGCTGTTTAACGCCACCAGTGATTTCGTAATGGCTTCTATTTTCTCCTCCGGAAGCATTTTGCTGAGCTGCTGATACATGTTCCATCCTCCTTACCCTCATATAGAGAAAATAGCGCGACTCTCTTTTTCATCGCGCTATTTCCGAAAGATTAATAGGCTTCAGACGTTGTTTTTGCCTGCATATGAAGAATCAGATAGTCAGGTCCTCCGGCTTTTGAATCGGTTCCTGACATATTGAAACCGCCGAACGGCTGGTATCCGACAATCGCTCCCGTACATCCGCGGTTGAAGTATAGATTCCCGACGTGAAAATCTTCGCGGGCGCGTTCAATGTGCGCGCGGGTTTTCGATAACAGAGCGCCCGTCAGTCCGTAATCGGTATTATTGGCAATCTCAAGCATATGGTCGAAATCACGGGCTTTTGAGATCGCGACGACCGGCCCGAAAATTTCCTCCTGCATCAGGCGGGCGTTTTCATCAACATCCGCAAAAATGGTCGGCTGAATAAAGTATCCTTTTGAATCATCACCTTCGCCTCCCGTCAGGAGTTTTCCTTCTGTTTTGCCGATTTCGATATAACTCATGACTTTATTATAAGATGCTTCGTGGATGACTGGCCCCATGTATGTATCAAAATCTTCCGGACTTCCGACGGTGAGTGATTTTGTTAAAGCGACGGCTTTTTCAACAACTTCATCATAGACGTCCTGATGAATGACCGCACGGGAACCGGCTGAACATTTTTGGCCTGAGAATCCGAAGGCGGAATACACGATTGAGGAAGCGGCAAGATCAAGATCAGCATCTCTGTCTACAAGCACCGTATCTTTCCCTCCCATTTCGGCAATGACCCGTTTCAGCCACTTTTGGCCCGGCTGTACTTTGGCGGCGCGTTCATAGATGCGGCATCCGACTGCGCGGGAGCCTGTAAACGACACAAATCTCGTCTTCGGATGCTCAACCAGATAGTCGCCGATTTCTCCTCCGTCGCCCGGTATGAATTGGAGCACACCGTCCGGCAGGCCCGCTTCTTTCATCACTTCAACGAATTTCGCCGCCACGACAGGCGCCGCATCCGCCGGTTTCAGCAGTATCGTGTTGCCTGTTACGATGGCTGCCGCCGCCGTTCCCGCCATGATCGCAAGCGGGAAGTTGAATGGAGAAATGACGATTCCCACCCCAAGCGGCTCATAGTGATACTGATTATATTCTCCGTCACGGCTCTTTACAGGGGAACCGTCTTTCAGTTTCAGCATCTGACGGGCATAATACTCTAAAAAGTCGATCGCTTCCGCCGTATCAGCATCCGCTTCCTTCCACGGTTTTCCCGCTTCTTTCACTAGATACGCGGAGAATTCGTGCTTTCTTCTGCGGATGATCGCCGCCGCTTTAAACAGCACATTCGCGCGGTGTTCCGGCCGTACTTTTTTCCATGTTTGAAATGCCTGCAGCGCAGCCTGCATGGCCTTTTCCGCAAGTTCTTTTCCGGCGGCTGATACAGAACCGATCACTTCTTTTTTATCTGCCGGATTGACGGAAACGATCTTTTTATCCGTTTCAATCGCTTCACCGTTGATGATAAGCGGATAATGCTTGCCGAGCTGTGAATTCACATAAGCCAGCGCTTCCTGAAACGATTGTTTATTTGTCTCTTCCTGAAAATTTGTAAATGGTTCGTGTGCGTATGAAACTGTCATTAGAATTCCTCCCCGTATTTTGTAATGTGTGCTCACGCTTTATGAAGATGCAAGAAGCATACCAGCATAGCAATTTGTGATAAAAATAAGAAAATCTTTGCCGAAAGCGGACGAAGCTTGTCCGAATCTGTCAGCTGCAATCTGAAAATGCAAAGAAATTTTGCGATCTGCTATATAACTGATGCAAAATCTCTTTGCGGATAACACTTATACCCAGCCGCGGAACCGGGCCGCTTCAGCCGACTTTCTGATGCCCGTCATATAGGCGGCCAAACGCATATCGACTTTGTGGGTATGCGCTGTCTGATAAATGGATTCAAACGAATTCACCATGACGCTGCGCAGTTTTCCGGCGACTTCCTCCTCAGACCAGTAAAAGCCTTGATTATTTTGCACCCATTCAAAATAAGACACCGTCACGCCGCCGGCGCTTGCCAAAATATCCGGTACGAGAAGCACGCCTCTTTCATTCAGAATTTTCGTGGCATCTATCGTTGTCGGGCCGTTTGCCGCCTCCACAATGATTGAGGCTTTAATGTGATGGGCGTTTTCAGCCGTAATCTGATTGGAGATTGCGGCGGGCACGAGAATATCACAGTCCTTTTCCAGCAGCTCCCGGTTCGTTATGACATCCGAGAAGAGATTCGTCACCGTGCCGAAGCTGTCCCGCTTATCCAGCAGGTAATCAATGTCAAGGCCGTCAGGGTCATACAAAGCGCCGTGGGCGTCTGAGATGCCGATCACCTTGGCGCCGGCGTCATGCATAAATTTAGCGAGAAAGCTCCCCGCATTTCCGAACCCCTGAATGATGATCCGTGCATTTTCCAATGGAATCCCTTTTTTCTTAACGGCTTCCTCAATACAAATCGTGACGCCTTGCGCGGTCGCCGTCTCCCGCCCCTGTGAACCGCCGAGAACGATCGGTTTGCCCGTAATGAATCCCGGTGAATCAAATTCTCTCAGGCGGCTGTATTCGTCCATCATCCATGCCATAATCTGCGAGTTGGTATATACGTCAGGAGCCGGAATATCCTTTGTCGGACCGACGATCTGGCTGATCGCGCGCACATATCCGCGGCTCAGCCGTTCCAGCTCTCCGAATGACATCGTCCGCGGATCACAGATGATGCCGCCTTTTCCGCCCCCGTAAGGAAGATTTGTGATACCGCATTTTAAAGTCATCCAGATGGAAAGCGCCTTGACCTCTTCTTCACTGACTTCCGGATGAAACCGCACGCCCCCTTTTGTCGGGCCGACTGCGTCATTATGCTGTGAGCGGTAGCCCGTGAAAACCTGTACTGAGCCATTGTCCATTTTGACAGGGATGCGGACGGTTAAAAGCCGCATCGGCTCTTTCATCAGTTCATACATATTGTCAGGATAGCCCAGTTTGCGCAGAGCTTCTTTTATGATCGATTGTGTTGACAAGAACAAATTAAGAACTTCTTTTTCTTCATCTTTCTGATTGCTTTTAGAAAGCGGGTTGGCTGACATGTTTTATCACCTCATCGTATTTTACGTGTAAGCTTCAATTACCGGCAGAACAAAATGTAAGCGCTTTTACACCAAAACCCATCAATCCCTTTCACATTGTCGTTACGCCCCTTTTTATATGCAAGATTCATGCCATCCTTTTGCGTATAAAAAAAAAAGAGACTGTTGTCAGCCTCTCAGATTAAAGAGAAAGGGGATTTGAAGACGTATACAGAAGAAACCTTACTGCTTTTATTAAAATTTAATACGTCTTAAACGTACAGAAAACGTTGTTTCTTTGAAGGGGACACTATTTAGAGATATACTTCCTTCCATTTGCTCTACTAATCTCTTAGTAATCGTCAGCCCCAATCCGCTTCCCTGATAATTGGTATTTCTCGAGTCCTCCAATGTGTACATTCGTTCAAAGACACGGTCTTTATGCATTTCATTTATTCCTTTTCCTTTATCTGATATTTCTACAAAAACATCATTATCAGTTATTCTGATCTTTAAACCCACCATCTTACCATCGGAACCATATTGAATTGCATTCGTAATTAAATTATTCAGAACCCTCTCAATTGCTTCTTCATCTCCGCTAACAAAGATAGAATCATCGGGTATATCAATCACTACTTCAAATTCTTTGCTGATTAAAATTTCGTAGTAATCCAAAATTATTTTTCGGCTGACTTCACATATGTCAATTCGTGAAGAATTTAATTTTTTATCTCCTGACTCTAATTTTACAAGTTCAAAAAAACGGTTTATTAACGCTAATACCTCGACCGTTTTTAAATTAACTGTTTTTAGTAAACTCATAACCTTTTCCGAAGTCAGACTTTTATCGTTATTTATCATTTCAATATAACCTAGTATAACTGTTAAAGGCGTCTTTAAATCGTGTGAAATATTTGATAGCATTTTTCGCATGGACAGTTCAATACTATTGCAGTTCCCTTTGATCTTTTGATTATGGTCTAAAAGACGGTTTATTTGAATTAACAAGGATTTTATATATTTATCTTCCGTGTTAAGCAATAATCTTTCGCCTGTCTCTTCATTTACAACTTTTCGAAGTTTATTTCTTATATATTTAATCTCAGTCCTTAGATTTAATCGGCTTCGGAAAAGAAATATATTTACTGCTGCAGAGCATATAAATAAAATAACCACTAGATAAAACATTCAAAAATCTCCCAACTTATAACCGATTCCCCACAAAGTTTTTATGTACGTTGGATGAGATGGATCGTCCTCAATTTTCTCTCTGAGCCGTCTAATATGAACATTAATTACATTCTCATCTCCATGATACTCATCTTCCCATACGGACTTATAAAGTTGAGACTTAGTATATACTTGTGAAGGATTAGAAATAAAGAGTTTTAAAATATTAAATTCTTTTGCCGTGAGATTAATCTTTTCATTGAATTTTTTAACAGAAAAGCCATGCAGGTCAACACTTAAATCACCTATTTTAATGATTTTTTCTTCCTTTGAAGACAGGGAGCTCTTATAGTGTCTTTCTCTTCTAATGGTTGCTTTAATTCTGGCTATTACCTCCAGCATAGAAAAAGGTTTAGAAATATAATCATCAGCTCCGAGGCCGAGACCAAGTGCCTTATCTACATCTTCATCTTTTGCAGACATGATAAGAACGGGAACCATACTTTTGGAACGAATCATTCTTAAACATTCCATCCCATCTATCTTCGGAAGCATTAAATCCAACATTATAACCTCAAACTTTTGGGTGTTCAATATGTCTAAAGCTTCTTCACCATCAAAAGCTGCTGTTACTTCAAACCCTTCTTTCGTTAAGCTTTCGCTTACCATATCGCTTATGAATTGGTCGTCTTCTACAATTAATATTTTGTAACCCAAGCTTTCCGCTCCTTAAATATAAAACTGATATTCTTAATTCACTGTTTATTTCAATCATTATACAGATAATTAATCTCATTATAATTATTTTTTATACAAAAGGAGATAAATATTCCAAAACATTTTAAATACAAACAAATAAGACAACCATTCTTCAATAGCGGGAATTGTTGTCTTGTGTTTTTCTCTTTTTATCTCACCTTTATCGAACCATCTTCACTAGATAGACTTACTTTATTACTTCCCGCGCCAATTTCACCTTTTTTCAGTTTTACGCCATCATGGCTCTTATTAAGCCCATCTAAATCAAACGTTACATCAGAATTACTCTGAGCAAAAACAGCAAGTGAAGTTGGCGCTTTTTTATAAGATACACCTATATCTCCTGATTTCGTATTTACTGATAAAGATTTTCCTTCTGTTATGTCCTTGATTGAAACCGCTCCATCTTTAGAAGTAACCTTTACATTGGAACTATGTATTTCCTTCATCTCGTTATCGCCGCCTGCAGATGTTATATTTAATTTCTCAAAAGAACTATTTTCAACGCTTAACGCCCCATCCTTGGATGAAAACTTTCCAGTATGAGCCGAAACATTATTGATTTTTTCATCACCGGAATTATTTTCAACGATAATATTTTCAGCTGAAATCTCACTTAATTGTATATTCCCATCCTTATTAGTTATTTCAATATTGTTCATACCTGAATCGGGAACATTAATATAGATTGTGCCGCCCTGCTTCCCAAAAGTAAATCCATCCAAAAAGCCGCCATTCTTTTGTTCTTTTTGACTAACGACCAAATCCCCCCCATCTCCTTGAAATGTAACTGGAGCCTTATCTTTCTGCTTCCCCTCAGCAGATATTGTTGCCTTATTTGAATTACTCTTTTTAAACTTCACATCCCATGAGTCAGTATATACTTTTAAAGTATCAATTTTTTCAACATTGCAGGACACGTTCTTTTTAAAGTTTTTTGTATCTGTCTTATAAAGGCTTAAAACAATTCCGCCGATTACGATTAACACTGCACATGATGCTATAATCTTCTTCATTGTATAATTTCTCCTTTTATCTACAATAAATCTTTCTGATCCACCTTACGGTAAGAAAGATAACCCACTAAAAAACCAAATAAACAAAGTATAATTGGAATGATAATAAATTGACTTAAACTGACTGTTTCTCCTCCGTCGGAAACTGTTGCATTGATAAAAACCCCGATTATGACAGCCCAAGTGATTGTAGCAGAAGTTGATTTTTTTCTCATGCCGAAAAATAAAGGAATCAGACTCACTCCTCCCATCATAAAAGCGGTGAGAAGAGTCGATGGCATAGCGGAAATAACTTCACTCATTTCAACAGGCTTCTCGAATAAATATAAGTGCGGACTCACGAAGAGAATTAACAAGTTAATAACAAACGTAGCAATAACAATACTTACAAAGCAGAATAGGAAGACAATAGATAGTTTAGCTTGCATTAATTTTTTTCTTTGTAAAGGATAAGTAAACAGCAATTGTATTGTTTTATTTTTATATTCATCAATAACTAAACGGGATAAAATCACAGCAGAAAAACTAATAAACACAATTCTAATTAAAATATTAGTTAGAGATATAAAATCTGCATAATCACGAAACATAAGTTCATTTTCATTTTTAGATTCCCATCCCATAAAAGCCGCTAAGGCAAAGATGATGAATATCCAAAGTGCCACCCATTTAAAATACTGTGATAAGTGATGTTTTTTGTACTCTAATTTCATAAGTTTTAACATGCTAATAGCCTCCAGCTGAAGAATTTAAGACAATGCAAATAGGTGCATAACACAGACGGGCAATCTATCTAGTGTGTATTCCCTCCCCATTCATAGAATTTAAGAAGTATTCTTCTAAAGAACTGTGTTTTTTATTTATACTTTCTATACCAATGTCATTCAGAATAAGTGCTTTAGAGATTTCTTGTTGTGTAACTGCTGTTTCATAGATACGAATTAATTGTTGATCAATCATTTTAAAATTTCTTATCCCCAGATTTTGCTCTAAAATATATAACGCTTTTTTTATATTTTGGACTTTTACCTCTATATACTCTGTTTGTTTTCCGTTAATACTCTTCATAGAAACTTCTTTTATTAACTTGCCATTCTGTATGATACCAACAGTATCTGACATTTGTTCCATTTCGGCTAAAATGTGACTGGAGACTAATAATGTAATTCCATATTCTCTGCAAAGTAACTTAAAGAGATCCCTCAACTCTTTTATACCTATTGGATCCAGGCCATTAATCGGCTCGTCTAAAATGAGAAGTTCTGGTCTTGTAGAAATAGCTCTGGCTATTCCTAACCTTTGTTTCATTCCTAAAGAAAACTCTTTCACTTTTTTATTATCAATATTATGTAACTTTACAAGCTCGATAGCATGGTCAATGGATTTTTTATCGTAATAGCCCATATATTCACAATGGAAATCTAAATTTTCTTTAGCCGTGAGGTTGTCATAGAAAATGGGATATTCAATAATGGTGCCCATTCTTTTTAAAACTTCAAATGACGTATCTGTTAATTTCTCACCGAAAATTTCTATTTCACCACTTGTTGGCTTGATTAAATTGGTAATCATTTTCATAATGGTTGTTTTACCTGCACCATTGGGACCCAAGAATCCATAAATCTCCCCTTTTTTCACGTGCATATTAACCCCGGAAACAACTTCTTTTCCTTTAAATGTTTTTGTAAGCTGACTCGTTTTTAAGATGTATGTCATTCGCTTTCCCCTTTCCATATATACTCCTACTATATAAAGGAAAGTTCTCTTTTCTCTTAAGCAAATATTACTTTTTTCTTAAGATTTTTCTAATTAAATCCTATCCCCATTCTATAAATCATTTTTTGTTTTTTAGGATGCATGATGTCCATAGGAGAAGAAAGGGAGGATCTCTTAAATTTCAGGTCCCTAACTGACCGCCATCTTCCAAGACATTTTTGATGAAATTGTCCTTCAGGCCAGCAATCATGATATAGTGGGCGGTCGTATCTTATTCACTGGCTCCACTCATATCAAAGTCAACAAAACACAAAAAAACGAAGACATCCGCTGTCTTCGTCTTGTGCGCTACCGGTGAGCCGTCTGCCAATCAAATCCGATGGTGTCATCATTCCACGGGATTCTTTTTTCGTCAGGCTGATCCGGATTGTAGGACATCGTCGTGAAATAAATAATGGTCAGCGGGGTTTCACCCAGCACTCTGTACCCGTGTGCGACGCCTTTGGGAATGAGAAGGAGCATCGGATTGTCTTCTCCCATGTAGTAGACATCCGTTTCTCCCTTGGTTGCCGACTCTTCGCGAAGGTCATGGAGCACGACCTGGGCATGGCCTGTCGGGAAAAACCACAGGTCATCCTGTTTCTCATGATAGTGAAACGCTTTAATGACGCCGGGATAGCTTTTGGACCAGGAAGCCTGCCCGAAACGCTCTAAGAGATGTTCATCGTCACGGACGAGTTCTGAGAAAAAACCCCGGTCATCGCTGTGTTTGATCAGCTTTTTGATTTTTACGCCTTCGATCACTTGCACTGTCCCTCCCCTTGTAAATAATCCCGCAGCGCTTCCCGCCAATGCCTCATGCCGAGCCCCTGCCGTTCAATCGACTCAAGACTCAACACCGAATAAGCGGGGCGCGGCGTCTCATTTCCGTATTCCTCCGTCGTGACGGGCAGCACGGCGGCGGTTCTGCCGCTTTCTTCAAAAATAGCCTTGGCGAATTCATACCAGCTGCACACTCCGCTGTTTGCGGCGTGGTATAAGCCCGGCGGCCTGTCAAACAGACCGATCACCGTTTCGGCTAAATCTTTTGTATACGTCGGCGCTCCGACTTGATCGTTAACGACACGAACCTGATCATGTGTATCCGCAAGCTTCAGCATCGTATTGACAAAGTTGTGCCCGCCGCTGCCGTACACCCACGATGTTCTGATAATGGTGTGTTTTTTTCCCGTCAACCGGATCAGTTCTTCGCCGAGTTTTTTGCTTTTTCCGTAAATCGTGCCCGGATCTGCGGGATCATCGGTCTGGTATGGCCGTGTTCCTTTGCCGCTGAAGACGTAATCGGTGCTGATGTGAATGAATTTCGCGCCGGTGTTTTCAGCCTCAAGCGCGGCATAATAAGCGCCGATTCCGTTTATTAAATACGCTTTGTCGAGTTCCGTTTCACATTTGTCAACGGAGGTGTATGCCGCCGTATTGACGACGATATCCGGCTTGTAATGGCTGAACGAGTGCCGCACCGAACGCTGGTCGGATATGTTCATCATCGCTTTTGTCAAGGCGATCACTTCATACCCTTCCCGCTTCAGCTGGCGGCATAACTCCCGCCCCAGCTGGCCGGCCGCTCCGGTTACTAATACCTTCGTCAATCGGATCCCCTTCTTTCCGATTAGTCTTGGCTGTCTGTATACCAGCGAATGGTTCTTCTCATTCCTTCTTCAAATGTGACGTCCTGCCGCCATCCCAGCTCATTTTTCAGCTTTGAAGCATTGATGGCGTAACGGCGGTCATGCCCTTTTCTGTCTTCGACATGAGCAAACCGTTCCTCGACACCGAGCTCCTTCATGATAAATGACGCAAGCTCTTTATTCGTCCGTTCATTTCCTCCGCCGATATTGTAAATGTCACCGAGTGTTCCTTTTTCCAGGACGAGCTTAATGGCGCGGCAATGGTCTTCGGCAAACAGCCAGTCTCTGATCTGCAATCCGTCGCCGTACAGCGGAACCGGCGTGCCGTTTACGGCATGCCTGATAATGGTCGGAATCATTTTCTCATGATGCTGGTACGGCCCGTAATTGTTGCTGCATCTTGTAATAATGGCAGGAAGCTTATGGGTTCTCACATAAGACATGACGAGCAGGTCTGAGCTTGCCTTGCTGGCCGAATACGGATTGTTCGGAGAAAGCGGCGTCGTCTCTGTAAAAGCGGGATCATCCGGCGCCAAATCTCCGTACACCTCATCTGTGGAAATGTGAATCAGCCTGCCGGCTTTTCCCTGTAACACCGCGTCCGCCAGTCGGTATGTGCCCATTACATTTGTTGTGATGAACGGCTCTGCCTGATTTATGCTTCTGTCCACATGGGATTCAGCCGCAAAATGAATGACAGCGTCATACATTTGGGAAAAGACTTTGTCAATGTCCTCTTTTTTAGAAATGTCACCTTTGATAAAACGAAAACGGTCGTTCTTTTTTAAGGCTTCTATTTCAAGCGGCCTGCTTGCATACGTGAGATTATCCAGGACGGTAATCTGCGCATCTGTTTCTTTCAGCATCATCTTTGTGAAGGTAAGGCCGATAAATCCAGCGCCCCCTGTAATTAAATATGATTTTGGCATGATTAATGCTCCTGTCCTTTCTGTAATACCTGATGCGCCAGGCTTCCGGCGAGGTAGAGCGATTCATGCGTGCCCGCATCCACCCACCAGCCCGTTAACACATCATACGTCAGCTCACTGTGTTCAATGTATAAATTATTGACATCCGTAATTTCCAGTTCGCCGCGTTTTGAAGGGGAAATTTGTTCAATATAAGAAAACACTTCTGCGTCGTACATGTAGATCCCTGTGACGCATAGTCTGGTCGGCGGCTGCTCCGGCTTTTCAATGATCGACTTGATCCGTTTGTTTTCCTCATCAATCTCGGCGATGCCGAAGCGCTCCGGATCGTCCACTTCTTTCAGCAGCACTTTTGCTCCTTTTCCCTGCTTTGCGAAACGCTCCGTATAAGGTTTTAATGAATCTTCAAAAATATTATCTCCCAAAAGCAGAACGAACGGATCGCGCCCGGTAAACCGCTTTGCGTATGATAAACCGTCGGAAATGCCGGATGCGGCTGGCTGAACCTGATATGTGATTGAGACGCCGAGCTCTTCTCCGGTTTCGAGAAGTTTATGAAATTGCGGAATATATTCTTTTTGCGTAATCAGCAAGATATCTGTAATCCCCGCTTCTTCCAGCTTCATGATCGACCAGTAAATCATCGGATATGGACCGACAGGGAGTAAATGCTTATTGACCGCTTTTGTCAGCGGCATAAGGCGTGAGCCGGTGCCTCCGGCTAAGATAACACCTTTCACATGAACACTTCCTTACGTGTGGTTTTATCACAAATCATAAAGAATCGCCGCCGCCCGTTTGATGCCCCTGCCGTCAACCAGCGGCTTTCCGTTTTGATGAAGTCCGGTCCGCAGAGGATAATCAGCGGCCATGTCAGACATATGCCGTGCGAGAACGTCCGCTGATATGCATTCACCAAGGCCGAGGTGAACGGCGGCCCCCCGTGCGGCGAATTTTCCCGCCGTCTCAGTTTGATGCTCCACTTGAGAAAGTACGATGCAGGGCACACCTGTACAAATGGTTTCATATAAAGTGATCCCGCCGGACACGACGGCCATATCAGCCCTCGAAAGAAGCGCGGCCATGTCATTTGTCTGCCTTACCATCTCGGCATACGGCATTTGTATAAGATGCGCGCGCACGTCATCAGCATGAGGCGCAGCGCCGCCCATGACGATGATCACTCGTTTTCGCTGAATGGCGGGGATGCGGCGGCATGCTTCCATCACTTTAAAGACAAGCTTCTTCGGGTCGCTTCCTCCTAATGAGACCAATATGGTACGGCATTCTTTATTCAGCTGATAAAGCTGTTTGGCTTTTTCAAAACCCGGATGAAGAATGATATAATCCGGGCCTTCATATACCGCGGCGCTGCCCATTTGAACCGTCCGGCTTTTCAGCCCTCCGTAAATGCCGTTTATAACGGCATCGCATATATGAATGACATGTTCCCGTTTTTCTTCAAATAAGACGATGCGTGCCGATGAATGCTTTTTGATTTCCTCTAACCAGTCACACGGTATATCGAGCAGATCGAATATGAGAAGGTCAGGAGCCTGCCTGTTTATTTCCCGGACAATAAATTCCTTCTGTCCCTTGTCAGGCTTGATGATCACTTCCCATTGATCAGAAGACAGATAAGAAGAAGCCTCTTTATTTGTGTAGAACGTTATTGAGCAATTATTCTTAATGGCACCGGCAAGCAGCTTCATCCGCACCGCGTGCCCCATGCCGATGTCACGGCCCCCGTCCGCGAAAATCAAAACCCGCATGCTAATCAGCCTCTTTTTGCCGGATCATTTGATTAATGGCCCTGAGCTCCGGATCACGATTCAGCAGATGGATCAATTCTTTTGCCGGAATATCAGGACGCGAGCCCGCTTTTACGTACAGCTCGCGGGCCATCCTGTAGTCCTCTTCGGTATCGACGGTCATCCGCAAGTGGGGAGCCCGGAGTTCCTGCGGGGGCTCAGGAAAGAGAAGCCGGTACTTCTCAGGAGATTCTCTTATTAAAAGCGTGATATGCTCCTGATATTTGTCCGCCAGCGTTTTGTCGGCATTGATCTCCGTTAAAAGGCGCGCGTTTACCGCCTCGCCGCCGATGCCGAGCGGTGTACCGCAAATATACGTGTAGTCTGCGTGCTGGTCTAAATGCGATTGAATCAGAAAATCAAGCAGCGAAGAGTCGACAAACGGGTTATCCCCCGTCAGTCTGACTGCGATATCCGGTTTTACTTGTTCGATGACTTGTGCAAACCGGTCAAGCACGCGCTGCTCGCTGCCGCGGTGCACACGGTAGTTCTTGCTGAGGCAGTGCGCAGACAGAATGTCGTCGGTCTTGCTGTCAGACGAGGCGACGATCAGATTATCCCGCGATTGATCATAATACGCGCTTTGCCGAACCCTTTTGACAATCATATCGAGGATCGTATACCCGCCGATCGGTTTCAGCACTTTGCCGGGAAGACGCCCGCTTCCCATCCGCGCCTGAATGATAAACAAAATGTCAGTCATCATATGGGCTGCCTTTCGTCAAAAGGTCATCCCAAGTGATGCCCGTGTCGGCGGGGATATCCCTGACCGCACGCGCGCCGTCAGTTAAAAGCTCAAAATATCTCGGGTGGAGCCCCTGCGGTTTTTGACCGGGACGAAGGACGGCAAGGTTTTCAGCCGTAAAACATTCGCCTTTTTGAATCGGCGCTGTTGAAAAAATGCCTCTGTAAGCGAACCTTCTGATATCCCCTTCAATCGGTGTCGTGGTTTTATGGGAGCTTCCCGACAACACTTCCGGCACCGGAGCGTGGTGCCCTTGCCGCAACTCCGCTTCAACCGAGCGGATCGCCGCAACCATTTCTTTTAATTCATCCGGATTGAGGGCGAAAGAGTGATCAGCACCGGGCAGGTTTTTATCGATCGTAAAATGCTTTTCAATCAGTTTCGCTCCGAGCCTGACCGCCGCGCACGGCACATCATACGGATGGGCGCTGTGATCGGAGAAACCGATCACTGCATCCGGGAATGCGGCGGCAAGCATGGGAATGACGCTCAGATTGCTGTATTCAGGCGGCGCAGGATATTTCGCCACACAATGCATGATCGCAATTTCTGTGTTCCCCTCGCCGGTAATGGTTTGATAAGCCTCCTGAATATCTGAAATATCAGCGCCCGCGGTGGAAAAGATAATCGGTGTCTTCAGTCCTGCGACATATTTCAATAACGGCAGATGATTCAGCTCGTAGGAGGCGATTTTAAAGGCTGAAGGCGAAGTCGCATACAGTAAGTCGGCAGAGCCTTCGTCACAGACCGTGCTTAAAAACAGCACGCCTTTTTTCTTACAATATTCAAGCAGCGGTTCGATCCACTCAGCGGGCATTTCCATTGATTGCACCAAAGAAAATATCGAGACATCTTTTCCCGCAGCGGTTTTGTACAAGCCGGGGTCTTTCTGATACATTTTGTCAGCCTGAAACATTTGGAACTTGACCGCGTCCGCGCCGGCCTCACTGGCCGCATCTATCAATTCAAACGCCTGGCTCAGTTTTCCGTCATGATTAATTCCGGCTTCGGCGATGATGAATACGGGCGAACCTTCGCCGATTGACTTCGTTCCGATTTTGCATGATGCCATCAGTCCGCCTCCTTCCCGGGCCACACATGATAGTAGTAATAGGACGCATCCGCTTTAAATCCCATTCTTTCATACAGGCGGATGGCTCTTACATTGTGGAGCTGCGTTCCCGCTGATACAGTCTTATGCTGAAAGCGCAATGATTGTTCAATCACGTGCGCCGCTAAATGGAATCCCGCTCCTTTTCCTTCAAATCCCGGCTTTACCGCCATCAGATCAAGGACGAATTCATCGCCTTTAGACAGCCCCTGAACAAAGCCCACGGTCTCTCCCTTATATGTGGCGGCGAATTGTAACGAAGCTCTGCCTTCCGCGTTATTCCGCGCCCACTCTTCAAACAGGCGGTTTGCACTTTCATAGCTGAGATGGGGGTCTTGGTAATACCTGCTTTTTGTAAAGGCGTCGCGGGCCAGCCGGCTGATCGCTTCCGTGTCGCCGGGTCCGGCTTCTGTAATCTCAAATGGCGGCGTGCTGTTATATACACGCACCGGGCTGACGAGTTTGAGCAGACTCCCTACAAAATAAGCGTTCGGAAGCTGCTGAACGACCTGCATCGCCCCGATATCTTCAGCCGGTATTTTAATAAATATAAAATCAGTGCCGGCCGCCCGCCTTGCCGCGTAAAATTCCTGAAACAGCCTTTTGAGCTGTCCGGTACTGTTTGCGGCTGCAAGCTTCACATTGATGATATTTTTTCGGAACAATTGACTTTCCCACGAAGAGTTTTCATATAAAATCACGCCTTGAAGGCTGTTTTCTTCCAATAAACAGAGCGACGATTCATAGGCTTCCGGCTGGATGCCCTTCTGATGCAGGAAGGCATGAATCATGTCCTGCGCAAGATTTTCCCTCAGTCTGTACACCTAATCAGCCCCTTTGACGATATCGGTAACGGCTGCAATGACGTATTCAACGTCGTCATCTGTCATTGACGGATAAAGAGGGAGTGACACGGTGCGGTGATAATACGCTGCCGCGGCCGGAAAGTCAGTTTCCTTATATCCGTACGTTTTTTGATAATACGGATGGAACGGAACCGGAATAAAATGAACACTTGTGCCGATATTATATTGGTCTTTTAAAGCGGAAATCAGATCGTTCCGGCTGATCCCGGCCTCCTGCTCCTCTATTTGAAGAACATACAGATGCCATGCATGCCGCCCGTCATCACTGACATGCGGGATGGTCAGCCCTTTCATGTGTCTGAAGGCGTCCTGGTAGCGGCTCGCAATGTCGGCTCTTCTTTGCTGCATGCTGTCAATCCGTTTCAGCTGATGAAGCCCAAGCGCTGCCTGAAGATCAAACATATTCATTTTATAGCCGGGCGTTTCGACCTCGTAGTACCAGCTTCCGTTTGAAGAATAGCGGTTCCAAGCGCCTTTGCTCATGCCGTGAAGACTGAGCACCCTGATCTGATCGGCAAGCCCGTCATCGTCCGTCGTCAGCATGCCGCCTTCACCGGTTGCCAGGTTTTTTGTCGCGTAGAAGCTGAATGCCGTCGCATCACCGATTGATCCGATCATTTTCTGTTTATAAGTGGTATACACGGCATGTGCGGCATCCTCTAAGACAAACAGCTGATACTTTTCGGCGATGGCCAGAATCCGATCCATATCACACGACTGGCCGGCGAAATGAACGGGTACAATCGCTTTTGTCCGCGGGGTGACGGCCGCCTCAATTTTTTCAGGGTCCGCATTCAGCGTAAGCGGATCGATGTCAACAAACACCGGAACGGCGCCTGTGTGCACGATTGTATTGGCTGTTGAACTGAACGTCACGGCAGACGTGATGACCTCGTCGCCGGGACCGATCCCTTTCGCTTTCAGGGCCAAAAACAAAGCGGCGGTACATGAGTTCAGCGCGATCGCGTGCTTTGCTCCCGTCCAGGCAGCAAAGGCTTTTTCAAACGCCTCTACTTTCGGTCCCTTTGAAAGCCAGCCCGATTCAAGCGTATCAATAACCTCCTGAATTTCGTCCTTCCCGATCATGGGCAATGAATAGGGAAGAAAAGCTGATCTTTTTTGCACCATTTTCTTTGCGCTCCTATCTTTTTTATGAAGGGTCAACCCGTCTGAAGCTGACTCCGGTTTTTTCCTGAAGCACTTGGCATAAAGCGGCAAGCGAATCCTGAACCGGGTAGTTCGCGGCGACAAAAGCACGGCGCGCCTGTTCCGCTTTTTGATATTCTGCGGGGCTTTCGCATATCCGGATTAATTCCTGAGCGAGTGCCTGCGGGTCCTCAAAGACAAATGCTCCAAGTGAGTGATAATAAGGGTATCTGTGGGTTCCCGCTGATTTTCCGATTAGCACGGGCTTTTGAAACAGCATCGCTTCAAGACCGACCGTTGATGTCTGAGTCACCGCAGCGTCAACATACGGGAGAATGTCATACAGCTCCATCTCTTTTTTGATGATTTTTCCTGCTTTATATTTCCGCAGCACCTGATTGTAAGCATCCAGCTTGTTTTTGCCGATTTCCCACGGATGCGGTTTAATAATGAGCTGCATGTTCTTTTGGCCGACAAGCTCTTCAAGCACTCCCGTATAAAATTCATCAGAAAACGGCTGCGTGGCGATCAGCACCGTCCGCTGTGACGGGAGAAAAGAAAGTTTGCGGTAAAACGTATCCTGATCTATCGGTTCTCTTGAGAAAATCTCGTCGAAACGGGGATGCCCCGTGATGATGATTTGTTCATCCCTGCAGCCTTTTGCTTTATACCACTCCGCTTCATAAGCCCCGAATACAGCCTGATAGTCCGTAAATACGGGCAGAAACGCTTCATCTCCCATGAGCGCTCCGTGCTGCAGACAGATGCTGACGGCGTTTTTTTTCGCGGACATCAGCGCCAGCACACGGCTGTAAATATCCTCCGTCGTGCCGACTACAACGGCGGAAATCTTCTCGGCCGTAAACAAAATATCAACGGCATCAATCGCTTCAATAAATAATGGAATGTCTTTATACAAACGTTCCTGAAATTCTCTGTTTCCGAAAGCGGGATGGCTGTGAAGCTCTTTCAAAATGGAATGGGCTTTTTCAATATAAGGGACGGGGTTCCCTTTTTGCCCCATTCCCGTCAGCTCCAATTTGCAGATAACGGGCAGCCCGTAATGGTCAGGCAGACTCCATCTGGCCAGTACCGCTGTTTTTGCCGGATCAAACTGCCGGTAATTTCCCTCGGTGAACCGAAGATGATCGAAATGCAGAATGACTTTTCCGTTTACCGGTTTCTCATCTGTTTTCTTAATGTTTTGCCTTTTTTGATCATAATATGGCTGTATACCGGCTTCAGGAATATGCTGATCAGCCGGACCGAAAAGCTCTGGGTTCTGCTCCATGCTCTCCCGAAGCGCCGGACTGATATATTGATAAAAATTACTGATCAATGCGAGCGGGATGTCTTTGTAGCGAAGTGACTGAAAAAGGTCAATATACTGCCGGTACAGCACCCAATAATTCGCTAAGTATGCCGACAAGCCCTCACCCCTTTCCAAGCTTTTTTAATGATTCCCTCAGCTCCCGGCACGTGGTCTGCCGCGGAAGGCTGTTCACAAACTCGTTTTTCTCCGCCGCGAAAAGCTGATAATGGATGGATTGATCGGTAATATAATTGATATCAAGCTCCTCAGAAATCGGGTAAAACGGATAAAAATGATTCACTCTCCAGAAGAAACGGGCGTCACCGATCCGGTAAAACGCGGGGCTTTCATCCCAATAGGAACCGAATGCCGATTTGACCTGTTCCAGCACGGAAAACCGGTGCATGACCGAACAATGGTCAATGGCGCACGGCGCGTTCCACACGATCCGTTCGGCGGGCCTGGCCGTCTCCTTCACCGTCTCTTTCCGCTGATTCAGATGATAGGTTTTGGAACTTGAATACACGACGGCTTTTTCCGGGTCTTCATCAAGCTCTTTCACCATTTTCTCAAGCCGTTCCGGCACATACGTGTTGTCGTCGGTCGCATATGTCACGTACTCGCCCTCCGCCATTTCTATTGCCTGATTAATCAAGGCGGCGTAGCGTGTTTTTTCCGTTCTTTCTTTGACGCCCGATACATCGCTTTGATAAAACCGGACGCGGTCATCCGTGAGAAAAGGACGTATTTCCGCCAATGTCGCTTCATTTGAGTTGTCATCCATAATGAACAGCTCAAAGTCCGTAAACGTCTGAGACAGAATACTTTTAATAGAGCGGGCCACATAGTCACTTTTGTTATAGCTCGTCATGATCACTGACACTTTAGGCAACTCGTCACCCCCTTTTCGCACCTGAAACTACCGCTATCATATGTTCCTTATGCGGAAGATGCGCTAGGAATACAGACTATTATGTGAAAAGTCAGCATTGCGCGCACAAAAAAAGCCGGCTCTGATGTCCGGACTTATTGGAGCGTATTTTCTTTTTCCGCATAAATCTTTCTTTGGGCTCATATGGTGGAATAGATAAAAACAGCAGCCTCTCTGTCGGCTGTCTGATACTTTTCAGGAGGTTTCAGCATCAAGAGGTTTTCATCAAAGGAGGAACAATATGAAACCGAAAAAGAATCAATATCAGCAAATGCAAGGGATGGGGATGGGAATGGATATGCAAGGATACCAGCCGCAGCTCGGGCCTAATCCTTATCCGCAGCCACAGGGCCAAGGATCACAGATGATGCCGATGCAGCAGCAAATGACAATGCCGATGCAGCAAGGCCAGCAGAGCTTCGGCGGGGGGTTCCCCGGTCAGCCGCAGCAGCAGGGCGGCGGCAGCTTTCAAATCCCGTCAGGTCCATCATCGTCACAAAACGTTCCCGGCATGCTGCCGATTGAAGAGTCATACATTGAAAATATTCTGCGGTTGAACCGGGGCAAAACGGCGACGATTTATATGACATTTGAAAACAGCAAAGAATGGAATTCAAAGATTTTCCGCGGTGTGATTCAGGCAGCGGGACGTGACCATATCATCATCAGCGATCCGAAAACGGGCACCCGCTATCTGCTTCTGACCATTTACCTTGATTACATCACGTTTGATGAGGAAATCGCTTATACTTATCCGTACTCCATGTCTTCTTATTCGCCGAGATAAATCAAAAAGCCAATCGCTCACTTGACAGAGGATTGGCTTTTTTTCTTTATAAATATTTGACGGCCGCGACGATAATCATAATCCAAGAGATGATAAACGCCACGCCGCCGAGCGGTGTAATCGCGCCGAGAATGGAAATCTGCGTCACGCTCAATACGTACAGGCTTCCTGAAAACAGAACGATGCCCGCAAACATCAGCCAGCCCGCAACAGAAACACTGCCTGCGCCAGAAAGCTTTTCGGCCAAAAACGCGACAGCCAGAAGACCGAGCGCGTGATACATATGATATTGCACGCCTGTGTGCCACACCTGCAAATATTTATCGGGGATTTTCCCTTCAAGCCCATGCGCGCCGAAAGCGCCCAGCGCCACGGCCAATAAAGCGTTAATCGCACCAAGAATAATAAACACTTTCATCTATTTTTCTCCCGCCTTTTCGTTAAAGTTTCCAATTCAATCATAACCCAACATCGGCAAAATTCAACGTCCGCCGTGCGATGACACGAGATTGTCGGATTTTTTCTTTTTGATAAGCTGGATTCGGTCAATCGCTATCGCCAGCAGCGTCCCGAGCACAAGACCGTTGCTTAAGAGCGAAATCAGGATCGGGTGCATCCCTGATAACGCGCTCTCCGGCACAAACATTACGCCGACCCCCGTCAGGAGCGCCAGACCGATAATGGAGCGGATTCGTTTTTGCTCCGCTTTCTCATAAGAGTCAAACTCTGTAAAGGCAAGACCCGCCATCGTGGAGAAAACGACGAAGTTTACCGCAAATCCGACCGGTGAGGGCAGACTCGCGAACGCATTCATAAATAGCGGGATCATACTGATGATCATGACAAATACACTTCCCAAAAGAAACGGCTTTTTCGAAGGAAGCTTCGTCGTCTCAATAAAACCGGCCGCCCCTGAAATCGGCACAGGCGCAATGCCTCCTGACAGCCCGCTCAAAAGGTGGCTGATCGAAGCCGCAAACCCTGCCGGACGCTCACGCCGCTTTCCAACGGTGCCGCCGAATTTTTTCACCGCCGCTTCTACAACCCGTATGCTCGCGAGCATGTTGACAATCAAAAGAACGGTAATGAAGAGTGACGTAATGATCAGGCCGCTGTCAAACACGGGTTTTCCAAACGGAAAAAGAGCCGGCAGCTGAATCACGCGGTCCGGTATTTGAATCGGTTTGGCTGCGCCGAAGACGGCGAATAAGATCCATCCGCCGGCAAGCGAAAGGAGAATCGCATACTGTCTTAAGAACGTAACATTCGATCGGGACATGATGAACATCGCCGCCGTCACAACCATGGCGAGCCCGAATACAAGGCCGTCGACGCTGTTTTTTAAATAGCCGATGCCCAAAAGGCCTTTCACAATCGGCTGACTCAGCTGCATGACCAACAGCAGCAGATACACACCAGTCACAACCGGCGTAAACAGCACGGCCAGCCGTTCAATCACTTTAAAAAGGCTGAACAAAAAGAAAAAGACAGCGCTTAATAACAGCGCCCCCTGCAGCGCCCGCAGCGTCTCGCCGAATGTCACAAACACCGTGCCCGTCAGTCCGCCGTAAATCGTGTATACGCCCCACCATAAGCCTGCCGGGCTTTCATTAATCGGCAGACGATGTCCCTGGAGACATTGGATGACCGCGGCGACGCCAAGCACAAAAAATGTGCTCTGAATCAATGCGGCAGAATCGGCATGGTTCAAGTGAAATGATTGTGCGATGGCGACAGGAACTACAATCGCAGCCGCAATCATAAATGCCGTCCATTGCAAACCCCCGAGTATCAGTTTCAAGTCAATCAACCTCTCCTGTTAAAAATCGAAAATGGAATCCCCGTTTCCGTCTTCCTCACGTTCGTCTTTCGCTTTTTTCTGATATTGGTTCAGCCCGGCGCTGCCCATCATTTTTTCAAGCAGCAGCGGGTCTGTCGAAGGAGACGCGGAAGGTTTCGGCGCCGCTTTCGGAATCGGATTCTGCACAGGCGCCGGATCGGTGTGCGTCTGAGTGCCGAGCACGACATCACACAGAGAGCGGATGGCGGCCGCGTGCATTTTGACCTCCTCGGTGCGGGCCGCCGTTTTCGCCTGCCTCAGTTCTTCTTCCATCTTCTGAATCAAAGCAGAGATATGTATGTTCATGAGTAAATCCTCCAGCAGTAATTTGTCTTCTTCCTGCATTTTATCAAATTTCTGAGCGAATCGCAGAATTGAGTTTGTTATTTTTTCTGACGGCATATCGCCCTGAACGTCAAAAAAGACGCTTCCGCCGGGCGGAAGCGCCTCAAAAAAACGTTTATTGCGGCAGGTCGGGGATGCACCAATCGATCGGCTGCTCCCCCATTTTTTCAAGGGCGGCGTTTGTACGGGAAAACGGTCTGCTCCCGAAAAAACCGTTCCTTGCCGAAAACGGGCTCGGATGAGTCGATTCAATAATAATGTGTTTCGATGTGTCAATGCGCTCTTTTTTCATCTGCGCGTGACGCCCCCATAGGATAAAGACAATCGGCTTCTCTCTTTCATTCACCACATCAATGATGCGGTCAGTGAGCCGCTCCCATCCCTTGCCTTTGTGGGAGTTGGCCTGACCGCGGCGAACCGTAAGCACTGTGTTTAACAAAAGCACTCCCTGCTTCGCCCAGCTGACGAGCGATCCGTGGTTCGGTACGGAGCAGCCGATATCGTCCTGAAGCTCTATGAAAATATTTTTCAAAGACGGCGGCTGTCTGACCCCGGGCTGAACGGAAAAACTAAGCCCGTGCGCCTGTCCTGGCCCGTGATACGGGTCCTGTCCGAGAATGACCGCTTTTACATCCTCATAGGGCGTATAATGCAAGGCGTTAAAAATATCATGGCTGTCAGGATAAATCGTTTGGCTGCTGTATTCTTGTTTCAGCATTTCTCTCAGCTCTTGATAATACGGTTTGTCAAATTCATCTTTCAGCTGATTCCACCAGCTGTCTTTTAAAAGCTGTTTCAAACTGTCCGTCCCCCTTATGAACTGTGCAGTCTTGAATGGACGGGCTTTCCGTCCCACACAATGTCAGTCGGCGCCTCCCGCCTCTTCATGTCCGGCTCTTCAAGAAGAACCGCGAAGTTTTTCGTCGGGAGCTCCCCAAGCCCGTGCTTTTCGCTTAACCGGTCTAAGTACCGCTTCCGTTTGCCGCCGAGATCCGCGGACTGATTGCCGCCTCCCTCAAAAAACGCATATATGACGCTCGCGCAAGGAACACGCTTCACGCGGTGCTGTTTCGCGGCGCGCAAATAAAAGTCCCAGTCCCAATAATTATGGACATCCGGATCAAAATACCCTAACGTGTCATGCAGAGAACGCCTGTACATGCTGCCTGACGGAACGTACGTGGAAAATACCCGCATATCCGCATAATCCGCCGTATAGGCGAACGGCTTCCGTGACATCGGATATCTCGTGCCGCCCCGTTCTTCAAATGACACAATTTCCGCGTCAGAATGGACAAAATCCGCATCAGCAAGTGCAGCCGCCATTCTTTCCAAATGGCCCGGCGTAATGAAATCATCATCATCGCACAGCATGATATAATCACCCGACGCTTTTTTCACACCTGCGTTCCGCGCTTCCACATGTCCGGCATTCTGTTCTAAATCAATAATCTGAATCGGCAGATCGCTGTACAGCTGCTTCGCTTGTTCGACCGATTCCCCGGCATCATTTACAATGATCACTTCATAAGGCTTTATGGTCTGCATGGAAATCGACTCCAGCAGCTCACACAAAGCCGGAATCCGGTTATACGTGACTATAACAATTGATATATTCATGACCCGCTCCTTCTGCTTTTTCTCATGTTCTATTAAAACATAAAGCGGCGGAGAGATCAGGGGGGATTTTTGATTTCGGCCCATTCAGAAACAAATCCAGGTCATACCCGCCAGCAAAACGAGAATGATCAGAAGGTCTTCCCAAACAGTGCATACCGCCTTGGCATTAAACCTGCCCGCCTCCATGGCGTTCCAAAGTTTTGATTGATAAACAGGCACCAACACCATCGCATAGCATGTGCACAAACAGACAAAAGCCGGCGGGACAAGCGCACATCCATCCTCATCCCAATCATGAATCAGTTCCGGTATACTCACCCCGCTGTCAATGTACAAGTATAATATACCCGCCAGCGGAATGAGCGAACTGATCTGCATCTCGAAAAGTTTCACCTTCCACTCACGCGCAAACGAAACGGCCCAAATCCATCCCAGCGCATAAAACAATAGAAGAAGCAAAATACTGAAAACAACAAATATAGCATCTTGCATCCCATTCAGAACCATAATAAAAAGACTCACAACGGGCAATGCAAGAACCAAGCCGCAGACGGTAAATACGGTAACGGCTATTTGGGCGCACGCGCCGTACATCCACGAACCTAATCTCATTTTAACACCCCTATATAGATTCCCTATGTATATAGTGAAAAAGATCAGGCAAGCCTCTGCCTGCCTGCGTAAAAACCTATTTTGCCGCAAAACGGAAAACATACCGTCACAACGGCGCATACTGCCGCAAAACTCGGTGTGACCGCCGAAGGAAACAGCCCAGCCGGAACCAGATTGAACAAAAAGACAAACATAAAACATAGATTCGGCACCATTGAAGCCCATACCGTCCGCTCAGCAAGCTTTTTGCCGCCAGCCCCGAACTCTTTGCCAGCTTGATAGCCGATTTGGAACCAATACAGCACATAACTGATCATAATCAGCCATACTGACACGGAAATCCCTTTCCACAGCGCGTCAACAGCGGGATGAATCCGCCACGCGTGCATCATCGTAATCATCGCCCCCATCACAAAAAGACCGCAGTTGCAGAACAGATAAAAGAGCATAAAAGTCCGCGCGGGCACCGCCGAAGCTTTTTGAAAAGCAGAGATAATTTCAGACGGAGTCCCCACTTCCCGCAGAATAAGCGCCATCGCTTCGCTTTCGGTTTTGCCTTTTTCAGATGATCACAAATGGCATGATGAATATGACTTTCGATTTCCTTTAATAATTCACGGCTTCCGGCCTTGCCTTCCAGCCCTTTTCTGATTTCCTGCACATAAAGGTCCTTATCCATTCTGCCCGCCCCGCTTCAGCATCCGGTCCATCAGAGCAGAGAACAGATTCCATTCCTTCGTCCGTTCGGCTAGAATGGTCTTTCCTTCATCGGTGATCCGGTAATATTTTCGGTCCGGCCCTTTGGTCTGCTTTTCCCAGTAAGAAGAAATATAGCTTTGGCGTTCAAGCTTATGAAGCGATGGGTACAGCGTGCCTTCCTTCATTTGCAGTTCATTCCCGCTTCTTTTCTCCATTTCTTTCACAAGTTCATACCCGTACATGGGCCGTTCATTCAGCAGCGTCAGCACCAGAATGACCGTGCTTCCCTTTACAAGCTCCCTGTTGAGCATTTATTTTCTCACCCTTACCTAGTATTCTTATGTAGGTATTGTACGCACAGCCCCCGCGGCTGTCAAATCATTCCTCCAAGCCTTCCGTATTGTGATCGGGAGAAAATCTAACTATAATGAGATATAAAACACTGATGGAGGCCATTGATATGTCAATGCACAAAGCACTTACTATTGCCGGTTCTGATTCCAGCGGCGGCGCGGGAATTCAGGCCGATTTAAAAACATTTCAAGAAAAAAACGTATACGGAATGACGGCTTTGACCGTGATCGTAGCGATGGACCCGGAGAACAGCTGGGATCATCAAGTATTTCCGATCGATGCCGATACGATTCGCGCACAGCTGGCGACGATTGTTGACGGAATCGGCGTAGACGCCATGAAAACGGGAATGCTCCCTACCGTGGAGATCATAGAGCTTGCGGCGAAAACGATTAAAGAAAAACAGCTGAAGAATGTCGTTATCGATCCTGTCATGGTCTGCAAAGGAGCGAACGAAGTGCTGTATCCGGAGCATGCCGAAGCGCTTCGCACCCAATTGGCGCCTCTGGCAACCGTCATCACGCCAAACCTGTTTGAAGCAAGCCAGCTGAGCGGTATGGATGTATTAAAAACAGTGGAAGACATGAAAGAAGCGGCAAAGAAAATTCACGAACTCGGCGCGAAATATGTATTGATTACAGGCGGAGGCAAATTGAAACATGAAAAAGCGATCGACGTGCTGTATGACGGAGAAACCGCGGAAGTATTAGAAAGCGAAATGATTGATACACCTTACACACACGGAGCCGGATGCACATTCTCCGCCGCCGTGACGGCAGAACTGGCCAAAGGCGCTGAAGTGAAGGAAGCCATCTATGCGGCAAAAGAATTTATAACCGCGGCAATCAAAGAATCCTTCCCGCTGAACCAATACATCGGACCGACTAAACATTCGGCGATGCGCCTTAGCGGAAAATAAAATAAATATCCCCCTCATGATCGAGGGGGATTATTTCATTTTTTTCGCGGATGACCGCAAAAACATCTCAATAGACTGCACAAACAGCGCATATTCCTTCATCTGTTCATATGTATGCATTAGCCGATCACTCCATTCATTGTGCGGCTCAGCTCTCTTGAGCATGCGATTCAGCTGAAGCAATACTTCTTTATATTCTTCCCGCTTATCTTCCACTTGCTCTGCGGCTTTGACAAGTAAACATTTCGGCGTCATCTTCTGATTTTTCAAAACTGAGAAAACAACTCCTTTTATTCCTGGAATCATAGGCTTTCGTTTGAAGAATAGCACAGATGGCATAGGTTTCACATAAGAAAAAAGAACGATTTTCTACAAAAGTGTCCAAATTGATCCATTTATTTCCGTTTTTCCTACCGAAGTGACGGTTACGTCATCATTTCCCGGGAAAGGAAAATATCTGGCGCTGAATACCTCTTCTCCATCATTCAAAAACAATTCAATCGAGGATGCATCCAGAAAGAGCTGCACGGAATGCACCTCGCTAATGGCGCAGCTTCTCGTTTCTTTTTCTTCTCCGCTGAAAGCAGTGCGCTCCAGCACAGCCAGCCCCTCTTCCTGATGAAATATAAACCGGGCTGCGCCCCGAATTGAGATTTCAAAACCGGATTCGCAAGTGATGTCTTCCAGCAGCACTTCAGCCCGGGATGCATCTTTCACCGGGAGGCTTACAGACGAGCAATTCAATTGAAGCCGGCGCTTTTGTTCATCCGTGCGGCGTGATTTCATTTCCGGGAGCGGGCGCTGTATGATTCTGCCGTTGGACAGTGACAGCTGTCTCGGCATCGTTAAGCAGTGAATCCAGTGATACGCATGTGTCGGATGTTTGTCCTCATGCTGATCCGGAACGCCCATCCACGCGAACAGAATTCTCCGTCCCTTATCATCTTCCAGCGTCTGCGCCGCATAAAAATCAAATCCTCTGTCAAGCTCCGTAAATTCACCATGCTTAAACTCTGGCGGCTCTGTATGCAGCCTGCCGAGGAAATAGCCCGCCTGGTGGCTGTTATGATATTTTATCCCGTCGGCTTCAAGCCCCTGCGGACATACGAGCAGCACGTCGGTTCCGTCAAGGGAAAACAGGTCGGGACATTCCCACATATAGCCGAATGATCCGAGACCGCCGGAGTCCGCCCCCGCAATCGCACCGAGAAACGTCCAATCCGTCAAGTTCTCTGATGTGAACAATACAGCGCTTCCGGTGAGCTTTTCTGTCTGCGCGCCGAGCACCATGTAATACGTTCCGCCTTTCTTCCAAACCTTCGGATCACGGAAATGAGCGGTATAGCCTTCCGGGAGACGCGCGACGACTCCTTTTTTTTCAAATACGATCCCGTCTTCAGATACGGCGAGGCATTGATACGTTTCCCGATTGCCTTCTCCGTCACGGACATTGCCTGTGTACATCAGGCAGAGCCGCCCGTCTTTTTCGATGGCGCTTCCGGAATAACAGCCGTTTTTGTCATACCACTCACCCGGCGCAAGCGCGATTTCTTCCTCTTTCCACTCAACGAAATCCTTCGTCGTCACATGCGCCCAAAATTTCGCGCCGTGCCCCGTATGAAATGGCTGCCATTGAAAAAACAAGTGATATACGCCGTTCCATTGGATCACGCCGTTCGGATCATTTAAAAGCCCGACCGGCGGCATAATATGATAGTTCTGGCGGTATGGATCTGACGCGGCTGTTTCTCCCCGCTTCTTTTTCGCTTCCTCAGCCTGCAGGCGCAGCTCTTGATCCGGTGTCCTCATTTGACGGCCTCCTTTTCTTTAGCTCCCATAATGTAAGCGGCAATAAACGCCGAGACAGAGGCGATGCCCATTCCGATCAGATAGTTTATAAGATTTCCTAAACCGAGCGGAGCCGTGATGGCAATCATCGGAATTCCGGTCAGACCGTAGGCATTGGCGGCGACACCGGTCACCACGACATAGGCTCCTCCCAGCGCTCCGCCGATCATTCCCGCGATAAACGGCTTACGGTATCTTAGGTTCACACCGAAAATGACTGGTTCGGTTACGCCGAGAAAAGCGGAAAATGCGGCAGGCAGAGCGATTTCTTTCATTTTCGCTTTTTTCGTCAGGAAAAATACAGCCAGTCCCGCCGCACCCTGAGCGACATTCGCCATCGACCAGATAGGAAGGATATAGTTTCTGCCCAAATCAGCGATGAGGCCGGCCTCAATCGCATGAAAGCTGTGATGCACACCGGTAAGCACAATAAGCGGATAAAGACCGCCGAAAAGCAGTCCGGCAACAATTCCCGCATGATCATACACATATGTCAGCGAGACGGTAATGCCTGATCCGATCGCCCTGCCAAGCGGACCGATTGCGATAAAGGTAATAAATCCTGTGACAATCACCGTGACAAACGGCGTGACCAATAAATCGAATGCGTGAGGCACAATTTTTCTCGTGCCCTTTTCCACTTTGCTCATAATGTAAACGGCTAACAGTACGGGGATGACCGTCCCTTGGTAGCCGAGCAGCGCAATGTCGAAGCCGAAGAGCTGCATAAAATCAGGTGATGCATCCGCAAGCCCCCACGGATTCAAAAGCGCCGGATGGATCATAATTCCCCCGAGCACGGCACCGAGATAGGCATTACCTCCGAATTCCTTCGCCGCGCTGAACCCGATGTATACGGGCAGGAAGATAAACGCCGCACTTGAAAACATGTCTAAAAGCTTAAACAGCGATGATTGTTCAGACACCCAGTGAAAAGCCTTCATCATGCCGAGCAGCCCCATTAAAAGTCCGCTTGCCACGATAGCCGGAATGATGGGAACGAATATATTAGACAGTGTCTTCGCAAATCTTGCGGCCGGATTCAGCTTTTTTTTCGCTGCGTCCTGATGTGTCTCACGATCTTCCCGCCCCAAATCGGCTTCTTTTGAAAAAGCGTCATACACTTTATTCACGAGGCCGGTGCCGAATATAATCTGATATTGCCCCGAGCTGCTGAAAGCCCCTTTTACGCCTTCTATTTCTTCAATGCCGGCCTGGCTGATCTTCTGTTCATCTTGAATGACGAGCCTGAGCCGCGTCGCGCAATGTGTCGCGCTGATGATATTTGATTCCCCTCCGATATGTTTGATAAGCTGTTTTGCCGTTTCTTGATAATTCATTATGTATCCCCCTTTCTAAAATCAAAAAAGACCTAAAATTCGCCAACGAAAAAGGTCAGCATGATCCCTTTTTCATGTACGCAAATTTTAGGTCTTGCCTGCATTACCAGTCACAATCCCGCGGATTCAGTTTTTTTAATGCGCTTTCATTCTATTTCATGACAGCGCTTTCGTCAATATGTTTTCAAAAAAAAAGTCTGTTTCTCGAAACAGACGCGTTATTCCGGGTTTTTTTGCAGACGCTGGACATGCAGCGTAATATAGCCGGCCTCGGATTCCGGCAGTTCCAAATCATATTCATTTTTTAAAAACGCCGCCAGTTCAAGCGCACACCGATAAGCAAACGGATACTTTTTTTGGATGAAATAAAGCATCTCCTCGTCCATGGAATGGAGTGCTTCATTTGAGTCCAACCGGCTGACCGCATACCGTAAGTGCGTGACGAGGCGCTGATAGGAAATACTGTCTTCATCCACCTTCTGTTCGAAAAAGGATTCGATCTTTTCGATCATTTCTTTGATCATGGTTGTATGCTTCATCGCCGAATACATGCTTTTGGCATCCGCCTTGGCAGTGTGGATATGAAGCGCGATATACCCCGCCTCATCATCAGGCAATGATATACCGAGGGTTTGTTTCACGTGTTCAACCGCCCAGCGGCCGATCTCATATTCTTTTTTATAAAGCGCCTTAATTTCATGAAGCAATCGGTTATGCACCTGAAGGCCGTTTTGAATCCTTTCGATCGCAAAGGATAAATGGTCCGCCAGCGCAATGTGGATGTGATCGCTCAAAGGTGCCGCAAGCTCTCCCTCCGCATGGCTGATGATATCTTCAGCCGCCTCTATATGCTCTTCGGGAAGCGTTTCTAACACTTGTTTGAACTTTTCATTTTCGTCGTGCACGACAAATATTTTTTCAATTTTATGTTTTTGAATCACATCATTTTTTCTCTTTTGAAAAGCGATTCCGGGACCCATTACGATCTTTTCCCGTCCGTCTTCTTTTATTAACGCCGCATTGTTATTTAATACTTTGTCTATTCTCAAGAGGTTCGCTCCCGTTCTTATGTTTAGTGGGATTGTACCCTCTTTTTCATATGATGTAAAGGTGTCGGACCCGCGCGCTCCCGTTTCGGCAATTCTTTGCGGACAGGCATCCATCGGTTTTTATCCAGCCTGCCGCGGGCCGATTTTGTTTCATCGGTCAAATCCGCCGATCGGACACGGCTCACAAACGAAAAAGCCCCAGCCGTCCGCTTCGCTTTCTTATGATAAGCCGCTTGGTTTCCGTACACGGCGGCTAATGGATATCTTCCGTTACCCGGCGCCATCCAGTTCATCAGAAAGACCATCCACACCCGTAAAGATACTAGCAAACGTTTCATTGCAAATCATCCCTCCGCTTCTTTTTGACAGACAGCTTGTTCGCAGGCCTGTTTTTCTCTCCGCTTTAACGGAAAAGGCGGCCGATCCTTCTCCGCTAAAAACTAGCGGGTCTAGCAACCCTATGACTCTATGATAGACGCGGCCGGTCGAATTGTTTGTCACAATATGAGTGAAAAAACAAACTAGTTTTCAGAAGTTTTGTTGAAAGCTGATGGAAATGACCTGAAAAATGGAAAAGCCGATAAAAAAAGTTATACACACTTTATCCCTTGGTTAAGCACAGCTTAAACACAGGGTATATCCACATATCCACAAACTCGGTCTATATTTTGTATAGGAACGTTCGTTCCCAACAATATATATACACAAATTTATTCAGTTATGCACAGGATTCTGTGTATAACTCCCTCCTTATTCACAGACCAATTTCCATAAATGAGTCATATGTCACAAGGATTATTTTGAATTTTCAAGAAATATATACTAGATTTCTAATTTAGATAAAGAAAAAGGGGGAAACACGATTGAAAAAAGGAATCATCCGTTATCTGCTTCCGGCTTTTGTCTTATCCTTTACCTTATCCACAAGTTCACAGGCTGTGCCGGCTTCAAAACCGCAAACTCCTGATCTTGAGAAGGCTGAGGTGTTCGGTGACATTGATATGACCACCGGCAAACAAACGACAGTCATCGTGGAGCTGAAAGAAAAGTCGCTGGCGGAAGCAAAGGAACTCGGTAAAGCACAGACAAAAAGCAAGCTGAAAAGCGAACGCGCAAAAGTGAAAAAGAAGGCGCTCAAAATCGTTAAACACGGAAAAATCAACAGGGAATATGAGCAAGTGTTTTCCGGCTTCTCCATGAAACTCCCGGCAAATGAAATCCCCAAACTGCTGAGTGATCAGGATGTCAAAGCGGTTTATCCGAATGTTACCTATCATACCGATCAGCTCAAAGATAAAGACATCACCCTATCTAAAGATGCCGTGTCCCCGCAGATGGATGACAGCGCGCCTTATATAGGGGCAAATGACGCGTGGAAGCTCGGCTATACGGGTAAAGGCGTCAAGGTTGCCATTATTGACACCGGTGTCGAATATAAACACCCTGACTTAAAGAAAAATTTCGGACAATATAAAGGATACGATTTTGTGGATAACGACTACGATCCTGAAGAAACGCAATCCGGTGATCCGAGAGGCGCGTCGACTGACCACGGAACCCATGTCGCGGGCACGGTAGCGGCAAACGGAACGATTAAAGGCGTCGCGCCGGATGCTACACTCCTTGCCTACCGTGTGCTCGGTCCGGGCGGAAGCGGAACAACGGAGAACGTCATCGCCGGCATCGAACGCGCCGTACAGGACGGAGCGGATGTCATGAACCTTTCTCTCGGCAATTCTGTGAATAACCCAGACTGGGCGACAAGCACGGCGCTTGACTGGGCGATGTCAGAAGGCGTCACGGCCGTTACATCAAACGGAAACAGCGGGCCGAACAATTGGACCGTCGGCTCTCCGGGAACGTCCAGAGAAGCGATCTCCGTCGGAGCGACCCAGCTGCCGCTGAACGAGTACGCCGTCTCCTTCGGTTCCTATTCCTCAGCGAAAGTAATGGGCTACAACAAAGAAGATGACATAAAAGCACTGAATAAAAAAGAAACAGAGCTCATAGAGGCGGGTATCGGCGAGCAAAAGGATTTTGAAGGCAAAGATCTGAAAGGAAAAGTCGCTGTCGTCAAACGGGGCAGCATCGCCTTTGTGGATAAAGCCGACAACGCCAAAAAAGCGGGCGCGATCGGTATGGTTGTGTATAACAATGCCCCGGGAGAAATTGAAGCCAACGTACCGGGCATGTCCGTGCCGACGATTAAGCTTTCATCAGAAGACGGCGAAAAACTCGTCAGCCAATTAAAAGCGGGCGGCACAAAAGCGACTTTCAATTTATCCGTGGCTAAATCGCTCACTGAACAAATGGCAGACTTTTCGTCACGCGGTCCGGTTATGGACACGTGGATGATTAAACCTGACGTCTCCGCTCCCGGCGTAAACATCGTCAGCACCATTCCGACACATGATCCGGCCGACCCGTACGGCTACGGATCGAAGCAGGGAACGAGCATGGCTTCCCCGCATGTAGCCGGCGCAGCTGCCGTCATCAAGCAGGCCAAACCGAAATGGAGCCCGGAACAAATAAAAGCCGCTCTCATGAACACCGCGGAAACCTTAACGGACGCGGACGGTGACGTATACCCGCATAATGCGCAAGGCGCCGGAAGCATCAGAATCATGAAGGCGATCAAAGCAGACTCCCTTGTCGCCCCGGGAAGTTATTCTTACGGAACGTTTATGAAAGACAAAGGCAATGAAACGAAAAAAGAAACCTTTACAATTGAAAACCAATCGTCCATCAGAAAATCATATCAGCTCGAGTACTCTTTCAACGGCACGGGCATTACCGTTTCGGGCACAGACCGGGTCGTGATCCCCGCTCATCAAACCGGAAAGGTCAATGCGAAAGTAAAGGTCAATGCCAAAAAAGTAAAGGCAGGCACCTATGAGGGAACCGTCACAGTGCGTGAAGGCGGAAAAACAGTCGCAAAAGTGCCGACGCTGCTGATTGTAAAAGAGCCGGACTATCCGCGCGTGACGTCAATCGACGTGCAGGACGGCACAACGCAGGGAACCTACCAAATTGAAACCTATCTTCCGGCGGGAGCCGAAGAGCTTGCCTTCCTTGTATATGACAGCAATCTTGACTTTGTCGGCCAAGCCGGCATCTACAAAAAGCAGGATAAAGGCTATCAATATTTCGACTGGAACGGCAAAGTCAATGGTGACACCGCACTGCCGGCAGGAGAATATTATATGCTGGCCTATGCCGCGAACAAAGGGAAATCAAGCCAGGTGCTGACTGAAAAACCTTTTATCATTGAATAACCGAACAACCCTGCTGGAGCATCAGCAGGGTTTCTTTTTGATTAATCGGCAAAAGCTTCTCGAAGCAGGCGATATGACTGAAGTTTATCTTCAAAATGATGAGTAATGGTTACAGCCATCACTTCTTCCGTTCCGTATGCTTTACTGAGAGCCAGAATCTGTTCTTTCACTTGCTGCTTCGTTCCGATGATCATTCGATTCCGATTATCGGCAATTCGTCTTTGTTCATACGGTGTATACGTATTGCCGCGGACGGTTTCGTAAGACGGTACGCCGTGAAGCGGAATCCCCTGTTCACCCGCAAGCAGCGTATAATCCATGACGGCCGCGAGTTCCTCCGCTTTCTCTTCCGTGTCCGCGCACAGCACAAACACCGCCACGGCTGTTTTTGGTTCTTTTCCTAATAGAGAAGGTTTAAATCTGCGCTTATATTGTGCCGTCGTGCTTTCTCCGCCTTCTCCATTAATAAAGTGGGCAAACATATAGCCTGCTCCCGTTTCTGCGCTCAGAAGCGCGCTTTCCCCCGAAGAACCGAGAAGCCAGACTTCCGGCGCCGTCTTAATAAGGGGTGATGCGGTCAGATTCGGAAAACGGTGATTGTCGTCGGCTGCATCATGCAAATACATCGCCAGCTCACGAAGCTGCTGCGGATATTGATCAGCGTTACGCTTCCCGCCGTCATTCAGCGCCCATGATGCGATCGGCATTCCGCCCGGCGCTCTCCCTAATCCGAGATCGATTCTGCCCGGCGTCAACCCTTCAAGCACGCGGAAATTCTCCGCCACCTTATATGCGCTGTAATGCGGAAGCATGACACCGCCCGAGCCTACACGAATCTCATTCGTTTTCGCCGCAATATGGCTGATCAGCACTTCAGGGCTTGAACCCGCCAACCGCTCTGAAAAATGATGCTCTGACACCCAAAACCTCTTATATCCGAGCTTTTCCGCCTCCTGCGCCAGTCTTACTGTATTCCGCAGCGCGCTTTCCGCAGAACTCCCTTCTGATACAGGAGATTGATCTAATATGCTTAATGAAATCATCACTGTCACCTCATCAACATCGTACCACTGCTAAGCCATTTTTTCTTTCTGTATGCTTATAAGCATCCCTGATGATAAACATTTATATACCTTGTTCCATTTTGTCGAAATATGTTACACGTGAAACATAAAAAAACCTCTCCCGGTCAGGAGAGGTTTTTTCTTAATTCTTTTGAAAACCTTTATCTTTTACATATTGATTCAAATAGGTTCTCGGTTTTTGTTTCATGAACTGCAGGATTTGATCAGACCACGTTTCAATCCGCTTGCCGTTTGTCCGTTTATCATAATAAGCGGAAATGGTTTCATCATATTCCTTCATATAACTGCGGAAGTGTTCTTCATTCGTATCGTATGTGTTTTCATGATATACGGCTTGTTTCGGCAGGCGCGGCTTTTGACCGGACGGATGAGCGGGATGACCGACTACCAAGCCGAACAGCGGCAGCACATGGTCAGGTGTACCAAGCACTTCCGTCACCTGATCAAGTTCATTTCGAATGCCTCCGATATAACAAATGCCGAGTCCCATTGATTCCGCGGCAACACTTACGTTTTGTGCGGCAAGTGCGGCATCAATGACGCTGACCATAAACATTTCCGTATTCTCAAGAAGCTCGGTAATGTTTTCGCCTTTTTCCTCAGCAAGTTTTTTATGGCGGTACAAATCAGCGCAGAACACAAACAAGTGCCCGTTATTTTCGACGTAAGGCTGGTTTCCGGCCAGCGCCGCCAGCTTCCGCTTTTTCTCCTTATCGGTTACGCCGATGATGGAGTAAGCCTGCACGTAACTGGACGTTGACGCCGCCTGAGCGCTTTTCACTAATGTATCTATCTCTTCTGCGGTCAGAAGCTCGTCAGTAAATGATCGGATCGACCGATGATTAAGTATCGTTTCGATGGTATTGTTCATATAAAAGCCTCCTTCTCTCTATATCATATCCCAAAGGGAATCATGTCAAAAGCGAAATGCTCTAAACAAAAAAAGACAGCCCGAAAAACGAGCCGTCTCACATTAAGAATTGAACAAGTAGCTTTTATATTTCGTCAGCTGCACACTTGCGTTATATACGATCCCGAAGCTGATTAATGTAGAAAGCACCGAGCTCCCCCCATAGCTGACAAACAGCAGCGGAATACCGGTAACCGGCATAATGCCGATATTCATCCCGATGTTCTGGAAGGTGTGAATCACGATAAGTGCAGTAAATCCTACGCAAAAAAACGCGCCAAACCGGTTAAACGCATGCAAGCGGTCAATCAGCACCACAAGCCTGTAAATTAAAAAGAAAAACATGACGACCGCAATGGCGCAGCCTAAAAATCCAAAACTTTCACCCAAAATCGCAAAGATAAAGTCGGTCTGCCCCTCAGGTACGTACACCTTCAGATTATGAACGCCGTTTCCGGTAATGCCGCCCGATCCGATCGCCATAACGGCCTGATCCACCTGCCAGCTTTTATCGCTCTCTGCCTGAGTCGTTGCCGCACTGGAGTCAGACATCCACGATGTAATCCGGTTAATTTGATAATCCGCAATGCCGATTGAATTCGCCACATGGGGAAATTCAATCACGAGAACTAAGAAAAGGCCAAGCACGAGCGCGGCCGAACCGCCGATGATGGTGATCAGCTTCCAGTTTACACCTGACATAAACACCATCACCATAACGATAAACAGACAGATCGCACCCGTTCCGGCATCCTGCAAGACGATCATCCCGATCGGAATAACCGTCCATGCCGCAATTTTCAAAAGCAGATTCACATCTTCCCGAAGCGACCTTTGATCCTTCGGGCCCGCCTTCGATATAATGGACGCGACCATCATCATAATTCCTATTTTCGTGAACTCTGAAGGTTGAAGAGTGAAGCTGCCGATTTTAAACCAGCTCTTCGCTCCGTTTTTAATCGGCGCGATGGATTCCGGCGCCACACGTAAAAGGAGCAGTGACAGCACGCCGGCAATTAACACGTACAGACTCAGTTTTTCAAGCTGCTCTAAATCAAAATACATGATACTGACCATGAGACCGGCTCCGATGACATAAAAGACGATCTGTCTCATCCAGGCATCACTTCCGTACTGCCCAAACTGTCCGGCCGCATAAATCGCCGCAACACTAATTATTAAAAACACACCAAATATAAAAATCAAATCCCCCTGATAATAGGGATTTTGCTGTTTCTTATATCGACTCATTCTATCCCGCCTTACATTTTCATCGGAAGTCACTATTGTTTATTATACATGAACACTGTTCAAGAAAACATGATGAGGTTGCTTCCTTTTTATTTTTTACGGTTTGGGGACTACACGACATATGACGTGTCAGAAAAGGAAATGTTTCGGTCATGACGAAACTTTTCCGATAAAAAACCCCTTCTCGTCAGAAAAGGGGTTTCAGTCTATGTTTAACGTCATAAACAAGCTGTTCGGGTCCTCTTTATAATGTGCAAACGGATTACAATATTGAAACCCGGCTTTTTCATACAGGCGTCTGGCGGGGAGAAAAGCCTCCATAGAACCGGTTTCCAAGCTGATCCGCTGATAGCCCCGCCGCCTTGCTTCTTCAAGCATATGGCGGAGGATCCGGTTGGCTGCGCCTTTTCTGACATGATGCGGAAAGGTTTTCATTGATTTGATCTCACCGTGCCGGCTGTTTAGCTCCTTTAAGGCGCCGCAGCCGAGCAGGATGCCGTTTTCCCTCACACTCCAAAACGTAACGTCAGGCTGACGCAGCCGGTCCGCATTGAGCGCGTGTATACTTTCCGGAGGAGAATGCATGGTCATGCTCTTCAGATGCTCCTGTAAAAGCGCAATGACATCCGGCGCTGTGACATCTTCTTTCCTTACGTCCACTTCAAACCACCCTTGCTGTGCATATTTTCTTTGACCATAGCAAAGGTTCACAGCCTGCGCCATTCCATTGTCCGGAAATGTGACAGGGTATTTGGCCTTTCCGGTTTCTTGTACCTATCCAAAAATGAGGCAATAGTTGCAATACATTTCTCGAAAAAGCGGTATCAAAAATTGGAAAACATGGTATAATAATTGTAACAAAATGTTCAAAAAACGACCACAAAACAGACACATTTCACTCTCTGTATTTCATTTTGGAAACGCTCCCATAAAATGAAAGGAGACATGTAAGATGGACATGTTTTTTGCTTATTTACTGGTCGCAAGCGCAACACCCCTCTTTATCTGGCTGGATAACAAAAAAGTCGCTCTTTCGGCCATACCGCCAATTATTCTCATGTGGGTTTTCTTCTACTTTTACGCAACCAGCAGCCTATCCCCTCTCGGCCACACACTTATGATCATCCTGTTTGCCGTCAACGTCATCGTTGCCCATATCGCCGCCTTTATCATTTACGGCCTCCCGCGCCTGCGCCGGAGAAGAAGCCAATAAAGGCACAAAAAACCCTCTTCGCCTGAACGAAGAGGGTTTCTTTTTATTCCTGATGTTCGGAATGTTGCTTCGCACCGCCAGGAGGGTTTCCATCCATATGGTCACCGTGATGGTAGTGCGCCGCAAAGATCCAGATGGAACCAAGGATGATAACAATCGCTCCGAAAAATCCGAAGAGCGTGTTTCCGACTTGAATTCCGCCGTTTTCGCTTTCTGTCATGTGCATGAACATGAGAAGCTGAAGACCGGCTTGGATAAATGCGAATCCGAAAATGATCCAGAGTTTTGCTGATGGGCTTAATTCCGTATATACCGCAACCCAAAGGGCCAGCAGGGTCAGAATAATAGACAACGCAAAACCTACGATATGCTTCCACGGAAAGTGGCTGTGTTCAGCAGATTTGTTTGCCATATTATAGTCCCCCCAATCCGATGAGATAGACGCCTGTAAAGATGAAGATCCAAACAACGTCTAAGAAGTGCCAGTATAAACTTGAGATAAAGATTTTTGAAGACGTCTGCGGCGTTAATCCGCGTTTCTTCAATTGCAGTAAGATGCCGGCAATCCAGAAGATACCGATCGTTACGTGCGTTCCGTGCGTTCCCAGAAGGACGAAGAATCCAGACCAGAAAGCACTTGTACCGAGAGATGCTCCTTCATGTACATAGTGGATGAACTCGTTAAGCTCACATCCGACGAAGCCCGCGCCGAGAAGAAGCGTAATGATCGTCCAAATGACGACGCCTTTTAAACTTCCGCGACGCATTTCATGAACAGCGATCCCGCAGGTGAAACTGCTGATCAGAAGCAGGAATGTCATGATCATGACAAGCTTCACTTCAAATAATTCAGCCGGTAAGACTCCTCCTGCTGTTCTTCTTTGAAGAACGAAGAAGGTTGCAAATAGTGTTGAGAACAACACAATCTCTGCCCCTAAAAAGATCCAAAACCCGAGAATATTGAGTCTGCCGGTTTCAGATTGATATTCCATAGGCGCGTTAGAATTGCCGTGTTCTGCATGTTCCATAAATCACGCCTCCTTTATTCGGAAATCTTTCTTTCCGTCTCTTTTATTTCTTCAACAGGTATATAGTAGCCATTGTCATATTCAAATGAACGAAGCACCATGCAAAGCAGAATGCCGATCAAGCCGACAATGCCCATCCAGAACCATTCAAATACAAGTCCGAAGCCTGCAATACCGAACGCCACTGACATAATAAGCGGTCTTCCGGAGTTGTGCGGCATATGGATTTTCTTGAACTTGCTTTCCGGATGAATATCCGTTTTGTCTTCTTTCAATTGCAGTAACGCATCTTGAGATTTCACTTCAGGAAGCACCGCAAAGTTGTAATGCGGCGGAATCGCAGATGAAGTCGCCCACTCAAGCGTACGTCCCACGCCCCATGAATCTCCGCTGATCTCGCGAGTAGAGTAGCGGAAGCTGTAGTAGATGTTGTAGCAAAGGATTAAGAATCCGACACCCATCATGAAGGCTCCGACAGTTGAAATAAAGTTCAATGCAGTCCATCCGTCATTCGGTCCGTAAGTGTAAATACGGCGAGGCATACCTTGCAGCCCCAAGAAGTATTGAGGGAAGAAACATACATTAAATCCGATCATAAAGATCCAGAAGAACCATTTTCCGATTCTTTCGTTCAGCTTGTGGCCGAACATTTTCGGATACCAGAAAATAAATCCTGCGAAACATGCAAATACCGTACCCGCGATCAGCACATAGTGGAAGTGAGATACGAGGAAGTACGTATTATGGTATTGATAATCCGCTGCAGCCATCGCAAGCATAACCCCTGTTACCCCGCCGACAACGAAGTTCGGGATGAACGCAAGCGCCCACAGCATCGGTGTTGTAAAACTGATCCGGCCTTTATACATCGTAAAGAGCCAGTTAAAGATTTTAACCCCGGTCGGAACCGAAATCGCCATCGTTGTAATCGAGAAGAAAGAGTTAACGGACGCACTGTTCCCCATTGTGAAGAAGTGGTGAGTCCATACAAGGAAACTCAGGACGGAAATGGCGATAATTGAGCCGACCATCGCTTTGTAACCGAATAACTGCTTTCTTGCAAACGCTGAAATAATTTCAGAGAAAATACCGAATGCCGGTAAGATAACGATATATACTTCAGGGTGTCCCCAAATCCAGAACAAGTTAGCCCAAAGCATCGGCATACCGCCGGCTTCCAGCGTGAAAAAGTGAGCGCCGAACAAACGGTCAAATGATAACAGCGCCAATGCCACTGTCAAAACAGGGAAGGCGAATACGATAATAACCATTGTAATCAGCGTCGTCCATGTGAACATCGGCATACGCATCAGCGTCATGCCTTTCGTACGCATTTTCAGGATCGTCACCATAAAGTTGATACCCGTCATCAGCGTACCGATACCGGCAATCTGAAGACCGAGCAGGTAGAAGTTCTCACCAGGCCCGGGACTCATGTCGTTGCTTGCCAGCGGCATGTAACTCGTCCAGCCTGCGTTCGGAGAACCTCCGATAACGAAAGAAATATTGAAAAGCATCGCACCTACGAAGAACGTCCAGAAACTCAGGTTGTTCAAGTAAGGGAATGCTACGTCGCGCGCACCGATCTGCAAAGGTACGACAACGTTGATCAGACCGATTAAAAACGGCATCGCCATGAAGATAATCATGATCGTACCGTGAGTCGTAAAGATCTCATTATAGTGGTTTGAGTCTAAAAAACTGTTATTAGGAAGCGCTAACTGGGCGCGCATCATCAAGCCGTCGACCCCGCCGCGGAACAGCATGATAACAGCAGAGATAATGTACATGATTCCAAGTTTCTTATGGTCTACAGACGTAAGCCATTCAGACCAGAGCCACTTCCACTTTTTGAAGTATGTGAGTACAACGATGATAGCGATAGTGGAAAGCGCAATGGAAACTTGTGCGCCCAGAATTAATGGGTCACCTGTTACAAAAAATTCATCCCATCTCAATTTCATTCGGGCTTCCTCCTTTCTTGTTCAATTTCAATCTTGTTTATCGTCGGATACTTTAAATTCGTTTTTCTTTACATTTTCCCACGGATCTGTTTTAGAGTGCGGTGATACGGCTTTGTAGCCAAGGCGTTTGCGCGCCTCCATCGCATATTCGGCATCTTGGCCGTGGTCAACGTATTTTAAGTGTGTAGAAGAGAACGTTAATTTACCGACATTCTCCGGAAGCATCAGTTCGTCATACTTCTCTTTCGTCAGCTTTGGAGAATCGCTTTGGGCTTTTTTCACCCAGCTGTTAAAGTCTTTTTGCGTAACAGCTTTTACGTTGAATTTCTGGTCGGCAAAGTGTTCGCCGGTGAAGTTCGCGTTGCGGCCTTCATATGTTCCCACTTTGTCAGCCTGTAAGTATTGATCCATCAGCATTCCCGCCATCGCGTATTTTTGTCCCCCAAGCTGAGGAATCCATAGCGATGCCATTGAATCGGCTGAAGAAATTTTAAATAAAACCGGACGGTCTACAGGAATGTTCAGGTAGTTAACCGTCTCAATATCCTGCTCTGGGTAGCTGAATACCCATTTCCAGTCTACCGAAGTAGCATAAACAACAAGAGGCTCTTTATCCTTTGTCGCTTCAGGCGCTTTTTCTAACGAATATATCGTCTGTACGGTAGGCACAGAAAGTGCAATAACAATTAAAATTGGGATCACTGTCCAGACTACTTCTAAGAACGTGTTGCCGTGCATCTCGGGCTTGTAATTTCCGCTGTCTTTGCCTTTGCGGTCGCGGTATTTCACTAAAATGATTGTAAATAGTACGAATACGACGCCGACAATGAACAGCATAAATCCGATTGACAAGAGAATCAGATCTTTCTGCTGGTCTGCTACAGGTCCTTTCGGATCTAAAACGGAAATGTCGCTGCATCCGCCCAGTACGAAAACAACAGCCAACATCGCTATTAAAAGTAACGGTTTAAATGCTCTGAACAAGAAGATCACCATCCTTCCTATTGATGTAGTGAATCTGAAATGTACTTTCTCAAAATCTTTTCTCTATCTACCTTGTTATGCTATCAAAATCTGCCCTTATTAGCTTTATTTTTTTCTAAAGTTCATCTTTTTTTCGACCTAATGTCACAAAATCGTCAAAAAATGCATGAACTTTTTCCACTTGCGCAAATCAAACATAAAAAGTTTTAGATCATTTAGCATATATAGAGAAAAAAGATAGTGAGAACGAATAATACCAAATAAAGGTTTACCATAATAAAAAACGCTGGTCAACAAAAAGTTTCATTTTGTTAAACATTCTACAAAAGAAATATTTTTTCCTTTGCTCACACCTTTTCACACGGTTTCCATTTTAACGCAACGCATTGTGAAAAAAAAGACCGGAACGCGCCTTGATATGTTCATTATAAAAAACGCATTCATATGTTTAATATGGACAAAACGAAGGTAACATATAGGCATAAATAAATAAAAAATAGGAAGTGATATTTATGGGTTTTATCGTATCTCTGATTGTCGCTATTATTATCGGCTGGATCGGAAGTTTATTTGTAAAAGGCAGTATGCCCGGAGGAATCATCGGGTCAATGATCGCCGGTCTGATCGGCGCATGGATCGGGCACGGACTGCTCGGCACATGGGGTCCTCACCTTGCCGGCTTTGCCATCATTCCGGCAATCATCGGAGCTGCGATCGTGGTATTCTTATTCAGCCTGATCGCCAGAAGCAGAGGATAAAAAAAAAGCCTCGTCCCTTATGGGATGGGGCTTTTTTCCGGTAGAGCGCCCAAATGGCGGATAAACCGCCGGAAAGCCGCTCTGCCTTCTTCTGTCTGTTTAAAGACGCCGGCATGCTCCAGTATCCGCGCAAAGGCATGGCCGATTTCCTCTTTCAGAATCTGTTCCGCGTTTTCTTTCGTTATCTTCCGCTTATGCAGCACACTGAGCGCCCAATCTTTATGCGCTGCCGCAGAAGGGTCTGCCGTTAAGACCGCTTCCGGGTCCGGTGAGCACAGCGCTTCAGCCGTGTATTTCATTTCTTGTTCAAGGCGGCCCGGCAGAATCGCAAGCCCCATTACCTCAATCAGTCCGATATTTTCTTTTTTCAGGTGATGAACTTCCTGATGGGGATGAAAAATTCCCAGCGGATGCTCATCAGAGGTGCGGTTATTTCTGAGGACGAGATCTAATTCGAATAAACCGTTTCTCCGCCGGGCAATCGGCGTAATTGTATTGTGCGGTGTTTCTCCTGAATAGGCGAGGAGATCAGCCGCCTCATCGGAATAGCCGCGCCATGCCCGCAGGATGGCATCCGCCGCGCCGGAAAGCTCAGACGCACTCTCGCTTTGCAGGCGGATGACCGACATCGGCCACTTCACAATTCCCAACACCGTTTTCGGATAGTCAGGCAGCCTGTACCGGCTTTCTGTCTCCGCCCGCGCCATCGGGAATTCATAATTGCCCCCCTGAAAATGGTCGTGGCTTAAAATACTGCCGCCGACAATCGGCAGATCAGCATTGGAACCGAGAAAATAATGAGGATACTGGCTGACGAACGACAGCAGCCGGTCAAACGTTTTTTTGCTGATCTTCATCGGTTCGTGCCGGTCTTTCAAAACGATGCAATGCTCCCGGTAATACACATACGGAGAAAATTGCAGAAACCACTGCTCATCGCCGAGAATCACCGGAATGACACGAAGGTTTTGACGCGCCGGGTGATCCGGTCTCCCCTCGTACCCGACATTTTCTTTACAAAGAACACATCTCGGATAATCGGATTGAGGCTGCTCTTTGGCAGCCGCAATTGCTTTCGGATCTTTTTCCGGTTTTGAAAGGTTGATCGTGATGTCCAGCTTTCCGTAAGCCGTCTCAGCCGTCCACCCGACATTCCGCTTTATTCTGTCCGAACGGATATAATACACATCCTCTGAAAATCGGTAAAACGCCTTTGTCGCCTGCTCCGGCCCGTGCACCGCCTTTGTTTCTTCAAAACGACGGACAATCTCGGACGGCTGCGGGGCAAAGCAGCCCATGATCTTCGCGCTCAGCAGGTCGCGATAGGTGTCTGTATCGGCTGCAATCCGGCCCGTTTCTGCCGCCCATTCATAAATCGGGGCCAATATGTCCGGCAATGATGCCGCCGATTCATTTTCTTTCTGTTCTGAAACTTCCGGATGGGTGATATGCAAAGCTTCATATAAACGGTTTCTTGTATATTCAATATCAAGATAGGAAATCAGCTCTTTTTGCAATCCGTACCGGATTAAACGTTCCACATGCCGCTCAATTGCCATCGTCATCCCCCTTTAGTTCTCTCGCTCCGGCTCCGACATCCGCCGTGTAAAAGTCAGCTTTTCTCCCTGTCTTTTCCTCATAGCGGGCTCCTGCCGTTTCAATAAAATCCGAAACCGCATCGTCCTTGACGATACTGACTGTACAGCCGCCGAAACCGGCTCCAGTCATCCTTGATCCGATCACCCCGCCGTGGCGCCAGGCCGCTTCAGCCAGTGTATCCAGCTCATGACTCGTCACCTCGTAGTCATTGCGTAAAGAGAGATGCGAATCCCTCATTAATTCACCGATATGATGAAGCTGATTGTTACTGAACATGTCGGCGGCCTCTATTGTGCGGTGATTTTCATAGACGGCGTGTTTCGCCCGGCGTCTGTTCACTTCATTCTGAATCAGCTCCGCATGAGCGTCAAAAGCGGAAGGGGTCAGCTCTCCCAGTGATTGAACGGAAAGATGCTTCTGAAGATCACAAAGCGCTTCCCCGCACTCCTTGAGCCTCGTATTATAGCCTGAGTCTGCAAGCGTTCGTTTTTTATTGGTATTTGCAATAACGATCGACAGCCCCGACAGCCCGAGTTTTGTATATTCAAAGCTGAGCGTCCCGCAATTTAGCAGAATCGCATGATGTTTCTTTCCCATTCCGATGGCGAATTGATCCATTATTCCGCAGCTGACGCCGATAAAGGAATTTTCCGCCGTCTGAGCGAGCTTCACCAAGTCGAGCATATCCGCCTCAAGCTCATGGCATTCCTTGAGAATGACCGCCGTAACAAGTTCAATGGAAGCCGAAGATGACAGCCCCGCGCCGTTCGGGATATTTCCCCAGAACACAATATCGAAGCCGTGCGGAAGGGAAAAACCGCTGCCGAGACATTCCGCCATGACCCCTTTCGGATAGTTGGCCCACCCGTCCTCTTTTTGATAACGGATATCATCGAGACTGCATTCCTTTATGCCCGCTTCCTTAAATTGATGAGAGTACATTCTGACGAGCCTGTCCCCTCTCTCCCGGACGGCTGCATATGTACCGATCGTCAGCGCGCACGGAAAGACATGGCCCCCGTTATAATCCGTATGCTCTCCGATGAGATTCACTCTGCCGGGCGCAAAGAAAATGCGCAGGTCCTCCGATTCCCCGAATACATCAGCAAACGCTTTCTTTATTTTGTGCTTCATACGCATCCCCTTTCACCATTACACTTTCCCCCGGGGTGCGGAAAGAAACCGTTATGACACGCCCTCTTCTTTCGCTTTTCTGAAGACAATCCACTTGCTGGCCGCATAGTTGACGACTACGATAATGACGTTATCGGCGATTTTCGCCAACGTTTCGTTCATATGAAATTGACTGACCAGAAGAATCATCATGGCGAGATCGATGGCGAGAGACAATACCCGCACGCTGAAAAAGGCCGTCAATTCTTTCATCAGACTCCGCATCCCCGCGGTCTTTTGCTGAAATACATACAGTTTATTCGTGACATATGCAAATAGAACGGACAGAATCCAAGCTGCGACGGTCGCCGCCTTGTAATCCATCTCAAAGGCCGACGTCAGAATGTAAAAACTGACGATATTCACGATGGTCGTGAATATCCCCATAATGATATACATCATAATTTCTCTGTAGCGCATGGCAGTTCCTCGCTTTCTGAAAGACTTTTCTAAACCTTTTGTCAAATCAAGAAGAACGTTACCCCGATTTTCTGCCGCTGACAAAAACATAGAGCGCGTCAAACATGCTGCGGAATGTAACCGGCCTTCCCAGCACATTGGATTGCTTAATCATCCCGTCGATGAGCGCGCACATCATGTTAGCGGTATGCTCGGTATCTATATGGTCTTCTATTAAATTTCTCGATTTGAGCCAATTTATGTACATGGTGCTTTCTTCTATCCATAACTTATAAAGACGGATATAAGCTTCATATTCACTGACGACTTTGTAAGTAGGCATATGAACGGCAAAAGACACAACATTCCAGGCAGGCTTGCTGTTTACAAACCGCATCAACAGGCTGGCCGCGCTTGCCGCAGCTTCACAAAGCGTCAACGGCCGTGCTGTTTGCTTTTCTAATTCGTCGAGATAGCCAGTGATGATCCTTTTTTTTATCTGACGCCTGTCTAACAAATGCTTCAGAAAATCTTCCTTGCTTTCAAAATGAACGTAAAACGCGCCTTTGCTGAAACCCGCCGCTTTACTGATGTCATCGATTGAGACTGAATCGTAAGCTCTTTCAATCAGGAGATGAAGGCCTGCGTCAATAAAACTTTCAAATGTTTCTTCTCTCTTAATTTGAAATTTGTTTTTTTTCATTTTTTACCCCAGCTGTTTGATCATTCACTTTATCTTACACCGAATCATTCTTTTGCGGTATTTTTTATGCAAAAAGAATATGCTAGTCGACGCTTTGAGGGTAAATGTTAATAGGTCATATGATTTATTTTTATTTGCATACTATCCAGTCAGTATTTATTTGTTTATTATTATACGTAAGAATTCTTGAAGGATTTTGGTTATTTCAGTCATTTTCTTAGGGAATAGGTAGGTGAATTCATCTTCAATTTGGGATTACCGGCCAACTATGTGTGATATTTGTTATACATTGGCTGCTGTAGCTGGGCAAATCAATTTTTCAATTGGAGGTTCTTATGAAAACTCATGTAATGAAAGATATAGATCAAGATTGGCAATTGTTAATTCAAGAGGCTAGAATCATGGGTTTGCACATTGACGATGTGAGGCGCTTCTTAAATACTGAAAAAGCGGTGAAGAAAAAAACACCAATGAAAAACACCATCCGCCAGCGGTAAGATTACAGGCGGATCCTTTTACTATATGACCTGCCACAGTCCGCCCGCACCCGAGTTTTCAAAGGAACATCCGCAATAAGAGGGGAATCAGAGAACAAACCGTATACCGGACAACCATTCCCGTCCGCATTCCGCAATTGAACAGCCAAACATGGTGATATGAGATCCCCCCGCTGCATATCTTGTGTATATGCCCATTTATGAGGTGATACACAGATGGATACGAATCCCTATTATGATGAAAAACAACAGAACTACTACGAAGGCCTGAATCCTTATTTATTGAACAAAATAGACGAAAACTGGCGGACAGTGCTTGATGTCGGCTGCGGCACAGGCAATTTAGGAGCGGCGATCGAAGACCGCGGAATAACGGTTTACGGCATTGAAGCGTATCCCGAAGCCGCGAAAAAGGCGGAAAGCAAATTGAGCCACGTCCTTTGCGGCGACATTGAATCCGCCATTCTTCCGTACGAATCAGAACAATTCGACTGCATGCTGTTCGGAGACGTTCTTGAGCATCTTATCGACCCGTGGTCCGTGCTGAAAAAGCTTCGCCCGTATGTAAAAAAAGACGGCACGGTGCTTGCGTGCATACCGAATGTCGGCCACATCTCAGTGGTGCTGGAGCTTTTAGCCGGCAAATGGACTTACAGGGACGCCGGATTAATGGATCAGACCCACCTGCGTTTTTTTACCCGTGAAGAGACGCTTTCATTATTTAAAGCCGCCGGCTATGAGGTGAAACGCATTGAAGCGATCCGCGTTGATCACCCCTCTTATCACAAAGCCACCGCATCATTGCACGAAGTATGCGTACAGCTTGGCATAAGGCATGACTTTATGACAGAAGCATCGGCGTATCAATATGTGATTGAGGCCGAGAGGAGCATGTAATGGATTCACATTCATTTCTGTTTGTCGTCTGTGTGAATGACGAGTCGCTGTACTCCCGGTGCAAAAGCCATATCATACAGCTTACCGTCCCCCCTTCATACTCCGTTGATATCATGCCGATATACGATTCAGCAAGCATGGCCTCGTCCTATAACAAAGCGCTGAGACACCCCTCCAAATATAAAATTTATCTGCATCAGGATACCTTTATCATTCATCAGCATTTCCTTCATGACATGCTTCATATCTTTCAATCTCATCAGGAGCTCGGCCTTCTCGGTGTCGCCGGCTGCAAAACCCTGCCGCCGAACGGCATTTGGTGGGAAAGCGGAGAGCGGATGGGAAAAGTGATTGAATACCGGGGGAATGCTTATCACCCGCTGGTCTTTGAGCACGGTGATGAAGACGGCCTGTTTACGCCCGTTGACGCCATTGACGGCTTGTTAATGGCGGCTCAATATGACGTGAAGTGGCGGGAGGATTTGTTTCGCGGCTTTCATTTTTACGACACATCACAGTCGCTTGAATTTCAAAAACACGGCTATCAAGTCGGCGTCGCCTGCCAAAAAGACCCTTGGTGCCTTCATTTTTGCGGCGACTCATTTGACGCCGCGGCTTATGAAGCGGACAGACAAACATTTGTCAAACACTATATGGCAAAGCCCTCTCGCTGATCGAGAGGGCTTTTTTCGGGTTAACGTTTATTCAGTTCCCGCTCAATGATTTGTTCAAAGGTTTCCTTTCCCGCCGCGCCAGGGATTCTCTCATCGCCGATGATAAACGTCGGCACTGCCGTAATGCCGGCTTCCTCATAAGCATGGCGGAGCGCTTCCCGCTGTACGTGTCTGTACGCTCTTGTCTCAAGCGCCTCTTTGAAGGCAGCGCCGTCAAGTCCGGCTTCTTCCGCAAGCTTTGTCAGCACGCCAACGTCACCGATATTTTGTTCTTCCTGAAAGAACGCCTGAAAAACGCGTGTATGGTATTCGCTTCCTTTCCCATGTTCCTTTGCGAAATGAAAGCCTTCAAATGCCAAATCCGTGTAAGGATGCGGTGACACGCGGGGGAACGTGATTTCAACGCCTAAAGACTGCGCCATCGGCTCAATGGAGTTTTTCCACATCTGCCGCTTGGCGGGATCATTCACCGGATCAAGTTTCGGCGAGGGGCTCGGACGCAATTCAAACGGCATCCATTCCACCTGTACGTCCTTGTCCTTGATTGCTTCTTCAAACGCCGCTTTGCCGACAAAGCAAAACGGACATACATAATCAGAATATACTTTAATCTGCAGTGTCATTGTAAGTCTCCTTTCCTTTTCATTTTAAGTTGTAACATATATAGTTACAAGTGTTTTTTAAAAAACACCCTCCATATGGAAGGTGTCACGATTCCAGCAGCCTTTGGGCGATATATTCTCCTTTTTTACAGCCGCCGGGACAGGCGAATAAGGAAGAGCCGATCGTTTGTGTGTATTCATTCAGCGCATCCTTTGCCGCCAAAGCCTTCAGCATCGGGACAAATTGGCGGTCCGGGTCTTTTTGAAAACAGATAAACAGCAGGCCTGCGTCAACATAGCCCGTCTTCGGATCAATTCCGTCCGTATAGGAAAATGCCCGGCGCAGGATCTGTCTGCCGGTTGATTTTGCCACGCTGACATGCGAGTCGGCAGGAATTTGATTCAGCTTCACGGGATCGGTTTCCTTTTTTTGTCCAAAAGGCGCGCCCGAGCTTTTCACCCGCCCGAACGTGTCCTCTTGTTCCTTCAAGGATGAACGGTCCCATATATCTAAAAACATCTTAATTTTCCTAAACGCCATGTACGTGCCGCCCGTCATCCAGTCCGGCTCTCCTGATTGAACCCAAACGATCGAATTCATCAGGTTTTCATCCTTTGTGCTTTGGTTGCCGGTGCCGTCTTTGAATCCGAAGAGGTTGCGCGGCGTTTCCCCGTTTTTCCCGCCGCTTAAGAAACCTTTATTGAGAAAACGGACTTCGCACACGCCTGCTGCCTGTTTCATCAGGTTGCGCACCGCGTGAAACGCCGTTTGTTCATTATCCGCGCAGACCTGTATGACGATATCACTGCCGCCTTGTTTCTTATCGAGCTTGTCGTTAGGCATCGGCGGAATATCGGCGAGGTGCTTCGGTTTTTTATCTTTCAGTCCGAAGCGGTCCTTCCCGTCTTTCTCGAAAAACCCGGGGCCGAAGCCGAAGGTAACGGTCAAATTCGCCGGGGCCAGATCCTGCGACTCCCCGGTATCCTGCGGAGGTATATATTTATTTTTCTGTTCGCCCGACGGGACGGCGCCTGAAGTCAGCAGCTGCGTCAGGCTTGTCCATTGTTTGAAAAGGGAGATGACATCGGCTTTGTCGCTTGACATGACATCAAGCGCTGCAAAATACACATACGTCTGATGCGCCGTTGTGATTCCTGCTTGGTGCTTTCCGTAAAAAGGAACGATTTGATCACGATCACTTTTTTCATCATTCTTCTTTGAAGCGGTGGCCGCCGGTTTGAAGAGCGGCGCGAGTCCTCCGAGGCCGCTCGCTCCGACAGCGACGGCGGCGCCCGCGACGGCGCCCCACTTCAGGACATCCCGTCTGTGGATCTGTTTTTCCTTGTTTTGTTCATCACTCATGCTGTGTCTTAACTCCTTTTAAAGCACATCGGCAATCTTCGCCATGGTTTCAGAAAGGGCCGTCAGCTTCGTGCTTATCTCTCTGATTTGATCTGTACTTAATGTATCACAAGACGTATACGATTGATCGCACGTTTTGATTTCGACATCAAAACTTCAAATTCGCTGAATTCCGCATCAAGTTTTTCCGTGACCTCGAAATGATCTCTCACTGCGCGCTTTTTACTGGTTCATAGAGTGCTTTTAAGCCTTCGGCGCCGGCGGTGATTGGTTCAGGCATCACTTTGAGCAAAGCGATAGAGCCGTCAAACACTTCGGTCGATATTGCAAGCTGATTGCCCTGTTCTTGACATACGGCTTATATTCTCCAAGTCCGTCACTGCCTTTTTGCGCACACAGAAAAAGGGCCGCCCTATCGGGACAGCCCTGCTTTGGAGCGCTGAATTTCCTCTGAAAACTTCCGCGCCGCCGCTTTTGGATCTTCGGCTTGGCTGATGGCGCTGATCATGCTGACGCCGTCTGCCCCCGCTTCAATGACGGGCGCCGCGTTGTCAGCCGTAATGCCGCCGATTCCTACAATCGGAATAGTGATGCCCTGACGCCTTACCTCTTCAATCAATGTAACGCCCTGCACAGCTTCAGCATCTTTTTTTGTTTCGGTCGGATAGACCGGGCCCATTCCGACGTAATCGGCTCCGGCGGCTTCCGCCCGCTTCACCTCGGAGACGTTATGTGCTGACACACCGAGAATCATATCGCCGATTGCCGCTCTCGTTTCTTCGGCGTCTGCGTCATCCTGTCCGATATGCACTCCGTCCGCCTGAAGGCGCAAGGCCAATTCGACATCATCATTAATGATGAAAGGAATCCCGGCCTGCCTGCAGACATCCTGCACCTGCTTCGCGAACAGGACACGTTCATCCCCTGTTAAAGAACCGCTCCCCTTTTCCCGAAATTGAAAAAGCGTAGCGCCGCCCTCAATGGCTTTTTTCACCACAGAAACGGGGTCTGCGCTTGTATTGTTTGATCCCATAATAAAATAAACCGATAACATATCCTTCATCATTTCCCGAGAAATACGCGTCATTTTTCTGTCACCCTTTCAATTGCAGCAAGCTCGGCCGCTTCTTGTTCTGAGATGCTTGCCAGCTTGTTTAAAAGCTCAATCTGGAAGCTGCCCGGCCCCTTTTGGGAGGTGTCCAAAGCGGCAAGCTGAGCGGCGCTTCCGTATACAGAAACGGCTGAAACGGCCGCTTGCAGAACGTCCTGCTCCGCTGCGCAGAAGGCTCCGATTACAGACGTCAGCAGGCATCCCGCCCCCGTCACCTTCGTCAGCAGTTTATCACCGTTATGTACGGCGTATGTGTCGGTGCCGTCGGAGATGACGTCGGTTTTTCCGGTAATCGCAATGACCGTCTTCAGCCCGCTTGCAGCCGTCTTAGCGAGGTGAACCACATCTCCTCCGGCTTCCCCCGCATCCACGCCTTTTATCTTCCAATCAGGGGCGCCGGCAATATTGGCGATTTCCGCGGCATTTCCGCGAATGGCGGACAAGCGGACCTCCTGTATGATCTTGCGGGCTGATGCCGTCCGAAACGGCGTGGCGCCGGCGCCTACCGGATCAAAAATGACCGGAACACCGTTTTCATTGGCCGATTTTCCGGCTGCAATCATAGCTTCAACCGACGCCGAACTGAGGGTGCCTATATTCAGGACGAGCGCTCCTGCGATTTTCGCCATGTCGGCGGCCTCCTCAATTGCATAAGCCATAACGGGCGATGCGCCGAGCGCGAGCAGTCCGTTAGCGGTGAAGTTCGTGACGACATTATTGGTGATACTGTGAACGAGCGGGTTTTGATCCCGCACTTTACTCAAGTGTTGAGCTGCGGTTTGTGCGTCCATGCTTAATCATCCTTTTTTCTCTTTTTCGGATTCCATAAATACGATTTCGTATGCTCCAGCCAGGCTCTGGCGGCAAAGGACATATAGCGGTCTTTCCGCCAAATGATGGCTAAATGCCACGGAATAACCGGATGAACGAGCGGAATGGTTCTGACTTTGTCAGGATCAAGACCGCGGCAGATTCTTTCCGGCAGCAGGCCGATACCGAGATTGGCGGATACCATTTCGCTGATAAAGTCCCACTGTGACGTTTCATAAATGACGTGCGGCCTGAATCCGGCTTTCACGCATTCCGTCATAATTCGATTATGAAGGACAAAATCCTCCCTGAAAAATATGAACGGCTCTTCTTTCAATTCGTGAAGACTGCATTCTTTCTCGTCGGCGAGCCGATGTGACGGATGGACGACGAGCATAAGGGTTTCCTTGACGATTGTGAACGTATGAAAAATCTCTTCATTCGCGGGAAGCACGACGACCCCGATATCAAGCGAGCCGTCCTCCACCCCTTGCTGCACTTTAATAGAGCCGTCCTCAACAAGCTGAAACGTCACATCGGGATATGTGACGCGGAAGTCACCGAGCACTCTCGGGAAAAAGCCGGACCCGATCATCGGCGGAAGACCGATGCGGACGTGCCCTTTCTTCACTTCCATAATATCGTTCAGCTCTGACGTCAGGTTTTGGAATGACTTTGTGATTTCCTGCGCCTGCACATACATGCTCTGCCCGGCGTCAGTCAGTTCAACTTGCCGGCCATTGCGGTAAAACAGCTTAATGCCGAGCTCCGTCTCCAGGTTTTTAATCATTTTTGAGATTGTCGGCTGTGAAACATACAGCGACTGTGATGCCTTCGTAAAGCTTTTCAAACGGGCCACTTCCAAGAAATACGTTAAGTGCCGGATATCCATTACATTTCATCCTTTCTATAGACAAAAGGAATACACATTATTCTTTATATGTATTTTACCTATAGCAAAACCTTCTGTACAATATAAATATAAGGGAGGCATCATTATGAAAAAATTGCTGCTTACCGTTATTCAAATCGCTCTGCTGTTTATATTTGCGCGTCTGATCAATTGGGTCACGGCGGCTCTTCATATAAATATTCCCGGCAGTATAATCGGGATTGTGATTCTTTTCACATTATTGCATTTCAAGATTATCAAACTTGAATGGATTGAGCTTGGCGCAGCATGGCTCCTCGGTGAGCTGCTGCTGTTTTTCATCCCGTCTGCCGTCGGAGTGATTGAATACGGAGATATTATGTCTAAGTTCGGCGTAAGCATTTTACTTGTCGTCGTCATCAGCACATTTGTCGTGATGGTTTCAACAGGTACGCTTACACAGCTGATAGCAAAAAGAAAGGAGAAAAAACAAACGTGTTCATCGGAATCATAAGTTTATTCTTAACTGTCTTAGTATATTTGGGCGCGAAAAAACTCTACATTCGTTTTCCTCGGGTGTATACGTCGCCGCTTCTGATTACGCCCGCTGTTTTGGTCGTACTGCTGCTTCTTGTCAATGTCCCGTATCAGACATACAATCTCGGCGGCGGACTGCTGACCGATATGCTTCAGCCGGCAACAGTGGCGTTCGCTATCCCGCTTTATAAATATTTCCCGATTTTAAAGAAATACGCCGTGGAAATTATTTTGAACGTAGCGGTTGGTTCATGTATCGCCATTTTGTCAACAGCCTTTATCGCAAAATGGTTCCATCTCGGCAGCAGCTTAGTCGACAGTCTCGTGCCGCGATCCGTGACGACGCCGATTGCCATGAACGTTTCAGAAATGATCGGCGGGATGCCGGCCGTTACAGCGGTTTTCGTCATTTTAACGGCTTTATTGGGAACGATCATCGGGCCGATGGTCATCCGCTATTTCCGCATTGATAACGAAATTGCCCGGGGCGTGCTGCTCGGAACTAGCGCGCACGGAGCGGGAACATCTAAAGCATTTGAGCTCAGCTCCGTATCAGGAACGATCTCAAGCGTGTCGATGATCCTCGCCGCGATTATGACACTGTGCGCGGCCCCGATTTTGCTTTCGTTTATGTCATAAAAGACTGCTCCTTACAGAGCGGTCTTTTTTTAGTTGCCATGAAGAATTGATTTGTCTGTCCTTCATAAAAAGACGAAAACACGATATGATAAGACATGAAGTGAAAAGACTGAAGAACGGATGTGTCATATGAACGGCCAGCAGCGAAGCAGCATCAGAAAAGGACTTGAAGTCGATATCGTCCTGAAAGCCGATCAGCGTTCAGGAAAGCTGACAAGAGGGATCGTGAAGGATATTTTGACGAACTCAAGCTTCCACCCGCGCGGCATTAAGGTCCGCCTTGAAGACGGGCGAATCGGCCGGGTGCAGCACATTATTGAATAGAAAAAAGCCGGAGCTTCACGCCCGGCTTTTTTTCTTTAATTTCAGCAATGAACTCCTCATATGTTCCCCTTTATATACAAAAAATTTTTAACCAACTATTGACTCTTACGTTGCGTAATACTTTAGAGTAGCCATTAAGGAGGCGGCAAACGTATGGGTATGAAAGTAAAAGAAGTAGCTGAACTGATTGGAGTAAGCATACGCACTCTCCATCATTACGATCAAATTGGATTATTGACTCCTCAGGAAACGACCGATTCCGGTTATCGGCTTTATTCTGAAGAGAATCTTGAACAGCTGCAGCAGATACTATTTTTCAAGGAGCTCGATTTCTCCTTAAAAGAGATTAAAGAAATCATTACTAATCCTTCATTTAACCGAAGGGAGGCATTCATTTTACAAAAGAAAATGCTGATTGAGAAACGGAATAGAGTCGATAAGATGATTGAAACCATCGATAAATCAATCAAACATATGATGGGAGAGATTTGCATGACGAACAAAGAGCGGTTTGAGGGAATTAACTTTAATGATAATCTTTATGAACAAGAAGCCCGCAAACGGTGGGGTGATCAACCTGTCGATAAGGTAAATATTAGATTGAAAAACATGACTGATGGTGAGCAAAAAGATTTATCTGATAAGTGGACTGCAATGTTCAATAAATTTGCACTCCTTATTAACCAATCTCCTGAGTCCCCAGACGTACAAACCGCTATCAAAGAGTGGTTTGATTTTCTCAATGAAAATTTTGGTGAATATTCTTTTGATGCCTTTTACGGATTAGGTCAACTCTATATTGAAGATGAACGCTTCACTAAGAACATCGACCGGTATGGTGAAGGGTTGGCGAAGCTCATGAGTGATGCCATTACAATTTATATAGATACTCAAAAAAAGGGTGATGCCCATTAAAATCATTATCGAGGATACAATTGGGCAATACGAAACGTTATTTTCAATGATTGAAAATAGAGAAGATTATTATCGGTATTCAATGATGAAACCTTTTGAAGATATGTGGAAAAAGATGAATGTTCCCTTAAAGGCAAAGGAACCTAACGGATATGATGTAATCATGGCTTCAAATATGCTGGGCTATCTGAGCATATTTGATACGGAAACCGGAAGAAAAGCATTAGAGAATCTAAAAGAAATTCAAGCTCTTCAAATTGCATATGGCACTTTAACTCATTGTGTAGAATTTATCAAACAAAACCGCTTAAAAATAAATGCTGATGAAATAAGGTTTGGGATGTATCTGGCTAATCAAAAAAAGCTTGAATTACATAGAGGGTATTGTGGATTCGGAGGAATTCCGGGATTTATTCAAGTTTCAATATTCCCCAATTCATATAACATACCGAGACTGCCTGCTGTAATCGCACATGAATTTCATCATAATATTCGTTTTTCGTATTTCAATTGGGACTATGGGAACGTAACGGTTGGTGATTACTTAATTATAGAGGGGCTGGCAGAATCGTTTGCCAAAGAACTTTACGGAGAAGCTCTGTTAGGTCCCTGGGTTACTTCTTTTGAAAAAGAAGACTTAGAATACTCAAAAGAAATTATCAAAGACTCATTAAATGTGAAAGGGTTTGCTGAGGTCAGCAGTTACATGTTTGGTGACACCTTTGCAGCCGAACAAGGTTATCAGCCTGTCGGCTTATCACCGTTTGCAGGTTATGCGGTTGGCTACCAAGCGGTGCAATCCTTCATGAAAGCCAACAATGTGGGGATTAGAGAGGCCACTTTACTTGGCACAGATGAGATACTAAGTAATAGCGGGTTGTTTCTTTAAACAGTAAGATATGAAGATTATTTTATCCCGTATTAAAGCGATGGAAGAGGGTTTTCTTTTCCCCTCTTTCCACGCTATAAATGATCATCCTATTTTTTCCGCAAGAAAACAACCTTCAAATAATTTCCTTCTTTAAACGCGGGAATCGTTTTGAAATCTTCCGGAAGCGTGTATTCTTCCAAAATGTCGTAACGCTCATTTGTTTCTTTAAAGGCGGTCTCTATAAAACCTTTAAATTTCTTCATATTGAAGGCGCTGCTGTTTGTCGAAGCGACGATGATGCCGTTTTTTGCAGTGATGGCGATCGTTTCCTTCAACAGGTTTTTATAATCTTTCGCTGCGCTGAACGTCCGTTTTTTTGTGCGGGCGAAAGAAGGCGGATCAAGGATGATGAGGTCAAACTCCAGCCCTTTTTTCTCCGCATAGCCGAAGTATTTGAAAACATCCATGACTTTAATGTCATGCGCCTCATAATCAATTCCGTTGGCGCTGAACTGTTCAATCGTTTTTGCGAGACTGCGGTTGGCGACATCGACGCTGGTCGTTTTCTCAGCTCCGCCAAGCGCCGCCGCGACAGAAAATGCCCCCGTATAAGAGAACGTATTCAGCACCCGTCTGCCGTTTGCATACTTATCCCGAATCGCTTTGCGCACATGACGCTGGTCTAAGAAAATGCCCGTCATCGCCCCGTCGTTTAAATCCACCGCGTACTGTATGCCGTTTTCTTGAACAATGACCGGAAAATCTCCTCTTTCACCTTTGACAAAATCGTCGTCTTCCACGTATTGCCCGGCCGTATCGAATCGTTTCTTTTCATAGATCGCTTTATATGAAAGCTCCAGTCCGTCAATCGCCTCAATCATGCTGTCCTTATAAGCGTAAATGCCTTTACTGTACCATTGAATCAGCAGATAACCGTCATAAAAGTCAATCGTGACGCCGCCGATGCCGTCGCCCTCACCGCTGAACAGCCGGAACGCCGTCGTATCGGGCGCCTTAAACAGATGGGCTCTTGCTTCAGCCGCTTTTTTCAGCTTGTCCAGAAAGAAACGTCCGTCGATCCGTTCATCTCTCGCGCGGGACAGCACCCAGCCGACTCCTTTATTCTGCAAGCCGTAATAGCCTTTTCCGATAAACTCACCCTTCTCGGATGTCACATCAAAAAGATCGCCCTCTGTTAAGTGAGCCGAGCTTCCGGACAGAGCGTCTTTTTCAATCAGGGGGAATCCTTTTTTCAGCTTTCCGGCAAATGTATCTTTCACTGTAAGTAGCTTCATTGTGCATTCCTCTTTCGTTTTGCTTTCTCTTATCGTACCATAAAACATGATCAACACCGCATTGTCCCGAAAAATTCAAAACAGGGGGAAAACCATGACAGCCAAAAGAATCGACCATACAGGCATTATGGTCAAAGATATTGAAACATCCATCGCCTTTTATCAAGACGTTCTCGGTATGCAGTTAAAGGATCGTATCACTCATACGAACGGCATTATTGAACTTGCCTTTCTCGGCTTTCAAGAAGGGCCGGAGACAGAAATTGAGCTGATCCAGGGCTATAGCAGCGAGCTTCCCGCAGAAGGAAAAGTGCATCACATCGCTTTATTAACTGAAGATATCGCGGCGGAGTTCACGCATGCGAAGCGTCAGGGCGCCGTATTTATCGATGAAGAAATCACGACGCTTCCGAACGGGTACCGCTACTTTTACATTGAAGGACCTGACGGCGAATGGATCGAATTTTTCCAGCGTTAAAAAAAACGGGCGAAGGCGCCCGTTTTTTTATGTTTCTTCAGTGACGTTTTGTTCCGCCGCCCGTTCCTCTCTCCATTTTTGAAGATCCCAAATTCGGAAAAACGGATAATAGATGATAAATGTAATCAGGAGATTGATCAGCTGCATGACCGAACCGGAGATTTTCCCGCCCGTCGCCAAATAACCTGAAATCAGCGGCGGCATCGTCCACGGCACGGCGATTCCCGCCGGTTTTGCCACCATCCCCGTGCTCATCCCGATGTACGTCGCCGTAATGGTCAAGAGCGGCGCAATGATAAAGGGCACGATTAACAGCGGATTCATGACGAGCGGCATCCCGAAAATAATCGGTTCGTTAATGTTAAAAATCGCGGGCCCGATGCCGAGACGGCCGAGCTGTTTCATCTGTTTGCTTCTGGAGCGCACAAGCATGGTCAGCACAAGGGCAAGCGTCGCTCCGCTTCCGCCGACATTAATCCATATTTGAAAGAACTGTGTCGTAAAAATGCTCGGCAGCGCTTCTCCCGCCTGAAAAGCCAAACGGTTGGCGTCCATCGCCCCGTACCAGATCGGCGACATGACGCCGCCGATAATGGACGCGCCATGTATGCCGCACGACCAAAGCAGCATTTGCACGAATTCGGCGATAAGACTTCCGCCGAGACTCCCGCCCAGAATAGACAGCGGGGTCCCCAGCAGATCGCCTACGACATTGTGGAGGCTTTTAAAGGGAGTTATTTCAATAAACAGACGGGCCAGCCATACAAGCGTAATAATAATGAAACCGGGGATGAGCGCAACGAACGATTTGCTGACCGCAGGCGGCACTCCGTCAGGCATCTTAATGACGATATTTCTTTGTATGATAAACCGGTACACTTCCGTAGACAGCATTGCAATGATCATCGCGACAAACAGACCTTTGCTTCCGAGCAGCGAAATCGGAATGCCGCCTCCCACCATAATCTCTGTTGCCGAGCCGTCAGGAATAAACGGAATCTGATACGGCGTCGCCAATAAAAAGGCGGCAAGGGCAATGGCTCCTGACGACAGGGCATCCACCTCATAGCTTTCCGCAAGCCGGTAAGCAATCCCAAAGGCGGCGACAAGCGCCATAATGTCAAAGGACGCATTCACGGGATACCCGAGCTTTTCAACCCAATTTTCACCGAAAAGACCAGCCATAAAATCGGCATAACCGGGAATCGGAAGACTCGTCAGAATCAGAAAAACCGATCCTATGATGATAAGGGGCATAGTCAAAATAATGCCGTCCCGCAAAGCTCTTAAGTGCCTTTGGCCGGCGACTTTTCCGGCAACAGGCATGATTTTTTCTTCCATGACCCGATTGAACTTACTCATTTATCAAAAACCCCCTTTTTGAGTTCATTGCGCAGATGTCTTAAAGCATTTTCTCCATCATATTTTGGAAACGCTTACATTTGCATACAGAAATTTTCCTTATCCCTTAGGAAAAAAAGAATTCCGCACTGCCGATATATAAAGAAAAAGGGGGAATTGCAATGTATCACACCCTGAAACCGATAATGGCCGCGGCCTTGTGCGTCAGCCTGTTCTCCGCCGCGGCGCCCGCGCACGCCGAGACGCACGACCGGGACGTTATCGTGGTGTACAAAAATCAAGACGGCAAGGAATCCGCTATAGACAGCGGAGCGGATGTGGAACAGACCTATCAGCATCTCCCGGCAGTCGCCGTGTCAGCCGATTCACAAACGGTGAAAGACCTGAAACAGGACCCTGACATCTTATATGTAGAAGACAATGTATCTTTTCAGGCATCAGGCGGTTCTGATATCCGCCCGTTATCAGCGGCCCAAAGCAGCAGTTACGCGCTGCCGCAATGGGATATAGAACCGACTCAGGTCAAGCAGGCGTGGAAAGAAGGCTTGACAGGAAAAAAGGTGAAAGTGGCTGTCATTGACAGCGGCATTTACCCTCATGATGACCTTTCCATTGCCGGAGGCTATTCCGCAGTCAGCTATACTTCCTCATACAAAGATGACAACGGACACGGGACGCATGTCGCCGGAATCATTGCGGCCAAACATGACGGATACGGCATTGACGGCATCGCGCCGGATGTCCGGTTATATGCGGTTAAAGCATTAGACAGAAAGGGTGCGGGGGATCTTAAAAGCCTTCTTAAAGCGATCGACTGGTCGATCGCCAACAAAATGGACATCATTAATATGAGTCTCGGAACTAACGCTGACAGCAAAATTCTTCACGACGCCGTAGATAAAGCATACAAAAAAGGAATCGTGATCGTAGCCGCCGCAGGAAACGACGGCAACAAAAAACCCGTCAATTATCCGGGCGCCTACAGCAGCGTAACGGCAGTCTCAGCGTCAACTGAAAAAAACGGGCTCGCGGCTTTTTCCACGACCGGAAAACAAATTGAATTTGCCGCACCCGGCACCAATATTACGAGCACGTACCTGAATCAAATGTACGCCGTAGCTGACGGCACATCTCAAGCCGCACCGCACGTCACCGGCATGTTCGCGCTGCTCAGGCAAAAATATCCCGAGGAAACAAATACACAGCTCCGGCAGCAGATGCAGCAAAACGTCAAAGATCTGGGCGCTCCCGGACGTGACAGCCGATTTGGGTACGGCCTGGTGCAATATCACGTAAAGCAAAAGAGCTTTGCCGAACGGGCTGTAATAAAAGCGGAAAAGACGAAAAAACAGGCAGATATCAATCAAGCAAAAACGGCCGTCAGCAAGCTGTCCAAGTCAAAGGGAAAAACCGCTCTCGAGTCCCGGATCAATAAAGTTCAGACGGCAAGAAATGTGACGGACGCAAGAGACAAAGTCCGGACTGCCGAAAAACAAAAGAAAAAAACCGCCGTCAATGCCGCACAAAGCGCCATTCGCAAATTACCGGCCGGTTCAGAGAAAAAAGGGCTGCAAAAACGGCTGAACGCTGTCAACTCAAGCCTTTTGAAAACAGCTGAGGCCAGCGTCAAGCAGGCGGAAAAAAAGACCTCTGAGGCCAACACCGCAAAAGCCCAAAAAGCAGTCAGCGAAATCCAGCCGGGAAAAGAAAAAACTGCTCTGGAAAAACGGCTTGGCCGGATAAAAGATAAACTCAACCGGCAGCAGGCTAGAGACAAAGTAAAAGCCGCGGAAAAAAACAAGACGAAAAAAGCAAAATCAGCGGCGCAAACAGCAGTCAGCCGATTGAAGCCGTCTGCCGAAAAGACCGGCCTGCAAAAACGCATGCGTGCGATTCGGGTGAAATAATAAAAAAAAACGCTTATGAGCCGGATAACGGCTTCACAAGCGTTTTCATCATACCTGCCTATTGGTTCATGGCCGGGCGGTCAATCGTGTTCCATTTCGTAAAGGACATATATCGGAAATAATGATCACGATACGGGTGCGAGGTGCCTGTATTCCAAGGCTTGTCGCTGCCGCAGAAATGGACGATGGCCGGTTCGGCACGTGTTTCTCTGTAACGTATACGGTCGATCAGTTCAGGAGGCGTTTTCTCATTCATGATAATATGCGTCTGCGCGTTCCAGCGCGGATGCAGTTCATGCCATTGATCATATAAGATCGCGTTAAGCGCGTCCTGATCATGGAACACGAGAAAATCCTCCGAGCTGTTTTCGTTGATAAAATCAATCACCTTTTCGGAAATATTTTGTTTTCTCCAAGGTTCGAAATCTATAATCATAATGCCGGAATTAAAATACTTGGCAGTGTCGCTGATATTCATTTTTTTCAGTCTTTCATGCTGTCCGGCGTCTTCTACCGCCGCAACTATTGCCGGGGAAATATCCAAATCCCATAAAACCGAAATATCTTCCATCACAATTGCATCGCAATCAATGTAAATCATCCGCTTTACGGACTCATCCTTAATTAAATCAGGGATGGAAATGCGGTAATAAGCCGCTTTTGTAATGTGGCTGCTTTCGACTGCATGCTTGTATTGATCAGCGTCTACTTCTAAAAATTCAAGCGGCGTCCCGAATGACATCGCGGTCTGTTCAAGCTTGTCCTTGTTTTCGGCAGTAATTCCGCCGTCGATCACATATAATTTGGCATTCCTTGTTTTATCCATATTCATCAATAAAGAAGCGAACATCCCACCCAAATGACGAGCATAATGATCATCGGCACATGATACGATATGCATTGTTTCATTCTTTCCCACTGATATTCATCTCCCTTTTTGTTGTACAAATGTCTTTCCCTTTTTTTTAAAAGTAAACCTTGATCTTACACATTTTTTCTGGGGGAATGTGCTGTTTGCGATTTGATATCTTTTGCATTCTCTGTTCAAATTCAATCAGCATTTCAGCCTGAATCATCGTCAGAATAAATCGCGCGGGAAAGCGAAAACACGTAAACATAAAAACAACCAGCCGGACTGCGTATAATAGCGGTCCGGCTGGTTGTGATGGGTCAATCGTTTAATCGACTTCTTTCTTAATCCCAAGCATCTTTTCGTCTAAATAATGGGCGATGTCCGCCGCTTCCTTCAGCTCGTCGGTCAGATGCTTTGGGACTTCGTTATTTAATTTGTAATAAATTTTATGTTCAAGGCTCGCCCAAAAATCCATGGCAATGGTGCGGATTTGAATTTCCGCCTTCACATATTCCACACGATTCGTCAAATAAACGGGAATTTCAATAATCAAATGCAGGCTGCGGTAGCCGTTCGGCTTCGGATGTTTGATATAATCCTTCACCTTTACGATCTTCAGGTCCTTATGCTGCTTCAAAACCTCAGCGACATTATAAATATCGGAAATAAAGGAACAGATAATCCTGACACCCGCAATATCATGAATATGCTCTTTCATTTCCTGCGTCGTCACATCGCAGCCTTTGCGCATCAATTTATTGACGATACTCTCGAAACTTTTTACGCGTGATTTTGTATGCTCGATCGGGTTATGCCCGTGAATCAGATTATATTCCTGGCTGATGATAGAAAACTTCGTATCCAGCTCATCTAAAGCGAATTTATAAACTAACAATTCATTTTTCCAATCTTCCATGACCGTTTTCAAATCATCCATATGGGCTGTTGACAAGTCCATTTTTTTCATCTCCTTGCTTTGCTGTCCGTATATAAGACGTGTCAGTCCTCAGTCAGGTTCTTTACAAAATCGTGAAGATTATGTCATAAAAAAAAGCAAATGCCGGTTATGGCATTTGCCTTTCATTTGATCAGCGGAAATAACTGATCAGGAGTCCGATTGAAAGCAGGAATCCGAAGAATGTATTGGTTTGCGCCGTTGATTTCATCGCAATAATCATGTTCATCGGCATTTCGTTTTTCACAAAGCCTTTCACGGCCTGAACGGGTTTCGGCACGCTCAGGAAGACCAGGAACAGCCACGGGCTTGTGTAACCCATGATGACAAGACCGACGATCCAGATGTAAGCGATGGCAAATGATGCGGCCAGTATCATGACGGCCCCTCTATGCCCCATCAAAATGGCCAGCGTTTTACGTCCGCCTTTTTTATCTTCCTCAATATCACGGATATTGTTGGACAGGTTAATCGCTCCGACCAAGATAGCGATCGGGATAGAAATCAAAATGCTCTGTTCATTAATTCTGCCTGTCTGAATGAAGAAAGAAATAAGGACAAATACAGAGCCCATGCAAATGCCGGAGAACAGTTCCCCGAACGGTGTATACGCAATCGGCAGCGGGCCGCCCGTATACAGATAGCCGATCAGCATGCCGGCAAGGCCGATAGCCGCAAGCCACCAGCTGCTGCTCATGCAGATATAAACACCGAGCACGAGGGCAATCGCATAAGAGCCGAGCGCCAGCTGCAGAATTGTTTTCGGCTTCATGCCGTGGCGGACGATCGCTCCGCCGATACCGACGGAATCCTCCGTATCTAAACCGCGTTTAAAATCGTAATATTCATTGAATAAGTTCGTGGCGATCTGGATCCAAAGGCAGGAAAACAGCATGGCCAAAAACAGCAGGAAATCAACCTTTACGTAAAACATCGCCAATACGGTGCCGAGAAGTACGGGCACAAACGATGCCGTCAATGTATGAGGGCGGGTTAGCTGCCACAAAATGCGGCCCATGCTTTCTTTCTCGGGCGTCTTTTGGCTGCCCCCCATATTGTTTTGATTCATTTTCCTCTTCCTTTCTATTAAAAGGCTTTCACAGTCAGCCGATAACAGTAGTGTTGAATTGGGGTTTTCACGTTTCTGCTACCTTATCTATCATAATAATTTCTTCCTCATTTCACAAGATGCGGCGCTTTATCGGCTATCCTGCCGGAAACGGCTTTTCGCCCTTCTCCATTGGGGTTCGGCACAAGCCTGCTTAAGAAAAAGCCGCCAAAATTTTTTTACCTCGTTTATATTTACGATAAGTTAAAAATCCCGCCTGAACAGCGCCTTTTTAGTATGATCATTTGCCAATTTATACATGCGTGTTTTCCATCCTTTTGTTCCTCATTCATTTTTAAGGAAATTTTAAGCTTAGGATATTAGACATATTTTGAAACTTTTTGTTAATCTAATCGTCATATACTGGTGTAATTATTGAATACGCGGGGAAGGAATTTTGAATATGATGCAAAAATTAAAACGTGCTTATGAAAATACATTGATCAAATGGACGTTTCATACGGGCTTTTATTTTCTGATATTAGTATTGCTCTTTTGGATGTATGGATTTCATACAGCGAATACCGGCACTTATATTTACAACGATTTCTAATCGGGGAGGATAACTATGAAACTACTTGATGCTATAAAAACATACGCAGACGCCAAGCCGCAGGCCGAAGCGTTTCGTTCCTTAGATCATTCCCTCACTTACGGGGAATTATGGGATTTGTCGGAGCGGGTTGCTTCCGGCATTCAAAAACATACAGCTGACGGTTCGAAAGCGCCTGTCCTGGTTTACGGACATATGGAGCCGAATATGATCGTTTCTTTCTTAGGAAGCGTCAAAGCGGGCCGCCCTTACATCCCTGTCGATGTTTCCATTCCGGCGGAGCGGATCGTCAAAATCATTGAAAGCTCAGGCGCAGAGCTGCTTATCAGCGTATCGGGCGATGCAGTCGATACGGGAAGCAATCTGATTAAAACCGTTACGCCCGAAGAGCTTGCAGCTGACGGAGATGCAGACCTCAGCCGTGAGAACTGGGTAAAAGAGCTGGATACGTTTTACATTATTTACACGTCCGGCAGCACGGGAAATCCGAAGGGCGTGCAGATATCGGCCGATAACCTGCAAAGCTTCACTGACTGGATCTGCAGGGATTTTCCTGTGGGCGAGGGTAAGACATTCTTAAACCAAGCTCCGTTTTCTTTTGATTTATCGGTCATGGACATTTTCCCGTCGCTTCAAACGGGAGGTACGCTGCACTGCGTAACGAAAGACAAAATCAATAAACCGAAAGTACTATTTGAAGAATTGGAGAAATCCAAACTGAACGTCTGGACATCGACGCCGTCTTTCGTCCAAATGTGTCTGATGGACCCCGGCTTTACGCAGGAACTCCTGCCTGAGGCAGAAGTATTTATGTTTTGCGGAGAAGCGCTTCCGGCTGCCGTGGCACAGGAGCTGTTAAACCGTTTTCCGAAGGCGCGCGTATTCAATACATACGGCCCGACTGAAACAACGGTTGCCGTCACCTCCGTTGAAATTACGCAGCAGATCATCGATGAACATGAATCTCTGCCTGTCGGTTTTGCAAAACCCGATATGGATATCTTCATCATGGATGAAAACGGGAATAAGCTTCCGGACGGAGAAAAAGGGGAAATCATCATCGCGGGCCCGAGCGTAAGCAAAGGCTATCTCGGAGAGCCTTCTCTGACGGAAAAAGCGTTTTTCCCGATCGACGGCCAGTGGGCATATCACACGGGTGATGCCGGTTATGTTCAGGATGGTCAGATTTTCTGCCAAGGACGCCTTGATTTCCAGATTAAGCTTCACGGCTACCGCATGGAGCTGGAGGAAATCGAAGTACATGTAAGGCAGTCTCAATATGTGCGCACGGCGGTTGTCATCCCGTATCAGCCTAACGGACCTGTCGAATATTTAATTGCCGCCATCGTGCCTGAGAAACATGATTTTGAAAAAGAATTCCAGCTGACAAGCGCCATTAAGAAAGAACTGGCTACTTCGCTTCCGGCCTACATGATTCCGAGAAAATTCATTTATCAGGATCACATTCAAATGACTGCGAACGGAAAAATCGACCGTAAACGCATTGGCGAAGAGGTTCTTGTATGACGCCTTACAGCTCGTTTTTCTTCTTTATCTTACTTGGAATCCTTCTTTTGCCGACGATTATTTTAGGGCTGAACGGCAAGAGATTCCAAGGATACAACATGTTTATATCCATCATCGTATTGGCTTTGATTTTCGCGCATGATCTGCACGGCGTGATCGCACTATGTATCTTTACGCTGTGGCAGGTGCTTTTAATCAGGGGTTATCTCGCTTACAGACTGAAAGCCAACAGCGGCTTTGTCTTCAGTATGGCCGTGATCGCGTCCATTTTACCCCTGTTTTTATCTAAATTATGGCCGTTTTTCTTTCCGCCGGCGCCTCATCACCCGGTTCATAACCTGATCAGTTTCTTAGGAATTTCTTATTTGACATTTAAAGGCGTCCAGCTGATCATGGAAACGAGAGACGGGCTGATTAAAGAAAAAATGCCGCTTCACCGCCTTTTGTACTTTATTATGTTTTTCCCGACCATTTCTTCCGGTCCGATCGACAGATACCGCAGATTTGCCAAGGACGAACAGAAAGTATGGACAAAGGGAGAATACGCTGATTTACTGTATACCGGCATTCATAAAATTTTTATCGGTTTCTTATACAAATTCATTATCGGATATGCGATTAACACGTATTTCATTATGAATCTGTCTCATATCACCCACAGCAAACTGTGGGGTAATGTGCTGTACATGTACGGATACAGCTTGTACCTGTTTTTTGATTTTGCGGGTTACACGATGTTTGCCGTCGGTGTAAGCTATATCATGGGTATCAAATCTCCGGAAAACTTTAATAAGCCGTTTATCAGCAAAAACATTAAAGACTTCTGGAACCGCTGGCACATGTCCTTATCCTTCTGGTTCAGAGACTACGTATTTATGCGCTTTGTTTTCTGGATGACAAAGAAAAAATGGATAAAGAACCGGATGGCCGTCTCGAACATCGGGTATTTCCTGCTGTTCATGCTGATGGGCGTCTGGCACGGACTCGCCCTGCAATATATTGTATACGGCCTGTACCACGCCGTATTAATGACCGGGTATAACTTTTTTGAGAAATGGAATAAGAAATACAAATGGCTGCCCGCCAATCGTTTTACGGCCTTTTTAGCCATCGTCATCACATTCCATTTCGTATGTTTCGGATTTTATATTTTCTCAGGAAAACCATTTCATCACTAAAGGAGATTGAAAACACATGGAATTTAAACAGGAAGTATTAGACGTATTAGCTGAAGTTTGTCAGGAGGACGCTGTGAAAGAAAATCCTGATATTGAAATCTTTGAAGAAGGACTGCTTGATTCTTTCGGAACTGTAGAACTGCTGGTCGCCATCGAAAACCGCTTCGGCATTACAGTGCCGATCACTGAATTTGACCGTGACGAGTGGAATACGCCAAACAACATTGTAAACAAACTGACTGAGTTGAAGTAAATGAAAAAGCGTTTCTTTGGACCAATTATTTTAGCGTTCGTCCTGTTTGTCGGAGCTATCGCAGTTCCGGCTTCATGGCTTACGCGCTTCATTCCTGAAAAACGTGTCGAAGAGTCGGCGGCAGCCTTAAATCCGAATATGTTCCAGGGGCTCTATCTGCAAAACAAAATGTTCGAAGACTCGAAGTATATGCCGATTTTCGGTTCTTCCGAGCTTTCAAGACTGGATGAGTTTCACCCGTCCAACTATTTCCAAGTGAACAACCAAGGCTTTACTCCTTATCTTGTCGGAAAAGGCGGGGACCAATCCTTGATACACGCCGTGAACTTTGCGGCGCATTATCAGCAGCTGAAGGGCAAAAAACTGGTATTCATTGTTTCTCCGCAATGGTTTATCAAAAAAGGTTCTGATGAACAGCACTTTGCGCCGAATTTTTCATCACTTCAGGCATTGGATTTAGCATTTAATAACCAGATTGATCCCGCGGTCAAAAAGAACATGATGAAGCGCATGCTCCGTTTTAAAGTCGTTCAGCATGATGCCGTCCTTTCTGAATTATACAAGGGAATGGTCAACGGACAATCATGGAAAGTGAAAGCGGTCATGCCGGCTGCCAAAGCTTATTATTCTCTGCTTGAGAAAAAAGATCTTTATTATTCAATGGGAGAAACCAAGGGCCCTGAACGGACGATCTCTGAAAACCTGAAAGGGAAATCGTGGTCAGAGTTAAAAACAGCTGCCGCTCAATTAGGAGAACGGAGCTCCAAGTCCAATCCTTTCTATATCGATGACGCTTCTTATAAAAAGATTAAGAAGAAAGTAAAGAGAGTGAAAGGAATCAACAAAAAAAGAACATACGCCAAATCAGTCGAATATCACGACTTTGCGGATATGCTGGACATTCTGAAAGATGCCGGCGCTGAGCCGATGTTCGTGGTTATTCCTGTCAACGGAAAATGGTATGACTACACCGGCTTCCCGAAAAAAGGCCGGACTGATTACTACAAAAAAGTCACTAAGCAAATTAAAGCGAAGGGCTTTCAGGTTGCCGACTTATCCGGGCACGAATATGATCCGTACTTTATGAAAGACACCATCCATATCGCCTGGAAGGGCTGGGTGTACGTCGATAAAGCAATGGAGCAGTTTTACAAAACCGGCAAGGTGACGGTTCACTGAGCACGGTGATGACAGAATACGTAAAAACGAACAAGCAGGGGGCATTCTCTCCCCTGCTTTTTATGTGATTTGATTTTTTCACAAATTTGAGGAAAACTATTGCGAATATTTGTTGAAGGTATACAATAGAATATAAATTATTTTCAAATAAGTTTGACAATAACACCAATAGGGAGACAGAACATTATGAAACAAGATATTCGTGTTGAATTGACTTCAGCCAAAAAACCGAAACCGGACCCCCATGACCTTGCGTTCGGCAGAATTTTCACCGACCATATGTTTGTTATGGATTACGATGCTGATCAAGGCTGGTACGATCCGAGAATTATCCCTTATCAGTCCATCTCAATGGATCCTGCGGCCATGGTTTATCATTACGGCCAAACCGTTTTTGAAGGGCTTAAAGCGTATGTAACGAAGGATCAGGAAGTGCTTCTGTTCAGACCGGAGAAAAATATGGAGCGCCTGAACCAGTCAAATGACCGCCTTTGCATCCCGCTCATTGATGAAGAGCTTGTTCTTGAAGGCCTGAAACAGCTCGTAGCCATCGACAAAGACTGGATTCCGAAAGCGGAAGGCACTTCCCTTTATATCCGTCCGTTTATCATTGCGACTGAGCCTTTCCTCGGTGTAGCGGCATCCCATACGTACAAGCTGTTTATCATTCTTTCCCCGGTCGGCTCTTATTACAAAGAAGGCATTAAACCGGTAAAAATCGCCGTGGAAAACGAATTCGTGCGCGCCGTCAAAGGCGGCACCGGAAACGCGAAAACCGCCGGCAACTACGCATCAAGCCTGAAAGCGCAGCAGGTTGCGGAAGAGAAGGGATTTTCCCAGGTTTTATGGCTTGACGGCATTGAGAAAAAATACATCGAAGAAGTCGGCAGCATGAACATCTTCTTCAAAATCAGCGGCGAGATCGTGACGCCGGAGCTGAACGGAAGCATTCTTGAAGGAATTACGAGAAATTCCGTCATCACCCTTCTCAAACATTGGGGACTGACTGTGTCTGAGCGAAAGATTTCGATCGATGAAATCATTCAGGCGCATCGTGACGGCCGATTGGAAGAAACATTCGGAACCGGTACGGCGGCGGTCATTTCTCCGGTCGGCGAACTGATCTGGAATGATGAAAGTCTTGTCATCGGCAGCGGTGAAACCGGAGAGATCTCGAAGAAATTGTACGATACCATTACAGGCATTCAAAAAGGCGCGGAAGCCGACGTGTTCGGCTGGACGACAGAAGTCGCCTCACTAAGCGAATCAAAATAAGCAAAAAACCCGGAAGCGAATCCGGGTTTTTTTTACTGCTCTTATGCTTCAATCGACTTAAAGAAATGAGGCAGATGTTCTTTGTGGGCCTCAAGCATTTCATCCAGAATGGCCTTTGCCACGGAGTCTGACGGGACGAGAGGGTTGATCGTCATCGCAAGTAGCGCCGTTTGATAATCTCCCGTGACGGCTGCTTCAGCGGCGACGCGCTCAAATGATTTGATTTGCTGGACGAGTCCGCGGACAGACACCGGCAGATCACCGACGGCGATCGGTTTCGGACCGTCTTTCGTCATGACACAGTTCACTTCGACCGCTGAGTCATTCGGAATGCTGGCGATCGCGCCGTTGTTTATTGTATTGACGGGCTGGATATCATGTTTGTCGTTATAGATGGAGCTGATCAGGTTGCAGGCCGCGTCACTGTAGTACGCTCCGCCCCGTTTTTCAAGCTGCGGCGGTTTGATAGCGAGATTCGGATCTTTGTACAGTTCGAACAGTTCTTTCTCAACCTTCTGCACGACCTCGGCGCGTGTGCCCTCCGTCTGTGACGCTTCTATTTCATGCTCGAGCATTTCTTTCGTTTTGAAATAATAGCGGTGGTAGCCGCAAGGAATCAAATCAAGCGCCTTCAAGAATTCAGGCTCCCATTCCGCGCCTGAAATATTTTTCATCGTCATGGCGTTTTCCGGGTCTCCCATGGCTTCAATGACTTGATCTTTCACGCTGACGCCGTCTAAGAAAACATCTAATCCGAAGACCATGTGATTCAGCCCGGCAAATTGCACTTCGATCCGGCTGACATCCACATCCAATGCTTTTGCGACGCCCATTTTAATGCCGATCGGCACATTGCAGAGACCGACGACTTTTGTGAGATTCGAGTAGCGGAGCAAGGCCTCGGTAACCATGCCGGCAGGGTTTGTGAAATTCACGAGCCATGCATTCGGACAAAGCTCTTCGATGTCTTTCGCGATTTCCAGAATAACCGGGATGGTGCGCAGCCCTTTGAATAAACCGCCCGGACCGTTTGTCTCCTGGCCGATTACGCCGTATTTTAACGGAATCCGTTCATCTTTGGCGCGGGCCTCAAGAAGGCCGACGCGGAATTGAGTCGTTACGAAATCCGCATCCTTCAAAGCTTCTCTCCGGTCAAGCGTCAGGTGAATCTCTATCGGAACACCCGCTTTTTCGACCATGCGTTTTGCAAGCGTGCCGACGATATTGAGTTTTTTCTCGCCTTCAGGAATGTCGACGAGCCATAATTCTCTGACAGGCAGTTCCTCATAGCGCTTAATGATGCCTTCCACAAGCTCCGGTGTATAGCTTGAACCTCCGCCGATCGTTACAATTTTAATTCCTTTTGTCATATTTTTGCTCCCCCTTGCAGACTCACTTTTTCGTAAATCTCGACTAACTCAGCGGCCAAGTCTTTCACGGTCATGGCATTCATTAAATGATCTTGCGCATGCACCATCAAAAGCGTCATGTCTGTTTTTTCTCCGCCGGCTTCATTTTGGATCAGTTCTGTCTGATAATGATGGGCTTCGGTCAGTTCCCTTGCGGCTTCCTGAAGCTTTTCCTCGGCCATGGCTCTGTCCCCCCGCTTTGCGGCGGCAATGGCTTCCATTGATGCGCTTCTGCCGTTGCCGCCATGCAGGATGATCTGAAAAATGGTCTGTTCCATTTTTTCATTCATGTGTTTCACTCCCTTTCTCTACAGCACGGCTTTTTCGTCTCCCTGTACGGCTGGCGCCTGCGATTGTTCAAGTTCGTTTTCTTCTTTCAGCTTTTGCGAATCCCACATTCTGAAGAACGGATAGTACACGATAAAGGCTGTGATGATATTAATCGCCTGCATGACAGCCCCTGATATTTTTCCGCCCGTGGCAAGATAGCCGGAGAAAATCGGCGGCATCGTCCATGGGACGGCAATGCCGGCAGGTTTAGCGACGAGGCCAGTGCTCATGCCGATATAGGTAAAGACCAGTGTGACAAGCGGTGTGATAATGAACGGAATGAGAAGCATCGGGTTCATGACGATCGGCATTCCGAAAATAATCGGCTCATTAATATTAAAGACGGCCGGCCCGATGGCGAGTTTCCCAAGCTGCTTCATCTGCTTGCTTCGCGAACGGAGAAACATGGTGACCACGAGCGCCAGTGTCGCGCCGCTTCCGCCGATGTTGATCCAGATTTCAAAAAACTGCTGGGTGAAAATATTCGGAAGCGCATCGCCCGCCTGAAACGCAATCCGGTTGGCATCCATCGCTCCGAACCAGATCGGCGCCATGACGCCGCCGACTATGTTTGCCCCGTGTAATCCGCACGCCCACAAGAGCATTTGAACCGCTTCGGCTATCAGGCTTCCGCCGAGACTTCCCCCAAGAATCGAGAGCGGCGTCCCCAGTACAACGCTTACAATGTTATGAAGGCTTTCAAACGGCGTCGCTTCGACAATTAAACGCGCGCCCCAGATCAGAAAGATGACGGCAAAGCCGGGAATTAAAGCGACAAATGATTTGCTGACCGCCGGAGGCACGCCGTCCGGCATTTTGAAGACGAAATTCCGCTGGATGATCAGGCGGTAAATTTCCGTCGACAGCATGGCGATGATCATCGCGACAAACAGCCCTTTGCTTCCCATGAGAGACAGCGGGATGCCGCCGCCCACCATGATTTCCTCTTTGGCGCCGGAAGGCAGAAACGGAACTTTGTACGGCGTTGCCAAGAGAAACGCCGCCAAAGATATCGCACCGGCCGATAAAGCGTCCACCCCGTATTTTTCGGCCAGGCGGTAGGCGATTCCGAAAGCGGCGACAAGACCCATGATTTCAAAGGTCGCATCAACCGGATATTGCAGTTTTTGAGACCAGGCGCTTCCGAACGTCTTTGCCATGAAATCCGCATATCCCGGAATCGGCAGGTTGCCGATGATCAGAAAAAACGAACCGATGATGATAAGCGGCATGGTGAGGATGATCCCGTCACGCAATGCTTGCAGATGCCGCTGGGAGGCAATTTTTCCGGCAATGGGCATGACTTTCTCTTCTAAAAACTGGTTCACCTTATTCACACGGCCCGCCCCTTTCTACGATGCGTTTCCGAGCTGTTCCGCTGATTTCAGAACCTCCGCTCCGTTGCACGTGCCGTAATGGACGGTATTGATGACTTCAACCGGCACTCCTTTTGATTCACCCAATTTTTTCAGCTGCGGAAGCAAATAACGGACTTGAGGCCCAAGCAGCAATACGTCCGCTTTATCAATATGCTGGTTGACTGAATCGCCTGACACCGCCCAGATTTTATATTCTTTTCCTTGTTCCTGCGCGCTTTTTTCCATCTTGGTGACGAGTAAGCTTGTTGACATCCCTGCTGCACAAACGAGTAATATATTCATGTAAAAGACCTCCTGAAAGTTTGATATTTTGTATGTCTCGATGTTAGTACCATCATATTATGAAATCGCTTTCATAACTACTCAGGCTTTTTCCGCTGCTAACGGAAAAAAGGTGTATCCCGGTCTTTCTCTGATCGTTTGTCTCTGAATACTCGTAAAACCTCCTGATAGGTTGTGCATTTTAAGAGACGGCTTACCGCGGCCGGATCATCTAACATCCCGCCGAGCCATTTGTACATATGCTGGAGGTCGGCCTTGCTTTCTTTCTCGACGCAGAGCAGGCAGACAAATTGGACACGCTTATCCGCCCAGTCAATCGGTTTCTTCAGCGTGCATACCGCCCAAAACGTCGTGTCTGTCTGCGGAACGAGCGGGTGCGGAATCGCCGTAAGATTGCCGAAACTCGTAGGAGAAATCGCTTCCCTTTCAAAAATAGAATCGGTCAGAGAATCAGAAGCGAGGCCGGCTTCTGCAACCTGCTGTCCGAGAAAACGGATAACGTCCTCCTTCGTCTCCAGATCCTGCTGCAAAAATACCAGCTCCGGTTTCAGAAAGTTCAATTGTTCCCGCTTTTCTTCCAGCATGGCGTCGATTTTTGTAAAATCCCCGCCGCCCAACAGCGTCTGAACCTTTAATACGGGAACTGGCAGGTCTTTTTTGATCGGCACTGTGCTGACCACAAAATCAATCGACTCAAAGGAAAGCTGGTCAAGGCTGCAGTAATCAGCCGTTCCGACGATTTCAAGACGCTTTGCGAACCGGGAACGGAGCTTTTCTCTTAAAAGCTGCGCGCTGCCGGCGCCGGACGCACAGACAATCAGACAGCGCTTAGGCGGCCGTTCCGTCTTTCTCCTTTCGATGGCGGCTCCGAAATGAAGCGCCAAATATCCGATCTCATTTTCATGAATATCAATGCCGGTTTGCTCCTTGATCACGATTCCCGCAATCACTCCCGCTTCAAATGCGAGCGGATAATTTTCCTTTATGGCGGCGAGCATGGGATTTCTCAGGTTCATTCCGTACCGGTTTCGGTTAATCGCCGGCTTGATATGGAGCGCAAGACCCGCTTTCAGCTCATTGTCATCCGTGATTCCGAGCTTCAGCTCCCGCTCAATGGCTTCGATCATGGCCTCCGTCAAATGGCTGGTTTCTCCGTCTATCAGCCTTGTAAGCTCTTTTCCTTCCAGTTGTGACTGGGTCATGCGCTTTGTCCCGAGCAGGTGAATGGCGATATAGGCGGTTTCCTGTTCGGGAAAGGTGACCGAAAGCGCAGATTCAAGCTCTTTTACGATGGCTTCCGCTGACTGATATTCTGTTTCAAGCTTAATATCATGAAGATCTTCCGGAATGAGAGATACATAGTTTTCTGTCCGGATTCGTTTGCAGGCAATGGCGATATGGATGATGAGATTGTTCAGGCCGAAGAAAGAAAGCGGGATCTTATGGTTTCGAACCTGCTTCATAATGGCTGTGCGGATCACATGAATGTCGTCTTTCGGCAGAATACCGGCCTTTTCACTCAGGAGATCAGGCTCAGGCTCGCGGTCGTCCACTAAGTATTCCGCCATACAATAACGGAGGCGGAGCTCTTCGCCGCGCAGCTTAAAGCCGTAGTTCGGCCTTGTTTCCAAAATGATGTCATAGGGGCGGAGCCGTTTTTTGACTTCTTTTAAATCAGATTGAAGTGTGGATTTACTGATGAACAGTTCTTCCGCCAAGTCATCCAGCTTGAGGTAGCCGTCGGTCAGAAGCATTCTTTTCATAAGGTAATCTATCCGTTCATCGGGAAAAATCGGCACGGTGCTGTTTTGCTGGAAATTGTCCTGAAGCCAGTTTTTAAACGGCTGTTCATTCCGGATCAGCAGCTTATAGCCGCTCCCTCTGACAGATTGAATGGATGCGCCGTGTTTTTCTACAATGGTTTGCAGTTCCTTTATGTCATTGCGGACCGTCCGTGTCGTTACCTTTACATTTGCAGCGATGACTGAGCTTGTAACCGGTGTTTCAGCAGCTAAAAGCAAGCGCAGAAGTTCACGAAGCCGCCCATGAAGCATGAGAAAAACCTCCTATCAGATCAGATGCAGACGTGAAAAATGGGCAAAAAGAATGAGGAAGGGGTAAATGTATGTAAATTCTATAATGGGAAGGATTTCAAGTCAATGCGGCAATCCGATGCCAAGCCCGTAAAAAAACAGCCGGATCAGCCGGCTGTTCGGGATGCGGACATGCGGTTCCGCTTAGATGCCTTCCGTTCTTTTATGATTTTTCTGATGATCGGATAGATGACGGGCGCCCATTTGATAATCGTTTTGAAAAATTTTTTCAATGTCTGAATCCCCTTTCTTTTACCTTGTCTTTCCCCTGTTATCAGCGGTTATAAACATGGTCAGCGTGAGACATACCGGTTCCCCGTCACCCAATAGCGCCACGGATAATCCCGGGCTTCTCCGCTGTTGTCAATCCCGATTCTCGGGCCTGTTGATATATGTTCAGGCGTAAAGCCCTCGGTAATATACAGCGGCGGTTCCGTGATCATGCCGCCGTAGTCGTTCATTGAAATGCCCATCGCTTTCGTCAGTTTTCCCGGGCCGTTTGTCCACTCTCTCGGGGGTCTGCCCGGTCTCCTGCTCTCCATCAGGAACTGTCCTTCATGAGGCTCCGCCGCCCTGATTAACACGGCCTGCGGAATGCCGATGTCCGCGGCGACGACGTTCATTAATGTATGAGTGTGCATGACATATGTATAAATGCGGCCCGCCTCATGGAACATAATTTCCGTCCGTTTCGTACGCCGGTTGCCGAAGCTGTGCGCCGCCCGGTCATCCGCTCCCATATAAGCTTCCGTTTCCACGATAAAACCTGAAGCCGTTCCCTCGTCCGTCTCCTTCACCAAAAGACAGCCGAGCAATAAAGGGGCAAGCTCCACTGACGGCCTCTGGTAAAATTCAATCGGCAAAGGCTTTCGTTCTCCCGCCATTTGCCTCCCTCCTTTCTGAATATAGCTATTTCCTCTTTCACGTTTTTCACTTCTTTTTTACAATATAAACATGAAAAAAAAGGACATCATTGTTGAACGCTCTATTGCGTTTTGAAAATCGGCTCGGTATAATATGATGGTTCAAATGAAAATGATTCTCATATTCAATAAATACCGGACAATGATCATAAAAGTAGGTGAATTGATTTTTGAGCGATTCTGTCACGTCCGCAAACCGTCTGATCAGCATCTTAAAAAACGGGGTTTTCTTCCTGATCGCGGTGATCGGGCTGCTTGTATCTATTTTTTTCGCCGTCTCATTCGGCGCGAAAGACATTACTTTACATACGGTTTGGTCGGCTGCTGCTGATTACAATCCGAACATAACGGGCCAGCAGATCATTCATGAATTGCGTCTTCCGAGGGTGCTAGGGGCGGCCGTTACAGGAGCCGCTTTTGCCGCAGCCGGCGCCCTCATGCAGGGTGTCACGAGAAATCCGCTTGCCGATTCGGGTGTCTTAGGCGTAAACGCGGGCGCCATGTTTGTTGTTGCGCTCAGTTTTGCTTTTTTCCCTCATTTGTCATACGCCCTGCTGATGGTGATGTCATTTTTGGGAGCACTGGCAAGCACCGGCTTGATTTTCTTTATCAGTGCGGCGGGAAAAGGCAGCATGACACCTTTAAAGGTGACGCTTGCCGGGGCGGTCGTGGCCGCTCTTTTACATTCACTCAGTACCGGTGTGGCGATTTATTACGATTTAAGCCAGGATTTGGCCTTCTGGTACGCCGGCGGGGTGTCAGGGATCAAGTGGGCTCATTTACAAGTCCTTGTTCCCGTGATTGCAGTCTTCATCATTCTCGCGACATTCATGGGCCGGTCCGTCACCCTTCTCTCAATGGGAAATGACGTGGCGGCGAATTTAGGGGTGAACACGGTGCTGACGCGTGCCGCCGGATTAATGATCGCCGTCGTTCTTGCCGGTGTGTCTGTTTCCGCTGCCGGCGCGATCGGCTTTGTCGGGCTGGTTATTCCCCATATCGCGCGAAAGATCGTCGGCGTTACGTACAGGCTGATTATTCCGATGTCCGCGTTACTCGGCGCGATTCTATTGATTTTGGCTGACCTGGCCTCGCGCACGGTCAGTCCCCCGAGGGAATTGGCGATAGGCATTATGGTCGCACTTGTCGGTGTCCCTTTCTTTCTTTATATTGCCCGCAAGGAAGGGAGAGACTTATAAATGAAAGTGCAGAAAGAAACAAAAAAAGCGGCGGCGGCAGGACTCATTCTGCTGGTCATCGCCGTTTGCATGATTCTGATCGGGCTGCATACGGGCTCATTCCGGCTTTCTCCTCTCACCGTGGGAAAAACGCTGTTCGGATACGGCACGTTTCAGAGCACAACCGTTTTATTCGATTACCGGCTTCCCCGGATTCTGGTGACGATGCTGGCCGGCATCGGTTTAGGAGTGTCGGGCGCTATTTTGCAGGGTGTATCCCGAAATCCGCTTGCCGATCCGGGCATTCTCGGACTGCATGCCGGCGCTTCCTTCGGTTTGATGATGTATATCACATTCTTTCATTCCTTGGAGGCGCAGGCGTCGATGTTCATCCCGCTGTTTACGTTTGCGGGCGGAACACTCGCCGCCCTGCTGATCGTAGTGCTTACGTACGACAGGCTGAACGGTTTTTTAACGATCCGCATGCTGTTAGTCGGGATCGCCGTTTCCGCAGGCTTCAGCGCCGTTACATTGTTTATGTCGCTGCGCCTGAATGAAGAAACTTATACATTCGCTTCCCGCTGGCTGGTGGGAAACGTCTGGGGCAGGGATTGGATTCACGTGTGGTCGCTATTGCCCTGGATCGGCATTCTCGCACCGCTTGCATGGCTGAACGCCCGGTCTTTGAATATTTTAATGCTCGGTGACCAGGCAGCCGCGGGGCTCGGCGCACACGTGCAGAGAAAAAGGATCATGCTGATCGCCATAGCGGTCGGCTTGTCCTGCGCGAGCGTTGCGATGGCCGGGGGAATCGGCTTTATCGGCTTTGCCGCCCCTCACTTGGCAAGACGGCTCGTCGGCACCATGCATCAGCATATTATTCCGATTGCAGGATTAATCGGACTTGTCATTCTTGTCGCGGCAGACACCATCGGCCGGTCTTTGTTTCAGCCGAACGCCATTCCGGCCGGCGTGGTTGCTGCAGCCATCGGCGCGCCGTATTTTCTCTATCTCGTCATGAAAATCAAATCATAAAACAAGGAGTATTCCCATGAAAAAAATAATTGCGCTCATCAGTTTCATGTGTATTTTCTTATTGGCTGCCTGCCAATCCGATTCAACACAGCCGGAGTCAAAAAAGAAATCCGGCGATCATAAAATCGCTTCGATGTCCATTCACCTGACAAATGATCTGCTGGCTCTCGGCGTTACACCGGCCGGTTCCGTCGTGGGCGGAGAATTAAAAGATTTTCTCCCTCATGTGAAAAATCAGCTGAAAGACACGAAAAAACTCGGACCTGCCTCAGACCCGGATATGGAAGCTTTACTTGAGCTGAATCCAGACAACATTTATCTTGATAAAGAATTTGCGGGAAAAGATTTGTCAAAATACAAGAAAATCGGAAACACACACGTTTTCGACCTTGATAAAGGCACATGGCGCGATCATTTAAAAGACATCGGAAAAATCGTCAACCGTGAAAAAGAAGCGAAAACATTTATTCAAGATTACGAAGATGAAACAAAACAAGTCAGATCCATGATGAATAAGGAATTAGGGAAAAACGCCAAAGTCATGGCGATCCGCGTGAACGCAAAAGAGCTTCGCGTCTTCAGCACACGCCGTCCGATGGGACCGATTCTGTTTGACGATCTGAAGCTGAAACCGGCTGACGGCATTAAAGAAATGAACACCTCCCGCCCTTATGAAGTCATTTCTCAAGAAGTGCTGCCTGATTACAACGCGGATGCGATTTTCGTCGTCGTTAACAGAGACGACAAGTCACAGCAAGCCTATAAAGAATTGCAAAAAAGCGCTGTATGGAAAGGGCTGAAGGCCGTGAAATCAAACCACGTCTATAAAATTGCCGATCAGCCTTGGCTTGATTATTCAGCACTGGGAAATAAATTAGCAATGGATGAAGCGAAAAAACTGTTCCAAAAATAAACATGAGCCGGTTTTGCAAAAAGAGCAAGACCGGCTTTTTTATATTGTCGTTTACTTATATAAACATCTGCTTATATAATAGTGTGAAAAAGGAGTGAGCGCATGGAACGGCGGCATCATGTTTTAAGTTCCGAAGGGATCAGCCAGTGCCTCAAGCTTCTAAGCGACCGGACGAGGCTTTTGATGCTGAAGCTTCTGGAGGATAAGGAATATTGTGTCTGCGAGCTGACAGCTATTTTTGATATAAGTCAGCCCGGCATCAGCCAGCACTTACGGAAATTAAAGAACGCCGGCCTTGTGCGGGAAAGACGCGAGGGCCAGTGGCGGTACTATGCCATTCATCCGTCCGGTCCGAAATACGCGCTGGTTTGCTCGATTCTGCAGCAGATAGATGAAAAGGACGAAGTTTTACAGACATTGCGGCAAAAAGAAGTCACTGTTACATGCCGGTAAGGGGGATATATTCTTGGGAGTTGCGGTTTTATCAGCGCTGATTTTTGTGCTGACACTTGTGTTTGTCATATGGCAGCCGAAACATGTATCAATCGGCTGGTCTGCCTGCGGCGGAGCGGTCCTCGCTTTGATCGCCGGAGCAGTCAGCCTGCACGATATCGCGGAAGTGACGGGAATCGTCTGGAATGCGACACTTGCCTTTATCGCCATTATTATCATTTCATTGATTCTTGACAGTATCGGTTTTTTTGAGTGGGCCGCGCTGCATATGGCCATGGCGGCCAAAGGCAGCGGGCTGCGGATGTTTCTCTATGTGTCGGTCTTAGGGGCTGTTGTCTCCGCCCTGTTTGCCAATGACGGAGCGGCGCTCATTTTGACGCCGATCGTACTGGCGATGGTGCGGGCTTTGAATTTACCTGAAAAGCTGGTTTTTCCGTTTATTATCGCCGGAGGATTCATCGCCGACACCACCTCGCTTCCGCTCGTTGTAAGCAATTTGGTCAATATTGTATCCGCCGATTACTTTCATATCGGGTACATTGAATATGCATCACGCATGCTGGTGCCCAACCTTTTTTCTCTGGCGGCAAGCATTTTGGTGCTGTATCTCTATTTCAGAAAAAACATTCCGAAACGGTATGACACCGGTCTTGTGAAACATCCGGCATCCGCGATTAAGGATGAACGCCTTTTCCGGTTATCGTGGGCTGTGCTGGCCGTTTTATTGATCGGATATTTCGTCAGCGAACTGCTGTCGATACCCGTTTCCTTCGTTGCCGGCTCCATCGCGGTCATTTTTCTCATTCTGGCGCAGCGAAGCCCCGCCGTCCCTGCGAAACAAGTCATCAAGGACGCCCCGTGGGCCATCGTGTTTTTTTCTGTCGGCATGTATGTTGTCGTGTACAGCTTGCGGAATGCCGGACTGACGGATCTTCTTTCTCAGCTTATTCAGAAAGCGGCGGATCACGGTTTGTTTGCGGGCACACTCGGAATGGGGTTTATCGCTGCGATTCTCTCCTCCGTTATGAATAACCTGCCGACGGTGATGATTGACGCCATAGCCATCAGCGGAACGGGCACTCACGGGCTGATGAGAGAAGCATTGATTTACGCGAATGTTATCGGTTCGGACCTCGGGCCGAAAATCACGCCGATCGGATCGCTGGCGACATTGTTATGGCTCCACGTGCTGAGCCGGAAAAACGTGAAAATTTCCTGGGGAATGTATTTCAAGACAGGTCTGATATTAACCATTCCGACGTTATTTATCACCCTGATCGGACTCTATTTATGGCTGTTATGGCTCGCTTGAGATGAAAAACCTTTTAAGTTGAATCTTAAAAGGTTTTTTTGTGTCAAAAATCCGAAAAGTAAAACTTTTATATTTTAAAAGTATAGACATTTAATTTGAAAAGATTATAATATTCATGAAAACGTTTTAACTTTACGAAAGAAGGGATTCCTCATGAAAAGAATTTTATTAGCCTGCAGCTCAGGCATGTCCACCAGCCTTCTTGTCACGAAAATGCAGAATTACGCCCGCTCCATCGGTGAGGAAGCCGAGATTTGGGCAGTCGGACAGGATAAAGCAAAAGAAGCGATGAAAGATGCAGACGTCGTACTTATCGGCCCGCAGATGAGTTTTTTAAAAGGTGAGCTTCAGAAAGAGGCGGACCCGCTTCACATCACCGTTGATGTGATTGATATGATGGCATACGGCATGGGGGACGGCAAAAAAGCATACGAACAGGCCGTTGCCTTGATAGAGAACAAATAAAGGAGGCGATAAGCATGGAAACGTACACGGATGAACAGATCAGTTTTCAGCTGATTCTTCACAGCGGCAATGCCCGCAGCAATATTATTCAATCGATACGCGCATATAAAGACGGCCGGACAGATGAGTCAGGCACCTTTCTGACAAAGGCTGAAGAAGAACTGGGGAAAGCGCACGACATCCATTTTCAGATGATTCAAAAAGAAGCCGGCGGCGCCAAGACGGATGTCTCTCTGCTTTTTATGCATGCTGAAGACCACTTAATGTCAGCGCTTTCAATGAAAGAGCTCGTTAAAGAAATGCTCGACTTATTTCAATCAAAAAATTTATAGAAAGCCGGGGGTGAAGACGTGTTTGAGAAAATCAGCCAATTCCTTATTCCGATCGCTGGCAAATTAAACAATAACCGCTACTTGCAAGTCTTACGGGATGCTTTTATGCTGGCGTTTCCGCTGACCATTTTCGGTTCGGTGTTCGTCGTGCTGACGAACCTGCCATTTTTAAACAAAATCATGAGCAGCTCCGCACTGTCTGTCTTTCAATCCGGATTTGGCGGCGCTTCGACGGCGACGATGGGGATTATGTCCATTTTTGTCGTCTTCGGGATCGGCTATTACCTTTCCAAAAGCTACGAAGTGGAGGCCGTATTCGGCGGAGCGATCGCATTGGTTTCTTTTCTGCTGCTCACCCCGTTCGTCTTAGAGCCGGAAACGGGCAAAGCGGTCGCAGGCGTCATTCCGGTTGACCGGCTTGGAGCAAAAGGGATGTTTCTCGGCATGATTACCGCGTTTTTGTCAGGTGAAATCTACAGAAGAATCGTCCAGAGAAACTTAACGATTAAGATGCCTGCCGGTGTTCCTCCGGCTGTTGCTAAATCGTTCGCCGCATTGATTCCGGCTTTTATCACGCTTACCGTCTTCCTCTTGATCAATGCGGCTGTCACCCAAATCTTTCACACCAATCTGCATGATGTCATTTATCATACGGTTCAAGCCCCGCTTGTCGGACTTGGAAGCGGCATCATCCCTACATTAATCGCTGTTTTCTTTATTCAGATTTTATGGTTTTTCGGACTTCACGGACAAATCATTATCAATTCCGTGATGGACCCGATTTGGAATACATTACAGGTCGAAAATTTGGCTGCGTATACAGCGGGAAAAGAGATTCCCCATATTATTTCTAAGCCGTTTATGGAGATTTACACCGTCGGAATGGGCGGAACCGGAATGACATTGGCCATAGTGATCGCCATCTTGCTTTTTATGAAAAGCAAACAGATGAAACAGATATCCAAACTCGGTCTCGCGCCAGGCATTTTCAATGTCAATGAGCCGGTTATTTTCGGTTTGCCGATCGTGATGAACCCGATCATTATCATTCCGTGGGTGATCGCGCCGATGGTTGTCACCCTTGTCACCTACCTGGCCATGTCGGCGGGGATCGTGCCCCCTCCTACCGGCGTGACCGTGCCTTGGACCGTCCCCCTATTCATTAACGGGATTATGGCGACCAATTCCGTCATGGGCGGCATTATGCAGCTGGTCAACCTCTGTATTGTGTTTGTCATCTGGCTCCCGTTTCTTAAAGCGCTGGACAAATTAAACATGGCAAAGGAAAAAGAAGCTGAGACCGAGCAGCATGCCCGGGATGACAGCATGAGTATGTAATCAAAATCGCAGTAAGGGAGAGAAATCAATTGACTGAATCAAATATTCAATATCGTTTTCCGGAAGGATTCTGGTGGGGGTCTTCCGCCTCCGCCACCCAAACAGAAGGCGCCGCCGACAGAGACGGAAAAAGCCAAAACATATGGGATTACTGGTATGAAAAAGAGCCGAGCCGTTTTTTTAACGGCGTCGGTCCCGGCGACACGTCACGTTTTTACGATCAATACAAGGAGGATATCCGGCTGATGAAAGAAATCGGCCACAACTCCTTCCGGCTGTCTATTTCCTGGTCAAGATTGATTCCGGACGGAACTGGCGAGGTCAATCAGAAAGCGGTCGCGTTTTATCAGGACGTCATCGATGAAATGCTTGCCCATCACATTGAGCCGTTTGTCAATTTGTTTCACTTTGACATGCCGCTCGCCCTTCAGCGTAAGGGGGGCTGGGTCAGCCGGAACACCGTTGACGCGTTTGAACATTACGCCAAAACATGCTTTTCGCTATTCGGTGACAAGGTGAAAAAATGGTTCACTCACAACGAGCCGATTGTGCCGATTGAAGGCGGCTACTTATACGACTTTCACTACCCGAATCACGTTAATTTTCAAGAAGCGGTGCAGGCCGGCTTCCATACCCTGCTGTCGAATGCAAGGGCTGTCAAAGCCTACAGAGAATTGAAACAGGATGGACAAATCGGAATCATTCTGAATCTGACGCCTTCTTATCCGAGAAGCTCACATCCTGAAGATGTCAAAGCGTCCCGGATTGCCGACGCCTTTTTCAACCGTTCATTTCTAGATCCCGCCGTAAAGGGCGAATTTCCTGAGGAGCTTGTCGAGATTCTCAAGGCGGAAGGCTTTCTGCCGCATTATGAGAAAGAAGATCTCCGCCTCATTCAGGAGCATACGGTTGACCTGTTAGGCGTGAACTACTACCAGCCGAGGCGCGTCAAGGCAAAAGAACATGTTCCGAATCCGCATGCCCCTTTCCTGCCTGAGCGTTTCTTCGATCCGTATGTCATGCCCGGCCGGAAAATGAACCCTCATCGCGGTTGGGAAATTTACGAAAAAGGAATCTATGACATTCTCACCAATCTCAGAGAACATTACGGAAATATCGAGTGTTTTATTTCTGAGAACGGCATGGGAGTAGAAGGCGAAGAACGCTTCCGCGATGAAAACGGCATCATTCAGGATGATTACAGGATTGAATTTATCCAGGAACATCTGAAATGGGTGCATCGGGCCATCGGAGAAGGTTCAAATGTAAAAGGCTATCACCTGTGGACTTTCATGGACAACTGGTCTTGGACAAACGCTTATAAAAACCGCTACGGCTTTGTATCTGTCAATCTGGAAAACGGGGGCGAACGGACCGTCAAAAAAAGCGGCCGCTGGTTCAAATCCGTTTCCGATCAAAACGGATTTTAACAGATGAGGAGGGACGGCCATGCTTGGAGGTATTGAAGCCGGCGGCACGAAATTTGTCTGTGCCGCCGGACAAAGAGACGGCACCATTCTGGACAGAGCAGAGTTTCCGACGGGAGAACCGGATGACACACTCAGACAGGTGATCCGTTACTTTGAAGAATTCCCGATAGACGCCATCGGCATCGGGTCGTTCGGGCCGATTGATATCCGTCCCGACAGTCAAACATACGGGTGCATCACCGCGACGCCGAAGACAGCCTGGCGGAACTGCCCTATTCTTCAAACGATCAAAAGCGCTCTGGATATTCCCGCAGGCTTCACCACCGACGTTAATGCGGCGGCGCTTGGAGAAGCTTCTTTCGGCGCGGCCAAAAACGCGGACAGCTGCCTCTATTTGACGGTCGGCACAGGCATCGGCGCGGGCGCCATCATGAACGGCAGATTTGTTCAAGGGCTGTCTCACCCTGAAATGGGCCACATTTATGTCAGAAGACATCCGGACGACGGCTACAAAGGCAATTGCCCTTACCATACAGATTGTCTGGAAGGCCTCGCGGCAGGCCCCGCCATAGAGAAACGCTGGGGGAAAAAGCATTTCTGCTCACGGATCAGCAGGAAGTGTGGGAGCTTGAGGCCTATTATATTGCCGAAGCGCTTGTGCAGTATATTCTCATACTTTCGCCGGAAAAAATCATCCTCGGCGGGGGTGTTATGAAACAGCATCAGCTGTTCTCTTCTATCCGTCAGCACGTGAAAAAGCGGCTGAATCAATATATTGATCTGCCCGATATTGAAAAATACATCGTTCCCCCTCAATTAGGGATTCACTCCGGTGCGGCCGGTTCGCTCGTATTGGCGGAGCAGGCCTTAGAAGCGGCAAACCGGGAGGCGGGAAAATGACGAAGCTCTTATTTTTGGAACCGGTTTTTAAAGAAAGATTATGGGGCGGGACGAAGCTGCGCGATACATTCGGGTATGAGATTCCTTCTGAGCGGACGGGAGAGTGCTGGGCGATTTCAGCTCATCCGCACGGCACATCCATCGTGCGGAACGGGCCTTTTTTCGGAACATCATTACACCGTCTCTGGAATGAACACCCTGACCTGTTCGGACATCCGAAAGAAGACGCTTTTCCCCTGCTCACAAAAATTCTTGACGCAAATATGGACTTATCCGTACAGGTTCACCCGGACGACGCATATGCACATCGGCATGAAAACGGAGAACTCGGAAAAACGGAATGCTGGTACATATTGGACTGCAAAAAAGACGCGGAGCTCATTTTAGGGCATCGCGCCCAAACGAGAGAAGACTTCGTTCGGCTCATTGAACGAAACGAGTGGGATCACCTGCTCCGCCGCATCCCTATTAAACCCGGCGACTTTTTCTATGTCCCGAGCGGCACACTGCACGCTTTATGTGAAGGTACGCTCGTTCTTGAAATCCAGCAAAGCTCTGATGCCACCTACCGGCTTTACGACTATGACCGGACGGATGGGAACGGGAATAAACGCGAGCTTCATCTTCAGAAAGCAATTGACGTAACAGAGATTCCTCATACCGATGAAAAAGTAAAAAGCACAAAGCATCGGATCGGAGATGCTCTTATTACAACACTCGCCGAAACACCGTTCTTTTCAGTTTATCAATGGAATGTGAGCGGGAAAGCATCATTCCCCGCACCCGGCCGGTATTTACTCGCAAGCGTCATTAAAGGACACGGAGAACTGGATGGATGCCCCGTTCACAAAGGCGATCACTTTATCGTGCCGGCGGATTCCGGAGATTTTGTTATAGAAGGAGATTGTGAGGTTATCGTTTCACATCCTTCATCACCCTAAAAATCAGGAGGTCTTTTTTATGCTCAAAAAGTTAGCAGTCTGCCTGTCTATCGTTTTATTACTCTTAGGAGCCGCCAGTCCGATATCGGCTCACACCGTTTATCCCGTCAATCCAAATGCCCAGCAGACGACAACAGATATCATGAACTGGCTGGCGCACCTGCCCAACCGTTCAGAAAACAGGGTCATGTCCGGGGCGTTCGGCGGGTACAGCGATGTCACTTTTTCAATGACAGAGGAAAACCGTTTGAAAAACGCGACGGGACAGTCTCCCGCCATCTACGGCTGTGACTATGGGAGAGGATGGCTTGAAACAGCGGATATCACCGATACTATCGATTACAGCTGCAACAGCAGCTTAATCTCATACTGGAAAAGCGGCGGCCTCCCTCAGGTCAGCCTGCATCTCGCAAATCCGGCTTTTCCATCCGGAAACTATAAAACGGCCATCTCAAACAGCCAGTACAAAAACATCCTGGACCCTTCAACTGTTGAAGGAAAACGCCTTGAGGCGCTGCTCAGCAAAATCGCCGACGGCCTTACTCAGCTGAAAAATCAAGGCGTCACCGTTCTGTTCAGACCGCTGCATGAAATGAACGGCGAGTGGTTCTGGTGGGGGCTGACAGGCTACAACCAAAAAGACAATGAAAGAATCTCGCTGTACAAAGAGCTTTACAAGAAGATATACCGCTATATGACAGAGACAAGAGGATTGGATAACCTTTTGTGGGTGTATTCGCCGGATGCCAACAGAGACTTTAAAACAGACTTCTACCCAGGCTCATCTTATGTGGATATTACCGGTCTGGACGCTTACTTCACTGATCCGTATGCGATAGCAGGCTATGATGAAATGCTGTCTCTGAAAAAACCGTTTGCCTTTGCCGAAACCGGTCCGTCCGGCAATATCGGAAGCTTTGATTATGATGCTTTTATCAATGCGATCAGGCAAAAGTATCCCGAGACAACGTACTTTTTGACATGGGATGAACAATTAAGTCCGGCGGCCAATCAAGGCGCGCAAAGCCTTTATCAAAACAGCTGGACGCTGAACAAGGGCGAAATATGGAACGGCGGGTCCTTGACGCCGATCGCGGAATAACTGTTTCTTTTGAAAATCGGTTTTAAGAAACGGCTCTGCTGGGCATATTGTTACCGTTCAAAAAGGAGGGTTCAACAATGGAAAATAACAAAAACAGCGAAGAAACGCTTTCCAGTAAGACGACCGGTAAAGGCGAGTCAGAAGACACGCTGACAAACCGGCAGGGCCATCCGGTCACTGACAACCAGAATGTCAGGACAGTCGGCAATAGAGGACCGACGACATTGGAGAATTATGATTTTTTGGAGAAAATCAGCCACTTTGACCGCGAACGGATTCCCGAGCGCGTCGTTCACGCGCGCGGCGCCGGGGCACACGGATACTTTGAGGCGTACGGAAGTTTTGGAGACGAGGCGATTTCTACATACACAAGAGCGAAAGTGTTTCAAAAGAAAGGAACGAAAACTCCGGCGTTTGTGCGGTTTTCTACCGTCAACCACGGAAAGCATTCCCCCGAAACATTGCGTGATCCCCGGGGTTTTGCCGTTAAGCTTTATACCGAAGACGGCAACTGGGATCTGGTCGGCAACAACCTGAAAATCTTTTTTATCCGTGATCCGCTGAAGTTTCCGGATCTTGTGCACGCATTTCAGCCTGATCCGGTTACGAACATTCAGGACGGCGAGCGTATTTTCGACTTCATTTCCCAATCACCGGAAGCGACTCATATGATCACTTTCTTGTTTTCGCCGTGGGGCATCCCGGCCAACTACCGGCAGATGCAGGGCTCAGGCGTCCATGCCTACAAATGGGTCAATGAAGAAGGAAAAGCCGTGCTCGTCAAATATCACTTTGAACCGAAACAGGGCATCCGCAACCTGACACAGAAGGAAGCGGAAGAGATTCAGGGGAAAAACTTTAACCATGCGACACAGGATTTGTATGAAGCGATTGAAAAAGGCGATTACCCTGAATGGGAAGTGTATGCGCAAATCATGACTGATGACGAACACCCCGAGCTGGATTTTGATCCGCTTGATCCGACCAAGCTGTGGTATAAAGACGATTTCCCTTGGAAGCCGATCGGTAAATTGGTTCTGAACAAAAACCCGGAAAACTACCATGCCGAGGTGGAACAGGCCTCATTCGGAACGGGCGTGCTTGTGGACGGCCTTGATTTTTCAGATGACAAATTACTTCAGGGGCGGACATTCGCCTATTCAGATACCCAGCGGTACCGGGTCGGCGCAAATTACCTGCAGCTTCCGATCAACTCGCCGAAAAAGCATGTCGCCACCAACCAGGAAGGCGGGCAAATGCAGTATCGGGTCGATCGGGCAGAAGGACAAAACCCGCACGTCAACTATGAGCCGTCCATTATGGGAGGACTCAACGAAGCAAAGCAGGATGGGAAAGACCATACACCTCATGTCGAAGGCGATGTGAAGCGGGAAGCGATCGACCGGTCGAATAACTTCGGCCAGGCCGGAGAAACATACCGCAGATTTTCGGAATTTGAACGGAACGAATTGATCACAAACTTGGTCAATACGCTTTCTTCCTGCCGGAAAGACATTCAGGATCAAATGATTGAGAATTTCACAAAAGCAGATCCGGACTACGGAAAACGTGTTGCGGAAGGGCTGAAAAAAGCCTCCGAAAGCAACAGCGGCGGGCCGATCGGCACTACTGATACGGCACAAGCCGCAAAACAGGCTGAACAGGAAAGCCATCCGTCTGATCCGTATTAAATAAAAAAACAGGACAATCGCGTCCTGTTTTTTTTTGAGCTAATTCAGCTCCTGTATATTCTGCTCCGCCGCGGCCGCAAATACTTTCGGCTCCGGACGGTCAAGATCTTCATGGAATAAACTTACTTTGTGAATCTGCCGGTTGTCGTACAGATGAAAGTAGTAGTTCCCGGTGTCACAGCACATAACCGACGTATACTGCGTATAATCAATTTCATTCTCCTCCGTGATCACCGCGCCTTTTGGAATATTCACATTGGACAGCACGTGAAAAGCGGCCGTAACGCCATCCGTTTCATGGGCGGCAGGCTCTAAATGCTCTTTCAGATAAGCGGCTCTGATGAATCGGGATGGCGGCGTGTAATCACCGGGAAGCCCGATTGTTCCAGATCCTTGGCCGAAAGCGGTTAATGTCATTCCGCCCAATGTTTTGCTTTCTGACTGCTGCGGCCTGATTCCGATATAATGGCGCAGATTGGTCACATGCCAAGGAAATTCCGGACTGTTGGTCATCACTCCGGGTTGGTTGTCATATACTTTCATTCCCTCCGGTGTCGGCTCGATGACAATGCAGCCGCCCGTGCGGTCTGATAAAATCCAATGAAGAGGCAGCACCGTATCCAATAACATTAACTTCTTCTCTACGATCGTCAGCATTGAGAGCTTTTCCTTTATGTCTTCAAGAGATTCACAGTTTGATAAGGCCCAGGTGACAAACTCATGAGGAGCGATGTGACAGGTGCCCTCCCGTTCCGCTTTCTCGTATCCCGCAAAGCCCGGAAAATACAGCGTCGCGCACGACAGCCCTTTTTCATTTACGCCATCGGCAAACAGAACATTGCCGAGATTTCTCCCCATGCCGATAAATGCGTATTTCGTCTTATGCATCCTGCCGTCAGCTTCGCTTTTCCAGCTGTACTGACGAGGGTAAAGCACGACGTCCGTACCGAGCTGAAATGCAAAATCCATCGTTCGCGCCAATAGGTGATTACCGTCTGTCGTTTTCAATGTAAGACTTGTACACATATCATCAATCCCCTTTTCATTTATGAAATTTACACAAAGTAAACTATTCTTTCAGCTTAACGAATAATGGCTCCATTCGTCAAAAGATTGACACATTTCTCCTTAATACATATTAGTCCGTAAGCATATCCATGCCTTTTAAACCCTGGCAAATCGTTTTGGCGGCAGTGTTTGTTCCGTTTTTCAAAAAAACTTTTGAACGGCTGTCAGCGAGGCTTTTCAATGTTTTTCCTGCATGCTGGAATTTGTAAACGGCAGGTCAATCTGTTAAGCTATGTCTTTATGTTAAAGAAGAACATACGGAGGAGATTATCTATTGAAAGTAGAAAGGCGAACGATTGAACATATTCCGCATGACGAAAGACACGGAAAGGCTAAAGATTTATTCCCCGTCTGGTTCGGGGCTAATATGCATATTACGACGTTAGTCACAGGCACACTGCCCGTTACAATGGGACTCGATCTCTTTTGGAGTATCGCCGCCATTATTATCGGGACCTTTATCGGCGCAATCTTTATGGCGTCTCATTCCGCACAAGGACCTCAGCTCGGAATTCCGCAAATGATTCAAAGCCGCGCGCAATTCGGCGTGATCGGAGCGATTCTGCCCCTCTTTTTGGTCATGTTTATCTACCTGGGCTTCTTTGCGAGCAGTACGATTCTCGCAGCCGGTACACTGAGCAGCTTTGTACCGATTCCGGCTTCATGGTGTATTATCGGCTTAAGCGCCATCTGTTTTTTACTCACGATCTACGGTCATGATCTGATTCACAAAATGCAGAAAATCCTCTCTTGGACCTCCTTTGCCGTTTTTTTTGCTGCAACGATTCTTATTTTTCAACTGCCGATTCCTTCAGGAAGCTGGGTGCCCGGCTCATTAGATCTGCCTGTTTTTCTAGTGGCGGTCAGCGCGGTGGCCACATGGCAGCTGGCATATGCGCCATATGTCGCAGATTATTCCCGTTATCTGCCGGTCAAAACACCGGCATCGCATACCTTTTGGTACAGCTACGCAGGTACGTCAGTCAGTTCCATCTGGATGATGCTTCTCGGCGCCATTTTGACGACGGCGCTCCCGGAATTTACCGCTAATGCGGGAAATGAGATTGTCCGATTGTTCGGTCCGTTTTCCTTTATTATGCTGATCATTGTCCTGTTCGGACAAATGGCGATCAACGTCTTTAATTTATACGGAGCCTTTATGTCAACGACGACTACTTTGGAGCCGTTTTTAAAACTGAAGGTGACGCCGAAAACGAGAGTGGTAATGATCCTTTGTGTGACGGCAGCGGGTACTGTATTAAGTCTCTTGGGCCAAAGCAATTTCATGGAACTGTTTTTAAATTTCATCTTTTTCATCAGTTATTTCTTAATTCCATGGACGGCGATCAACCTCGTGGATTACTATTTTATCCGACGCGGAAAATACCACGTCAAATCGATGTTTGACGTCAACGGACAATATGGCAGGGTCAATTGGATTACAGCGGCCGCCTTCGTTTTGTCGATTATATTAGAAATCCCGTTCATCAATACATCCTTTTACATCGGGCCGCTCGCTGAAATATTCGGCGGAGGCGACATTGCCTGGGTCATCGGCCTGGCCGTTCCGTCGCTGCTGTATTATGTCCTGATGAAGCACCGTCTGAAACAACGTGTGATCAAAATCATCTCTAGAAAGAAAGTTCTAGATGAATCTAAAAAAATCAATTAAATTAACCCATACCTTATCCCTAAATTAATCCTTCTCCCGCAAGTTCTAAAGAACAATATTTCAAACATTCTATCCATAAAACATTTCGGATAACCGAAATTAAAACTGGAATATATTGAATTTGCTTATTTTTCTAGTTAATATAAAAAGCGACAAAGGCCTTTGTAAATAATTTCTTGAAAAATAGGAGGAAACAAATTGTTCGGACCAATTTTAAAAGCATTAAAAGCTCTTGTATCTAAAGTACCGTGGGGTAAGGTCGCATCATTCTTAAAATGGGCAGGTAACTTAGCTGCTGCAGCCGCTAAATATTCATATACAAGTGGAAAGAAAATCCTTGCGTATATCCAAAAACACCCAGGAAAAATCGTTGATTGGTTCCTAAAAGGATATTCTGTATACGACGTTATTAAAATGATTCTTGGCTAAGTAATACAAATGAACTACACAACAAGTTGGATTATACCCCATTCTTGATGTGTAGTTCTTTAAATGTTATTATATATTAAAAGAATAATCCATATAATATATAATAAAAAAGGAGATTTATCTACTTGGAAATTCTTCGTATTGAAAATGTTAAAAAAACCTATGACGAGAAAAACATTCTTTCTATTGAATCTCTCAAGATAAAAAAGGGAACGATTTGTGGGTATTTAGGACGAAATGGTGCTGGGAAGTCAACTACTATTAAGATTGTTATGGGTATTGAATTGCCAAATCAAGGTGAAGTCTACTTTTTAAATAATAAGATTAATTATAATCAAAATGACTATAAGAGATATATTGGTTACTGTCCGGATTACCCCGCTGTTTTTGAGAAGCTGACTGTTTTTGAACATTTAAATTTTATAGCCTATCTTTATGGAATGAAAGATGAAGGTCAAATAAAAGAAGCAATAGACAAATACCTAGAGCACTATGAAATGGAAGAGTACAGAAATACCCTTATTCAGTCTTTATCGAGAGGGAATAAGCAAAAAGTATGTATTATCTCATCTATCATACATCAACCAAAACTGTTATTGTATGATGAACCTACATTAGGCCTTGATCCCCTAAGTATTAAACAATTCAAAAAAATGCTGAACGACTTTACTGATAATGGTGGAACTGTTTTTTTATCTTCTCATTCATTAGATATTATTGAAGAAATTGCTGACGTTGTATATATTATAGATAAAGGAAAAATAATTAGAGATAATATCTCAGTAAGCGAAATACGTAACACGCTTAACAGCGTTGAAGAATATTTAGTTTCTGCGGTAGAAGGAAGAGAAGTATGAATTTTTATAATTATTTAAAGTTTAAATATAAAATCAGCAATACTGCTAATACCAAAAAAAATTCTAGGATTGACTTATACGCCCAAAGAATTGCTTTTGTTATTTTAATTTCCTTTTTAACATTAATCCTTTATTTCATTATAAAATTGTTCCCTCATAATATACAAGTTAATATGAATAAGTATACCCTTGGGCTTTATGCTTTCCTTTGTCTTATATCCTTTTCTTCTTCAGTAAAACAATATTATAAAGAGTACTTCCTTTCAATTGAACGCGAGATATTAATTATAGCTCCAATCCAAAAATCTCAAATAATACTTTCAAGATTTTTTGTTGTAACTTTAGAAACAATGATTTTAACTGGATGTTTCTTAACTCCATTTGTTATTGCGAATTTCTTCGCCGGGAATTTAGAATTTAATATTGTATTAGCCACAATGATTCAGATTATTTCTGTATCTTTCTTTTGCAGTTCTCTTACTCACATTTTCTTTGCCCTTGCCTTTCTTATCTCTAAAGGACATGGTCTAAAAACTGTTGCCTATACTTTAATGACTATTTTTGCAGTCGCAGTAATTGGATTAATAATCTTTTCAAATAACTATAAATCTTATTTTATAGCACAAAATAGCACCACAAAGTACATACTTTACGGAGTTGTGAAATATTCAGACTTTTTAATATTAAATCATGCAGATGCCTCCGATGTATTGATTTTTATCCTGTTGATAATTTTCTACAGTTTAGTAATAACAGCAATCGCTTTTTATCTCACAAAGCATTGTTATCGTAAAGGATTATTATCAATCTCATCCCGGGAGCTTGAAAAATCATTTTATGCAAGGAAAGTTTCTTTATTTATTAATAAGTATATTCAAAACTATTTTTTGAAAAAAGATATTCTTTATCTCATTAGATCTCCGAAAATGTTTTCAATATATATAACACCTATACTTTTCACCAGTGTAATTGAAATTAGAAATAAATTCGTATCTTCGGAGCATTTGTTACCTATTTTTATTACTGTTTTTGCTATGGTCATTACCTCTATTTCATTATCTCTTGTGCAATCAGACGATCTTAATCATAAAGATTTATTGTTTACAATACCTTTTGATTTGGAGTCGTTGTACAGAATAAGAAGTCGATACCTATACTTGATATCGACTGGCATCGCAGGAATTTATTTGGTTATAGTATTTTTAACGGAATCTTTAAGATGGGAGTATTTTCTTTTCGGCTTGTTGGAATTGATGATTCTGACATATATTAATTCAAAAGTAATGCTGAGAAGAGTTTTCCAAAAAAGTAATTATAATTCTCATGGATATAGATATAATGGGTCTTTAGCTTTTATTATTTTCACTCATTTTCTTATATGGAATGTTCCTTTAATAATTTCATTTAGTCTCATATATGAAATTATTAACTTAACACTTCTTCAAAATCATTTATCAAACCGTTCTATTTTTATATTAATAACCCTATTAATAATAATATTTATTATGCTGTATAACAGCAAAAAAACATATGTATCAAAAAAAGGAGATTAATATTATGTCAAGTAAAAATGAGAAAAAGACAACTTTAGAGAAAATTAGTTTGGGCTTCTCTATTATCTGTGTAATATTTCTTTTGTTGAAATTCACCGGTATTCTAAATACCATTATTGATTTTTTTAAATAATAATTTTCAAAACTGCTGTCCAGACTTTAACAAACAATTCCATCTAATCTATAGATGGAATTGTTTGTTAATGAAGCGCTATATCAATCAAATAACATATCTTTTAATATTTTATATTTATTCCGACTAAGTGATAAAATTTCATCTGTATCTTTAAGTTTAAGATTATATGATTTCATATAATTATCAGGTTTTATTTCTTCTATTTTTTTAAAGGGTACTATATAGGACTGATGTATTCTGAAAAAACCATAACTCTGAAGTTTAATTTCTAAATCATTCAAACTTTCCTTACTATCAATAATTTCCTCATTTACTAAATGAATTTTCGTATTGTCTTTTTTTTTCTCAATATAATTTATATCTTCTATATCAATGAACTTTGATAATCCCTTATTTTTTATCACTATTTTTTTACTTTTATAAAAATTAAAGGCATGACTCATAATTCTTTTTACAGTTTGATTTAAACGAAATACATTAATTGGTTTAACCAAATAATCTTCCGGATAATACTTATAAGCTCTAATTCCAAACTCAATGTAGGAACTTATGAATATTATTTTCACATTCGGATAATTAATCGTTAGAAACTCTGCAACTTCAAAACCATAAGTATTTGAAATACTCAGGTCTAAGATGGCAATATCAAATTTATTTGTGTTAATTTCCTTCAGCAGCTCTTCTGCTCTTGTAGTAGCAAAAACCAACTCTAATTCAGATATACTGTTTACTAAATTGACTAATCTATACAAATCGGATATATCGCTTTCTAAAATCATTACTTTTAATTTATTCATATTAAAATCACACTTTCAAACATACTTTTACAAAGAAACAACACAAGGATCTTTTGTACTAGGTTCTTTCAATATTTAGAAAGTCAGTACCCAAAAAGGTGAAGATGTTACTTTATAACTAGGTTTCCCTTACCTTTTCATGACACAATAATTAATAAAAACAACAAATTAAATAGGTTTAGGTACCTAAAACCTCTGATTGGCAAAAAATTCCCGTTAATTTGTTATAATATATTCAAAAAGGAGATTGTGATGGCAAACAGAACAAATAATATATCTGAAATTGAACAAGAAATAATTAAGTTAATTGCATGTGAGATGCCCAATAAACAAATTGCAGATAAACTAAATTATTCTCAAAGGATGATCGAGTATTATATAGCTCGGATATCCAAGAAACTAAATGCGCAGACCAGAGTGGGGATTATTGTTAAAGCTTTCAAACAAAAACTCCTGATATAAATTTAATTTTTCATTATATAAAGAAATTTTTTTGTTAGTCCCTTATTATAAAAAATTATTGTTGCAACCTGGAAAGTAACCCCCGCTTTTATAAAAACGGGGGACTTATTTTAATTATCCCATGAATATTTCCTCAAGGCTTGGCTCTTCAACTATTACTCTATATATATCGATATTCCTTTCAGTTAATATCCTAATAATAGCTGGAATTTTGTCTTCAGAACTTACAGAAAGTGAGAATTCATTCTTCTTAATGAAAATATCGGATCCAAAGTTGCCCACTGCATCTTTAATATCATTAAGATTTTCTTCTTTTACAGAGTGTTTAAATTTCACTTTAATATTAGATGTATATTGCTTTTTCAACTCAATTAAAGTACCTTCATTGAAGATACTTCCTTTTTTCATAATAGCAATCTTTGAACAGATTTTTTCAATTTCGTTTAAATTGTGAGATGTCATAAAAATAGTTTTACCTTCTTCTTGTAAGCTTACGATTAAACTTTGAAGAAGTAATGCAGATTCTGCATCAACCCCTGATGTAGGTTCATCCAAGAAAATTAAGTCAGGATCATGTACAATTGATTGCGCAATTCCAAGTTTCTTTTTCATCCCGAATGAGTACTTACCTACTTTTTTATTTGCATCTTTGATCAATCCTACTCTTTCCAAAACATTCTCACATTGGGGAGTTGAAATTTTTCTTCCATTAATTTTTGAGAAATACTTTAGATGGTCAACAGCTGACATAGAGTCATACAAAGTAGAATAGTCCGGAAGTACACCTATACGATTTTTGATTTTGTCAAGGGATTCTTCATTAAGCAATTTAAAACTTCCAGAGGTCGGTCGAATTATTCCCGTAATCATGTTTATAAAGGTTGATTTTCCGGCTCCATTTCTCCCCAAGAATCCATATATCTCCCCACGTTCTACCTGAAGACTGACTTTATTGACTACAGTTTTTGAACCATACACTTTAGTTAGATCATTAATTTCGATAGCGGTCATTACAAATCTCTCCTTTTAAATAGAACTATTGCGACATATAATATGATGGTGGCGTAAACAAGATTTATTAAAATAAAGTATCCGCCTAAATATGAGTAATAAAAAGGTGTAAGATACTTAAACCAACTAATCCAACCATTCGATGAGAAGAGAGCCCACAGACTTATCGCAGGAAAAACCAAAGAAAATATAATACTAAAAAACATTGATACTCCGGGTTTTGGAATAACCACAGAAAAAAGTATCGTGAAAGATATTCCAACAGTTATAAACGTCATACATTCCGCGACACCTGACCAAAAAAATTCTTTTGATACAAAAGAGATTAATATGTATGAGGCTATAATACAAAACAGCCAAAATAGCCATATTCCAAAAAATTTCCCCAACAAAATTTTCAATCTTGATGATTTAGTTACTAAAAACCGCATAGTCCTCATATTAATTTCTCTATTTATAATATCGTGTGATAGCCCTGAAATTAATAAAAGACCGATAAGAAACACAATACTAAATATCCCCATCGCATATCCATTTGAATCCAATCCTAAATCTTCGATTTTAGAAACACTCTCCATTAAATCAGCAACTAAATACGAAACTGCAAATAGAATTGCTATCGTTATAATGGATTTCACGCTCTTAAACAGACTTTTAAATTCTTTAAAACAAATGGTCCACACCATTATCACTCCTTTTAATAAATATTTACTTATATATAGTATTATAGGTGAATTATTTACACAATAATTAATCACTTTAATATTCCCTTAAATATTAAAAATTACCTATTATGATTTAAATTAAGTTGATATAATCTTTATATTTAGCAAAAATATAACCACCTCTTATTGCTGATATTATGTAGCAACAATGTGTAAATTGGTGTAATCCCAATAATAGGATCTCTAGGTAAAGAATATATTCAGTCATGTCTGGTCTGACACAGTAACCTTAAAGTATAGCTTATATATATTTGTGTATCTTGTTCGTTCGTTCTTCTTGTGTATTCATGCTTTTTGCTACTCACTTTTAAAATACGCGGATCAGTGAATAAGACACGGCTGCACACCATATCATGCATAGATTAAATAAAAACGACACCAAAAATTTTTTAGGGTAGTTGTATGTGTAAAACGGGTCATCTCTTCCCGCTACAGTGATTCCAAAAGGATGGTTGATATCTAGTTAATTTCTTTTTCAAGCAGACCTGCGAAACATGAGAAAGTCACCATCTTTTGAAATCTATCTTTTTTATTTTATCGGATTAGAATGAATACTCAAAAATAATTGCTGTTAAAGTTTTTCCGCAACCGAAAAGACGCCTTCCCTATGAAGACGCCTTTTCTTTATTCATATTCCTTCCATACACGCGGCAGCAGTTCAGAAAGTTCGTGCGCCAATAAGGTATGGGCGGAGCGCTCTTTCGTCCATAATTCCGCACATTCGCCGTGAAGGCGGACGGCGTTCAATACGGCATGTTTCGGGTCTTGATGACAGCACAGCATGCCGAGAATCATTCCCGTCAGCGTGTCGCCGGTCCCCCCTTTTGCAAGCGCGCCGTTTCCGGTTGTATTTCTGCGGCATTCCCCGTCGGGAAAAGCGATAATGGTTTCGTTTCCTTTCAGGACAATCGTGGCGTGAAGCCGCTCCGCCCATTCCGCGGCATATCCCGCTCTGTTCTGCTGAATCTCTTGAATCGGAAGGCCTGTCATTCTGGAAAATTCGCCGGGATGAGGCGTCAAGATCACAGGGGCTTTCCTCTTTGGATAGGTTCTTTTCGTAATGGCGCCCGCGTCCAGTATGACGGGATAATCGGCAGAAAGCAGCTGATCAGCCGCCTGCTGCACTTCGTCTGTTTGGGGAAGGCCCGGCCCGATGGCAGCGGCCCGGATGGTTTCCCCGGGCTGGCCCGCCGCGGCTTTTTTCCAGCCGTCACGCCAGTACGTCGCTTCCGGCAGCACCGGGACGATAAGCGGGATGACGCCTGCCGATGTACCGATGACGAGCTTGCCGACACCGCTTCTCATCGCGCCCAATCCGGCCAGAAGGGCGGCTCCCGGCATGTCATCGCTCCCGGCCAGCAATAACGCCGTCCCGAACGTTCCTTTATGGCTGTCTGCCTCCCGCTTCGGCAGCGTATCTTTCACATCCTGTTCCGTCCAATCCATTATATTCATCTCTGTACCTCCTCTTCTGTCTCCTATTTATATTCCAAACAAGAAGAGATTTTAAACCGCACAAAAAAACAGCCGCTCGTTTGCGGCTGTTTATGTTCTGATCGGAACATCAAGACGGTAAAGCTTCCGGTACCGTTCGTTTTCTGCAAGCAGCTCTTGATGGGTTCCTTCCATTTCTGCTTTTCCATTTTCTAAAAAGACGATTTTATCAGCTGTTTCCACACCAGCTAAATGGTGTGTAATCCAGAGGATCGTTTTCTCTTTAAAGACATCAAAAATCGTATCAAGCAATTCGCGTTCAGTGACCGCATCAAGGCCGACCGTCGGTTCATCAAGGATAATGACCGGCGTGTCTTGGAGAAGAATACGGGCAAGCGCGATCCGCTGCCGTTCCCCGCCTGAGAAACGAATCCCCGTCTCCTGCACGGACGTTTCATATCCGTCAGGCAGTGATTCAATATAATCATGCAGCTTCACTTGCCGCGCCGCACGCTTAACATCTTCATCACTCGCCTTGCCGTTTCCGAGCCGGATATTGTTCATAATGCTCGTGTTAAAGAGATGAGGTTTCTGATTCAAAACGGCCACCGCTGAGGAAATCTGCTCCCGCACGGCCGCAGTTTCCAGCCCGTTCAGCATCACTTTGCCCGAATCGGGAACTAAGGCGCCTTCAATTAAAGCGAGAGAGGTCGACTTACCGGAGCCGCTCCTGCCGAGCAGCGCCATTTTTTCACCTTGGCGGAGAGTGAAGGAAAAACGGTCAAGCACATGACTGTGCTGATCATAAGAAAACGTCACGTTATCAAATGTAAGTGTCACATCCGATACATCCAGTTTCTCATCCGTCTGCTTCACCTCACCACTTCGCAGCTCCGGAGCCGCCTTACTCATTCTTTTGATGGAATCCTGATAAGAAGGCACTTCCGTCAGCGCATCCGAAAGGGGCAGAAACGCCTCCGTCAATGGAAATACGACAAGCACAAAGGCCGCGATCATCGTGTTGGCGATGCTGCCGTCCGCATACTGACCCGCCGTCCAGAACAGCATGATCAATATGAAGCCGCCGACAAGACATTGCGCGGCGAGATCACGCCATCTCGTAAACCGCTGACGTTTGCTTTCAAGGTCAAACCACGCCTTCTCTTTCTCTTCATATGAGGAAATAAAGGCCGCCTGGCGTCCCGAGAACATCCAGTCGCTCACGCCGAGCACGGCATCTGTCAGCCGGCTGTAGAGCGTATTCCGGCCGCTTTTCAGCCTCATGTTTTTCGCTCTCGTCACAAGAAGCGACACAACCGGAAACAATACAACCAATATAAACAGGTAAATCGCCGCAAAAGCGGCAAACGGCCAGGAAAAAAAGCCGAGTCCGATAACGGAGGCCGCATACAGCAGCAAAGCGGAAACCGCCGGGAAAATCGTTTTTAAAAACGCATCCTGCAAATGCTCAATATCCTCAGCCAAAATGCCGAGCATGTCGCCCGTCCGAAAACGGGATGAAAGCATGAGCGAGGCCGGCTCCAGCATATTGTAAAGCCGCACCCTCATGTCGGACACGATTTTCAAAATGATATGGTGCCCCGTCAGACGCTCGGCGTACCGTGAGACCGAACGGGCAATCCCGAAGGTCCGCACGGCCACAATCGGAACGTACACCAGCAGGATATTCTCAGGCCTGGTCGCCGACTTAGAGATCAAAAAACCGGAAGTGAACATGAGAAAGGCCGCCGAAAAAATCGTCACCGCGCCTAAAAAAATCACAAGAACAAACAAACGGGCATTTTGCTTCATATACGGCAGAATCCATTCTTCTTTTCTCATGTTCTTTCCCCCAGTTGCGCCTTTACAAGTTTGGCGTATACGCCTTGTTTCGCCATCAATTCGTCGTGGGTGCCGATTTCCGCCACCGCGCCGTCATCAAGCACGATAATTTCGTCCATCTCAAGCATCCAGTGAAGACGGTGAGTGGCCAGAAAGACAAGTTTGTTTTCAAACAGGTCTTTCATCGTTTCTTTTATTTCATATTCTGTTTCAATATCAAGGTGAGCGGTCGGCTCATCCAAAAGGAGAATCGGACGGTTTCCTAAAAAGGCTCTGGCCAGCGCGACACGCTGAGCCTGCCCTCCGCTGAGCGCCCGTCCGCCCTCGCCGATCCGGCCGTCAAGACCGCCGGGCAGATCACGGATCAGTTCGGAAAGACCCCCCGAAGCAGCGGCCTGCGCCGTTTCCTCACGGGAAGCATCAGGATGATAAAACCGGATATTATTCAAAAGCGTGTCATCAAAAATGTACGGGTGCTGCGGAATATAGAGCAGCTGCTTCTGCCAGCCGTCCGACTGCAGATGCGAGCGGGATTCACCGTTTACCTTGATCTCACCGGACGCAGGCTCTAAAAAGCCGCCCAGCACATCAATGAGTGTCGATTTTCCCGCACCGCTTTCCCCGATAATTCCGATTTTCTTCTTCCCTTTAAAGGACAAATGAAATTCAGACATCGATTCTCGGACGGACAAACGCGTAAGCTGTAATTCATCCCCGTCAGTCCACGTATCAAGTTCGAGCGGCTTTTCTTCTTTAAAACCGGGCTGCGCCAAAATCGCTTGAATGGTTTTCCCCGCCTCCTGCCCGTTTAACGTCGCGTGGTAATCATTCCCCACTTCGCGGACCGGGAGAAAATATTCAGGCGCGAGAATGAGCGCGGTCAATGCCGGCCCGAGCAGAATTTGTCCGTCTATCAGCCGCAAGCCGAGAAACACCGCCACTGTCGCCACCGACAGCATCGTAAAGAAATCCAGGGCGAATGATGATAAAAACGCGACCCGAAGCGTGCTCATCGTCGCCTTGCGGTATCTCTCACTGACATGAAAGATGTTTTTACTGTGTGATTTGCTTAATCCTAAAAACCGCAATGTCTCCAGTCCGCGGAGCGAATCCACGAAATGATTGGAAAGCGTCTGATAGGACTTCCATTGGCGATCGGCTTTTTTCTGTGCCACAAGTCCGAGCAGAATCATAAATACAATCAAAATCGGAAGCGCAAGAATCAGAATCAATGCCGATGTTTTATCCTGAAAAAACACGTAAATAACAACGGCCGCCGGCACAATCGCCATGCTGACCATTTTCGGCAGAAACAGCTCTAAATAACGGCGGAACTGGCTGATGCCTTCCATCGCCAGCGTCACCATCCGGCCCGTCCCCTCTTTTTTCGCAAAGCGGGGGCCGAGACGGAACAATTGCTCAAGAAATCTTTTTCTTAAGTCTGCGCCGGTTTGCGCGGCATATTGGTACACGATTTTCTGCCGGACCGTTGTCACCGCATGCCGGACCAAAAACGCAAGCAGGAAAAAGCCGATAACCGGATAAAGAGAAGCAATCCGCTTCCCGTTAAATAATCCGGTTACCGCCTGGCTCAGCCATTCCGCCTGCAAGATGATGGCGGCCGTTTGTATAATCGTTAATCCCGTAATGATCGCAAGAATCCGCTTCATTCCTTTATAAAGAAACAGGTCTTTTCCCATTAATAAGTCATAGGCTCCTTATGGCTGACGCGTTTCCGGAAGACATAATAGCTCCAGATCTGACTGCCGATGACAAACGGCAGCAGAGTCAGTGCGACAATTGTCATGACCTTAAGTGAATAATCACCGGAAGACGCGTTAGCTACTGTTAAGTCATACGCGCTTGTCAGCGAGCTGACCATGACGCGCGGGAACAGAGAGATAAAAATCATCGCAACTGTCAAAGCAAGACCCGCGCCGGTCATACCGAATGCCCAGCCGTCTTTTTTCTTGCTCATGAACACAACGGCAAGAACGTTGCAGATGACAATCAGCACGAATACCGGAATCGTGATGTTTGCCCGGCGTGTAAACATATCCGTATCGTATGCAGACATCGCAAAGAAAGCAAGTACAACAAGAAAGATAACACCGATTACGCGTTTTGCCATTTTTCTCGCACGCTCTTGTAAATCACCGATCGTGCGCAGGGTGATAAACATTAAACCGTGCAGGAATGAAAGAAGGGTGACGGCTGCTCCGCCAAGAACGGAATACACGTTCACAATATCTGAAAAACCTGCGTGAATGTTCATATGTCCGTCAATCGGCACACCGCGGAACAAGCTTGTGAAAATAAGTCCGAATACAAATGGCGGGATAAGGCTGCCGAAGAAAATCACCCAGTCCCATGTTTTGACCCATTTCAGATTATTCACTTGGCCGCGGAATTCAAATGCCACGCCGCGCCCCATCAAGGCAAGAAGAATGATGATAAACGGAATGTAATATCCGCTCAGCATCGTCGCATACCAGTTCGGGAATGCCGCGAAGATCGCTCCCGTACCTGTGATAAGCCACACCTCATTCGCATCCCAGAACGGGCCGATGGTGTTAACCAGCACTCTGCGTTCTAATTCATTATGGCCAAGAAATCGGGTCGAAATGCCGACACCGAAATCAAAACCCTCTAAAAAGAAAAATCCGACAAACAAAACTGAAACGAGTATAAACCAAAGATCATGAAGTGACCCCATGGTAGACCTCCTGACTGAACGGATCCGTTGACACAGGAACATCCTTATGATCATCATGGTCCGCACCTTTTTTAATTTCACGAACGAATAGGAAAACAAGCAGCGCGCCTAAAATCAAGTACATGACGCCGAAGCTGATAATTGAAAACAGCAGAGATCCCGTCGTTACGTTAGGAGAAACGGATTGTGCGGTCGTCAATTGTCCCATGACCGTCCACGGCTGGCGGCCGATTTCAGTCATAATCCAACCGGCAGAGTTCGCAATGAATGGAAATGCGATCAGTGCGATCATGCCCCGTAAATACCACTTGCTCGTATGAAGCTTTTTGCGGCGGTTCAGAATAAAGCCGGCAATCGCGGCAAAAATCATAAGCGCGCCCGCTCCCGCCATAATGCGGAAACTCCAGAACGTCGTTTTAACAGGCGGGATATAGTCGCCTTTTCCGTACGTTTTTTCGTATTCTTTTTGAAGTGTTTTCATCCCTTTCACACTGCCGCTGAACTTCTGGTAAGCCAAGTAGCTGAGTGCGTAAGGAATTGAAATTTCTGATGTGTTTTTTTCTTTATTCGTATCAATATTCGCAAAAGCCGTCCACGCGGCAGGATCACCGCTGTCATCCCAAAGCGCTTCACTGGCAGCCATTTTCATCGGCTGCGATTCCATTAAATGCTCAGCCTGCATATGTCCGCTGAACGCAACGCCGATACCGGCGATCAGACCGACAATCATCGAAAGCTTGAAAGATTTATGGAAGAAAGGCACTTCTTTTTTCTTCAATAATTTAAATGCGCTGACACCGGCGATAAAGAAAGCACCCGTCGCAAGCGCCCCGAAAATGACGTGAGGGAATTCAACCCAAAGCTGAGGGTTTGTCAGAAGCGCCCCGAAATCATTCATTTCCGCGCGGCCGTTTTTAATCGCAAAGCCGACCGGCTCCTGCATGAATGAGTTTGCCGTCAAAATCCAGAAAGATGACATAATCGTTCCGAAGGACACAAGCCAAATGCAAAGCAAATGCACTTTTTTAGATAAACGGTCCCAGCCGAAAATCCATAATCCGATAAAAATAGACTCCATAAAAAACGCCAAAAGCGCTTCAACCGCAAGCGGAGCACCAAATACGTCTCCGACAAAACGGGAATAATCAGACCAGTTCAATCCGAACTGGAATTCCTGAAGAATCCCTGTGACGACGCCGACAGCGAAGTTAATTAAAAAGAGATGCCCCCAAAATTTAGCCATTTTGAGATAGGTCTCTTGTTTTTTGACAACATAAAGCGTCTCCATCAAAGCAACCATAAACACAAGCCCGATAGACAAAGGCACAAACAAGAAGTGAAACAATGTTGTAGATGCAAATTGAATGCGGGCTAATACCAACTCACTCATGATGTTTTTCCTCCAATCTGGTAAATTGCTCAACATTTCACAAACATAGCGAAATCATTGCTCGGTATTTCACAAAAAATGATATATTTGCTCAATGTTTCACAAATTCGTCAAAACTATTGAAATATCAGCCTGTACACCCTGGGGGACAGCGGCTGTCATAGAAATGATTCAATATCATTACTTTACAACGATTCAGCCTAAAAAAAAAGATCAATATACCTAAAATAAGGCTGAAATTGTGACCGATTAATGTCGGATTTGTAGAGATTTTATGTCAGCACATAGGATATTTGTCCCTTTGATATCGTACCTCTTTTTTATTCGTGTGGCGAACAAAATGCTTTTCTCGGTGAAAAAGCCCGCCAAATTGCCATTTCGAGAAAGAAAATGTGAAGAAAACATGTCCTCTAGTAAATTCATAATATATGAACAATTTAAATTTTTTAGTAAACTTTAAATGGGGATATTTTTTCACTACATAACGACTGGGGGAACAAGCATGGGAGAACTTCAACCAAAATTGCAAACGGATTCAATCCAAAAACAGGAACGGACTGATAACTGGTTTGCCAGAGCAATGAATATAAGAATCGGCATTATTCCTCTTCCTATTTATATCCTGCTTTTTTTGCTTATTACGGTGTTTGTCATGAGCCGTGATGTAAAAAGCGACATTCTGACATCAATTGCCGTCATGAGTTTTTTCGGATTTACCTTCGGCCAGATCGGAAAATCCATTCCGATCGTGCGGTCCATCGGCGGCCCTGCGATTCTCGCAACCTTTATTCCATCCGCTGTCGTCTACTACCACTTGCTTCCGAAAGACATTATTACTTCAACAACAAAATTCACGGAAAGCTCCAACTTTCTCTATCTATTTATTGCCGGTATCGTCGTCGGCAGTATTCTCGGGATGAAAAGAGAGACGCTCGTCAAAGCTTTCGTCAAGATTTTTATTCCGCTGATCGCCGGCTCAATCGCGGCCGCCATCGTCGGCTTATGCGTCGGGACGCTGCTCGGGCTCGGCTTTCAGCACACGCTGCTTTATATTGTCGTTCCGATTATGGCGGGGGGTGTCGGTGAAGGCGCGATTCCTTTATCCATCGGCTACTCCGATATGATGCCGATGTCCCAGGGAGACGCCTTTGCGCTTGTGCTGCCGTCCATCATGCTCGGCAGCCTGTGCGCCATTATGTTATCGGGTTTGCTGAATGTCATCGGGAAACGCAAACCGGAATGGACGGGCAACGGGAAGGTTGATAAGTCTGATCATTCCGCTCCCGCATTGGAACAGCCTACCAATGATAAAACGTTTGATTTGTCCTTTTTCGCTTCGGGCGGTATTTTAGCGGTTTCCCTCTATTTGGTCGGCATGCTGGCGCATGATTTCTTTCAGCTTCCGGCTCCTGTCGTGATGCTCGTCCTTGCCGTTCTCATTAAGCTGTTCAGGCTGGCGCCGGCTTCGATTGAAAACGGAGCCTTCGGCGTCTCGCGCTTTTTCTCGACAGCCGTGACCTATCCGCTCTTATTTGCGATCGGCGTTTCAATGACACCGTGGGACAAGCTGATTGCGGCGTTTACGATCAGCAACATCATTACCATTTTATCAATCGTCGTCACGATGATGGCCGTCGGTTTTCTGACCGGAAAATGGCTGAATCTGTATCCGATTGAGACGGCGATTATTAATGCCTGCCATTCCGGCCAGGGCGGCACCGGCGACGTCGCGATCTTGAGCGCCGCTGAACGGCTTGAGCTGATGCCGTTCGCCCAAGTGTCGACCAGGATCGGCGGAGCGATTACCGTGAGTGTCACCCTTCTGCTGCTTCATCAATTCTATTAAACTGAAAAAAGCCTCCGCATATGCGGAGGCTCTGTTATTTCATCACATTTTGAATATAAGAGCCGAATGCCGCGCCGGACATGCCCGGCGACACACGGACGCGGTGAAGCCCGTAAAGCCCCTGATCTCTTGACGCCGCTCCCGGCTCCGTCGTGACCGCCATACGGTAGCCTGACGCGGCGGCGGCTTTTAATGTTTCCTTATTATATCGTCCGACAGGGTAGCTGATCATAGACGTCCGCTGCCCGAACATTTGATCAAATAAACGCTTAGAGTCCCTCATTTCACGTCGCTGCTGCTGCGGTGTGAGCCCGTTCAATTCGAGATGGTTCATCGTATGGCTCTGAATGGAAATGCCGTGGGCGGCCATCTCCTTCATCTGCTTCTCAGTCAGATGATTCTTATGCCCGATAAAGTTTCCGATCATAAAGATTGTCGCTTTCATCTTGTATTTCTTTAAAATGGGATAGGCCGCTTTCACATTGTCGGTATAGCCGTCATCAAATGTGATCAGAACACATTTTTCACGCGGCTCCTTATCCTCCGTCAGCATCAGATAGGCCTCTTCAGGAGTCATCGTATAATAGCCGTGATCATGAAGCCACTTCATATGCTGCCGGAATTCTTCCTTCGGCACACGCAGGCTGTTTCCCTCAGAAATGCTGTGGTACATCAGAATCGGCAGTCTTGCCGTTCCTTTCGTTTTAACCCAGGCGGACGTATCCGGCTCTTTTTTGATTTGGCGCTTTACAGATTTTTTATCGTGGTGCGCTTCTGCCTTCGGAATGCTTTGTTCGGCGCTTGCCTCATGGCCCGAGCAAGCGGCAAGCGTAAACACGGCAGCCAAAAGGCACATGCACATGATCATGCGTTTCATCGTTTTCCTGCTTTCTGTCTTCTATTTACTTTTTATATCGGTTATGCGTCATAAATTGTTACATCAAAAAAGCCGGACATCCAGCTGTCCGGCTTTGCGTTATGAGCGGATTCTGATTTCTGTTTCACTGTCAAAAAAGTGAGCCTTATTCATGTCGAAAGCGACGGTCAATTCCTCACCGGCACGAATGTCATGGCGGGCGTCAATCCGGGCGATAAAATCCTGATCCCCGATCCGGGAATAGACCATAATTTCTGACCCGAGCAATTCCGCGACATTGATTTTAGCTGTGATGGATGAATTCTTATAGGATTCTACCACAATCAGCTCGTCATGTATGTCTTCCGGGCGGATGCCGAAGATAACATCTTTGCCGGCATACCCTTTTTCCCGTAGCATTTTCATTTTCCCTTCCGGCACGCTGAGAGCGGCTGAACCGATCTGAATGGCGCCGTCCGTCAGCTTTCCTTTGAAAAAGTTCATCGCTGGGGAGCCGATGAACCCGCCGACAAATACGTTTTCCGGATGTTCATACACGTCTTTCGGGGTGCCGATCTGCTGAATTTTTCCGTCCTTCATGACTACGATGCGTGTCGCCATCGTCAGTGCTTCTGTTTGGTCGTGCGTCACATAGATTGTGGTTGTTTGCAGCCTTTGATGCAGCTTAATAATTTCTGCCCGCATCTGCACCCGAAGCTTTGCGTCCAGATTTGACAGCGGCTCATCCATTAAGAACACTTTGGCATCCCTGACAATCGCCCGTCCCAATGCAACCCGCTGCCGCTGCCCGCCGGAGAGCGCTTTCGGTTTGCGGTGCAGATACTCTGTGAGCCCCAGCATTTTCGCCGCTTCTTCGACCCGTTTTTTAATCTCAGGTTTCGGCATCTTCCTCAGCTTCAGACCGAAAGCGATATTATCATAGACCGTCATGTGCGGATATAACGCATAGTTTTGAAACACCATGGCGATATCCCTGTCTTTAGGAGCGATGTCATTCACTCTCGTGTCACCGATATAGAAATCACCCTTCGTAATATCCTCCAGCCCGGCAACCATCCGCAAAGTTGTCGACTTGCCGCAACCCGACGGACCGACAAACACGATAAACTCTTTATCTTTAATATGAAGGTTAAAATCATCGACAGCCGCTTCTTTTTGATCGTAATACTTATAAATATGCTCCAGCCGAAGTTCCGCCATGTCATCTCTCCTTTTTTGTAACCGCTTTCTTAAATAGGATTGTAACAGCGTCAGACGGCGGCGGATATAGGCAATGTTCATAAAAAAAGTCCGCTGCCTTCGTGCACATTTCCCATTTAATGTGATTTTTCAGACTGCAGACAAATGAAATAAGCCAGCAGGGCGCCCCGATATGTCTTAATATCAATACCTGAGCGTTCCGCGAATTTATCAATCCGATATTGAAGACTGTTGCGGTGCAAATGCAGTTTTTTCGATGTGAGCGACATGTTCGAGTTATGTTCAATAAAAGTCTGAATCGTATGCTTCAGCCCCGGTTCTTTCTGAAACAGCAGCGCCGCTTCTTCGTGAAGCAAGGCTGAGAGCTTTTCTCTGCTTTCTTCCATGAGCATGGCCGGAAATACCGTTTCCGCGGTCAGCGTGCTCAGCTGCGGGAGATGTCGCCGGCCAATCTGACAATATTGCTGTTCTCTCCGATAATGAAGGCGCAGACGTTCTCCCGCGCCGTAATACCTTCCGATGAAAAAACGGACACTGAAATAAAAATCGCCTTCGAGAATCTTCACAAAAGATGCGATGTCATCCGAATCTGGCGCTTCCAGCTTTTCTTCCTCCACAATCACGCCTTGATCCCTTCCCGTCCGGACAACTGTATATGAAACCGGCCAGAAATGGCGCAGCGCTTCCGTAAATGCCCCCCAGTCCCGTTCTCTCAATAAGTCATAATGGATAAAACGGACACGAGGCTCCTTGACATCAGGCACCGGACCCTCTTCCAGCAGAAACCGCCGCCACCTCTTTGCTGCCGCCGTCTCCGGAAAAAAATCGCCTTTTTCTTCAGCGGGCGTCAAAAATGATTCCAGAAGCAGTTTCTCCTTCGGGGCAATATCCTCCTTCGGAATGGTGACATAGACCCGCCTTTTCTCATCATAAAAGCAAAAGACATCCTCCGCCGTACAGCACGTATCAGACAACACAGCCCTCGGGTAAATTGCCAATAACGGGTTCATATGCGCTCCTCTCTATCGCTCTATCATATTTTCAGTATAAAACGTCCGGCCGATTGTATCCACTTCGTTTTAAGAAACAGCTTTCAGGCTATTTCCCGGGAAACGGATCATAACAGCTTCTGCCGGCATAAGAAAAAACCCTCCGCGCCGGCAGAGGGATCCTTTTTATTTAGAGATATCGACGAAGCCTTCACCAAAGACGTCACGCACATCATGAACAATGACAAACGCTTTTGTATCACAGCTTTTAATAATTTTTTTGAGCATGGAAAGCTCTTGTTTCTGGATGACGATATATAAAATTTCCTTCGACTGCCCCGTGTAATTTCCTTTACCCGACAGCAGCGTAACCCCTCTGTCCATAAGCGTGTTGACCTGTTCAGCGATTTCGTGCTTATGCTCAGATATAATCGTCACCGCTTTTTTCGTATTCAGGCCTTCAATGATAAAGTCCATCACCTTCGTTCCGATGTACAGCATGACAATGGTAAACATCATTTTTTCCGCACCGATGATGAAATAAGAACTGAAGACGACAATCAGATCAAAGAACAAAAGCGCATAGCTGATATTCCAATCGAGATATTTGTTCGCAATCCTCGCCAAAATGGCAGAACCCGCAGTCGTTCCTCCGACTCGAATAATGATCCCGATTCCGACACCGGCAAACACACCCGCAAAAATAGTATTAATAATGAGTTCATGTGAAGGCGAGTGCCAATCATGCGTCAGATGCAGAAACAGTGAATTGGCAACAACGGTAATGATCGTATAAAGCGTTGTTTTTCCGTCTAAAAATTTATATCCGATAATCAATAAGATCCCGTTCAAAATGATATTCGTCACCCCGGGCGACCATTCAAACACATAGTACAAGATCAGGGTGATTCCCGTTACCCCGCCCTCTCCAAGATCATTCGGAATGGCGAATAAATTAACGGCCAAAGCAAAGATAAAAGCCCCAATAATCAGCATCAGCACATCCAGCAATCTCTTTTTCATCCCAGACACTCCCTTTATATAAAATCAAAAAAGCCCGGGAGAGCACTCTTCATTAAAAGAGCAGAAACTCCCGGGCTTTTATCCCAACGTGTCACAGCAGGAACCTGCTGTGTGTTTTCTCTCGGTCCAGACCAATTCAGCATTGCGGAACCCTAGAAAACCACTGTTTTTTATGTTCAGTTTTTGTATATCTTTCAAGATTATACGGGAAATCACGAACATGTTCAACCACTCTTTTTTTCAATAAACATATAAAAAATTCGAACGATCTGCCGATACTAAAAAAGGCCCTTAAAATACATGACTAAAAAATCATTAAAATACTTTTTTTCTCAAAATATTATTGACTATAGGTTATTTTACAGGCATTATAGTATGTAGTTTTTAAGAAATAGTTTACATAGGAGGAAATATTATGGCAGGCAACCTGGTGTCTTGTAAGGCATGCGGCAAAGAAATCGCTAAAGGCGTTAAAAAATGCCCAAACTGCGGTAAAGATCAGAGAAACTTTTTTATGAGACATAAAATTATCACATTGCTTCTGGCGGTAGTGGTTATTATCATTCTCGTAAACATCGGCGGCGGAGGCGGATCTTCATCATCTAAAACCGCGTCTTCAAAAGCTGCGGAATCCAAGGAAAAACTGTATAACATCGGTGACACTGTTAAGACTGAGAAAACTGAAGTTACCGTTACCAAAGTGGAAAAAAGAGATTCAGTAGGCTCTCAATTTGTCGAGAAAAAAGCGTCTGACGGCGGCGTTATCGTAGCTGTTCAATACACAGTTAAAAATGTTTCAAACAAGCCGTTAAGCTCTTTCTCCATTCCAAGAGCGAAATTAGTAGATTCTAAAGGAACATCCTATGATTCAGATATTGATGCTTCTTCAAGCTATGCAACAGAAACAAAAGTAGACAACAGTAAAATTTTAAGTGACTTGAACCCGAACATTAAAGTTACTGACGTAAAAGCTTTTGAAGTTGATAAAAACGCATACTCTAAAGGCACTTGGAAATTAAAGTTCAGCAACGATGTTGAAGTGAAAATTAAATAATGACCGTAAAAAAAGAGACCTTCATCATTTGAAGGTCTCTTTCTTTTTACACCTTTTGGTACCCGTTCACATTGGAGGACTGCCACTTCCAAGAGTCGGCGCACATTTCTTCAAGCCCGCGCTTTGCTTCCCAGCCTAATTCAGCCTTCGCTTTTGCCGGGTCTGCGAAGCATGCGGCGATGTCTCCCGGGCGCCGGGCGGCAAAACGGTACGGCACTTCTTTTCCTGATACTTTTTCAAACGCCTTGACCATCTCAAGAACGCTGTAGCCTCTTCCCGTGCCGAGATTATAGGCATCCGCGCCTGTTGTGTTCAGCACCTTCTCAAGCGCTCTGACGTGGCCCTCGGCAAGGTCAACGACATGGATGTAATCCCGCACGCCGGTGCCGTCCTTTGTCGGATAATCATTGCCGAACACCTGCAATTGCTCAAGCTTGCCGACAGCGACTTGGGCGACGTACGGCATTAAATTATTCGGGATGCCGTTCGGGTCTTCTCCGATCCGGCCGCTCGGGTGCGCGCCGAACGGATTAAAGTAGCGGAGCAGCGCAATGCTCCATTCAGAGTCCGCTTTATGCAGATCGCGTAAAATCTGTTCCAGCATCAGCTTTGTCTGCCCGTAAGGATTGGTCGCGCTTAATGGAAAATCCTCAGTGATCGGCGTTGTTTCCGGAACGCCGTAAACCGTCGCTGAAGAACTGAAGACGATTTTTTTCACACCGTGTGCCTGCATGGCTTCACATAAAATAAACGTCCCCGTCAGATTATTATGATAATAACGAAGCGGAACAGCCACAGACTCACCGACCGCTTTTAATCCCGCAAAATGAATGACGGCTTCAATCTCATTTTCAGCAAACACCCGGTGAACGGCGTCACGGTCAAGGAGATCCGCTTCATAAAACACAAGCCCTTTTCCGGTAATATCTTTCACACGCTCCAATGCTTCCGGTGAACTATTTGACAGATTATCCAAAACCACGATGTCATAGCCGCCGTTTAACAGCTCGACACATGTGTGGCTTCCGATATAACCCGCTCCGCCTGTCACTAAAATCGCCATGAAGAAAGCCTCCCCTATTGAATGAATTGACCATATTATATCGGTTTTTTCTTCCTCAATCATCCATTTCCAAAAAGTTTAATCGTTTAGTCATCGTTTCTTCATAATTTATTTTCATTCGCGTAAAAAACAGAGCCCTCGATTCAAAACGGTTGCGAAATAGAAATCCCTCCCCCGCGCATGGTAAGATAAGACAAAGGAGATGACGGTATGAAAAATGAAATCATTGAACGCTTTACCTCTTATGTAAAAGTCGATACACAGTCTGACGAAAACAATGAAAACTGCCCTTCAACCCCCGGCCAGCTGACATTGGCCAACATGCTGGCAGATGAATTAAAGTCGATCGGCATGACAGACATCACAGTCGATGACAATGGGTACGTCATGGCGACTCTGCCGGCAAATACGGATAAAGACGTGCCGACTGTCGGTTTTCTGGCTCACGTGGACACCGCGACCGATTTTACCGGAAAAAATGTGAATCCTCAGATTATTGAGAGCTACGACGGACATGATATCGTTCTGAATGACAAACTCAATGTCGTCCTGTCGCCTGAGCAATTCCCAGAGCTCTCCCGCTATAAAGGCCAGACGCTGATCACAACAGACGGCACGACGCTGCTCGGAGCCGACAACAAAGCGGGCATTGCTGAAATCATGACGGCAATGGCGTACTTGATCAAACATCCGGACATCAAACACGGAACGATCCGGGTCGCGTTCACGCCCGATGAAGAAATCGGCAGAGGCCCTCACAAATTCGATGTCGGCCGCTTCAACGCCGCATTCGCCTACACGATAGACGGAGGCCCCCTCGGCGAACTGCAATATGAAAGCTTTAACGCAGCAGCCGCAAAGCTTACTTGTTACGGAAAAAGCGTCCACCCGGGAACGGCGAAAAACAAAATGGTCAACGCTTCAAAAATCGCGATGGAATTTCACCACGCGCTGCCGAAAGAAGAAGCGCCGGAATATACGGAAGGGTATGAAGGCTTCTATCATTTACTTTCCATGAACGGAGACGTTTCTGAAGCCGCCCTGTCGTACATCATCAGAGACTTTGACAGAGACCGCTTTGCAGAACGAAAAGAATATATGCAGAAAACCGCCGATGCGCTGGCGGCCAAATACGGCAACGAAAGCATCAAGCTTGAACTGCGTGATCAATATTACAACATGAGAGAAAAAATAGAACCGGTCAAAGAGATAGTCGATGTCGCCTATCAAGCCATGAAAAACCTCGACATCGAACCGATTATCGAACCGATCCGGGGCGGAACCGACGGATCACAGCTCTCTTACATGGGACTGCCGACACCGAACATTTTTACGGGCGGCCAAAACTTCCACGGAAAATATGAATACATTTCCGTCGATCATATGGAAAAGGCGGTAAACGTCATTGTTGAAATCGCCAGGCTCTTTGAAGAGCGCGCTTAAAACCAAAGCCCCATGCTTTGGTTTTTTTCTTTCACATGAAACCTTTCCTTCTTTCTTTCCGTATATAAGGTATGAATTGGAAAGAAGGAGTGAAGACTATGGCAAGAGGGACTGTAGCGAAAGAATTGAAAAAAACCTTAAAAGACCCGCGTGTTCTGGAGACAAAATCAAACCCTTTTAAAAAACTGCGGAAAATGTTCAAACGATTTTTTTAAGATAACATCTCGTTTTCTTTAAAAAAATAAAGAAAGCGCTGTCAACTCGCAGTCATCTGTTAGAAGCAGTTATTTTGCATATTATAAGGTTTTTTAGGGTACTGAATAACACAAGGCAAACGAAAACACTGAAATAGTTATTTAGACACTTACAAAAAATAGTGAAAAAGTTATATAAACGATCATCATCCATCAGCCGATACAATCTATAGAACCACAACAAGAGCAAAATTTCTTCAACCCATAGTTATTTTTACGGAAAATGACGTTATTTTTTAAAAAAGTGACAATTGTTTGAATACTTTTCGTTTGTTTTTTCGTACAATAATAATACCAAAACTTTTTTTGGGAGGTATGTAAAATGATGCTACTTATTTTTGCTGCTTTGACAGGGTATCTTGTTTTCTCTTTCAGTAAGGACAACCGCCGGAAAACGCCAAAGACAAGCCCGCTGGTGACAGCTGCCGACACGAATAACATCATTGATTTAAATGCGATCCGTCAAAAACGCCGGATGCCGCTATCATAAAAACGACAGCTGCCGCAAAATCGGCAGCCTTTTTTTTATGCACCCGGCCGATATGAAACCAACCGCCTCCTTTTTTCGTACAACATAAAAAAGGAGTTTTTTTATGTACCATTTTTACATCAAAGAGCGAATGTTTACGTTTAAGAATCGTTTTCAAGTGTTTCTTGAAAGCGGAAAAGAAGTCTACAATGTTGAAGGAAAGCTGTTTTCATTCGGTGATGAACTGAAGCTGACTGATTTGGACGGCCGCACGCTCGCCAGCGTCAATCAGAAACTGATGTCGCTCGTTCCCCGTTACGAGATTTCCGTCAGCGGCAAACCCGTCTGCCAAGTCATCAAGAAAGTCACGTTTTTCAAACCGAAATTTGAAATTTCCGGGGTCGGCTGGGACCTTACCGGCGATGTGTGGGGGCGGAATTTTCAAGTGACAGACGGAAAATCAAACCGGATGACCGTCACCAAATCATGGATGAGCTGGGGCGATTCCTATCATTTGCAGATTGAAAAGGAAGAGGATATTGCTCTTTGTCTTGCGATCGCCATCGTGATAGATATGATTCTATTTGAGGGTGACAAATAAAAATATTTATCGAAATATATTGACAATATGAGAAAACATACTAAGATTAGAGTATTACAGTTTATTCTGAAAAATAGCATATTTCCTTATCAAGAGAGGTGGAGGGACTGGCCCTATGATACCCGGCAACCGCTGTTCAGCAGAATGGTGCTAAATCCTGAAGATAAGGTTGAGATTTGCGGACGCAAGCTCTTCCCTATCCGAGGGAAGAGTTTTTTTATATTTCATCAGGAAAGAAGGAATCGTTCATGTCACAGCAAAACACAGAACAACCATTGCATACTCTTCTAAGAAAAAACCCGCCGTTTCGCGCAGATCAGGTCGGAAGCCTGCTGCGGCCGGCGGCTGTGAAGCAAGCCCGCCTGCAAAGAGCGGCAGGTGAGATTTCAGCAGAACAGCTGCGCGAAATCGAAAACAGAGAAATCATCCGCAGCGTGGAAAAGCAGAAAGAAACCGGCCTCAATGTCGTGACTGACGGCGAATTCCGCCGTGCCTGGTGGCATTTTGATTTTCTCGAAAATTTAGACGGGGTTGAGGCATTTACGCCTGAAAGCGGCATTCAGTTTCACAACGTACAGACGAAAGCGCGCGGCATTAAAGTAACGGGAGATATTGATTTTTCTCAGCATCCGATGCTCGAAGATTATAAATTCCTGCACAGCATTGCCGGCGATGCTGTTCCGAAAATGACCATCCCCAGTCCGAATATGCTGTTTTTCCGCGGAAAATTGGAAAAAGCGTCCTACCAGAATGATTACAAACAATTTCAGCACGATGTGTCAAAGGCGTATAAAAAAGCGATTCAAGCTTTCTATGACGCCGGGTGCCGCTACCTTCAGCTCGATGACACCGCATGGGCCGTTTTCTTATCGGAAGCGGGGCTTCGTCAGATTGAAGCTTTCGGCACAACGCCGGATGAGCTGCGCAAGCTGTTTGCAGCTTCCATTAATGACGCCATCAAGGACCGCCCTGACGATCTGAAGGTTACGATGCATATCTGCCGCGGCAACTTCCAATCCACATGGACGGCTGAAGGCGGCTATGATGCAGCGGCTGAAACGATTTTTGACGGGCTTGATCTTGACGGATTGTTCCTGGAATATGATGATTCCCGCTCCGGCGGCTTTGAACCGCTTCGTTATGTCAAACGCTCTGATCTTCAGCTTGTGCTTGGATTGATTACGTCGAAACATGGCGAACTTGAAGACAAGGACGCGATTAAACGCCGGATTGAAGAAGCTTCACAATATGTCAGTCTGGATCAGCTTTGCCTCAGCCCGCAATGCGGATTCGCCTCCACTGAGGAAGGAAACCTGATCACAGAAGAACAGCAATGGGCGAAACTGCGCCATGTCGTCAACATTGCCGGTGAAGTCTGGAAATAAAAAAAAAGACACGCGATCAGCGTGTCTTTTCCGTTTTACAGCGGATCGGTCCCGATTAAAATATCGATATCTATCGTGACAGCAGCCTCTTTCCGGCTGATAAACCGCCGGATGCTGTCATCAGTACATTTCCATGTTAAGGGCGTCATTTTCACAAGCCGCTCGAGGTCAGGCTGCGCTAAGGTCTTCGTGTAACACAGCCGTTTGCGCTCAAAGGTTTGAAAGCCCGCTTGGAATCGTCCGGCCGCAGAATCGGCGGTGTCTTTCCGCCGAGGGCTGTCTCCGAAGAAAAATTCCCTTACTTCCTTCAAATAATCACGCCGCGGCACCGCTTTAATGACTGTGCCGCCCTTTCGTAAAAGTCTGCTGCATTCCTTGTAATTCCAAGGTGATAAAACAGACATCACGACATCAAAACAGCTGTCGGCAAACGGCGCATCCGCCACATCAGCGACGGCAAAAACCAAATGATTCCCGAAGGCCTTTGCGGCATGCAGCACACCTTCTTTCGAGAGATCAATGCCGATTCCCGTCACGGAAAAAGCGGGCTGAAGCAATTTGCATACGGCGGCTAAATGAGAGCCTTCTCCGCACCCCGCATCCAATATCGCCGCCGGTTTATGCGGAGATTGCTTACGGCTGATGACGGCGGCGATCTCCTTTTGAACCGGCCCAAAAAATTCCCGGCTGTCAAAAAGCTCGCGTCTCGCTTCGAACAGCTGCCTGTCATAGCGGGTTTTGACCGATTTATTGAGGAAATTCACATATCCCTGCTTTGATATATCAAATGTATGCCCCTGTCCGCAAATCAAGCTTCGGTATCGTGAGACCGCCATGGCCGACCGGCATAGCGGACACCTGAACACGGATTGGCATGATTGCAGTAATTCCGCGCGTTTTCTTTTTATAGACGTCAAAAAAAACACCTCATTCATTCGTTATTCCGATGAAATGAAAAAGGCATAGACAAATAAACCTTGCCAAATTGGAAGGTTTTACCTATTTATCTATACCTCTCATTATCTGTAACGAATGAATTGGATGATCACGAAAATGACCCCTTTTCTGCCGTCTTTTGAAGGCTGTGCCCTCAGATCCATTTTATCAGCTGCATCCCGTCTTTACAATGAACCGGAACGGTTTTTAGGAGTTTTTTACACCTTTATTATCCAATTACTTATAGACATCCTTTATTTTCTTTATTTATAATATAAATTTATTATTTTGAAAATATCTAAAAAGGTTGATTTTCAAAAATTGAAACGATAAAATACTGCTATCTCATGTAATATCGTTATTCTTGTATATGATCAGTAATATGGTCTGATTGTTTCTACCTAGTGCCGTAAAAGACTAGACTACAAGAAAGTTTGCATAAATTTGAACGAGTGAAAAGCATATGACGCTGTCTATTCTTTTCTTTTGGCTCTTATTTATCACACTTTCTGGCTTTCAGGAATTTGTGACGAATAAGAGCTTTTTTTATTTCCATAATACCCTTATAGGAGTTGCTCACATGTACTTTTTATTGAACATTGTCGGTCTCATTGTTGTCATGGCTGTTGTTTTCTTATGCTCTCCCAACAAGAAGAAGATTAAATGGCGTCCGATTGTCATGCTCCTCGTCTTTGAGTTTCTGATTACTTGGTTTATGTTAGGGACAAAAATCGGCGGCTTTGTCATCGGGAAGATCGGCGCGTTCTTTACATGGCTGATTTCCTGCGCCAGTCAAGGGATTGCGTTCGCTTTTCCGTCTGTCATGGCGAACCCGACGGTTGATTTTTTCTTCAGCGCATTGCTGCCGATTATCTTCGTCGTGACCTTCTTTGATATGCTGTCGTATTTCGGTATTCTGCCGTGGCTCATTGATAAAATCGGCTGGCTGATTTCTAAAATATCCCGTCTGCCGAAACTGGAGAGCTTTTTCTCCATCCAGATGATGTTTTTAGGAAATACGGAAGCTTTAGCCGTCATCCGCCAGCAGCTTGCCGCCGTCAGCAACAACCGGCTTCTGACATTCGGGCTGATGAGCATGAGCAGCATCAGCGGCTCGATCATCGGATCGTACTTGACGATGGTTCCGTCCACTTATGTGTTTACAGCCATCCCGCTGAATTGCTTAAACGCGCTTTTAATCGCCAATATGCTGAATCCTGTGGACGTTTCTAAAGAGGATGATATTATTTACGTTCCTTCAAAAGCGGAGAAAAAAGACTTCTTCTCCACGATTTCTAACAGTATGCTTGTCGGCATGAACATGGTCATTGTCATTTTAGCGATGGTAATCGGCTATGTGGCGTTAACGGCCGCGTTAAACGGCGTACTCGGACTGTTCGTGCACGGTTTGACCATTCAAAAGATTTTCTCATACATCTTCAGTCCGTTTGCCTTCCTTCTCGGATTAGGCGTACATGACGCGATGTATGTCGCACAGCTGATGGGCATCAAGCTCGCGACGAATGAATTTGTGGCAATGGCCGATCTGAAAGGGCAGCTGAATTCACTCCCGCCGCACACGATTGCCGTGGCTACGACATTCCTGACATCATTCGCAAACTTCAGCACCATCGGTATGATCTACGGATCTTATCAATCTCTGCTTGATGGTGAAAAATCAGCCATCATCGGAAAAAACGTCTGGAAGCTGCTTGTCAGCGGAATTGCCGTTTCCTTATTGAGCGCGGCGATTGTCGGATTGTTTGTCTGGTAAAAGAAAAAAAGCGATACCGCTCCGTTTTGGAGTGATATCGCTTTTTTTTATTGATAGACGGATGCAGGTACGAAAACGTCCCGGATTCCTGCCGCGTACGGTCCGAGATCATATTGTCCGAACACAACGGCAATGCCGTTTTTCGTAAAGAAGAAAGGTCTTTCGTTATTCAGGATGATCTCCTGTTTTTTAACGTCCTGATCGAACAGATCGTCATGTTTCTTGATGTAGCCGTAAAGATAGTCTCTCGTCTTGTTAGCTTTCGTTTTTGTATTCAGCACATCATTGAGTGTGACCCGTTTTTTTGCGGCCAAGTCGTAATTAAAGGTCTGAACGGATGTCAGCCCGTGTGCGCCGCCTGTGTAACTGTAGTCTTCCGTCTGAATGCTGAGCTTGCCGTCTTGATTATACTTCACCTTGAAATCTGCCTGGTATTCCGCTTTGTAGCCTTGTTTTTCACCGTCTTTTTTGTTTTTCACATATTCTTGATACGATTGTTCAATATAACGTTTGAAGTCCTGATTGATTTTCTTTTCAAAAGATGCGTTTCCCGTATTTGTGACCTCGGGGTATGTCAGCTGTTTTACATGCTTATACGTATGGCTTTTGACAACGGGCTTTGCGGTTTGCGCGGCCTCGGCTGAAGGCGCGAAACCTCCGAACGGCGCGGCTGTCAGCACGGTTAAGAGCACGGCCGCCATCATTTTGAATGCCTTTTTCATCACAACTCCTCCTTTTCATTACCGTTCCCTTTTTGAAAACGGGTTACACTCTATAGACAGCGCGGATCAGCAAATTGTTTCTGGGCCTTCTTTCACATTTTCTCCATAAAAAAAAGAGACATGGAAAATCCACGCCTCTTTTACCGTGAAGGTCTTTGCGCAATGGCTTCATAAACGGCTTCTGCCAAATCGGAGTTGCCGAACATCTCCAAAACGCCGATGACAGTTTGATCAGGAATCGGTTCTGATTCCTCCTTCGGCACGACAAGTTCTTCAGCCGTTTTTCGCAGCTCTTCGTTTAAAGGCTGTCCGGGATAAGCCTTGCTGTAAATGGCCATCGGATCAAGGTCATGATTGACGCACCATTGGGCAAACACCAAAATCATCATGTTTTCGTCACGCCGGTAATATTCTTCAAGTTGTTTTTCGGTAAACGGCTTCACTATCATTCGCTCCTCCAGAAAATCTACCCCTAAGATACACAAACACAGAGCGGAAGTAAACCAAAGAGGGTGAAACATATTATTTCATCAACCCGCCTGCTTTAAATGGCGCATGCCCTGACTCTCTAAAACTGTTGTCTGAATGTCCCGGACAGCGGAAGGTACGGATTTGCACGGAAGCATTTTCGTTTTCTCCTCAGATATTTCACTCTCACAAGAAAAAAGCGCCTCCTTCATAAAAGGCGCTTTTTCATTCTTATATGTTTCTGTCCCAATGCCGATGCTCAGCCACGGCTTTCAGAAATTGTTCGCAGTTTCCGTCCGGAACAAGACCGGGGCCGCTTTCGGTTCCGGCGGCGAGGGCGAGAAGTTCTTTTCCTTCACCGGAGGCGCCGATCGCTTTGTAATGGCTGAAAGCTTCGCTGACGAAGTCTCTGGCCGATTTTTGGGCTTTGAGGCTGTCTGTGCTTTGTTTTCCGCCCGGAATGAAAACAGCGTCGTACAGGACGGAATCCGCTGTCAGGAAAGTGGCTGACGCTTCCAGCTCCGTACCGTTTTCTCCCTTGATAGTTCCCAGCGCGGGGCTGATGATATCGGCTCTGACTCCCGCCTGTTTGCATGCGTCAAGCACTTGTTTGACTTTCTCATCAGAAAACCCGTGGTCGGTTAAAACCGCAACCTGCCTTGTCGCTGCCGTTTTCACCGTGTTTTCCTGGCTTAAGGCCGGGGAAGTGAACGTTTCGTCAGATTCACGATCCTTCGGCGGCGGGTTCACGCCGATTCCTTTCGCAACACACTCGGCAAGCCCTGCGTCGACATGACTGAAGACATCAATCACCTGCTGCTGCACATCCTTGCTGTTCACTTTTCCGACCTCAAAACAGAACGCGGAGATGATATGTTCTTTCTCGGCGGGAGACATGCTGTTCCAGAACATCTTGGCCTGAGAAAAATAGTCATTGAAACTCTCACTGCGCTGGCGGATTTTTCTGCCTTCTACTTTTTCCTGGTAATGAACGTATCCGCCTTCTTCTTCTGAGGCCGGCGACGGATCATTGTTCTGCAGGGAATTTTTATGATAGGCGACAGGGCCCTTATTAATCGTCATCCGATGGTAGCCGTCGTATTGGTTGTTATGGAACGGGCAGACCGGCCGGTTGATCGGAATCTCGTGAAAATTCGGCCCGCCAAGACGGATGAGCTGTGTATCCGTATAAGAGAAAAGCCGGCCTTGAAGAAGCGGGTCATTGGTAAAATCGATGCCCGGCACGACATTTCCCGGGTGGAATGCGACCTGTTCTGTTTCCGCAAAGACATTGTCCTGATTGCGATCGAGGGTCATTTTTCCGATCAGCTTGACGGGAACCAATTCTTCCGGCCACAGTTTTGTCGGATCAAGGATATCAAAATCAAATTTGAACTCGTCTTCTTCGTCTATCATCTGAACACCGAGCTCATACTCGACTTTGCCGCCGTTTTCAATCGTTTCCCACAGGTCGCGGCGATTGAAATCGGGATCTTTCCCGGCAATTTTCTGCGCTTCATCCCATACGAGGGAATGAACGCCGAGCACAGGTTTCCAGTGGAATTTTACAAAGCGCGCTTTTCCTTTCTCGTTGACGAAACGGAACGTATGCACGCCGAAGCCCTCCATCATCCGATAGCTTCGCGGGATGCCGCGGTCAGACATCGTCCACATGACCATGTGCGCGGATTCAGGATTGTTTGCGACAAAATCCCAGAACGTATCATGAGCCGTCGCGGCCTGCGGCATTTCATTGTGCGGTTCCGGTTTTATGGCGTGAACGAGATCCGGGAATTTGATCGCGTCCTGAATGAAGAACACCGGAATATTGTTTCCGACGAGATCATAGTTCCCTTCTTCAGTATAAAACTTCGTCGCAAATCCCCTGGCGTCACGGACGGTGTCGGCTGACCCCTTGGAACCCGCCACTGTTGAAAAACGGACGAAAACAGGCGTTTTGACGGACGGGTCCTGCAAAAATTTCGCCCGTGTATATTCCGTCATCGGTTCGTACACCTGAAAATGCCCATGAACGCCGTACCCGCGCGCATGAACGACCCGTTCCGGAATCCGCTCGTGGTCAAAGTGCGTCATTTTTTCACGAAAATGAAAATCCTCCATCAGCGTGGGGCCGCGGACGCCCGCTTTTAAAGAATGCTCATCCTCAGACACGCGAAGCCCCTGATTGGTCGTCATTTTTTTGCCGCTGTTACCAGACCGGTACTGCTCCAGCTGTTCGTCCTTTGAGTGTTCATTTACTCGTTTGTTTTGATCATCACTCATGTCAGTTCCCCCTTTTAAAACGAAACATTCTATAGCACATTTACCCGCGGCGTTCTTCATATAAACTGCTGATCCGCTCATTAGGATTTTAGGTCTGTATTTACATATGCGGTCATACACATTTTGAAATAAGCCATTTTCACAGAAATAAATCGTGAAAGCGCTTACCAATACAGCTGTTGAACAGGGGAGGTCATATCGTGCTTGCCATACTCGGTTTTGTGATGATGATTGTCTTTATGTATCTTATTATGTCTAACCGGCTTTCCGCTCTTATTGCTTTGATTGTCGTTCCTGTTGTGTTTGCCCTGATCAGCGGATTTGGCAAAGATCTCGGCGAGATGATGATTCAAGGCGTTACAGACCTCGCTCCAACCGGGATCATGCTGTTATTCGCCATCCTGTATTTCGGCATTATGATTGACTCAGGTCTGTTTGATCCCCTCATTGCCAAAATCCTATCGCTTGTCAAAGGGGATCCGTTAAAAATCGCCATCGGCACAGCGGTTCTGACGATGACCATTTCGCTGGACGGAGATGGAACAACAACGTATATGATTACGATTGCGGCAATGCTGCCCCTTTACAAACGGCTCGGCATGAACCGTTTGGTGCTGGCGGGAATTGCGATGCTCGGTTCGGGGGTCATGAATATTATTCCGTGGGGCGGGCCGACGGCGAGGGTTTTGGCTTCCTTGAAATTGGACACGTCAGAAGTTTTTACGCCGCTGATTCCCGCTATGATCGCCGGCATTCTCTGGGTGATCGCCGTTGCTTATCTCCTCGGAAAAAAAGAACGGAAGCGGCTCGGCATCATTTCGATTGAACACGCGCCGTCTTCTGATCCGGAGGCAGCGCCGCTGAAGCGTCCCGCTCTCCAATGGTTCAACCTGCTGCTGACTGTCGCTCTGATGGCCGCGCTGATCACCAGCCTGCTGCCGCTCCCTGTTCTTTTTATGATTGCGTTCGCCATCGCCTTGATGATCAACTATCCAAATGTCAAAGAGCAGCAGAAACGGATTTCGGCACATGCGGGTAATGCGTTAAACGTTGTCTCAATGGTGTTTGCGGCAGGCATATTTACAGGTATTCTCTCAGGCACAAAAATGGTCGATGCGATGGCGCATTCTCTCGTTTCCCTCATCCCTGATGCCATGGGCCCGCATCTGCCGTTGATCACTGCGATTGCCAGCATGCCTTTCACCTTTTTCATGTCGAATGACGCCTTTTACTTCGGTGTGCTTCCCATCATCGCTGAAGCCGCTTCCGCTTACGGAATAGACGCCGCTGAAATCGGAAGAGCCTCCTTGCTGGGCCAGCCGGTGCATCTGCTCAGCCCGCTTGTGCCATCCACCTATCTACTGGTCGGAATGGCGGGCGTCAGCTTTGGCGATCATCAAAAATTCACTATTAAATGGGCCGTGGGGACAACGATTGTGATGACGATTGCGGCGCTTTTGATTGGGATTATTTCGTTTTAATTAAAAAAGGATTTCCGATGGCGGAAATCCTTTTCTGTACATTACATTATTTTTTTGTATAGCGCACCCAGTCATAATGAGCGTATAGCGGATTTACACCATTGTAGGAACCGAGCCAGTCATCGACACCTATCCCATTCCATAAGTTCATCATGATTTTTCCCGGTGTTGTCGGGATTTGGCTTGTCGCAGTATGTTTTAATTGCCCATCGACATACCATTTAATAGAGTTTGGCTGCCAATCGAACGCATACGTATGATAGGCATTGGCCGCATCAAATCCGAGATCCGCGACCTTCTCATGATTTCCCTTTCCATTTGTATAATAATTAAATTGAACCTTTGTCGTGTCTTTTCCTAAAAATTCGATATCAATCTCATCCCAAGGAGTACCATCCGTTGGACCTGTATAAGTGAAGAACGATGAAACGATCCCTGTGTTTTTAGCCGGTTTCATTCTGACTTCATAAAGTCCATAGCCATAGGTTTGAGCGGAGCGGTTCTCCCCGCAGTCAAACTTGTTATAAGACGGGCTTGTCAGCGCCAATCGCATTTCACCTGATGACGTCACGGACACATTATTTGCACGCCACGTGCAGTTGAACATATCTCCATTGGAGTAACCATTTGCTTTTTGCCATAATCCGGAGTTATAGCTGTTAAAAGGTTCAAAAAACGATCCGCCTGTTTGAGCTGATGCAGTAGAAGTGATCGCACACAAACTCAAAAATAATCCAGTGACAAGAAGCAGCAGCACTCGTTTCATACGATAAAACATGTTGGCATTCCCCTTTCTTTGAAAGCGATTTCTTTATCGATCATACATGATTCTGTAAAAGGGAACATCAGTCAGAATAATGATAAAAACGAAACTTAAAAAGACCTAAATTACCATCAGCACAAACAGAGATGATCTGCGCTCATTGTAATTTAGGTTTTGCCTGCCTTAACCAAGTCATATGTGAATGTAAGACAAAATAAATACAAGGAAACTAAAATGGAATGCCCCGGCCCATGATGACCAATTCCTGATTGCCTTCTTTGAGCACACTGACGACATTATTAATGACTTTCGCAATCTTGAATTCTGTCTCCCTCCCGCCTGACCATTTACCTGCTACACATTTAAAGTAGTTCAATATCTCCAGGTCAATCAGAAAACGCCGTTCAGAAATCTTTGTCCAACGATGCGGATGAGGCGCATATAATGCAGAGAACCGTTTTTTGGGAAGGAGCGTGTGTGATGAAACGGTTTTCGAAAGAAGAAAGCAGCTGGATGCTGTATGATTGGGCCAATTCAGCTTATTCGGTCATTATTATGACGGCTGTTTTCCCCTTGTTTTTTAAAGCCGCGGCGGCGGAAAACGGTGTCAGCGCGGCTGATTCCACCGCTTATTTGGGCTATACGATTGCCGCCGCGACTTTTATTTTGGCGATGCTCGGTCCCGTCTTAGGAACGATTGCCGACTACAAAGGATGCAAGAAACGGTTTTTTGCCTTCTTTCTTCTGATCGGTGTGGCGGGTACAGCCGCGCTGGCTTTGATTCCCGGCGAATCTTGGATGCTGTTATTAATTTGTTATACGATTTCCACGATCGGCTTTGCCGGGTCTAATGTGTTTTATGATGCGTTTCTCGTTGATGTGGCCGCAAAGGAGCGGATGAATATGGTGTCCGCCAGGGGATTTGGACTGGGCTATATCGGCAGCACGATCCCTTTTCTCCTCAGCATTGCCGTCATTCTTTCAGCCCAAGCGGAGGTGATTCCGCTGTCCGCCCAGGCTGCCGGCCGCATTGCCTTTTTGATTACGGCGGCATGGTGGGGGCTGTTTTCGATCCCGCTCCTTCTCCGCGTCCGCCAGCGCTATTATATCGAGAGGGAGCCGCGGCTTGTATTCAGCAGTTTTATACGGCTGGCCGGCACGCTGAAGCAGATCAGGAAGCACCGGGCACTGTTTTTGTTTCTGCTCGCCTATTTCTTCTACATCGACGGGGTCGGCACCATCATTACGATGTCCACGTCATACGGGGCTGACCTCGGCATCAGCGCGGCAAATCTGCTGATTGTTTTATTTGTCACTCAGGTCGTCGCCGCGCCTTTTTCGATTTTGTACGGACGGCTGGCCGAACGATTTAAAGGAAAAACGATGCTTTATGCCGGAATCGGCGTGTATATGATTGTCTGCACGTATGCTTATTTTATGGATTCCGCTTTTGATTTCTGGGTCTTGGCTATGCTTGTCGCCACTTCCCAAGGAGGCATTCAGGCGTTGAGCCGCTCTTACTTTGCCAAGCTTGTCCCCAAACAGAACGCCAATGAGTTTTTCGGCTTTTATAATATCTTCGGCAAGTTCGCTTCGATTATCGGCCCTCTTTTGATTGCCGTGACCGCCCAGCTGACCGGAAATTCGTCAGCCGCCGTGTTCAGCCTGATTTTGTTATTTGTGATCGGCATTGCCATCCTTGCGTTCGTGCCTGAGGAGACGACGTAAAAAAAGCCTGCGCGCGGCAGGCTTTTTTTTTATTTCTTGGCTTTATGGACTTTCAGTTTTTTGCCTTTGACCGTCGTATTTTTCATGATGTCAAGAACGTGCGGGCCTTTGCCGTTCAGAATTTCGACGTACGATGCGTTGTCCAAAATCGTGATAATCCCGATATCATCGGCTGAAACGCCGTCGATTTTCGCAATCGTTCCGACAAAATCGACCGCTCTGAGTTTTTTCTTTTTCCCGCCGTTAAAGTACAGCTTCATGATGTCTTTGTTTAACTGTTCGCTTTTGTCTGTTTTGACATCGGGGCGGGCGTTCAATTTTTCCGCAAAAGCCGCTTTCCGTTCCGCTGTTTCTTTCTCAGACGGCGCCTCCCGCTTCTGGATGCGGAAACCGATATATGTCTCAATGTCATTCAGAAACCGCGATTCAGACGGTGTCACAAACGTAACGGCCAGTCCGCGGTGTCCGGCGCGGCCCGTTCTGCCGGTGCGGTGTACATAGCTTTCTTTTTCAAGCGGAATATCATAATTGATGACGAGGCTGATGTTTTCAATATCAATTCCTCTGGCGGCAACATCGGTCGCAATGAGATAGCGGAACTCGCCGCGCTTGAATTCATTCATGACGTCAAAGCGGTCTTCCTGCACCATGCCGCCGTGAATTTTATCGCAAGGGTAGCCCAGCCTGTCCAGCTCATCGGTTAACTGGATGACTCTTTCTTTTGTCCGGCAGAATATGATGCAGCTGTCCGGGTTTTCGGTGATCAGGACATCTCGCAGCAAGGATGTTTTGTCCTCTTCTTCTGTTCTGGTGACAAAATGCTCAATGTCTTTTGTCGTCAGGCCTTCCGCTTTTACTTCAATCAATTCAGGGTCTTTCATATATGTGCGGCTCAGCTTCTCGACGTCATCCGGCAGCGTCGCTGAAAACAGCATGGTGACTCTGTTTTTCGGCAGATGCTGAATGATGGCTTCCACCTGTTCAATAAATCCCATATTCAGCATTTCATCCGCTTCGTCAATCACTACATACGCCAGCCGTTCAAGCGGCAGCGTCCCTTTCTCTATATGATCAAGCACACGCCCCGGCGTTCCGGCAACGACGTGGCTTTTTTGCTTCAGTTCGGTTTTCTGTTTGTCAAAAGAAGCTTTTCCGAAAACCGCCGTGGCTTTTATCCGTTTGAAACGGCCGATATTCGTGATATCTTCTTTAATCTGCGCCGCAAGCTCGCGGGTCGGCGTTAAAATCAGCGCCTGCGGTTTGTTTTCCTCCCACTCCGCAAGCTCACAGATCGGAATGCCGAAAGCCGCGGTTTTGCCGCTGCCCGTCTGCGATTTGACGACGAGGTCTTTTTTTTGCAGCGCGGCGGGGATGACGCGCCGCTGCACTTCAGTCGGCTCGGTGTATTGCAAGCCATTCAGCGCCCGTCGGATCTCGGGGCTGATCGCATATTCATTAAACTCATTCATGACTAAACTCCTTCTCTGTCCGGCTCCCTTCATTATACGCGAAATGCCGCCGCTTTACCCTGACGTTTTGCCGGGCCATTCGGGGGACTGCTTTTTCACTTGTTCTTTTTTAAAATTTCACAGATACCCCACTTGTAATACAAATCCATAATACAAGTAGACATTAAAGGTTATTTTAGATATAACTGGAACTTCTAACCTTTTATCATAAAAAAAACCGCCGGCTGCCGGCGGTTTTTCGTATTATGGATAGCGGAGATTTGTATTTTGCGCTCCCGCATAGGATTTGGCGAAGTTTTTGGCGTCCTGGGCTGAAAGGGTGCCGTAGCTGTAATTTGATCTCGGATTCCAGCCGGTGCGCGGTGATTTCGGGGCTTTGAGCGACGGGAATGAACCGATGTCGGTGAATTGGGCCGTCCCGTAGTCGTCTATCATTCCGCCTTTTTCATTTCCGTTACCGAAATAGTTGGCTTCTGAGAAGACAGTCGCGTTTGTATGAATGGTGAATCCTAAATTGAAATTGGTCACATAGTTGTTTTTCGCATGAAAATAGCCGTATCTCATCAGGCCCGGTGAACGGACATAGACGTTATTAAAATAGTTGTTGGTGATCGTCATATGCGGATAGCCGATATAATTGCGCCCTTCGTTATCATCATTCGGATAACCGAGAATCAGGCCGTACAGATGGTCTGTGAATTTAGAGTTAGACAGCGTCACAAAATCCGCTTTAGCGCCGACATACAGAAGCTTTCCCAAATCACTGTGGCTGTTCGGATTGTAGCTGTGTCCTTCAAACCACACGTGGTCAATCCAGTAATTCTGTCCGTTCGCTATGTACACCGGAATGTCGTTGTTGCCCGTAATGGCGGCACTATGGCTGATAATGAGATTTTTGAAAATCACATTGTTTGAGCCGGAGCCGGTGGTCAGATAGATGTTGGTCAGCCTGTGGCTGGTATAAGAGCCGACGATCGTTTTATTGGCGCCGACTGTCACAACGGCTTTACCCGGGGAAGAAATATCACTTGTGATGACGATGGTTTTGCGGTCCGTTCCGCCCGCATTGTTATTCAGATCATTAAGATTGCTGACGTAGACGACGGGGCCGCCCTGGCCTCCCGATACGGCGGATTTTGCTTTTCCGTTATGATCCTTCGCATTTCCCGCGAATCCGGTAAGTCCCTGCATCACATCCGGATAAGCTGCTGCCGCTTCTGCCTGTTTTGATACGGAACATACGATGGTCAGACAAAGCGCAAAGCCGAGTGCAGCCAAGAAAGCGAGATGACGCGTCTTCTTTATCATGCCCTTCACTCCTTTAATCTCTTAAATTGTAAGCACAAGAAGTATTATACAATTACCATCCTCTTTTTCCATGATCTGTTTGTCTGCTTTTTCGTTATGGCTGAAAAGCCCCAAAACAAAAAAAGCAGCCGATACGGCCGCCTATATACGGGTGCTGTCTGCCTGAGTTTCCGCCGGCACGGCTTTTTGCTTTCGAATCAGGGACAGCGCCATTCCCGCAAAAATCAATACAATCCCCAAAGATTGATAAAGGTCGGGGCGAAATCCCGTAAATACGGTGTCAAGCACAATCGCCACCGCCGGATCAAGAAATACGATGATTGAAATAAACCGGGTGGATAAAAACCGCAAGCTGTCAAAAAAGAGCAAATACACAATTCCCGTATGAATGATACCGGTTGACACAATCATGATCCAGTTCACATGCGACAAATCAGAAAAAGCGCCGAAACGGACGAACGGGAGAAGAATGATAACGCCCAATCCGGTCTGCAAACAGGTGACGGCGTATGGGCTGAGGCTGTTGATGCCTTTCCCGGCCAGTGTCGTAAAAGCGTAAAAAAGGGCGGCCAGCACGGCCCAAATAATACCCGATCCCATCAGCTGAGAAAATGATGTATTTCCGTTGATGCCGGAAATCAGGGCGGTGCCCAGAAAACAAATCACGATGGAAGTGACGGACACAATATGCAGTTTCTCCCGGTATATAAGGCTCCCTAGAAGAAGGACGAGAACCGGAGCCAAATGATAAACGGAAATCGCTATCGTCACTGATGTCTCCTCAAATGATTTAAATAAAAACACCCAGTTCAGCACGAGAAAAAATCCGCAGGCCAGTGTCTGCAGCACCTCACGCCGGTTCCATTGTTCGGTGCGGTGCCGTCCGGAACCAAACCAGCAAACGCCCAGAAACAATGAGGCGCACAGACATCTCACAAAGACCAGTTCAATTGAAGGCACATTCGTATGTTCCGAGAAAAAGCCGATTGATCCGAAAATGACCATGGAAATGACCATTTTGATGACGGCATTTGATGTTTGTTCAGCTTGCATTGATTTGCTTCCCCCATATCATTGACTGTTTATTCAGACAAATACTAACAGCCATTTTACTTGATTCAGAGGAAGATTTCATCCTATTTTTCGAAAGACGGGGGTCTTTCTCATTAAAAAAACCCCGCATCAGCAGGGTCTTCCGTTTAATGAACGATCAGTACAGGACAAGGAGACAATTGTGAGACCTTATGGCTCACGCTTCCGAGCATCATTTCTTTAAATCCGCTGATTCCGCGGCTTCCGACGACAATCAGATTGAAATGCTGTTCTTTCGCTATGTTTAAAATTTGATGCGCAGGTTCGCCTTGGACGTACAGGCTTTCCGCGTTTACCCCGCTTTCAGCCGCTTTCTGCTTGGCCTCTTCCAGAATGGCCGCTCCTTTTTGCTCGACTTCATGTTTAATGTCTTCAATGAAGTTTTCCGGAACATAGACAATCCCTGTTAAGGCTGATGTGGAGACAACGGCTTCACGTCCCGCATAGAGAATGGTGAGTTCAGCCTGCTGTTCTTTCGCCAGATGGATCGCTGCTTCCAAAGCTTTGCCGCTCATGTCTGAACCGTCTACTGCTGCAAGAATTTTTTTAAACATATGAATCCCGCCTTTCTGCTTTTATTGTCCTCCTCTCTTTGCTGAATGTCAATTTTGCCGGCTTGCTTTGGAACATTGCGTTTACAGACTTTATCCGTTTGTAGCGATGACGTCTTTATACCAATAAAAACTTTTCTTTTTCTTTCAAACGTGCCTTTTCCATCATTACCGCGGTCGGCATAGATATAGCCGTAGCGTTTTTTCATTCTAAAAGGGTTCGGGTGGCGCTGAGTGAGTCAACTCCTTAATCCTCCCTACGGTCCGGTTACCGTTGACTCATGCCCTATTCGCTTGCTTCCCTAAAATCCTTTAATAACGCAATTCAAAAAAATAATTAACACAACAATCGCAGTAACAACCACTGCTTCTACAGTGTAGGTCACTTTTTTCCTTCGCATTTGCTCTTTATATTTTCTTTGGATTTCCCTCTTCTTATCAACATTCATTTTTTCGGCTCCTTCCCAACCCCTCGAAAACTTCACATCCCTTATTTTGAACTACCGGAATAAGACAGCTCTAGCGCTTTTCGTATGTATTCTTCTTCTGTGATTTCTCCATGAAACCGCCTTTCTAAGAGCTTTTCCTCTTCTTCCGTCAGCACTAAGCCCTCAAAGCCAAGGGTTGCTCTTACATATTTCATCCCTATTTCAAAATCAATCTCTTGCATTACTACCCCCTCCTCTTTATCAAAAGGCCCTGCGGGTCATTTTCGCCAGTACGCTCCAATTTATTTGGTGCGTATAACTGGGCACTCGGACCGCTCCTAAATTCCAAAACAAACTCAAACACAAAAGAACCCAGTCAGTCCCCTGTCATGACTGGATTTTTCCTCTCGTTTAGGTATGCAGCGCCTTTTAAAATGCACCCTTTTCAAAACAACTCAAATCATAATAAAGGGTGCAACACTTAAAGGTGTCTGACCTCGCCATAGCGAACCTATTTTACGAGGTGATTCGTGATGGATTCGGGAGTCAAATTATCGTCCGAGGATGACGTAAAGACTTTAGAGTATCTATGTACAATGACTAAGATCAATGGACACTCATTCGACGAAACGGTAAAGCATATAGCAAGCCTGCATCGTTCAAAACTGACCATATCGGATACCGCTACATCGCTACAGGACAATCCTTTGGTGGAATTCATGAAGCGACAGGAAGAATTCAACCAAAGAATGGCAGAACGGATGGAACAATTCGAAAAAAGACAGCATGAAAGACACGAGACACTCACTGCGGCATTACGGAAGTCGCTAGAGACACAAAAAAGGATCGCAGCCACTAAACAAAAAAAGTAGTGGCAATTTTGGAAATAGAACACACGGAAAATGGCGCACTTATACACACAACCCTGTGTACATGCTAAATCTCTCGATTTCCGTCAGGCGTGTTACAAAAAAGGAGACTTTCACCGAGTCCACTTTTTTATTTTTTCACTCATGCATAACAATTTTCTCTCTTTTGCACCGCAATAAAAAAACAGGCCTGAAGGCCTGCTTAATCTATTTTAGCTTTTTTCCATGTACTCCTAACAATTCCCATGATCACTATGTATACAATCGCAATACCAACAGTTACACCCTCAATTTTTGTAAAAAAGCTATTCAAAATTATTAATAAAAACGCTAGTACTGACGCAAACCAGTGTATAGATTCATATTTTTTGTCACTCATTGCTGATCCCCTCACTCTTTCTGTTAAACACTTTATATACCTAAATCCATCATGACACAATTTCCGCTATGGAATCAAGCGGTAAAATGGTTTATAATTTACAAGGTATTTTTAAGTAAAAAAGGGGGATAATATGAAATTTGTTCTAAAGTACAGAAGTAAAATTATTTTGGCAGTTGTTTCAGTGTTTTTATTTTCAATCCTTGGAACGACAGCCGCTGAAGCCGCTGAATCACCGAATAATCAATCATTAGTTCGAGACACTAATCTCGAAAAAGAATTTTCAAGTTTGCTTTCTAGTCAAAAAGCATTATACGCAATTGAAAACATACCTGACTCAGTGGTCAACCAAGGTTCTGATGCAATTTTAGATTGGTTCAGAAATAACATCGATGATCAATCGCTAATCAATGATATGAACGCCGCTGCAACTGAGCTTCATCAATCGGACAAACCATTCAAGACTCAAGGTGTACTAGGTTGTATAAGTGCTGTTGGTACCGCACTTGCCAGCCTAGCTTTCGCTCCTGCAAAATTGTTAAAGATCAAAAAGGCAATAAAAGCCTTGGGTGGAGTAAAGACATTCGTCACTAAAACATATCAGTACTACAATTATTACAAGAAAAAATACCGCAGTAAAAAAACCGCTTGGAACAAAGCAGTCTCCAAAGCAGCTTCAAAAGCCAGCCCTGAAATAAAAGAGGCGATAATGGACTTCTTTGGCATTACGGCCATCGTTTCTGCTTGTATTGAATAACGGTTCTACAAAGTAAGAGAGCAAGCCACATGGCCTGCTCCCTTTCACTTGATTATGTAATTTTTGATGCCGGGATGCCAATAAGCCATGACCTCAAAAGCGCTGTTTGCCACCTCATCGTCTTCCTCATCAATCTTAACCAGATCGCCGTCTTCCGCATCTTCAAGGTTCAGATCTCAGATCTTTATGTATCTCCTATCTCCTTCAAAATGCCGCCGTACCCGATCAGCCTTCGCGCAGAAAGCGCATCATCCAAGTAAAACACAGTATTTAAGTTATCATCCGTCACCTTGCTGCCACGCACCACATCCGTGTCCTTAACAGGATATTTAGAAATTTCGAGAACTGCTTTTTGCTCCATCATGGCTTCTCGCACATCGCTCTCAATTTGCTCAGCATCAATTTTAGCTCTTCCCTTGACTCTTCGAATGTCAACAATCGGCGTATAGTCCAGTTTCATCGCCCTTTTCCAAAGACTTGTCCATTCTGCCTGCTTGATATAATTTTTGCCAAAATAACTTCTCTTCACAGGCAATAACACATGAAAATGCGGATGATATGTATCTTCTTCATGATTTTTAGTAATCTCTAAAGCTCTAAAATAGCCAAGTACCGCTGTATCGACCCTTTTGTATTTCATGAGACGATTAAACCCTTTCATCATGTCAGAAATCTTAGACTTCAGCTCTTCTCCTGCTATATTTCTGACAGTCAGCGTGAGAAAAATCCACCCGCAACCGTACTGCCGGTTAGCTTCTTCTACAATTAATTTATTATGATAAGCAATTTTTAACGACCGGCGCCACGCACACATAGGGCATAACCTCACTTTGCAAAAATGGGCTTGATACAGCTTCAGTTTGTCCCCTGCTTTACCATATGGAAATCCATCTTGATCTCCTGTCCCATATCGCACCTCATCTCTTCTCTTTTTGTTTTCGGATCTCATTCTCAATTGATCGTATTCTGTGCTGAAGTGTATGCACGTCACCCTCTAATATAGAAATCTTTTCATTAATGCGTTCAATTATCCCGTTCACCTGGTCCTTTTTGATATCAGCCCAGGCATGTGCCATATCTTCGCGACACTCTTCAAAGGCCTTTGCATGGCTCCCTTTCCACGTATGCGGGGATAAATGAGGCTGACTGATCAAATGGTTGATATCTGCAAACTCATGTTTTAAATTTGTTATTTCATGTCTGACTTGTTTCAGGGCATGAATGTGCTCTTGTTTTATATCAAAGTCGGCTCTTGCCGAATGTAATGCGTTCATCTCTGCTAGTATAAGTAAACACCTCGCTTGTAAATTTTGGGCATTATAGACTATTTTCATGTTACACTATGGGTTTATTTGGATGAAAAGGAAAAAGGAATTATTTATCACCGGAAAATTTATAATCAGTTATCTACATATTCGTTTTTATAAAAGTTTCTATCTCATCTATTGTTCTTTCAAAATTCTCTTTAAAAGCATGTTCCCAAACCCTTAATATATGCCAGCCATGTTTTATATAGTAGGAAGTAACCTTTTGATCTCTTTCCTTATTCCGCTTCAGTTTTTTCTCCCAATACACTTTGTTGCTTTTTGGCTGATTTCCGTGAGAGCTGCATCCGTGCCAAAAGCAAGAATCAACAAAGATAACAATTTTGTATTTTTTAATAGCTATATCTGGCTTACCAAAAAGAGATGAAACATTTCTTCTGAATCGCAGCCCCCTGTTCCATAAGGCTGCGGATACTTTATCTTCTAATTTTGATTTTGCTTTAATCGCCTGCATATTCTTTCTTCTTTGTTCTTTTGTATGAGTGTCAGCCATACGATTCCCCTCCCGATTTGTAAAAGTTTTCCCTCAATGAAAACATTTAAATCTTCTATTAAAACAAAAGTTTTCTCCTTTTAAATTCGCGAAACAAACGTTCTCTTTTTAGCGTTAAGATGTGTTATAGTTTATAATGTGTATGAGATCAACAAATGGAGGTTTTTATATGATCTTCCGAAAAGGAGAATTGTTCAGCGGACCAGGAGGACTGTCTTTAGGAATTACAAGTGCCCGTGTCGTTGACAGTTCCGGTAATGAATACAGCATAAAACATGAGTGGTCTAATGATTATGACGAATCTGCATGTAAAACATACAGAAGAAATATCTGCAAAAATATTGATGACCCGTCAGTAATTGAGGGTCCTGTGCAAGAATTGGATATAGAAAGCCTCCCTCCTATAGATGCATTAGCCTTTGGATTCCCTTGCAATGATTACAGTATAGTTGGAGAACATAAAGGAATGAGCGGAGATTACGGCCCTCTTTACTCATATGGTGTAAAGGTGCTCAATTATCATAATCCGAAATTTTTTATTGCTGAAAATGTGGGCGGTCTGCAAAGTGCAAATGAAGGTAAAGCTTTTATTCAGATATTGAGAGAACTGGGAGAAGCGGGGATGGGTTATACAATCACTCCTCACTTATATAAATTTGAGGAATACGGCGTACCGCAAAAAAGACACCGTATTATTATAGTAGGTATCAGAAAAGACCAGAATTTAGAATTCAAAATTCCTGCTCCTACTACTCCTAATCAGTATGTTACTGCATACGACGCACTCAATAATCCGCCTATTCTTGATTTTACTGAAAATCATGAGCCTACGAAACATAATCAAAAAACTATTGAGATGCTGAACTATATTCCTCCCGGAAAGAACGCCTGGTATGAGGGCATCCCGGAAGAATTACGACTCAAAGTGAAAGGTGCCCGAATGAGTCAGATTTATAAACGTCTTCATCCGGATGAACCATCTTATACGGTGACTGGAAGCGGGGGCGGCGGCACTCACGTATACCATTGGGAAGAGCCTCGCGCCTTAACCAATAGAGAACGGGCACGCCTGCAAACCTTTCCTGATCATTTTGTATTTGAAGGAAAGAAAGAAAAGGTAAGACAGCAAATCGGCATGGCTGTCCCTCCAAAAGCTGCTCAAATTATTGCAGAAGCGATACTAAAAACGTTTGCTGGTATTGAATATGACTCTATTGAGCCAAAATGGACTTTTAAAGAGTTAGTTAAAGAGGAAAAAGTTCCTTATATGATTTAAGGAAAAGGAATCTGCAGTCAGATTCCTTTTTCTAATTCAGGCACTCTATAAATATAAGCACAACTCTGTAAGCACGCTTAAAAACATAGTACTAATAGATAATTTAAAGTTTCTACTCTAAATGCATAATTCAATCTCTTAACCTTTGTTGACTTCTTTTAGTAATTGTTCAAATGATGAAAAACTCTTATTTTTTACTGCTCCGAGAAAAATACTTACTCTTTGTTCAGGCATTAATTCATTTTCTATACAATAATCCAGTAATCCTAATAAAGTTTTAGAATTCAGCATAATACCATCAACAGAGTATCCCTGAAGATTTCTTTCAGTTAATCTTTTTATTTTTTCTAAATTTTTAACACCTCTAAATTCATTTGATGCTGTTACGTACCCATAAAAAACCATTTCTTTATCCTCGTAACCTTTATAATTTGGTATATATTCCGAAGCCATATGAGAGGCAAAAGAAGCACTTAATGTAAACTTATCCTTGTATCTCTTTGCATCTATTATTCCATACACGTTACCATAACTGATTAAAATATCAATTTCTGTTCTTTCCCCATTTAAAGCTTTAGGATGCATTGTGACCTCAAAACCCAACGCTTTAAAAATGTTTCCCGTACTTTTTTCAAATTGATGATCGCTGTTCTCATTTAAGTAGCTCTCGACAAAGTTAATATTTAAGGCTTTATATTGAATATCAGCCAGGATTTCATCAGCATACTCTTCTGCATCACTCCGAGGAAATTCTTCATTTAGAATTCCAACAAGATCTTCTTTATCAAGCATAGACGGAGTAGGTATATTTTTAAGAATACTTTGAAGCTTCCTTTTTGTTTTTAATGAATTAGTTGCAGGTTTTATGTTATGGAAGGAGCTTGCTTTGTAGCTGTCAACATCTAATCCGTTATTTTCAAACATTCTTTGCAAAGAAATGAGATAGCGTTTATTAAACGGATACTTTGCATCCAATATTTCCATCTCATTTTTTATTTCCTCTTTTTTGGAATTTTCAACTATTAATGCTTTGCCTCGAACATATTTCACCAATCCTGTATATTCGCTTATCAGCATAAAAGTATGCGCAACATCAGAATGAGCAGTATTGAAATCTCGAGCTCCTTTATCTGACCTCTCTCTATGTTCGAACTTTTCAGCTATATTTTGTTTTAATTTATTTTGTTCTTCAACACTAGAATTTCGGAAATTGATAATACTTTCTGTTATTTCTTTTATTTGATTATCTTTTTGGGCCACCATTACAAAATAGGTAATTTCTTCTTTTGTAACATAATAATCTAGCGATTCTTGATTAACTAATTTAATTAAAAATCTTACGGGACGTATTTGAAAGTCCTCATGAAACTTAGGTTTAAATCCTTTTTCTAAGAAGTATGCATTTGGATATTGAAAGGTGAGTATCTGCTTCCGAATATTTTGATATACTTTTTCCTCTTTTAGTATAGACCTTCCGGCTTTAGTCAGTACAACCTTTCCCTCTTCATCTAAATAACAATAAGCAAAAGTCCTTAGTAATGCCATCCATGTTCTCCCGCCCGATCCGCTCTCACTTATATTCTGTCTTTTAATACCTATATCTGCTAACTCTTGTTCATATCTTTTGTGTACTTCTCTATTACCTGACCAAGTCAGTTTTAATTCATCAGTTGCTTTATATAAAGCCTTTATGGCTTCCTTGTGAAACTTTGGATCCCTTTCCGGCCTTGTAATGAACCAAATAAGTCTTTCTGCTGCCATATCTCAGTCTCCATTTCTGTTTATAATTCTTTAATTTTCATATAAAGTTTTTCTTCTTCAATACTCATTATTTTTTTCTTTTTCATAATTTCAAAATAGAACGTTATACCTTTTAAAAAATCCTTATTGTGTTCAATATAACTGTCAAAATCGCCATCTGTAATGTTATTTGTTCTTCTCACTATTTCTAGAATTTCAATATCCAAAAGCTCGTCTATTGTTATTTCATTCATTTTATTTTCTTTCAGCAGCTCATTAGTAGCATCGAGGTATCTCAAAACTGTTGATATTTTAGGAACCTTCATTTCATTCAGCATTTTGTTAAAAGCATTATCACTCTTACCGGCTTTTGTACTTAAATGAGTTTGTTTAATATTACTATTATCCCGGATACTATTTAACTTATCTAAAATCTTTTTCGCTATAACCTTTTCTAAAAAGCTTTGAAGTACAACATTACTCATATTTCTCCTCTTTCAAAAAATAAACTTGTTTTAAAAGAACTTACAACTATAATAAAACAATCTCTATAACAATATTATACTCTATAGAGTATTAATTACTTTTCAAGTGCTTTTTTATATTACAAAAAAAAGAACCTTCTTAATTAAAAGAAGATTCTGAGTCCACCTCACTTCACTCCCCAAACAGCCTCCCCATCACCGCTCAGCACACTAAACGTCACAACTTCTTTCTCTCTCGCCGAGTCCCATTCTTTCAGGAAGACGCCGTCATAATTTGTGCCGTTCAGGTTGATTCGGGCTTTGCTGCTGTCCGTTATTGTCCAGGTTCCGGTCATTTCCCCGGAAATGGTGCCGTCGTTGTTAAGCCGGATGTTTTTTGGGGTTTTGATCGTAGCTGTGATGTCTTTTCCGTGCTGGATGAGTTTGTAGGTTCCGGATACGGCGGCCGCCGATATGTGTGTATCCGGTTCTCCCGCATAGCGGTATGGCGCTGCAACGGGCCATCCGTCTTTGTTCATGTACAGCCGATGCACTCTGACTTCGTGCTCTTCGCCTCTGTTCGGGAAACGGGTGTGGAAAATGAGGTATGATCGTTTCGTTTTCCCGTCGTAAAACACGGAGTTGTGTCCCGGCGATACGTAGCCCGTGCCTTTTTCAGATTGTGAGGCGAAGCTGTAGCCGCCCATGAGTTTGACCCCGTACGGTTCAATTGCTTTGTCATCGAAGAAGCTGCCGTCTTTTCCTTTGGCATCAAGCATGTTATGGCCTGCGGCGTCATAGTACGGACCGTCCGGATTTTTGGAACGCGCCACACGCATATGATAACCGCCGGCTGTGTCAAGTCCGCCGAATGACAGATACAGATAGTAATATTTCGTTTCCGGATTGTAGCTGATGTACGGGCCTTCGATTCTGCTGTGATTTCCGCCGAGCAGTTTTTTTCCGTAGCCTTGGTTCGGGAGCGGGAAACCGGTTTTCGGATTCATTTCTAGTATAAAAATCCCCCCGGAGTAAGAGCCGTACACCATCCAGAGCTTGCCTTTATGGTCAAAAAACGTTTGCGGATCTACGACATTCGGATGAACGTTTGCATTGTACCTCGTGCCGTCTTCGCTTTTTCCTTCCATGCCCGATTTCAAAAAGATGCCTTTGTTTTTGTAGGGTCCTTCGATCTTGTCACTCACGGCGACACCGAGAGCGGATCTCGGTGAGTCTCCTTTACAGGCGTTATAGTACATGTAATATTTCCCGTCAGACAGCTGGGCGACATCCGGCGCCCACAGCGTATCAGACTGGGCCCAGTCGAATGTCTCTTTTAATTCGGTGTAGACGTTCGGGATCAGGGGATTATTGGGATTGACGCTCGAAGACATCTGCTGCCACTGCATCAGGTTTTTCGACTTGGCGGAAGCCAAATGCGAGCCGAATACATAATATGTATCGCCTGTTTTGATGACGGACGGATCATGCACGCTGACCTCTGAAAAAACCGGATGCTGGGCTTTTGCCTGCGGCAGAGTGAACCCGATGACCGCTGCTGAGACCAGGCACACACGAAAGAAACTAGTTTTCATTTTCTGAAATCGCCTCGCTCTCTTCTTTTCTTAAAACGCTTTCAAGACAACGCTCCATTTTATGATGCGGATGGCGGAAATATGTGATCAACAGCGCCGACTTCACGATGTACCGCTTTACTTCGATAGCAATCTGATTTGTGAAAGACTGGAAAAAAAGTTTTGACTTCTGATTCGCAAACACTTAATATAAAAAACAGTTACTAGTTATCAGAATATTTAAGAATTGAGTGAAGCATATATGACCTTACACAAAGACCGCCGCATCGGGCGATTGTCCGTCCTTCTTCTGCTTCATGAGACTGAAGAAAACCAGCAGATCAGCCGGCTGGAACGGGACGGCTGGAAAGTCTGTCTCGGCAGGGTGGGTTCAATGGATGCGCATAAGGTAGTAGCTGCAATTGAAACCGCTTCCAAAAAGAGCGGTGTCATTCAATCTGAGGGTTATCGCGAATCACATGCGCTGTATCATGCCACAATGGAAGCTTTGCACGGAGTGACGCGGGGCGAAATGCTGCTTGGCTCGTTGCTTCGTACCGTGGGCCTGAAGTTTGCCGTCTTGCGGGGAAATCCGTATGAAAGCGAGGCGGAAGGCGATTGGATCGCCGTTTCACTTTACGGCACGATCGGGGCTCCGATTAAGGGGCTTGAGCACGAAACATTCGGGGTCGGAATTAATCACATATGAATCAGCCCATAGATTTCAGATGATAGGGGGCTATGCGTGAAATATCATTTTCATGGCATAGCTCCTTTTTGTATGGGCGCTTTACCAAAGTAAAGGAAAAGGGGTTGAAATGATGGTGACGTTAGACGGTTCCTCACTGACAACCGCAGATGCCCAGCGTGTGCTGTTTGATTTTGAAGAGGTTCAAGCATCTGCCGAAAGCATGAAACGTGTGAAAAAAAGCAGGGCGGCGGTTGAACGGATCGTTCAAGAAGAGAAGACCATTTACGGGATTACGACGGGATTCGGCAAGTTCAGCGATGTGCTGATTCAAAAAGAAGACGCCGCGGATCTGCAGCTGAATCTGATTCTTTCTCACGCGTGCGGCGTCGGTGATCCGTTTCCGGAATCTGTATCGCGGGCCATGCTGCTTTTGCGAGCCAATGCCCTGCTGAAAGGCTTTTCCGGCGTGCGGACTGAGCTGATTGATCAACTGCTCGCGTATCTCAATCATCGCATTCACCCGGTCATCCCGCAGCAAGGGTCACTGGGGGCGAGCGGAGATTTGGCGCCGCTTTCTCATCTCGCACTGGCGCTTATCGGGCAAGGCGAAGTCTTTTACGAAGGGGCCCGGATGCCGACAGCTCATGCTTTAGAAAAGACAAACCTTCAGCCGGCCGTCCTGACCTCTAAGGAAGGGCTCGCGCTGATCAACGGAACGCAGGCCATGACCGCGATGGGGCTGATCGCTTACCTCGAAGCCGAAAAGCTGGCCTATCAGTCGGAACGGATCGCGAGCTTAACGATCGAAGGCCTTCAGGGCATTATCGATGCGTTTGACGAGGACATTCATGCCGCCCGCGGTTATCAGGAACAGATGGATGTCGCCGAGCGAATCCGCTATTACTTGTCAGACAGCAAGCTGACGACCGTCCAAGGGGAGCTGCGTGTCCAGGACGCCTATTCAATCCGCTGTATTCCTCAAGTCCATGGCGCATCATGGCAGACATTAGCGTATGTAAAAGAAAAATTAGAAATTGAGATGAATGCCGCGACAGATAACCCGCTCATTTTCGAAGACGGCGCCAAAATCATCTCAGGCGGAAACTTTCACGGACAGCCGATCGCCTTTGCCATGGATTTTCTCAAAGTGGCGGCGGCCGAACTTGCGAATATTTCTGAACGCCGTATCGAACGGCTTGTGAATCCGCAGCTGAATGACCTGCCGCCCTTTCTGAGCCCTCAGCCCGGCTTACAATCCGGAGCGATGATCATGCAATATGCGGCGGCCTCCCTCGTGTCAGAAAATAAAACCCTGGCCCATCCCGCCAGTGTCGATTCAATTCCTTCATCGGCAAACCAGGAGGATCACGTCAGCATGGGAACCATCGCCTCAAGGCACGCCTACCAGATCATTGCGAATACGAGACGGGTGCTTGCCGTTGAAGCCATTTGCGCGCTGCAGGCCGTGGAATACCGGGGTGCGGAACATTGCGCCTCGTACACAAAACAGCTCTATCACGAAATGAGAAACATCGTGCCGTCCATACAAGAAGACCGCGTGTTTTCTTATGACATCGAGCATCTGAGTGACTGGCTGAAGAAGGAGTCTTTTCTGCCGAATGAGCATCACCAAAAACTGATGACCAATGAAGGGGGACTTACAAGATGACTGATGTAAAGAAATCAATCCGCGCCGGCCGCGGCACCGAACTTGAATGCTTAGGATGGGAGCAGGAAGCCGTGCTCCGCATGCTCCGAAACAACCTTGACCCGGAGGTTGCCGAAAAGCCGGAGGAATTGATCGTATACGGCGGCATAGGCAAGGCCGCGCGAAACTGGGATGCTTTTCACGCGATTGAGCGCTCCCTCAAAACGTTAAAAGATGATGAAACACTGCTGATTCAATCCGGAAAACCGGTCGGACTGTTCCGCACGCACAGCCGCGCGCCCCGCGTCCTGCTGGCTAATTCGGTTCTCGTGCCGAAATGGGCGGATTGGGAGCATTTCCATGACCTTGAGAAAAAAGGGCTGATGATGTACGGGCAGATGACGGCCGGCAGCTGGATTTATATCGGCTCACAAGGTATTTTGCAAGGCACCTATGAAACCTTTGCGGAGCTTGCGAGACAGCATTTCGGCGGCAGTCTGAAAGGAACCCTAACGCTGACGGCCGGACTTGGCGGAATGGGAGGCGCCCAGCCGCTGTCCGTCACGATGAATGACGGCGTCGTCATCGCCGTTGAAGCGGATGAAACACGGATTGATAAACGGATGGAAACAAACTATTGCGACCGTAAAACCGCATCAATTGACGAAGCGCTGCGCTGGGCCGAAGCAGCCAGACAAGCCGGAGAACCTTTATCAATCGGCCTTCTCGGCAATGCGGCTGAGGTGCATCATGAGCTTTTGAACCGCGGCGTCCATATTGACATCGTAACCGATCAGACTTCCGCTCACGACCCGCTGATCGGCTATATTCCGGCAGGATACTCACTTGAAGAGGCCGACTGCCTGCGCCGGGATCAGCCTGAATTATACGTAAGGCTTTCCAAGCAGAGTATGAAAAAGCATGTGGAAGCCATGCTCGCCTTCAAGAAAAAAGGGGCTATCGTCTTTGATTACGGCAACAATATCCGCCAAGCTGCCAAAGATGAGGGGCTCGCCGATGCTTTTGATTTCCCGGGATTCGTTCCCGCCTACATCCGGCCGTTATTTTGTGAAGGAAAAGGGCCGTTCCGCTGGGCTGCGCTGTCGGGAGACCCTGAAGATATATACCGCACGGACGCTTTATTAAAAGAGCTGTTTCCAGAAAATCAAGCCCTTCACCGCTGGATTGACATGGCGCAGAAAAAAGTCACATTCCAAGGCCTGCCGTCCCGTATTTGCTGGCTCGGCTACGGTGAACGGGAAAAGATGGGGCTCGCCATCAATGAATTGGTCAGAAACGGCGAGCTGAAAGCCCCGATCGTCATCGGAAGAGACCATTTAGACTGCGGATCTGTCGCCTCTCCGAATCGGGAAACAGAAGCGATGAAAGACGGAAGCGACGCGGTCGGCGATTGGGCGGTGCTGAACGCGCTGATCAACACGGCCTCAGGCGCAAGCTGGGTTTCTTTTCACCACGGCGGGGGCGTCGGCATGGGGTATTCCCTTCACGCGGGAATGGTCGCGGTCGCTGACGGCAGCATCCTTGCGGAACAGCGGCTTTCCCGCGTTCTGACAAGCGATCCGGGAATGGGCATCATCCGCCATGCGGACGCAGGTTATGAAAAAGCGGCTCAAGTCGCCGAGGAACAAGACATTATGATACCGATGAAAAAGGAGCGGTAACATGCCGAAACAAATAGATACCATACTCACCAACATCGGCCAGCTGCTGACGATGGAATCCGGCGGCCCCCGATCAGGCGGAAGCATGCAAGATCTTCGTGTCACGGAAGATGCCGTCATCGGCATTCACGACGGGCGCATTGTTTTTGCCGGACATCAAGGAGCGGAGGAAGGATACGAGGCACGAGACATCATCGACTGCGGGGGACGGCTCGTCACCCCCGGCCTCGTCGATCCCCATACCCATCTTGTATTCGGGGGGTCCCGGGAAAAAGAACTGAATTTAAAAATTCAGGGCATGTCCTACTTGGATATTCTGGCGCAAGGCGGCGGTATTTTGTCAACGGTCAAAGACACGAAAGCCGCTTCCGAAGAAGAACTGATTGAAAAAGGGCTTTTCCACCTCGGACGCATGCTGTCATACGGCATCACGACCGCGGAAGTAAAAAGCGGGTACGGACTCGACAAAGACACGGAGCTGAAACAGCTGACCGCAGCGAAAAAACTGGGCGGGCGCCAGCCGATCGACCTTGTCACGACCTTTATGGGGGCACACGCCATTCCGCCTGAGTACCGTAACAGCCCTGACGAATTTCTGAATCGCATGCTGCAGCTTTTGCCTGAAATAAAAGAAAAAGGCCTCGCGCAATTTGCCGATATTTTCACAGAAACAGGCGTCTTTACCGTCAGCCAGTCACGGGACTACCTGAAAAAGGCGGCTGAAGCTGGTTTCGGCCTGAAAATCCATGCTGATGAGATTGACCCGCTCGGCGGCGCGGAATTGGCGGCAGAGCTGCATGCTGTTTCTGCCGATCATTTGGTGGGGGCGTCTGACGAAGGCATCGAAAAGCTAGCGGAGTCCGGAACGATCGCTGTCCTGCTGCCGGGCACGACTTTCTATCTCGGCAAACACACTTATGCGAGAGCCCGGGAGATGATTGATGCGGGCGTACGGGTCAGTTTGGCGACTGACTTCAACCCGGGCAGCTCACCGACGGAAAATCTCCAGCTCATCATGTCGATTGCCGCGCTTCATTTAAAAATGACCGCAGAAGAAATCTGGCACGCTGTCACCGTTAATGCCGCGTATGCGATCGGAAAAGGCGAAGAGGCCGGACAAATTAAAGCCGGACGGGCGGCTGACATTGTCATTTGGGAAGCGCCGAATTACATGTATATCCCGTATCATTACGGCGTCAATCATGTACACCGTGTCATCAAGAACGGAAAGACGGTCGTTTCAAGGGAGGGAGCCGCTCTTGGATAAGTATCCGTTTCTGCAAAAAGCCGGCTCCCTCTTCAACGACCGCCATGTGACAAGGATCGGCGATGTGACGGAAGCGTGGGCGGGACAAACGATCAAAGGGCCGGCTTTGATCGGCGTTCCGCTTTCTAAGTCGTCAATCAGCCATTCCGGTGCCTGCTTTGCCCCCGGTGCGATCCGCCGGGCGCTCGGCGGGATTTCCGCATATTCCGCAGAGCTGCGGGAGCATGTCATTGACCATCTGTACGATATCGGTGATATTCAGATTCATGTCACGGATGTCGTTAAATCTCACGAACACATTTATCGGACCATTCATGACATTCTGACGGACCAGCCTGACTGGGTGCCCGTCATTCTCGGCGGCGACAACTCCATCAGTTATTCCACCATTAAAGCCATTGCGGAAACGAAAGGAACAACGGCCGTCTTTCAATTCGACGCCCACCACGATGTCCGCAACACAAAAGACGGAGGGCCGACAAACGGCACGCCATTCCGCCGGCTGTTAGATGAAAATATCATAAGCGGACAAAACCTGATTCAGCTTGGAATCAGGGAGTTCAGCAACAGCTTGGCATATGAACAATATGTAAAAGAGCGGCAGGCAGAAGTGTATACAATGGAGATGATCCGGGAGAAAGGGCTCCTCCGAACGATACAAGAGGTCTTGCCGGCCGTTCAAAAAAGAACCGACACCATTTTTATTTCGGTTGATATGGATGTGCTGGATCAAGCTCATGCGCCCGGCTGCCCCGCGATCGGCCCCGGAGGTCTGTATACCGAAGAACTGCTTCAGGCGGTCAGGTTTTTAGCCCAGGAGGCTGACATCTCGGGTATTGAGATCGTTGAGGTTGATCCGACACTTGATTTTCGCGATATGACAAGCCGGGCAGCCGCACACGTCATTTTACATGCATTAAAGGGATTTAAATTGTCACGTTAAAGTCAATTCCGGCACGCGTGCTCTCTGCTGCCGGAAGATTCTCACGCCACGCAAAAAGGGGGAGATCACGATGGATGTTGATCAAGGCGGCAATCAACTAAAGCGCACGATGAAAAGCAGGCACTTATTTATGATTTCATTGGGAGGAGTCATCGGCACGGGGCTGTTTTTGAGCACAGGGTATACATTGAGCCAGGCCGGGCCGGGCGGGACGATCGCCGCTTACCTGATCGGCGGCTTGATGATGTATCTTGTCATGCAGTGTCTCGGAGAATTGTCAGTAGCCATGCCTGTGACCGGTTCATTTCAAACGTATGCGACAACGTTTATCGGACCGTCCACAGGTTTTATGGTCGGTATCATGTATTGGGTGAATTGGGTGGTGACGGTAGGATCGGAGTTTACAGCTTCCGGTATCCTTATGCAGCGCTGGTTTCCCCACAGCAGCGTCTGGATGTGGAGCGCGATTTTCGCGGCTCTCCTTTTTGCCGCCAATGCATTCTCCGTTAAATTGTTTGCAGAAACAGAGTTTTGGTTTTCCAGCGTCAAAATCGTCACCATCCTTTTATTTATCATCTTAGGCGGCGCCGCGATGTTCGGTTTGATTTCATTGCACGGTTCGAGTGAAGCTCCAATGCTGTCGAATTTCACCTCAAACGGCGGACTGTTTCCGAACGGCTTTCTTGCGGTTTTCATCGCAATGATTTCCGTAAGCTTCGCCTTTTCAGGGACGGAGCTGATCGGAATTACGGCGGGTGAAACCGCCAATCCGGCAAAAGATATTCCGCGTTCGATCCGGAATGTCGCCTGGAGAACGGTTATCTTTTTTATCGGCGCCATTTTTGTGCTGTCCGGACTGATCTCCTGGAAGGAAGCCGGTGTGATTGAAAGTCCGTTTGTCGCGGTCTTTTCCCAAATCGGTATCCCATACGCCGCAGATATCATGAACTTCGTGATTTTAACGGCTTTGCTTTCTGTCGCCAACTCCGGACTGTATGCTTCCACCCGGATGCTGTGGTCTCTGGCGAATGAAAACATGATCAGCGCCCGGTTCAAAAAAATCACGTCGAAAGGCATTCCGCTGAATGCTCTGCTCGCCAGCATGGCCGTATCCTGCATATCCTTGATCTCAAGCATCGCCGCCCCGGGCACGGTCTACGTGGTGCTTGTGGCAATAGCCGGATTTGCCGGCGTCGTGGTGTGGATGAGTATCGCCCTGTCTCAGCTGTTATTTCGAAAACATTATGTAAAAAATGGCGGACGCGTCTCGGATCTGACCTTCCGCACACCGTTATACCCTCTCGTTCCGATCGCCGCTGTGATCTTATGTTTCGCTTCATGCGTAGGCCTTGCATTTGATCCCAATCAAAGAATCGCCCTCTTCTGCGGAATTCCTTGTATGATCCTGTGCTATCTCATTCGTTTTTTGAGAAAGAAACAGCCGAAACAATCCGTCCGTGACATTCATTTGGATAAAACCATGCCATAAAAAAAGGCACATACTGATGAGGTATGTGCCTTTCTTCTCTTATTCCGTAATCAGCGTATGAATCAGTTTCGGCGCTTCCGCTTTTTCTGAGATGCGGATGTTGTCATAGACTTTGGCGGTCACGTCATCAACGTTTTCGCGGTTGGCGTAAAGGGTGACGAGCGGCTCGCCTTTTTCGACGTTGTCACCGACTTTTTTGCGGAGCATAATGCCGACGGCAAGATCGATTTCGTCCTCTTTTGTCGCACGTCCCGCGCCTAACAGCATCGCTGCGACGCCGATTTCGTCGGCGACGATTTCTGAAACGACACCCGCTTCTTTCGCCGGAACGTCAATTTTGTACGCCGCCTGCGGAAGTTTGGACGGATCGTCAACGACAGAAGCGTCTCCTCCCTGATTGCTCAGGAACTCTTTGAACTTTTCAAGCGCTTTGCCGTTTTTCATGACTTCCTGCAGCTTCGTTCTCGCTTCTTCCAATGTCTCGGCTTTTTTCGCCAATACGACCATTTGGCTGCCGAGCGTGAGGACGAGTTCGTTTAAGTCTTCAGGCCCTTCCCCTCTTAACGTATCAATGGCTTCTTGTACTTCCAGAGCATTCCCGATCGCAAAACCGAGCGGCTGCGACATGTCAGAAATCACGGCCATCGTCTGGCGGCCGACGTTGTTTCCGATGCGGACCATTGCTTTGGCGAGGTTCACGGCGTCTTCATCCGTTTTCATAAACGCGCCGGCGCCCGTTTTGACGTCAAGCACGATGGCATCTGCTCCGGCTGCGATTTTTTTACTCATAATTGAGCTTGCGATCAGCGGGATGGAGTTCACCGTACCCGTTACATCACGCAGCGCATACAGCTTTTTATCGGCAGGCGTCAAATTGCCGCTTTGTCCGATGACCGCTACTTTGTCGCGGTTCACAAGCTTGATGAATTCATCTTTTGACAATTCCACGTGGAAGCCTTCGATCGCTTCCAGCTTATCAATGGTTCCCCCCGTATGGCCAAGACCGCGGCCGGACATTTTAGCAACGGGAACGCCGAGCGCCGCGACGAGCGGTGCGAGTACGAGAGTTGTCGTGTCGCCGACCCCGCCCGTAGAGTGCTTGTCGACCTTAATGCCTTCAATGGCGGAAAGATCAATCGTTTCCCCTGAATTCACCATCGCCATTGTCAGATCGGCGCGCTCCTGATCCGTCATATCCTGAAAGTAAATCGCCATAGCCAGCGCGCTTGCCTGATAATCAGGGATGCTTCCGTCCGTGTATCCTTTTACGAAAAATTGAATTTCTTCTGTTGTCAGTTCTTTTCCATTTTGTTTTTTTACAATAAGATCTACCATTCTCATGATCTATCACCTGTCCTTCATTTATGTTCAGTGAATCAATCCGACGATCGCCGCTGTCAGGAAGCTGACGAGCGTTGCGCCGTACAGCAGCTTCAGCCCGAACCGCGCGACGACGTTTCCTTGTTTTTCATGCAGCCCTTTCACCGCACCGGTAATGATCCCGATAGAGGAGAAATTCGCGAATGAGACAAGGAATACAGATACCACTGCCTGTGTATGCGCACTGAAATGGAAATCGCCGGATGAGAGTGTCTGCATCGCCACAAATTCATTCGATACCATTTTCGTCGCCATAATGCTTCCGGCGCTCACCGCTTCATTCCACGGAATACCGGTTAAAAACGCAAACGGCGCGAATACATATCCGAGCAGCGCCTGGAATGTAATGCCGAAGACCGCGTTAAAAACGCCGTTGACCAGGGCAATGAGTGCAACAAATCCGATCAGCATCGCCGCTACGACGACGGCGACTCTGAATCCATCCATTATATACTCACCGAGCACTTCAAAAAAGGATTGCTTTTCTTCTTCAGGAACGACGATCAAATCCTCTTCTTTGCTGACGGTGTACGGGTTGATGATAGAAGCGATGATAAATCCGCCGAATAAGTTCAGCACAAGCGCCGTCACGACGTATTCAGGCTTCAGCATCATCATGTAAGAACCGACGATCGACATTGAGACCGTCGACATTGCGGACGCGCAAAGCGTATATAAGCGCTGTTCAGTAAGATAACCGAGCTGTTTTTTCAAACTGATAAAGACTTCTGATTGCCCTAAAATCGCAGATGCGACAGCGTTGTAAGATTCGATTTTCCCCATTCCGTTCACCTTGCTTAACGCAAGACCGATATACTTCGTGATGAAGGGGAGGACCTTCCAGTGCTGCAGAATTCCGATTAAAGCGGATATAAAAACGATCGGCAGAAGCACGCTCATGAAGAACGTCGTCTGTTTCGCATTCACAAGCCCGCCGAATACAAAGTTAATCCCTTCTGATGCATATTCCAGCAAGTAGTTAAATCCTTTTGCAAAACCGCCGACAAGAAAATTCCCGATACCGGTGTTGAGGAGAATATAACCGAGAATCAGCTGCAGCACGAGCATGACGGCGATCGGCCGGATTCTGATTCTTTTTTTGCCGTTGCTGGCAAGCCAGGCAAGACCTAAAAACACAATGATTCCGATAATTCCGATGAGATACTTCATATGTGTTCTCCTTTTATTTGTATTCGCTTACAATTTTTTATGCATCAACAAAGAAAGAGGATGGCGGAAGCTTTCAGCTTCCGCACTGCTGATTAATAGTCGCTGCTGCCGCTGTCTCCGCCGCTCACGATAGAGACGCCCGCACTTGCGCCGATCCGGCTCGCGCCCGCAGCGATCATGCTGTCAACATCAGCTTTTGTTCTGATGCCGCCTGATGCTTTGACCCCGATGTCCGGTCCGACTGTTTTTCTCATAAGAGCGATATCTTCAGCCGTTGCCCCGCCTGTAGAAAAACCGGTAGACGTTTTGACGAAATCGGCGCCTGCTGATACCGCTAAGCGGCACGCGCGCTCTTTTTCTTCATCTGTCAAAAGGCATGTTTCGATGATCACTTTGACGAGCGCTTTTTTATCAGCTGCTTCAACTACCGCGCGGATATCAGCTTCAACCACTTCATCATCGCCGTCTTTTAATGCGCCGATATTGATGACCATGTCAACCTCAGTGGCTCCTTTTGAGATGGCATCCTTCGTTTCAAATGCTTTTGTTTCCGATGTCGTTGCGCCGAGAGGAAATCCGATAACGGTGCAAACGTCAACTCCCGTGCCCTTCAGTTCCTCCGCTGCGAGTTTGACCCAAGTTGGGTTTACACAAACGGAAGCGAATTTATATTCTTTTGCTTCTTTTATCAGTTGTAAAATATCTGCTTTTTGTGTATGCGGTTTCAAAGCAGTATGGTCTATTTGACTTGCAATTGACATTGTATGCACTTCCTTTTTCCTAGGATACGTTTAGAATAACCGAATTTTGAACATATGTAAATTGGTAATTGAAATTATGTTCATGAATTGTCACAATTCTTGAATGAGTTTTTTGGCCGTATGCTGATCGGTAATCAAAACGTTGGCGTACTTTCCTCTCAGGGCACCGTGAATGGCCTTGCATTTTCTGCTGCCGCCCGCCACCAGAATCGAACGCTCTTTCATTTTCAAGTCGCTGAGCTCGACTCCGATCGTCCGGCCGTTAATGCTGCTGCTGCAAATCCTGCCTTCCGCGTCAAAAAAGCGCGAACAAATATCGCCGACTCCGCGTGCTTTCAGTAATTGTTTCTCTTCTTCCCGGAAATAGCCGAGTCTGAAAAGCAGCGCCTCATCCCGGACGGTTCCGACCGTAAACAGGGCGATATTAGCTTGTCTGCCCATTTCAATGATCCGCTTAATATGTCTGTCCCGATCGACCATCTGTTTCACATCGGCGCTGTCAAATATAACCGGCAGCGGCAAATACCTCGGCATCGTCTGAAATGCTTCGGCGAACAGCTGAATCGTTTCTGACGAATACGTATTGACATTGGAATGACTGATGCCGCCTTTCAACTGCACAACTTCAACGCTCTTTACCTGCTTCGGCTCCATGCGGCTTGCGATCTGGTACATCGTCGTCCCCCAGCTTACGCCGAGTATATCGCCGTCCTTTACGGTTTTATGCATATAGTCTGCGCCATAGCGGCTTAAGTAATGTGTAATGGCCTGGTAATCGTCGCTTGGAGAAAAGACGACGTGCGCCTCAAGCAGCCCGTATTTTTCTTCCAGCTTCGCGCCGAGTTCGTCCAGATCCTCAAATGGGTCCATGACGCGAATTTGCACATACCCTTTTTCCTTTGCGTACTGAAGCAGCCTTGAAACGGTAGGGCGTGACAGATTAAGCCGTTCGGCGATCTGCTGCTGGCTGTAATCTGATTGATAATATAGTTTTGCCGCTTCTATGCTGAGCTGCTGTTTTTCACGATCCATGTCGCGCCTCCCCTCTCCGCTTATCATATCACCAAAACACGCGGTAAAAAAGCACCCTCTCATGGGGTGCCTATTTTTTCAGCACAAGCTCCTGAATCGCATGCGCCACGCCGTGTTCGTTATTTGATTTTGTTTCAAAATCGGCAATCTCCCTTACTTCCGGGATGGCATTGGCCATTGCCACACCGCAGCCGGCCCACTGAATCATGGACATGTCGTTGCCGTTATCGCCGATTGCCATGACGTCTTTCTGTTCAATGCCGAGTTTTTCGGCCAGCAGCTTAACCGCGTTTCCTTTACTGACTTTCGGGTGAAGAATCTCATGGAAGAATGGCGCACTTTTGACCATTGTGTATGTTTCTTTGAATGATTCCGGAATGGAAGCGATCGCTTTCTCCAGCTTGTCCGGATCGTCAATGAACATGACTTTCGGAATCAGAATATCCTTCGGCACTTCATCGATCGTGCGGAAATGAAGCGGCACTTTCGTAATGTATGATTCGTATACCGTGTATTCACTGATATCCCGGTTCGGCGTGTACAGATTGGCTGTGTCAAAGTAATGCATCGGAGTATCCAGCTGTAAGCTCAGCTCGTAAAGCGACTTCAAATCCTCATAACCTAATGACTGCTCGGCCACGACACCGTTTGTATACGTATTTTGGACGAGTGCGCCGTTATAGGCAATCACAAAGTCGCCTTCTTCCTGTAAGTTCAGCTCTTCCAAATACCGACGCACGCCGCCGATCGGCCGGCCCGTGCACAGGACGATATTGACCCCTTCCGCTTTGGCGGCATCAAGCGCCCCGCGGACTTCAGCCGTCACTTCATGATGATCGTTTAGTAGTGTTCCGTCCATATCTATTGCGATTAACTTGTACATCCTGCATCTCCTTTGTATCCTTTTCTTCTTATGCTTTCATCATATCGTTTTTTCGTTTCAATGAAAAATCAAACGGACGAGTTTCTCCGCCTTCTCTTCGTATACCGGGCCTGCCTCCGGATGCGGGGCCGTCTTTTCCCCTTGTCAGCTTGTTCGCCGCCGTCATCTGTTTTCTGCTTCAAGAGCATCAGCCCCGCCGCAAAGAAAGGGACGGCCGCTATGTCCAGAAGGGCAAGCTTTATTCCCATCGCTGCGGGAAAGTATGCCCATAATGAACGGCTGTTCCGCCTGATCATGATATAAGAAACGATTTCCAGCAGGATAAACAGAGCGTTCACCCACAAGTAAATGAGCATTGCCGCAAACAGAAACAGCAGAAGCGTATTCCGCAGCGTGCCGGAAAACAGAAGAGCGCGCATCATATCAAAGAATGAAAAAGACTGCATGCTGCCGTTGACGACATTGGGATTGTAAATGGTAAAACGCCCGAACTGATCAAAAAGCATAAAAAATAACCATAACAGTGAAAACCATTGAATGATATGTACGATGACACCCGTCAAAACGAGTCTGTCGGCAGCCTTATTTCTCATGTGCATCCTCCCCGCCGGTTTTTATTCTTGTCATTGTTTTTGTTTCTCCGTATATCTTCCAAATGAGCGTACCGTTTTTTCCTCTTTTCAACGTGCTTTTGACGGGGTGCGGATGTCCGAGGTATTCAATCTCGATCGTTCCGTCCGTGTTTTGTGAGATCACCTTGTACACATCCGAGGGCATGGGAACCTCGCCGCGGCCTTTAATGACCTGCTTTGTCAGCACGCTGTCTTTCGTAAACGTGACGGTTTCAGATCTGACCCCGTCCATCGGGCCCGGTTTCAGCCCCGCATCCCATGTCCCGTAATAAAAAGGGGTATCGTCTGCTTTCTTTTGCGAGCAGCCTGTTATCATGACGCATCCGAAAACAAGAACCGTCATGATGAAAATCCGTATGTTCCGCAACATGATCACCTTCCTTTGAAGCTTTTTTTACGTCTGTAAGTTAGGCGGATGCCGTGGCACTGTGCAATTGACTACATAGTGTATAAAGACTTCACTAGATAAGGAGAATGATGAATGAACCCATATCAGTACTACACCCCGACTGCCTATTTCCCTCAGCAGCAGGAATACGAAGTGAACCGCGTTGAGTATGAGCCGTATCAGCAGCAGGAAAGCTATTATTATGCGCCCCCTCAGTCCGAAGAGCGGCAGCCGACGGCTTTAGAACGGAGAGTCGCCCAGCTTGAAAGACAAAACGCCCAGCAATCGAGAGAGCTCACCCGCCTCTCAAATGAAGACCAGCGCCAAAACCGGGAAATCACGCGTATGAATGAGCAGATCAGACGGCTGAGCCAGTCCATTGATATCCATACCCGCCGCTTAAACCGTTTGAATCAGCGCCTGCGCGCAGTCGAAAACAGACTCAATATTCCTTTTCAAGCTACAGAAGGCGGCTTCTGAGAAAAAGGGCCGGAATACAAAGCTCGACAGGCCATCCCGAGCCTTGTATTCCGCTCTGTACATAATAGGTAAATATTTGAATCCTTTTCTTGCATGAATGCCTCTCCAATTCTTTCACATGATAAATGTGTAAAATCAATCACTCCGGGAGGTCTTCATGATGTACCAAAACCAATACAGCGGAAATCAGCTGCAGCAATGCCGCCAAACAGCACAGCAGCTTATTCAGCAGACACAGCAAAGCAGTCAGCAGTACAAGCAAATGCTCCAGCAGGAACAGCAAAACATTCAAATGCTTCAGCAGATGCTTAACCATGAACAGCATGCCGTTCATACCATTCAGCAAGCGCTGCAGGGGCATGAAGGGCCATTCAGAAATGCCAGCAAATCGTAAATGTGTGCAATCAGCTTCAGCAGGAAGTAAGCGGACACATGCCTGCACCGATGGCGAACACTAATGTTTCTTCATTCCCGCAAACACAGCATCACACACCGTTTCAGCAGCATTCATACCAGCAATAGGCCGGTCATGCAAATGACAAAGCGCGAGATACCGGCTTTGTCATTTGTTTTTATCTCTGTTTTGTCAGATCAATGCGATGAGCGGGTTTTCCGCCGAATTTTGCTTCAGCCTCATGCCTTACCGCTTCAAACGCTCTTGCTTCGACGTTTTGTTTAAACACATCAAGCTGTATTAAATAAGCCGCCCGCACTTTCAGCCCGTGGATAATGGAGATGATCCATAAAGGCAGCACGATATACACGCCCGGCGTGCTCGGCAGCACAAAAGCAATTGCTAATAAAATAGATAAGTCCGTATTTCAGCCATTTTTTGTTCTTGGCCCGGTAGCCGATATAGAAAAAGGCCAAGAAAGCGGTCAGCGCAAACGGCGCAAAAGTCAGCAGCAGCCACCAGCTGTGCAGCACTTCCCACCAAATCCCTCTTTTCGTAATCAACATTCATTCCTCCTTTACTACTATAACATGGATAATCAAGGAAGGTTTTCTATAAAAAACATAGACGGAATGACGACTTCCTGCTATATTAATAATGATAATCATTATCACTGAAATAGGGGGATCATTATGAAGAAACAATCATGGCTGATCGGCCTGGCACTTCTGCTTGTTTTCGCATTAAGCGCTTGCAGCGGCGCGAAGGAGAACAACGGATCGGCATCAGGCAAAGGAAAGACAGACATGCGTACATATGAATCAACAAAAGGAAATATTGACATACCCGCACATCCGAAACGGATCGTCACTGACTTTTATGCAGGTGAGCTGCTGTCCGTTGACGCAAATGTCGTCGGGGCGGGCTCATGGACTTTCAAAAATCCGTTTATCAAAAAACAGCTGAAAAACATTACTGACATCGGCAATCCCGTCAATGTGGAGAAAGTGATGCAGCTGAAGCCTGATTTAATCGTGCTGATGAAGGAAGACCAATACGAGAAACTATCAAAAATCGCGCCGACGATTGTCATTCCTTTTAACACCGCAAAGAATACGAAAGATACGGTCAGCCTATTCGGCGACATTGCCGGAGCGAAGGATAAAGCCAAAAGCTTTATGGCAGACTTCAACAAAAAAGCCGAAGCGAATCAAAAGCGCCTCAAAAACGTGATCGGCAAAGACGAGACAGTCGGCCTTTATGAAACGACGGATAAAGGCGAGATCTGGGTTTTCAATGACAATTCCGGCCGCGGCGGCCAAGCCGTTTATAACGCGCTCGGATTGAAAGCGCCGGCCAAAATTGAAAAAAACATCATGAAAACGGGCGCCATGAAACAGGTTTCCCAAGAGGTCATCCCTCAATATGCGGCTGATTATATGTTCATTACCGATTACAATCCGAATGGAGAAAGCAACACATTTGAGCGTCTGAAAGATTCATCCGTTTGGAAAAATCTCGATGCCGTAAAACACAATCGTGTCTTTATTAACGATTTCAACACCTTCTATCCGTATGACCCGATTGCCGTCAGCAAACAGATGGATATCATCACCGACATGCTGATCAAACGGGCTGAAGAAAATAAAAAATAAAAAAAGCGGCACAGTCATGACACTGTGCCGCTTTTCATGTTCACTTTAATTTTGACTGTACGGAGCCCGGCATATCTTCAAATCTGACTTCTTCCCAGGTCTCGACATACTTTCCTTTCGCCTTCACCTTCAAATACGCGTTCTTTCGAAGGTCTTTCCCGGCGAAAAAGGTCACTTCTTCTTTTTTCCCGGATGCATTATATCCGTCTAATGTATACTCAGTACCGCCCGGGCTAAGATGTTTGCCATCTCGATCAATCTGCACATAGACATCTTGCTGGTGAATAAACGGATTAAATCTGTCTGTAACATCATTATGAAAAAAGAGAAGTCCGTATATGACGGCAGCGGCCGCCAAGACGGCCAGGATTGCCAATGCTTTTTTCATCTGTGCACTCCCCTTACTTGTTCATTTTTTTCAAATAGCTTGTCCGCACCGCGAGGAAGAACAGAAGCTGAAAGATGAAAAACCCTCCGATGGTCAGACTGAGCGGCCCCGCTACATCGGAATAGCCTTCCACGGCCAATGTTCTCAAAGCAAACAGCGTATGCATGACGGCAATGACAAATGGGAAGAAGAACAAAATCGCCAATTGTATCGTTACGCTTTGTGCCATTTCACGCTCACTCAGGCCAATTTTGGCCAGTGAACGGTAGCGCTCCCGGTCTTCATCTAAATCGGTGAACAGCCTGAAATATAAGAAACTTGCTGCCGCGACAAAGAAGACGATCGCGATAAACAGGCCGATGAATAAACTCAGGCTCGGCAGCTGCACCGTATCATAGTACGTCCCAGCTTTTGCCATAAAATCAGAATGGACGTCGATATAGTTGCCGTAAATCTCATTTTTCAAGGATTGGCTGATCCCTAGACTGTCTTTCCAATGATCATAGCTGTAGCCGTATAATGACGCTTTCTCACCGAGTGATTTCAGCTGATCAAAGGTTTGATCGTTCACCGCGATGATGGCATTCAATGAGATCAGCGGTTTTTTGACTTCTTTTACCGTCAGTTTTTGGTCAGACGGCTTGCCTTTTTGGTTCAGCAGCTTCAGCTGATCCGGCGCTTCGTTTTTGAAATTGCGGTCATACGTGCCCGGGAAATAGACGGCCTCGCCATGTTTCAGGCCGTTTAGATTAACATGGAAGTACTTCGCCGCCTCCGATTCGCTGATCATGTAAACAGGCGGAACAGTATCCCCTTTCTGATAGCGGACATAGGAAACATCTATTTTGTCTTTCTTATACGTAAAGCCGTGTGTTTTCAGTTCATGGTCAATATCTTTCAAATGAGTCTGTTCTTTTGGATTATTGCTGAAAGATACATACTCCATCTCATAGGCGGACTCTTCTGCTCCGACGGTCGATTTGTACATCGCGAGCACGCCTGTCGCAGTAAACGCTACCGCGGAAATAATGCTGACGATAAAGAACAGGCGGGCGTTGTCTTTTAAACGATAGACAAGGTCAGAAACCCAAATGACATTTTTCCCGCGCAGATAAAAGGTTTTCCACTTCTTCAGCGCGCGCAGAATCCAGATGCTGCTTTGGCTGAAAAAGAAATACGTGCCGATAACGGTAAGCAGTAAAATGATGAACGGCTCGATCCCGTGGACATTGCCTTTTAAAACCATGCCGTACCCGCCGCAAAGACAGGCGATGCCGAATAAGGACAGAAGCACGGACGGCTTCGGCTCCGGCTTGATCTTGTCAGTGCCCTTTATTAATTTGATCACCGTATTTGATCTGACAAAAAGGATCGTGAACTGCGATAAAAGGAAAAATAAGAGCAGAAATCCGCCGGCCGTAATACCGAGCGCTTTCCAAGGCATGTACAGAGGCAGCGCGTCCATTTCTAAAATATAAGCGCCGACCGTAAAGAACGTTTTCGAAAAAATGAAGCCTCCGATAATCCCGGCTGCGATCGACATGACGCCGATGATCATGTTTTCCGCCGTAATGAGCTTTCTCAGCTGCACCGGCGTGATGCCCTGCATCAGCAGAATACCGAATTCTTTATTTCTCGATTTCAAAAATGCGTTAACCGAATACAGAACAAATAAGAAAGAAAAAACAAAGATCATCCATTCCGCGGCGGTTAAGCCTTTTCTGGCGATGTTATTCAGGTAGCCTTCCTTTAGTGCCGGATGAAACAGGAACATCGCAAAGGTAAAGAAAATCAAAACGGAAAAAGCGCTGCTCAAGAAGAATGCAAGATAGGCCCTTTTGTTTCTCGTGACGTTTTTATAAGCGAACTGAAGAAAGGTCATTTGCGTTTCCCCCCAGCATAGACAGCACATCGAGAATTTGTTCATAAAAGACTTGGCGGTTTTCCCCGCGGTAAATCTCATTAAACAGTTCGCCGTCTTTTATAAAGATGACGCGGCGGCAGTAGCTTGCCGCAACCGGATCGTGGGTCACCATCAAAGCCGTGACATGATCATCCTGATTCAGGCTCTGCATCGTTTCCATGACGTCTTTTGACGCTTTGGAATCAAGGTTTCCCGTCGGTTCATCGGCCAGAATGAGTGACGGCTTATGAATGACCGCCCTTGCGATGGCGGCCCGCTGGCGCTGTCCGCCGGATACTTCAAACGTCCGTTTGTTGAGCAGGTCTTCGATTCCGAGCTTTGCCGCGATGCCGTGCAGTTTTTCTTCCATGACAGACGGCGCTTCTTTTTCAAGCGTTAACGGCAGCATGATATTTTCACCGACGGTCAGTGTGTCCAGAAGGTTGAAATCCTGAAACACAAATCCGAGCTGCTTGCGGCGGAAATGAGCGAGCTTTGTCCGCTTCAGCCGGTGCGGGTTTTCTCCGTGAATCAGGATATCGCCTGAATCCGGACGGTCAATCGTTGAAATGATATTCAAAAGCGTTGTTTTTCCGGACCCGGATGGCCCCATCACCGCCGTGAACCCGCCTTCTTCTATTGAAAACGAAATTTGTTTTAAAGCTTGATAGGACACTTGTCCTTTATAGGTTTTATTTATATGTTTGACTTCAAGCATATTCGCCATGAAAATCCTCCTTATGGTTTTATTCTTGTTAATCTGGGCTGCTTTCATGTAGCGCCGGGGCGTTCAGCATAAAAAATCCCCTTGACATAAATCCATGTTATCAAGGGGAAACAGAACGAGCTATGTTGTTTTCTTAACGCAGTCTTACATTTTTGTAAGAAATGAAAATCGGACCGATGTCCCTTCACCGGCGGAAGAAGTGATGTCCACCGTATGATTGAGCTTGCCCGTAATTTCTTTGACGAGATGGAGGCCGATTCCCGTAGATTCTTGGAAACGCCGTCCGTTTTCACCGGTGTAATAAGGATCAAACACCCGCTTGATGTCCTGCGAGGGAATCCCGACACCGTAATCTTTGACTTCAAGCACCGTCCTGTCTTCATCGCGGAAGACATTCAGCTCCAGTCTGTCACTCTTGCCTGCCGAATACTTGACCGCATTTGTGACCACTTGGCCGATCGCAAATTTGAGCCATTTCGCATCGGTGTAAATCTGATGATCATCGCGAATATCCATTTTCGGATAGACGCGGTATTGAATAAAAAATCGTTTATAGCTTTGAATGACCGATTGGAGAAGCTCTGCTAAGGAAACCGCTTCAACTTTAAAATCCCGCTCAAACAGGTCGAGCCTTGATGAATAAAGAAGCGTCTCCAGCCCGAATTCAATCTGCCGGACTTCTTTTTTGATTTGTTCAAAGACGGGCTCATCCTCTTCCTGAATGATTAAATTAATGACTGACAGCGGCGTCTTTACTTGGTGCACCCATTGGTTCATATACGTCACCCGCGCGTCAAGCTTGGCTTCGGTCTCATGGAGCTTCTGGTGCTGCAGCCGGATCAGCTCCATCTGCTTTTCATACAGCTCTGAACAGAATACTGAAGAACCGAGATACGGGATGTCCGTCCCTTCCTGCTCCGAGCTGAGCCAATGATACACGCCGCGGTCTTTGTACCAGCGGTAGGCAAGATAACCCGCCAAAATAAGAAGCTGCACGCCCAATATGTAAAACAGGTGGGAAAAAGAATGAAGACCCGCAAACCAGTAATAAAAGAAGACAAACAGCCCTTGAAGGAGAAAAAGCAGAATCAGCACGGCATGAGACCGGAGAAACAGCTTCATGACAGCGCCCTCAGCTGGTAGCCTTCGCCCCGCACCGATTCAATGGAAACAGGCGCATTCAGCTCCCGCAGTTTTTTTCTGAGCCGCGTGATATACACGTTAAGTGTATTATCATCGACGAAAATGTCGGTGTCCCACGTTTTTTCCATGAGACGGTCCCGACTCGTCACCTTTTCTCCCCGCTCAAGCAGCACTTCTAAAAGCTTGCTTTCTTTTTTAGAAAGCTCGCTTTTTTCGTCCTGAAAGCGCAGTTCAAACCGTTCCACAAAGAGCTGCACACCGGCATATTCAACCACTTTCTCTCCCTGCTTGGCGGCGTACTCTCCGTATGCCCTGCGGATCTGGCTTTTGATTTTCGCCAGCACAATATCATAAGAAAACGGTTTTTCGATATAATCATCTCCGCCGTTTTCAATCGCCATCACTTGATCCATTTCCCCGCTTCTGGCTGAGATGAAAATGATCGGGCTTGTAGAATGCTGGCGGATCTGGCGGCACCAATAATAGCCGTCATAAGACGGCAGATTGATATCAAGCAGCACCACATCAGGCTTTTCCCGCAAAAAAACATCAAGAACAGCCGTGAAATCCGCGGCGGCCACGGTTTGATATCCGTATTTTTCAAGGTAATTCTGCAATAGTCCGCGAATGTCTTCACTATCTTCCACAATCATGATTTTATTCATGCAACCATCCTCCAAAAGGATACGGCTTTTCGGAGCCCTCATTATTTGATGCCCCCATCATAATGCTTTCATCGGTTCTCTGCAACATGAGAAAGCGGGCCTTTATAAAAGACCCGCTTCTCCCTTTCTCAATGTAAGATCGATTATTTCTAATTGACATTGTTATACTTAGATGGCGGACTCGGAAAGGTAATTTTAAATCTTGTGCCAATTCCCGGCTGACTATATATATCAATATTTCCCCCATGTGCCTTGATAATTTGCTGAGCAATAGCCATTCCTAATCCAGTCCCTGAGTTATTTGACGTAGCGCTTGTCCCTCTGAAATACCGATCAAATAAACATTCGACCGTCTCTTCGTCCATTCCTATCCCATCGTCTTCTATTATAATTTGTATTTCATTGTCATGTAACACGTCCTGATATAATATGACCTTTATTTTAGTGCCCGGAGGATTATGTTTAATACAATTAGCAATCAAGTTTTCAACTGCGCGCTTTAGGTACCTTTCATCCATATTAAAAAGTATCTTATTGTGACTGGATTCTATAGCGAATCTCTTATTTTCTGACTCCGGTAGCAACTTCATTTTTTCTAAAGTGTCATGAATTACTTTCACTACGTTTTTTTCTTCAAGATCGATTGGAAGCGACTCATTTTTCAATTGAAAAGTTAAGTTGAAATCTTCAATCAGCTTTTCCATATATTCGACACGTTCTTCCATTATTAAGGAAAAATCACGCACTTGCTGATTTTCCCACTCATATTCATTTGAAGATAAAAGAACCGTATATCCCTTAATAACCGAAAGAGGGGTTTTCAAATCATGTGAGACACCGGCCATCCACTCTTCTCGTGTCTTTTCCAATAATTCTCGCTCAGCCTTATTCCTTTGAAGCGTTGAGGTAAGTTCAGACAGAGCCTGCATTAATTCTTGATAGGTCTTATATCCAGATTTATTATGTCTATATTTGCTTGAATGAAACTTCCAATCATAAGGTTCTTCATATTTTTCTTTAGACAAATTCTCAATCCAAGATACAATAAACAGCAGGGGAGCACCTAGTTTTTTTCCGTAAAATATTGCAATTACAATCCCTGCCATAATAATAGAAACTATCCACAAGTTATTCACCCAATAGAAAAAAGGGTTATTTTTTTCCATCGGCTTTCCCAATACCCATGTTAAATCCTGATTGTTTTTCGTTTCGTACCACGTAGATAATTGATAACCTTTTTTGGCAGGATACATGTAATCTGATATTAACTCTCCAAGAATATAATGCTTAGGTATATTTTTAGGTTTATTAAAAGAAAAAACCTCATCTCCTTGTTCATCTAAAATTTGAATCCACATTCGGTTCTCTAATAAATCTTCTTTTGCTTTCGTATTTATTGAAAATTGTTTATCTGCAACAACTGTTTGGTCAACAATTTTTTTTAAGGATAAGTGCGGCGTTTCCATTTTATTCTGACCTAAGACGAGGCTGAAAAATATGATACTGCCCACAATGAGCAGACCCCAAATAAACATGAGTAAAAAAAGTCTCGATACGAAGTAAAATGCTATCCTATTTCTCAGCTTCAAAATAAATCCTCATCTATAGGCTCTGCTTCAAATATATAGCCCTGTCCTCGAACCGTTTTAATCCATCTTGGTCTGCTCGGGTCTTCTTCTAATTTTTCACGTAATCGTCTTACATGTACCATTACAGTACTATCTCCGCCGTAAAACTCCCCCCACACATCTTTATAAATTTGGTGTTTACTTAAAATTTGATTGGGATGTTCACAGAAATAAATCAGAAGTTTCATTTCCTGAGCAGGGCAATCGATTCTTGTCCCGTTAACAACAAGTCTTCCGGTATTGGGATCTATTTTAAAATGTTCATAATCGTATACCTGTTTTAGATGGTAAGAAGAAGAGATCTGAGTCGTTCTCTTTAATTGGGCTTTTACACGAGCTACAATTTCCAGTGGATTAAATGGTTTAGTAATATAGTCATCTCCCCCAAAACTAAACCCTTGCAATTTATCTAAATCTGTTGTTTTTGCTGTTAAGAAGAGTATCGGCACATTTGTATGGGAGCGTATTTTGCTGCATAAGGTGAAGCCATCAGTGTCCGGAAGCATGACATCTAACAAAATAATATTTGGAAGTTCCTGATCGATTTTCAGAAGGGTTTCGCTCCCTGTCATAGCTGTGGAAATATTGCTGAAACCTTCCTTTTCAAAGCAAGTTATTAATAAGTTTAAGATATGTTCGTCATCATCCACCATGAGGATTTTGTTCTCTTCTAACGTCATAAGTTATCCTCCTTTTTATTTCTTATTTTATATGAGATCAATGACATAAAGGTCGGAAAAGGAAAGAATTTAACTTTCGTTAAGGGTTCAGAATATTCTTTTGATATTTTAACCTTGATATTCAGGGATCAATATAACTACATACAGAAAATAAACAAGGGATGTCGTTAAGTGAATGTTTAGGAAGAGTTTCGTTTGTGTTTAAAGAACATCGCTTATGATAAAAGTGAGGTGAGAGACAAATGAATGATCAAATAGTGGTAACACACGATCTAACTAAAAAGTATAAAAAGCATACTTCTGTTGATGGATTAAACTTAAGGATGAGGCGCGGCGAAATTTATGGTTTTCTTGGACCGAATGGTGCTGGTAAAACAACAACCATCCGAATGTTATTAGGTTTAATTAAACCAACAAAAGGAAACATCGAAATCTTTGGCCAAAACCTAAACAAGAATCGTTTGCAGATATTGCAAAGAATCGGGTCACTGGTAGAATCTCCAACTTATTATGGTAATTTAACAGGTTACGAAAACTTAGAAGCTGTTAGGAGGTTACGAGGACTTCCGGAACAACGGGTCAATGAAGTATTGGAAACTGTAAGGTTATCTAAAGTAGCAAATCGACTGACTAAGGAGTATTCCCTTGGAATGAAACAACGTTTGGGAATTGCAGTTGCCCTGTTAAGCAGTCCTGATTTATTAATTCTGGATGAACCGACAAACGGTTTAGATCCATCCGGTATCCAAGAAATAAGAGAGCTAATTAAAGAATTGCCTAAATCGGGAATGAGTGTTATTGTATCCAGCCACTTATTGAGTGAAATAGATCAAATGGCTACTCAAGTGGGAATTATCAACAATGGAAGGATGATTTTTCAGGACTCGATTGCAAGTTTACATCAAAAACGAAAACCACTATTAAAAGTCGGTGTTAGTGACGTAATCGAAGCAAAAACAATACTAAACAGGAAAGGATTAAAGGTTGATTTACAAAAAAATTATTTGTGGCTGTCTCAAACAGAACCGGAATTTGTTTCAGAAATCAATTCCATACTTCTTCATTCAGGGCTGTCTGTATTTCGACTTGAAGAAAAGACACGATCACTTGAGGATATTTTTTTAGAATTAACCGGTACAGAGGGAAGTCTATGAAAAAGTTATTATGGGCAGATCAATTAAAACTGAAACGTTCGTCGTTATTGATTGTAGTCTTATTGGTTCCCTTACTCATTATAGCATATGAGTTGGTAAATCTTACTTATCGATCTGAATACGTGGAAAAACAAGCTGAAATGTTCCATGCTGGATCAATGTGGATGTATTTACTGTATGATAACAGTTTGTTATTTGGTCTGGGTTTTCCATTAGCCGCCACACTTTCTGCGTCAATAATAGCAAATATAGAGCATCAAGCAAACGGATGGAAGCAAACCCTTTCTTTTCCCGTATCTAGAATGCGAATTTATGTAAGCAAATTTATTTACTTAGTAGTCAGTTTATTTATTTCGTCAACAATCTTCTTGCTCGGCATGGTACTGCTGGGCAAACTGGTAGGTTTCGAAGGTAGTGTACCTTGGGGACTTTTGTTTGGAGATAGTTACAGCATGTTAGTTACAGTACTGCCTATAATGGCCTTCCAGATATGGTTATCTATGGTGTTTAGCAACCAGGCATTCTCAATTCTTGTAGGATCAGTATCATCTATAATGGGTTTGTTTTTGGCAGCTGCTCAATCAACGAGGTGGTTTCCACTGGCTTATCCTAGTCAATCTTCGACAGTCATTCTGCAGTATGAAGGGATAGGATATAACCCAGATCTTTCATCTTACCTTTGCATTAGCCTTTTCTTAGGGATAATTATATTATTTCTAGGCTCTATTCATTTTGCTAAACGGGATGCTTTGTAAAAAGGAGGCGAAATACTTGAAAAACATTTTATTTGTAGAACGTTTAAAGCTTAAGCGATCAAAGTTATGGATCATCTATTTATTAGGGCCTTTGTTAGGTGTATCCCTGGCATACACTAACTTTATTAAAAACTATAACCTTTTTATGAATCCTGGAGACAATCCCTGGGTAGAGGCTTGGACACAAGTTGCCTTATTTATGGGCCCTTTTGTATTGCCTATCGTAGTGGGAATTTTCGCCGCCCTTGTTTGCAGGGGGGAACATGTAGGAGGCGGTTGGAAACAGCTTCTAGCCTTACCAGTCAAACACTCAGATATCTTACTGGGAAAGTTTCTGACAGTGGTCCGCATGATATTCATTAGTATGTTCATTTTAATCCTCTTATTTATTGGATTCGGTTATATGTTAGGCATAAGCGGGACTCTTCCTTTACTTACAATTCTAGGTTATGGAATTAGAGGGATCTTAGCTTGTTTACCATTAATTTTATTGCAGCTTATTGTTTCAATCAGGTCTAAAACATTTGGCATACCACTCGCTGTTAGCATTGTTTTTACATTACCGGCCATTATTATTGCCAGTACACCATTAGGTCAAGTATATCCATGGACACAGCCTATGTTAGCAATGTCACCCGAAGATGAATCACCGATTCAATCAAGCTTCCTATTTTACTCAATTATGGTAATAACATGTCTCGGTCTCCTGGTTTACGGAATAAGAAATTTTACTAAACGAGACCTTACGTAGGGTATATGCGGTATAAACTTATGAGAATTCGAGACAAGGTAATAATGAAATCACTGCGAAAGATAAAGATACATGACTTATAGATTATTTTAACAAAAAAGACAGTTACCGACGTCATCGATAAAGAAAAGGAAAATAACGAATTCTAGTTTTCATAACTATAGTAAACGAGGGGGCAAGCTGTATACAATTCGCTTGGATTGAAAGTGCCTGAAAAGGTTGAACAGGTTGATTTGATTGTGATACTTTGGTGAAACGCGAGAAGGAAATAAACGGAAAGACGAAAGCACTCACGATGTTGTGAGTGCTTTTCATCAGCCGACCTGCTGCTTTACGGCTTTACCGGCTGATCCGAACTCTCTCATTTTGCTTCGCACCGTCTCTTCCACGGCTTCAATGCCGGGTGTCATGTAGCCGCGCGGTTCGTACAGATCGCTGTTTTTCTGAAACATGCGGCGTGTTTCGTCTGTCCAGGCTGCCATACATTCCGTATTGATATTGATCTTCGCGTGGCCGAGCGTGATGGCTTTTTTGATCTGATCCTGCGGAATCCCGGATGCTCCGTGAAGAACGAGAGGAATATCAGTCATGCGGGAGATAGCCTCCATTTCTTTAAATCCGAGATTCGGTTCACCTTGATATTTGCCGTGGACGGAGCCGAGGGCGGCGGCCAGCGCGTCGATATTGGTTTCTTTGACGATCCGCTCACATTCGGCGACATCGGCATAGCGGACACCGCCGACCAGCCCGTCTTCCATGCCGCCGACCGTACCGACTTCTGCTTCTACTGAGACGCCGTGCTTAGCGGCATAAGCGGTAACTTCTTTTGTCATCGCGATGTTCTCATCAATCGGATGATGGGAGCCGTCAATCATCACTGAGCTGAATCCGGCGTCAATGGCCTGTCTGCAGCGTTCCGCACTGCTTCCGTGATCAAGATGGAGCACGACGGGAACGGTAATCGCCATTTCTTCCATTAACGCGCCGACCATGGCGGAAATCGTTTTAAATCCGCCTAAATAGTCGACCAGACGATCGGAAGCCGCGGCGATGACCGGCGATTGCTCCTTTTGCGCCGCTTGCAGAATCGCCTTCGTCCATTGGAGGCCGTTGATATTAAACTGGCCGACTGCATAATGCTCCCGTTTCGCTTCTGCAAGAAGATGTTTCATGGTGACAAAAGCCATGTTCACCCCTCCTTTTTCCATTAGATATTGAAGTATTTTGATACGACGTCCACTGTTGTTTTTTTCGCTGTTTGAATGGCTTCCTCAGCACTCAGCTTATAGTATTCAGGGCGGAAGAGCTCAACCGATACAACATCTGAAAAACCGATTTCCTTCAGTGCTGATAAGTGGGCATCTAAGTCAATCGCCCCTTGTCCCGGCCAGACGCGGTCTTCATCCGTTAAAAAGCCGATCGGGAAGTCTTCTGTATCGTCGATATGATAGATGAAAATTTTCTTTCCGTCCGCCTGCTTCAAGCTCTCAATATTGGAGCCCATCGCGTGGAAATGGAAGCTGTCAAACACCAGTCCGACATTATCGCGGCCGACAGCGTTCACGATGTCATACGCCTGTTCAAATGTATTGACCGTACATTGCGGGTGGCCGACAAATTCAAGCGCGATTTTTACGCCGTACGGCTCCGCGATATCTGAAAGCTCAGTCAGCACCTCTACACTGCTCTTTTTGATCTCTTCTTTTACAATCTTCTGCTCTGTCACAAGCGGCACGGCCACCACATATTTCACGCCGAGCGTCCTGCAGGTTTCCATCATGCTTTTGAATTCCGAAATGATTTCCCTATAGCCCTTCTCATCACGGTTGTTGAAAAAAACCAATGCGTTCAGGGCAAGCGGTTTAATGTGATGGGTTCGAAAATATTCCGCCAGATCGGCCAGTGAATGGTCTTTTAAGTATTCCGGCAGCTTATCCATTGTGCGGATTTCAATATAATCATAGCCGTGCTTTTCGCACAGTTCTAAATCCTGTTTCAGGTTTGAATTCTCCAGCGTAGTCGCTTCATTAAAGCAAAGTTTCATGTCAGCCTCTCCCATCCGCGTTTTCGATATGAAGGGAGTCCGGCTGGAGGGCTTGTTTGCCCCGCTCCACCGAACTCCATACTCAGCTTATGCCATACCCAGTTCTTCCTTTAATTTCTTAAGCGTGGTCCGGCTTGATTCATCCGCTCTTTCGCCGACCCAAGCAAAAACGGCGTTCGTCGCGATTCCGTCGAATTTCATCTCTCTCATCTTTCTGAAAATCGTCTCAAAATCGACCTCGCCTTGCCCGATGTCCAAATGCTGGTGAACCGTTACTTTCGCGTCAGGCGGGTTGACGATGTAGCGCAGGCCATGCGCCGCTTTATGATTAAAAGTATCTGCAAATAAAACATGTGTGAGGCGGTCGCCGGCTTCATCAAACATGGTCGCAATATCGCCTTTTCCGTCATCATAGAAGAACGTATGCGCAGTCGAGTAGACAAGATTGATCCAATCCTTGTCAAGCGCGCGGATCATATCCATCGCGCCTTTGTGCGTTTCGATAAAATCATACGGGTGAGCTTGAAGATTGAGTTTAACGCCTTCTTTTTCAAAGACGGGCAGCAGTTCATCCATGGATTTGATGAATTTTTCTTCACTTGTCAACGGATCATATTTTGAACCGCTGAATTCACTGTTCATCAAATCCACTTCAAGTTCAACCGCAATTTCGATCGCCCGTTTCCAGTTGCGCACGGCGGCCTGTCGGCGGTCTTCATCAGGACCCGCCCAGTGGTAAAGCGGAAGAAGAGAAGACAGCTTCACACCTGTATCTTTTAAAAGGCGCTTCAATTGTTTGATTTTTGCTGAATCGACTTTCGGATATTTATAGAAAGGACAAAAATCCTCGCGCGGAGACAGTTCGATATATTCGTATCCGAGTTCCGCCGTTTTATAGACCGTTTCCTCCAAAGTTAAATCATCGCGGTACATGGATGGATCTAAGGCCAGTTTCATTTCTTTCACTCCCGATCTATTATTTGTTCACAGTCGTAAATGATTGGTAGAATGCCGGTTTCTCTTGAAGCGCCACTGGCTCTTTCTGGCCGGATTCCTGAGCTTTTACGCACGCGTCAGTTGTCACCGCGGCAATATAACCGTCCCATGCCGTCGGACCGCTGACTTCGCCTTTATTCCGGATCGAATCAATGAAGTCTTGAATTTCCACATCATACGCAGCCACAAATCGGCGCTGCCAGTCCATCAGGATATCGGTGCTGAATGTCCCTTCTTTTCTCAAGCTGATGCTTGACGGTTCCGGAAGCTTGATAACGCCGTCTTCCCCGACGATTTCACATTGAATGTCATAGCCGTATTTACAGTTCACGTAGATTTCGGCATTGATGACGATGCCGCCTTTTGTTTCGATGATGACCATCTGCGGATCTTTCAGATGCGGCAGCGCATTTTTTGATTTCTTCGGATAGATCACCTGTACGGATTCATAGTCGTCATTGACGAGCCAGTGGAGGACATCAATTTCATGAACGAGCGTATCGACGACGGCCATGTCCGTTGAATAATTCGATGCGACTGTCGGGTTGCGGTGCGCACAGTGAATCATCAGCGGCTCGCCGACCACGCGGTTGTCAATCGCTTCTTTCAGCTGAACGTAACCGCTGTCATATCTGCGCATGAAACCTACCTGCACCAATCGTTTTCCCGTCTTCATTTCTTCCTCGACAATGCGCATACAGCCTTCTGCCGTTGTCGCAAGCGGCTTTTCACAAAACACGTGCTTGCCGTGCTGAATCGCTTTCAAAACGCTGGACTCATGAGCCGGGCCCCAGCTTGTCACTAAGACGGCATCCACATTTTCAGCAGCGAGGAGGCTGTCGTCATCAGGATAAACGGAGGCGTTCAAATTGAAATCCTGAACGGTCTGCTGCGCGGCCTCCTGATTCACATCTGTGACAGCGGTAATTTCCGCACCTGACAGCTTATTTGTGATGCGGTTGATGTGCTCTTTTCCGATAGCACCGGTTCCGATAACACCTATACGTAAATTCATTGATCGCCACTCCTTCTGATAATCAAATAATGGTTCTCGTCTTTCTTTTCCCGCTGCCGTCCTGAGGAGCGCCGTACAGTTCCTCCTGTATCTGTTCAAGCGACTTGCCGGACGTATTCGGCGCGAAGACAAGCCCGATGATCATACTGGCCGTCACACATATGAGCAGAATACCGGCCATAAAACCGATGCCGAATTGTGACATGATGACCGGCACAAATAAACTCCAAATGCCGATTGAAATACGGACGAGAAAGAACATGAGCCCTTGTGCTGACGCTCTGTGTTCTGTCGGGAACAGCTCGCTTGCCCACAGCTGGTAGTTCGCCTGCTGGCCGGCTCCGTTATTGATGCCGATCGCTAAAACAAACAAAAGCAGCATCGGGAGTCCCCGAAACGGCAGCAAAAACAGCGACCAGCCGACAACGGCCATACATGCGCAGATTCCGAACACCGTTTTCCGATATTTATCTGCAAAAGGCATGAAGATACAGACGACGCCGAGCCCGGTGAAGATAAACAGGGCCATCTGCAGAATGTTGGCCGTATTTGCGGATACGCCGCCGACCTGCTGGTAGATGTACGGCATGAAGAATCCCATGACGCCCGCTGCGAGATTCCATACGAGAAACACACCCATTAAAAACAAAATGTTCTTGAAAAATTTCGGCTGAAGCAGGTCAAAATAAGATGTTTTTTTTACGGCAACAGGCCGCTCTTCACTGTTTTTCCAGGCATCCGACTCAGGTAAACGCTTTCTTATCACATATGTGATCAGGGCGATCACCAATAGATGCGCAAAGACAATTTTATTTCCTAAAAGCCCGAGGTCACCGACCAAAACGGATAACAGCAGAACCACAACGGCTCCGGCGGCCCACGCCACCTGCGCCACTCCGCAATGCCTCGCCCGGTTTTTCTCAGGGGCGTTTTCCGCGATAATGGTCCATGAAGCCGTAATATCCGCGCCTACAGAAATCCCGACAATCATGTATCCGCATAACAACATGGGAAAGTTGAATCCAAACAAAACCAAACAAATTCCTAAGGCGTAGACGAGCATACTGTTTGTGTATACAGCTTTTCGGCCGACCTTATCAGCCAAATACCCGCCGAGCAGCGCTCCGACGGCCGCTGATATCGCATTTGCGCTGAAGGCGCCGAGCAATCCGATCTGACTGTCGGACAGCTTCAAGTAGCTGACCCACATAGATAAACCCGCTGATCCTGCCACAATGGAACCTGCATCAATGTAATTTGCTAATGCTGCGGCGATAGTCCTTTTGCTGAAAGCTGATTCCGCCTTGGCACTATTCATATAAGTCCCCCTCTAATTTGCAGGATCAAGCAGTTCACTGTCGATGTACTTTCTCGCAATCAGCGCGTACTCAAGCGGATTGGCGACTGCCGGGTCTTGTTCGGCTTCGATGACGATCCAGCCTGAATAATCATGACGGACGAGCGCTCGGTACACTTCGGTAAAATCGATGCATCCGTCTCCGGGAACCGTAAAAATGCCTTGTAAAAACGACTGCCTGAATGACTTGCCTTCCTGTCTGCACCGCTCCATAATGTCAAACCGCGCGTCCTTGAAATGAACGTGTCTGATCCGATCCATATGCTTGTTGAGAATCGTCATATAGTCTCCGTCCGAGATATAGGCATGGCCGGTATCATATAGTAAATGGACATACCGCGGGTCCGTTCCATCCATCAGCCGGTCAACTTCTTCCGCCGTCTGGACGCCTGTGCCGAGATGATGATGAAACGTGAGATCCAGCCCGTATTCGTCAGCGATTTTCCCGAGACGGTTCAAGCCTTGGCACAGCGTATCCCATTCTTCATCTGAGAAGTGCGGTTTTTTCTTAAATACATCAATGTCCAAGCCTTGAACACTGTACGTCTGTTCAGAAACGGTGGCGACATCCGCTCCGACTTTCTGCAAATAATCACAGTGTTCTGTAAATTGTTCAGCCGTTTTTTCAATACCGTCTTGTATGATAAAGCTGCTGAACCATTTCCCCGCAATCCGCAAGTTCCGGAGAGCCAGCTCCTTATTGAGGACGGAGGGTTCAGGGAAAAACCCTCCCACTTCCGTACCTTGAAAGCCGGCGACAACAATATCGCTTAACAAATGCTGCAGCGTATTCCCGGCTCCGATTTCCGGCATATCGTCATTGCGCCACCCAATAGGAGCGATGCCCCACAGAATATCTTGTTTGCCCATCGTGATGCCTCCCCTCTAGTACTGCTTCGCAGACTTCAGCTTCGTCTCTTTCGCTTCGTATGCCCGCTGAACGCTTTCCTGCTCTGACACTTCCGCCACGCCGACATGCCACCAGCTGTCATAGCCGTCCGTCATCGTTTTCGGCAGAACCTTCATTTCAATTAAAGTGGATACATCTTGCGTTTTCGCATCTTCAAGCGCCGCTTTCAGTTCTTCAACCGTATTGGCTCTGTAAGTTTTAGCGCCGTAGCCCTCTGCCACCTTCGCGTAATCAACGTTTAAAATCTGATTGTCCTCGGTGCGGAACTCGCAGAAATAACTGCCGCTCCCGTGATCCATCTGCAGGTTGTTGATACAGCCGAATCCCGAGTTGTCAAAGAGCAGGACATTGATTTTTTTGTTATATTGAAGCGCGGTAATCAGCTCTGAGTGCAGCATCAGAAAGCTTCCGTCACCGACGAGAGAATAGACTTCTTTGTCGGGATGAGCCAGCTTGAGGCCGAGTGTGCCCGATACTTCATACCCCATGCAGGAATAGCCGTACTCGAGGTGGTACGTATTCGGGACGTTGGAATGCCACAGCCGCTGCAAATCTCCCGGAAGAGACCCCGCCGAGCTGATGACGACGCTGTCTTCAGGAATCGTGTCATTGATGGTCAACAGCGCCGTTGTCTGCGGCAGCTCAGTCTCGAGCGCGTCGGCATACTCGTTTAACACGTCCTGTGAGAAATGGTTTTTAATTTCCGGTTTGAACGCGTCACGTGTAAAAGTGACCTTGCCGAGCCGGTCCCGTTCAGCCAGCCATTCATCTTTCCAATCTTTAATCGCCGTGCCGAATGCACTTTTATATCCGTCTAATAAGCCGTGCAGCCTGCCGAGCGTCACTTTCGCATCGGCTACGACCTGAAACGCGTCAAGCTTGTAAGCCTGCATGCGGCTGACATTGATATTCAAAAATTTTGCTTTGTCAAAATCAAACGCCGTTTTCGAGGATGTCGCAAAGTCCGTGTACCGTGTGCCGACACCGATGATCAGATCAGCCTGGCGGGCGGCTTTGTTTGCGGCGAGTGTGCCCGTGATGCCCATGCCGCCAAGATTGTTGGCGAAATCAGCTTCAACCGTTGACTTGCCGGCCTGCGTTTCGACAAGCGGAATGCCGTATGTTTCAGAAAGCGCGATTAATTCCTCACGCGCGCCGGAGTACTTCGCGCCTCCGCCCACTAAAATGACGGGACGGCTGCTCTCCTTAATTCTCTCTGCGGCGCCTTTCAGCTCACGCTCGCTCGGCTGCATCCGGTCAATGTAATGAACGCGTTTTTCAAAGAAGCTTTCATCAAAATCAAATGCTTCTCCCTCTACATCCTGAGAAATGCAGATGGTCGCCGGACCCGCTTTTGCCGGATCTGTCATCACTTCAAATGCCCGGATTAAGCTGCTCATCAGCTGCTCGGGGCGGGTGATGCGGTCCCAATAGCGGGACACGGGCTTTAACGCATCGTTTGTCGTGACGGCGGCACTGTATTCCTGCTCCACCTGCTGAAGCACCGGGTCAGGCTGCCTCGTCGCAAAGGTATCGGCCGGAAGCAGCAGCACCGGGATATGATTGGCCAGCGCCGTACCCGCGGCAGCCGTCAAGTTAGCGGCACCCGGACCGACCGAAGTCGATACCGCGTAAATTTTTCTTCTCAGCATCTGCTTGCTGTATGCCATCGCGGCATGCGCCATGCCTTGTTCGTTTTTGCCTTGATAGACTTTCAGGTGCCCGGCGTCCTGCTCAAGCGCCTGCCCGATCCCCAACACATTTCCATGGCCGAAAATCGTGAAGATGCCCTCAACGAACGGCTCTTCTTTTCCGTCAACATGAATGTACTGCCGGTTCAAGAATTTTATCAGCGCTTGTGCTGTCGTTAAGCGAATTGTATTACCCACAAACGATCCCACCTTTTATACGTTCTATTTACCGTTAAGACTGTGCTGCGCTTCAATCAGTTCGATGATTTCACCGGCAGCCGGCATTGCTTCTGAGGAGCTGTGTCTGCTGACGACGATGGAAGCGGAAGCGCTCCCGTATTTTAAAGCCGTTTCAATATCCCGGCCGCTGACAAGTCCGTAGATGAAGGCTGACGCATAGGAATCACCCGCTCCGAAGGTCTTCAGCACCTTTGTTTTATAGGCATGCGCCCGGAAAACTTCTCCCGATCTGCTGTATGCGTATGATCCGTCAACGCCATGCTTAATGACGACAAGATCAGCGGAGTGGGCAAACAAATAGCGGACGGTTTCATCGTTATCTCCGCCGCTGCGGTTTTCCATTACGTCAAATTCGTCACGCGTACCGATGACGATATCGGATTGTTCCGCCGCCAGCGTGTAGTACACGGCTGTTTCTTCTGCCGATTGCCATGTATACGGACGGTAGTCGAGCTCAAACACGACTTTTACGTCATGTTTTTTTGCGATATGCACCGCTTTTAAGACGGCTTCGCGCGACGGGCTTTTCGCAAGCGCCGTACCTGAAACGAGCAGCATTTTCGCGTTTGCGATGTAGCCTTCATTGACTTCGGACGGCTCAAGATACAAATCCGCCACGTCATCCCGGTACATCAGAATGCTGCACTCTTCGGGACTGAGAATTTCCGTAAAAGCGAGCCCGGCTTTGCGCCCTTCTCTGTCAACGGTCATTTGTGACGTATCAACGCCCTTTTCCTGCATATAGGAAACGATGAATCTGCCGTGCTGGTCATCCGGGATTTTGCCGATAAAACCTGCTTTTAATCCGAGCTTGGCGCTGCCGATCGCAATATTTGCCGGGGAGCCGCCGACATATTTAGAAAACGTCATCGTTTCTTCCATCGGCCGGTTGTATTCCGCCGCGTTCAAATCAATACACGCGCGTCCGATCGCGACAATATCAAACTCTTTTTCTTCATTAAACGTATATTTCATCGTTATCTGCCACTCCTCACTGGTTAGCGTTTCAGGATCCATTCATGGGCCGGATCATTATGAAACTTCCATTTTCGTGTCGGTCCCGCCATTACATTCAGGTAGTAAGAGGTATACCCGTCCGGAACACCAACCGGGTGATAGCCCGCCGGGACGATGACAACGTTTTCATTTTCTGCGGTCATCGTCTCGTCAATCGAGCGGTCGTCCGTGTACACACGCTGGAAGACAAACCCCTGCGGCGGGTCCGTTTCATGGTAATAGGTTTCTTCTAAAAAGGATTCAGCCGGCAGATTGTCTTGGTCATGTTTATGAGGCGGGTAGCTCGACCAGTTGCCGCTGTCCGTGTAAACTTCAACAACGAGAAGGCTGTTTGCCGATGGATCTGAATCGGGGAGAATATTATGAACGGTTCGTTTGTTTGCCAGCTTGCCGCGATGTTCCACACCGTTGTCTTCCGCTTTAATCAGCTTTGTCGGAAGCTGGCGTTCGGACGGAGAATAGCACAGCGCGACCCTCGCCCCGCTGACCGCTGTGATTCCAAAAGAGCGGTCATTGGACACATAAACGCTGTCCGTCGGTTTTCTTTCAAATACGCTTTCACGGGTGCCGATGCTTTCAAATGTCTGATCATAATCAGTGACGGTGATTTTTCCCGTTACCGCAACGATGCAGCACTCCGTCTTTTTCAAATCTTCTGTATATGCGGAACCGGGAGTGAGGTCAACGACTTTAAATCCGACGTATTTGAGGTCTGAATTGGCTGAAGTGACGTCATGTATGATGTTCACGCCTTGAGAAATCTCATCGGCCTGCGGTTTGCGCAGCAAATGACTCATGTTTATTCCTCCTTAATTGATGGTAAAAGAAAACCCGGACGGAATCACAAAGCCGTCCGGGCCGGCTGTCAGATCAATTGAAGTCAGGAGACGGGTATCGTGCCGTCACGACTTTTTTACGTGTATAGAAGTCGACGCTGTCTTTTCCGTTTGCGTGCAATGTGCCGAAGAAAGAAGACTTCCAGCCAGAGAACGGGAAGAATGCCATCGGCGCCGGGACGCCAAGGTTGATGCCGAGCATTCCCGCATCAATATTTTCACGGAAGTAGCGGATCGCGTTCGCATTTGAAGTGAACAGACACGCGCCGTTCGCAAATTCAGACTGGTTGGCGATGTCCACCGCTTCTTTTAAGTTTTTCACGCGGATGACCGACAGAACGGGCGCAAAGATTTCATCTTTCCAGATCGTCATATCCGTCGTCACGTTGTCAAAAATTGTCGGTCCGACGAAATAGCCGTCTTCCGTTGCGTTTTCACGCCCGTCACAAAGAAGTCTCGCTCCTTCTTCGATGCCTTTTTCAATATAGCTGTGCGTCCGTTTTTTGTTGTCCTCGCGGATGACCGGGCCTAAGAACACGCCGTCATCCAGTCCGTTTCCGATCTTGATGTCTGCGACCTTTTCCTGTAATTTCGCCATAAACTCATCGGCGATTCCCTCTTCAACCGTCACAACCGCGCATGCCATGCAGCGCTCTCCTGCCGAACCGAATGCCGCGCCGATAATGTTTGTCACCGTATCTTCAAGGTGGGCGTCATTTAACACGATCGTATGGTTTTTCGCGCCCGTTAACGCCTGCACGCGTTTCAAATGTTCGCTGCCTTTTTTGAAAACATACTCGCCGACAGGTTTTGAACCGACGAATGAGATGGCTTTAATCTCCGGATGTTCAAGAACGCCGTTTACGACGTCATGCGCGCCGTGCACGACATTGAAGACGCCCTTCGGCAGACCGGCCTGTTCAAACAGCTCTGCCAGTTTTTCCGTTAACAGCGGCGTGCGCTCAGACGGCTTCAGAATGAAAGTGTTTCCTAATGAAATCGCCATCGGGAACATCCAGCACGGGACCATCATCGGGAAGTTGAACGGTGCGATACCGCCGACCACCCCGATCGGATAGCGGTAGTTCGCCGCCTCTACATCCGTCGCGATGGAGGCGAGTGAATCGCCCATCATGAGTGACGGCGCTCCCGCTGCGAATTCGACGTTTTCAATTCCGCGTCCCACTTCACCGAGTGCTTCCGTCGTGTTTTTACCGTTTTCCAAAGTGATCAGACGGGCAAGCTCTTCTTTGTTCTGCTGGAGAAGCTGCTGATAGTTAAATAGAATTCTCGCACGGCGCGGCACTGCCGTCTTTGACCATGTTTGAAACGCCTCTGACGCTGAGCGGACGGCGTATTCCACATCCTCCCGCGTAGAAATCGGAACCTGGCACATCACTTCTTTTGTAGCCGGATTGACAACGTCTTCATATTGATCTGTCTTACTTTCAACCCATTCACCATTGATGTAGTTTTTCAGTTTTCTGATCTCTGCCATTCTCATTGCCTCCTTAAATAGTAAGCATCCTGTTCAACTGGGTAATAACGGATGAATATATTCATCTTTTACATATAAAAGACATGAATTAAACGCTTACAAATGCTAAAATGATGGTGACTCCCAATCTTTCCATGTAAAAGTTGATCATGTGACGGAAAAAAGCAAACGGTTACATCTTTCACTTTTGATTTTATAGGTTATATTTTGGTCATTTCTTGGTTACATTGTAAGCCCAACAAACCTTCAAGTCAATCTAAAAAATCAAAATTTTTTCATTATTTTTATCATGCTTTTTTTGAACGGGAAAACAGGAACTTGGAGAACCGTGTCGAATCGTACGGTGTGAACCCTCTTTTTTATCATTTGTTAAGTAACTATTGATTAACTTCTGGTGTTTATTATATATTTTAATTACTTTAAGAATTCTAGAAGGAGTTTTTTTATGAAACTGATGCGGATTCAGGAGATGGAAGAATACATTCTCAAACACGGAGCCACTTCGCTGGATGAGCTGTGCGAGGTATTCAACGTCTCTAAAAACACGGTCAGACGCGATATTAATAAGCTTGCGGAAAAAGGGGTTATCAAAAAGGTATACGGCGGCGTGACGTCAGCCGAAAAATCTGTGCTCGTCCCTTTTGAAAACCGCACCATTCAACATCAGGATGAAAAAATCAAAATCGCCCGCTATGCGTCACGATTTATCGAGGATCATGATCTTGTGTTTATTGATTCCGGCACGACGACCAAATCGATGCTGGAGACGCTTGATCCCGATAAGAATGTAACGGTTTTGACGAACAGCCTTGATATTATTAACGCGGCTTCATCCATGAAAAATATCGACCTGATCATCATCGGCAATAACTACAAACGGAAGACAAGGTCGTTTGTCGGCATTGATGATCCGAGCACACTCAATAAATACAACATTAACAAGGCGTTCATGTCCGCTACCGGGACAACGATCACCCACGGCCTGACGAATTCCGACTTACTGGAATACGAGGTGAAAAAGAGAATTTCCGAAAAGGCGAACGAAGTGTATCTGCTCGCGGATCATTCCAAATTCGGCAAATCCACGCTTTTGACATACGCGCCTTTCGACCGGCTTCACAGCATCGTCACTTCTCAGCAGCTCGATGAGGAATATACGAAGTATTGCCAAGAGCATCAAATCGACATTCACTTGGCATAGCGTTATAGTTAATAGAGAACGCTGCCGTATTTTTCCGGCAGTCGCTATGATATCCAATTTTTTCAGGGGGCGAAAACATGAGCAAAGTAACAATCGGCAAAACTGACCTACAGGTATTTCCGATCGGTTTGGGAACAAATGCGGTCGGCGGACACAATCTCTATCCGAATCTGAATGAAGAAACAGGAAAAGAATTGGTCCGGGAAGCGATTAAAAGCGGCGTTACCATGTTAGATACCGCCTATATTTACGGTGTGGGCCGTTCTGAAGAATTAATCGGCGAGGTGCTGAAAGACTTTAACCGCGAGGATGTCTTCATCGCCACAAAAGCCGCTCACAGAAAAGAAGGCGATGACTTTGTTTTCGACAACTCACCGGCCTTTTTGAAACAATCGGTCGAAGACAGCCTGAAACGCCTGCAGACTGATTACATTGATTTATTCTACATCCATTTCCCGGATGAGCACACGCCGAAGGACGAAGCCGTTCAAGCATTGAATGAGCTGAAAAAAGAAGGAAAAATCCGTTCCATCGGCGTATCCAATTTCTCATTGGAGCAGCTGAAAGAAGCCAATAAAGACGGCTTAGTCGACGTGATTCAAGGAGAATACAACCTGCTGAACCGTGAGGCGGAAAAGACTTTCTTCCCTTATACGACAGAACACGGCATCTCATTCATTCCGTACTTCCCGCTCGTATCCGGACTGCTGGCCGGCAAATACGACGAGAACACAACCTTCCCTGAAGGCGACCTGCGCAATGACCAGGCGCATTTCCAAGGGGAGCAGTTTAAAGAAAACATCAAAAAAGTCAACCAGCTCAAACCAATTGCCGAAAAGCACAATGCCGATACGGCGCATATCGTGCTTGCCTGGTACTTGGCGAGACCTGAAATCGATATCCTGATTCCGGGCGCCAAACGTGCGGATCAATTAAAAGACAACATGAAAGCAGCCTCCATTACGCTATCTGCTGAAGAAATCGCGTTTATCGACAAGCTGTTTTCCTAAGAAAGAAAAAAAAACACGCCTTTTAAAAGGGGCGTGTTTTTTATGTTTATATTTTTCTCTTCGGGGAATGAAATAGTTATCTAAATAAACTATTATGCGTTCCAAAAGATGAGGAGGATCATCTGTGAAGAAAAACACCAAAAAATACCTGATTTACTTTTTCGGAGCATTAGGCGGGCTGCTTTACGGCTATGACACCGGTGTGATTTCAGGGGCTTTGTTATTTATTAACAATGATATTCCTTTAAACACGCTGACCGAAGGATTGGTCGTCAGCATGCTGCTGCTCGGTGCGATTTTCGGGTCCGCCTTAAGCGGGACATGCTCTGACCGATGGGGCCGGAGAAAAGTGGTTTTCGTCCTTTCACTCATTTTTATTATCGGCGCGCTTGCGTGTGCGGCTTCGCAAACCGTCACCATGCTGATTATCTCCCGTGTCATTCTCGGGTTAGCCGTCGGCGGCTCAACGGCGCTGGTTCCCGTTTATCTATCTGAGATGGCGCCGACAAAAATACGCGGAACGCTCGGCACATTGAATAACTTAATGATTGTAACCGGAATTTTACTCGCATATATTGTGAATTACATATTCACCCCGTTTGAAGCTTGGCGCTGGATGGTCGGTCTCGCCGCAGTACCGGCGGCGCTTTTATTAATCGGAATCGCGTTTATGCCGGAATCTCCGAGATGGCTCGTCAAACGCGGCCGTGAGAAGGAAGCCAGACAAGTCATGGAAATGACTCACGACAAAGAGGATATCGCCGTTGAATTGGCGGAAATGAAACAAGGTGAAGCCGAGAAAAAAGAATCTACACTCGGCTTGCTGAAAGCCAAATGGATCCGCCCTATGCTGCTGATCGGGATCGGCCTCGCCATCTTCCAGCAGGCGGTCGGTATCAACACGGTGATTTACTATGCGCCGACCATCTTTACAAAGGCCGGACTCGGCACTTCGGCGTCCGTTCTCGGCACGATGGGCATCGGTGTCTTAAACGTCATCATGTGTATCACCGCCATGATCTTAATTGACCGGATCGGCCGGAAAAAACTGCTGATGTGGGGAAGTGTCGGCATTACCTTGAGCCTGGCGTCACTATCAGCCATTCTCCTTCTGGCCGGCCTGTCAGCTTCAACGGCATGGCTGACCGTGCTGTTTCTCGGCATCTATATCGTTTTCTATCAGGCGACATGGGGTCCCGTTGTGTGGGTCCTGATGCCGGAGCTGTTCCCGTCAAACGCACGCGGAGCCGCAACAGGATTTACGACATTGATTCTGTCGGCAACCAACCTGATCGTTTCACTGGTATTCCCGCTTATGCTGAGCGCCATGGGCATCGGCTGGGTATTCGGAATATTCTCAGTCATTTGCCTCTCATCCTTCTTCTTCGCCGCTTACATCGTTCCTGAAACGAAGGGCAGAAGTTTAGAAGAAATCGAAACGCACTTGAAAAAACGGTTCTCCTTAAAGAAGCGCAGCAAACAAAATCAAATTCTTAAACAGCGCACACTGTAATAAAAAAAGGAATCGCCCCCGCCGGGCGATTCCTTTTTAGCGTCATACCATGACTTTGCAGATGTCATTCGTAAACTCGACCGGATCATGGATCGGCAGCCCTTCAATCAGAAGCGCCTGATTGTAGAGAAGGTTTGTGTATAATGCAATCTTTTCCCGATCTTGTCCGTGAGCGTTCTTTAACGTCTCAAACACTTCGTGATTCGGGTTGATTTCCAGCACTTTTTCCGCTTTGACCTGCTGGCTGTCAGGCATGGCGTTCAACACTTTTTCCATTTCGATCGTCACTTCGCCGTCTGTCGCAAAGCAGACCGGATGGGATTTTAAACGTTTCGATGCTCTGACGTTCTTTACTTTATCCGCAAGAATCTCTTTCATGCTTTCGAACAGGTCTTTATATTCGTTCTCTTCGGCTTCAGTCTGCTTTTCATCTTCGTCACTGTCGATGCCTAAGTCGGCGCTGGATACGGATTTGAACTCTTTTTCCTCATAGCTTGTCAGCATTTTGATCGCGAATTCATCAATATCTTCCGTGAAATATAAAATCTCGTAGCCTTTGTCCGCCACCATTTCAGTTTGCGGCAGCTTTTCAATCCGCTCATATGAATCGCCGGACGCGTAATAGATATATTTTTGATCCTCAGGCATTCTGGACACATATTCGTCCAGAGTGACGAGCTTTTTCTCCTTAGATGAATAGAAGAGAAGCAGATCTTTTAATACGTCTTTATTCGCGCCGAAATCATTATAGACACCGAATTTCAGCTGTCTGCCGAAAGATTCATAGAAAGATTCGTATTTTTCCCTTTTGTTCTTCAGCAGGCTCTTCAGCTCGGCTTTGATTTTTTTATTGATGTTTTTCGCAATCAGCTTCAGCTGGCGGTCGTGCTGCAGCATCTCTCTGGAAATGTTCAGCGACAGATCCTCAGAATCCACCATGCCTTTTACAAAGCTGAAATGATCCGGCAGCAGGTCGGCGCATTTGTTCATGATCAGCACGCCGTTGGAATACAGCTCCAATCCTTTTTCGAATTCCTTCGTATAATAGTCAAACGGCATGTTTTCCGGAATAAACAAAATCGAATTGTAGCGCACCGCTCCATCGACGCTGATATGCACATGGGTCAGCGGTTTATCAAAACCGTAATGCTTCTCGGCGTAAAAAGCCTCGTAATCCTCATCCGTCAGCTCGCTTTTGTTTTTTCTCCAGATCGGCACCATGCTGTTGACCGTCTGTTCTTCCTGAACTTCTTCAAATTCGTTCTCGCTGCCCTCTTTCGGCTTGTTGACCGTCTCTTCCATTTTGATCGGGTAGCGGATAAAATCAGAGTACTTTTTCACGATCGCTTTGATGCGGTAGTTTTCTAAAAACTCATCATAGCTTTCATCTTCTGTGTTTTCTTTTATTTTCAAGGTGATTTCCGTACCGACGGTTTCCTTGTCACACGGCGCGATCGTGTAGCCGGCAGCCCCTTCCGACTCCCACACATACGCCTCGTCACTGCCGAGCGCTTTACTTTTCACCGTGACTTTATCAGCCACCATAAACGCCGCATAAAATCCGACGCCGAACTGGCCGATAATGTCATGGCCGTCTTTCGAGTCATTTTCTTGCTTGAAAGCGAGTGAACCGCTTTTCGCAATCGTGCCGAGATGCTGTTCAAGCTCGTCTTTTGTCATCCCGATACCGGTGTCTGTGACGGTGAGCGTTCTCGCTTCTTTGTCCGCCGTCACTTTTATGTAGTAATTGTCTTGATCAAACGTTAATGAATCATCGGTTAACGCCTTGTAATAGATTTTGTCAATCGCATCGCTCGCGTTGGAAATTAACTCGCGGAGAAAAATTTCCTTCTGCGTGTAAATGGAGTTAATCATCATGTCCAGCAATCGCTTGGATTCTGCTTTAAACTTTTTTTTCCGCACTTCAGATCTCTCCTTTAATTATGCTTTGATGTTATGTAAAATCTTTTCAGCATCTATTTATCATATACAGTGACAATTGTCAACTAGCATTAGCAGATGCATATATTGTAAATTTAACATGTTAATGGATTCATTTCACCCATTTTATTAATAAAAAAGAGAGAATGTTGATCATCCTCTCTTCTCTGCTTCTTTCCGGCGGCCGAATTCCTTCTTCATCCATATGTATGACGGGTAGAAAAACAAACTAAATAAGATAAGAGATCCCAAGTTTCGCAAAGACTCATGCAGAACATTTCTTACAGTGAGAGGAAATGTGATGTCCTGAAATAGAATAGAGATAACGGTGTAAATCACAAATCCCATAGGAACAATGGCATAACAATAAAACGCTATCTCCTTCTTATGCTGTATCTTCAAAATATGTAAACCTCCCAATGATATATATACATAATATTAACATATTTAATAGGTATTTAGAAATAGACCTCCATATGTTTATCCCCCTATTCAGCGGGAACAGATATAAAAAAGGAGGAATCGCAATATGGGAAGATTAACAGACAAAACCGCAATCATCACAGGGGCCGCGACAGGCATCGGACAAGCGACGGCACGGGTTTTCGCCGATGAAGGCGCCCGCGTGATCTGCGGTGACATCAATGAAAGCGAACTGAACGAAACCGTCAGCGCCATCAGAAAAAACGGCGGAGAAGCAGAAGCCTTTCACCTTGATGTATCAGACGAAGAAAACGTAAAGTCTTTTGCGGACAGCATTCAGCAAAAGTACGGAGCAATTGATATTCTGTTTAACAATGCCGGTGTTGACCAAGAGGGCGGAAAAGTCCATGAATACCCGGTCGACCTGTTTGACCGGATCATCGCCGTCGATCTGCGCGGCACATTTCTGTGCAGCAAATACCTGATTCCGCTCATGCTCGAAAAAGGAGGCTCCATCATCAACACCTCCTCCATGTCCGGCCGGGCCGCAGACCTTGACCGCTCCGGCTATAACGCCGCAAAAGGCGGAATCACGAACCTGACGAGAGCGATGGCCATTGATTACGCCAGAAGCGGAATCCGCGTCAATTCCTTATCGCCGGGGACGATTGAAACGCCGCTCATTGATAAATTGGCAGGCACGACAGAAGACGAAATGGGCGAAGCGTTCCGTGAAGCCAACAAATGGATCACGCCGCTCGGCCGGCTCGGAAAACCGGAAGAAATGGCAGCCGTCGCGCTCTTCCTCGCTTCAGACGACAGCTCTTACGTCACGGGAGAAGACATCACCGCAGACGGCGGCATCATGGCATACACTTGGCCGGGGAAAATGCTGATTGATAAGAAGTGGAAGGAAGAGACGGAGTGACGGTGAAAAAGAAACAAGCCAGTGCAAAAACACTGGCTGAACAAGCTGAGGGCGGGTTACTTAAACCAGCCCTTTTCCTTTGATCGGGTAATGGCTTCAATTCGATTTTTCACTTCTAATTTATCAAGGATCATCGAAACGTAATTGCGGACTGTGCCGCTTTTAATGCTGAGGGCGTTTGCGATTTCTTTCGTGTTTTTTCCGTCTGCCACAAGCTCGAGCACCTCTTTTTCCCGTTCGGTCAGCGGGTTCTCTTCACTATAGATGTCCTCCATTAATTCAGGTGCGTAGACGCGTCTTCCTTTCATGACGCTGCGGATGGCGCTGACGAGCTCATCGCTCGGGCTGTCCTTGAGCATGTACCCGCTGACGCCTGCTTTTAGCGCCCGCTGAAAATAGCCGGAGCGGGCAAAGGTCGTCAAAATGATGATTTTCACACCGCTGTCCTTGAGTTCTTCTGCCGCTTCAAGGCCTGATTTCCCGGGCATTTCGATATCCATCAGACAAATGTCGGGCGCATGTTTTCCCACGAAATCGATGGCATCCTGGCCGCTTGTGCCTTGGCCGACAACCGTCATATCCTCTTCTAAATTCAACAGTGAACCGAGTGCGCCGAGCAGCATTTGCTGATCCTCGGCAATGAAGATGTTGATCATCTGCTACCATCCTTTTCTTTTGATTTTGAATCATTCGGGATTCTCATGGTCAGCTTTGTTCCGGCGGCTGTATCGACGGCTAAACTGCCGTTTGCGAATTCAAGACGTTCCCTCATTCCAAGCAGGCCGTGCCCCTTTGAAAAAAAGCGGTCTTCTTTGCATTGAAAGCTGCCGTCATCTTCCACCGTAATGACAACCTCTTTCCAAAGCTGCTGAATGGTGATATGGCATACTTTGGCGCCGCTGTGCTTCACGACATTGGTGACGGCTTCTTTTATGCACATGCTGACGATGTTTTCGTTCAGCAGAGAGATATGTTTTGGCGCTTCTTTTTCTTCATACACAAATTCAATTCCTGCCGCTTCAAGAATTTGCCGAACATTGCCGAGCTCATCCTTCAATCGGATGCCTTTCATCGATGAGACGATTTTTCTGACCTCATTTAAGGAGGTGCGGGCCGTCTGCTGCACGCTTTTCAGCTCAGTGCGGGCCTGTTCAGGGTCCTTGTAAATCAGCTTTCGGGCGAGGTCGCTTTTCAGTCCGATTAAGGAGAGCTTTTGTCCAAGTGTATCGTGAAGATCCCGGGCGATGCGCTGCCTTTCTTCCAGCTTCACAAGATCGGCGATTCGCTCATTTGCATATTCTAATTTCTCTTCAAGGCGCTCCCGTGCCTTTCTGCTTCGAATGCTGAGCGGGAGCAGGATGGCACTGATCAGTGTAATGACGATAAACGGAATCTGTGTCAAAAACCACTCTTTTTTCAGAACAAGGCTGAAGTTGACGGCAACCGCCGCACTGATGATATGAATGTAATATAAGATGTAAAATGGAACTTTGTCTCGGATATGGCCGATGAAGTAGGCGATAAAGAAGGCGAAATAAATATAGCTGAACAGCATGGCTGAGCCGGTCGAAATGCCGATCAGAAGAAGCGCCCATAAGTAAAGCGGCCAGCCTTTTGCAACAAATGCGAAGCGGTATGCGCCAAAGAAAACAAGTGTGAAAATGATGCCGGCCACGATGACAAAGGTAGAAGAGCTTTTAAAAATAAAATAAAAAGGCAAGATGAAAAAAATCATCCATATATAAGGAGAAATCCCGTTCAGTTTTTGAAATTTAAAATACTTCTTCATCTTTGTTCCACCTTCTGCTGCTTGTGTCTACCATCACTTTATCAAAACACCGCCTTCATTGCATCCTCACGCATGAAGAGAAGGCTCTTTCTGATAAGAGAAAGAGCCGCGCGCCATATCAGGCATTTTTCTTTAAAGGTTCTTTCGGCACCGGATGGGGCGCCGGTTTTTTCCGCGCCTCCCGAAAGGTGACAAATTGCTTTTCGTCCTCATCCCACAAACGGAATTTCATGGATTCAAGACTTGTTTTAAGCGTAATGGTCGGTACGTTTTTTAAAGGCTCGTGCCCCTCATGAGCGGCTTCCAGCTTGTAGTTCGGCACTTTCGGGCTTAAGTGGTGGACATGATGGTAGCCGATATTGCCCGTCAGCCATTGCAAAAGCTTCGGAAGCTTGTAAAAGGAGCTTCCTTCTACCGCGGCCTGCACATAATCCCAATGCTCATCTGCTTCAAAATAAGAATCCTCAAACGTGTGCTGAACATAAAAGAGCCAGACGCCGATTGACCCCGAAATAAGGAAAATCGGACCCTGAACAAGCAAAAAGTTTTCCCAGCCGACAAGCAGGCACGTCGCAGCAGCCAATAAGACAATCGCCGCGTTCGTGAAATAGGTGTTCCAGCGCTCCTTGCGGCGGGCGCCTTTTACATTAAAACGGTTTTGAATCAGAAATACGTAAATCGGTCCGAGAATAAACATAATAAACGGATTGCGATAAATTCTGTAGCGTATTTTTGTCCAAGCTGAGGCTTCGTTGTATTCCTTGACAGTCATCATCCAAATATCGCCGGTGCCCCGTTTATCTAAGTTGCTGCTTGTCGCATGATGAATGGAGTGGCTGCGTTGCCATTGAAGGAACGGAAACAGTGTCAGCACACCTGAAATAAACCCGAACAGCCGGTTCAGCTTCTTTTGTTTGAAAAAGGATTGATGGCAGCAGTCGTGGAAAATAATAAAGATTCTTGTCAAAAATCCCGCTGCTATAACAGTAAAGGCGAGGGTCAGAAGATAGGAGACATCAAGGCTGAGGTAAGCAAGAAACCAAAGGGCAAAGAACGGCACAAACGTGTTGAAAAGCTGAATGACACTATGCTTTGTATCGGCGCCGGAAAATGCGGCAACCTGCTTTTTTAAAGACGCTTGTTTTTGAGTTGCGGCATGATTGATCATAAATGTCATGTCCCTTCTTTTTCATTATGATCCCAAGTATAACGGGGCGCCAGACGCTTTTGTAGTAGCAGCCATCATGCCCCGAATATGACATTTGTCATGTTTGGCGGCAGAATGCTGATCAGGCGTCATAAGGTTTCTTTTTTATAAGGGATAAAGCCGGACACTTCATATCGGCACTTCTCAAAGAAAACAGCAAAAAAGAACCCGCCTGTTTTCGGCTGAGTTCTTTTTCATCATCCTCACAGCAAAATCACCCGATACTTCTTCACATCCAAAAACTGCAGAAACTCCCGGGCCAGCATGTCCGGCGCGTGGTCTTTTCCTTCATGAAGACGATATTGAATCAGACCGACGAGCATGGACGCGACATAATATGCATAGAGCTTTTTCCCCGCCTGAATGTGCAGGGGCTGATGAAGATAAAACGATTGCAGCGCTCTGAACATTTCCGGGATGACGTCAGGCACTCCGGAACCCTCTCTCAGAAAATGGACGAGCGGCATGCCGTCCGACAGTGCGGAAAAGAGACGGACGAGCGCGGCTTCCGCTTCTTCCATGGAACAGTCGGCAGGCTCTCCTTTTACGGTCAATAATCCGATCAGATCCCGGCATGATTGATGGATGATCGTTTTCAGCAATGCTTCTTTGTTGGCGTAATGGTCATAAAAAGTGGCACGGCGGAGGTTGCTTTGACGGGCAATATCGGAAATCGTAATCGCCGCGTACTCTTTTTTTTCCGCCATTAAGCCGATCATGGCTTCTTGCAAGGCCTGCCTCGTTCGGGTCACCCGGCGGTCGGCGGGCTTTTTTTCTTCTTGTTCCGGTACCCGGCGGCCGAACAGCCAGTAAAACCGTTTTTGAGAAATCAAATCCCACACCTGTCCGCTGATCGCTTCCGGGGATGCCCCGGGCTCCTCATTCAGCCAGTACAACACAATGGCATATGTGTATAACGCGCGGTAATGAATGTACATATCCTGTTCAGTCGGTGAGAAATCCGCATTGACCGGTGACAGCAGCACATCATGCCGGAACACATCTTTTAAAAAAGCATGAAAGTGAAAATACGGCATTTTATGACGGTCCATCATCGTTTGAAAAAACTCCCGATGCCGGTCAACAAAAGACAGGGTCGGATGCACTTTTTGCCATCCGCCATGTAAATGAAGAACATCTTTATTCTTCAGTGAATCATAAAGCGCTTCGCTCAGTCCGTCTTTCATTTCTTCTTCTATATCCTCTAAAATCGCATATTTATCCTCGTAATAAAGGTACAGTGTCCCCCGGCTCACGTGCGACCGTTCGGCGATGTCCTTCATGGTCACACGGCGGATATCCCGCTCTCCAAGCATGGCCAAAAGCGCTTGTTTGATGTCAGTTGTCACAGAATCCGGCATAAGAGACACTCCTTTCATTAGACAGATCACCGCAATTTGTACGGTAACGTATAGATGTGTTTACGCTGTCTTTGCCGCAAAAACACATCACATTATAATAGGCCCTGAAGAAACAAAAAAGCAACCAGAGGAGGAAGACCGATGGATCAGCATATAAAAGCAGACATCAAACGCGTCTTTGAGCTTCAGAAAAAAAATCAAAAAACGCTGCGTGCTTCAACAGCCGGGCAGCGCAGAGAAAAGCTTCAGCGCTTTTTAGATGCCGTCACCGCACATGAAGAAGAAATCATCGAGGCGATCAGACGGGACGTCCGCAAGCCTTATCATGAGGTGAAAAGAGCGGAAACGCAGGGAACGATCAAGGCGATTAAAGATAATATGAACAATCTCGACACCTGGATGGCGCCGAAACGCGTCGGCTCATCCGTCAGCCCCGACGCTGACGGCGTATTAATGTATGAGCCAAAAGGCGTCACCTTAATTCTCGGCCCATGGAATTATCCGTTTATGCTGACGATGGCTCCGCTTGCGGCTGCCATTGCGGCCGGCAACAGCGCGATTGTGAAGCTGTCTGATTTTACGATGGAGACGAGCCATATCGCCGCGACAGTTATTCGCGAGGCATTTCACGAAGAAGAAGTCGCCATTTTTGAAGGTGAGGTCGATGTCGCCACAGAACTGCTCGACCATCCGTTTGACCACATTTTCTTCACCGGAAGCACGAATGTCGGTAAAATCGTCATGACGGCAGCGGCGAAGCACTTGTCGTCCGTCACGCTTGAGCTTGGCGGAAAAAGCCCGACGATCATCGACAGCGGCTATGATTTGATGGACGCGGCGAAAAAAATCGCCGTCGGCAAATTTGTCAATGCGGGGCAAACATGTATCGCACCTGACTATCTCCTTATGAAGAAAGAAGTGCAGAGCATCTTTACAGATCTCTTGCAAACCATTGTCAATGCAGGTTTTATGGAGGATGATCATACGGTTGACCGCAATAAATTCACGCAGATTGTCAACGACCGCAACTTTAACCGTGTCAAAGCCCTGTATGATGATGCCATTGAAAAAGGGGCGAAAACGGCGTTCGGCGGCGTATTCGATGCGCATGACCGCACGATTTCTCCGACCGTGCTGACAAACGTCACGCCTGATATGAAGATCATGCAGGAAGAAATCTTCGCACCGATTCTGCCGATTATGAATTACGAAGATATCAGTGAAGCCGTTGATTACATCACTGAACGGGACAAGCCGCTTGCCTTGTATGTATTCAGCCATAATCAGGAGCTGATCGATTATGTGCTGCAGCATACGACGTCCGGCAATGCTTCTGTCAATGATGTCGTCGTTCATTTCACTGACGTCAACCTTCCGTTCGGCGGTGTCAATACGAGCGGGATCGGTTCATATCACGGTGTGTACGGCTTTAAAGAATTCTCTCATGAAAAAGGCGTATTTATTCAAGCCTCTAAATAAAAAAAGAATCCGCGCAGACGACGCGGATTCTTTTTTATTATTTTTTTGCTCCGAATGCGAGCAGTTTCGTATAAGTGCCGACATAGAGCGTGCCGTCTTCAGCCAGAACCGGGGAGGAAATGACATTGCTGTCTGTTTGATAGCGCCATTTTTCATTGCCGTCAGCGTCAACCGCATAGACATTTTTATCGTCAGAACCGAAGTACACATTGCCGTCCGCATCAATCAGCGGCGCCGTTCTCACAGGCCCGTCCGTATAGAAAGACCAGTTCATATTGCCGGTTTTGCTGATGGAAAACAGCTCGCCGCTTCCGGAACCGATATACACATTGCCGTTATGGTCGATCGCTAATGAAGAGCTGGAGAAACCGTTTAACGGGAACGTCCACTTTACAGCACCCGTTGATGTATAGGCGTATAAGTTGCCGTCCTGGTTTCCGGCGTAAACGGTGCCGTCTCTATCAATAACCGGATAACCTTTAAACCCGTTGGACGTCGTTTTTGACCATTTCACTTGGCCCGTTCCGGAATTGATCGCGTAAAAGATATTATTGTACGTTGCCGTATACAGAGTGCCGTTTGATGCTAACACGGGAGCGGAGCCGACCACGCCGTTTGTTTTAAACTTCCACTTTTGCGTCCATGTCGAAGCCGACGTCGGTTTAATCGCATAGATATAGTTATCCAGCGTCGACACATACAGCGTGCCGTCAGAGCCGATAGCCGCATCGGAACTCGGCGCTCCGCTCAGCGGAACCGATGTTAAAATGTTTCCGGTTTCTTTGTCGATGAAATATAGTTTTTTATCGTGAGAAGGAAGATAAATGACACCGTTTGTTCCGAGCACCGGAGTCAGCGTATAGGTCGTCCCAAGGTTTTCCGTCACCCATTTCACAGTACCGTTCGGATGATACGCCGTGAGCTTCCCGTCTTTTGATTGAATAAATACGGTGCCGTCCCCATCAACCGCGGCTCCCGCACCGTTTTGAGGATTGGCCGGAACATTCTTTTCCCATTTTAATGCGCCATCGGCAGTGCTTGTAAACCGGCTTTCTCTTGACCAGTTGAACATCGTCGGAGACATCGCCTGCGCGTCATACCGTCCCGCCAAGAAACCGGATGCCGCATGATTTTGTTTAAATACCGTTTCCGCGGCTTGAGCAGCCGCCGGATGCAGCCATTTTGCCCCCGGCAGATCAGTAACCGCTCCCACAGATAAAGCCGCAGCAACCGCAGCGCCGGCCGCCAATGTTTTCACTCGCAATGAAGCTGTCTTTTTTTTCAATGTCAGTTCCTCCCGTTTCTATTAAAAGCTGCTATACCACTTTGATCATACCATAATTAACCTATGAAATATTTGTATTTTCGGTAGATTTATAGAACAAATGTCACATAGCCTGCTGATGCTTCGGGGATGATCGAAACGCGGCAATATACCACACCACATTGACGATAAAAGCCGCGCCTGACCAAACGAAAAGGCCGTAATAAAGAGACAGCTCCTGCCCTAAGGAAATTGCGGTCAATAACGTCACCAACAAGACAGCCGCGCAAATGATAAGCCCGATTCCGCAAAAAACGGCCATGATGATTTTCATGACACGAATACCGAGAATATACAAAATGAGCGGGACCGCATATATCACAAGGATCTGGCCGACGGCGGCCCACATGCCCGCGGAATTAAAACGATTCGCGTTCGGCCCCGTTTCCGCAAGCGGAGAAAGCGAGACGAGGACCGGCAATAAACAAAACAGCAGAGCGGAAAGCAAGGTCACCGCAACCGCACCTTTTTTCTTTTGATTCATGTGAATATCCTCCTGACAATAACCCGGCTTTTTTACCGGTAATCTGATAATATGTTATATTTTAGCACGATATTTACTTAATTTGAGAATGTTTTCCCAAAAACGAATTTACAAATCCAGAAAAATAGATATAATAAACGTTATGGAACCGATATTGATTCATAAAGCGTTATCTAACAAAACACGAAGTGATATTATGACGTGGCTTAAACACCCGGAGGACCATTTTGATGAAAGACCTTATCTTGATCAGGGACTCAGTTTCCGCACCGGAATTTGCGTCGGTGATATTCAGGCAAAGTCGGGGCTTGCGCAGTCCGTCATCTCCAGCTACCTGCTGACCATGCAAAAAGCCGGCCTGCTGGAATCCGAACGAATCGGAAAATGGACCTATTACAGAAGGAATGAAAAACAAATTAAAGCCTTTGCTGACTATGTTCAGCACCAGCTATAACCATGAAAGGAGGGCTTTTTTTGTTATAACATATCTATTTATCTATATATGTAGTTATAAAAGGAGGCATACATAACAATGAAAAAAAGCAGTTCCATCTTCATTCTGTTTTTGGCATTAGGGGTTTTCGGAATTATCACGACCGAAATGGGCATTATCGGCGTTCTTCCGCAAGTGGCGGACAGATTTCATATTTCTGCTTCAAAAGCGGGGTGGCTTGTCAGTATTTTCGCGTTCATCGTTGCTGTGTCGGGACCGTTTTTGACCTTGCTTGCTTCAGGCATAAACCGGAAATACATTCTGCTTTTGGCGGTGCTGATGTTTGCCGTTTCAAATGCGGTCTACGCGTATACGGCGCATTTCAGTGTCATGCTGGCGTTTCGGATCATTCCGGCTTTATGCCACCCGGTGTTCTTTTCTGTAGCGCTTGCGGCCGCGGCCCGGCTTGTCCCCGCCGGCCAATCCGGAAAAGCAGTAACGAAAGTCTTTTCAGGCATCACCGCCGGCTTTGCGTTCGGCGTGCCTTTCACGTCTTATCTGGCGGATCGTCTCTCCCTTGAAGCCGCCTTCTTATTCGGCGCTATCATCAGTCTCATCGCGTTCACGGGCATTCTTCTCTTTTTGCCATCCATGCCGGTCACAGAAAAAATGTCTTTCAGAAGCCAGCTCGGCATCCTTCGCAAACCGGCTTTGTGGCTCAATATCGCTGCCGTCACCTGTCTCTTTGCGGCCATGTTTTCTGTCTACAGCTATTTTGCGGAGTACCTCGGACGGGTGTCCCATATGAATGGTACATGGGTCAGCTTCATGCTGATGGGCTTCGGAGTGATTATGATAGCCGGGAATTTCGTCTTCGGTGCTTTGTTATATAAAAATATGAAAAAGACCGTCATCCTGTTTCCGCTTCTTTATACAGCCGCCTACTTGCTCATATACGGGTTTGGGACGTCTTTCGCGCCGATGGCCGTCCTCGTCTTCGTATGGGGCGCCGTTCATTCCGGCGGGCTCATTGTCAGCCAGACATGGCTTACTGCGGAAGCAAAGGAGGCCCCCGAATTCGGCAACAGCCTGTTTGTCTCCTTTTCCAACCTCGGCATCACCATCGGAACGGCGGCGGGCGGCTGGTTTATTTCACATTTGGGAGTCCATCAGCTGATGTGGTGCGGCATCATGTTTGCCCTTCTGGCTTTCGGACTGATCATGGGACGCTTGGCATGGAGAAAGAGGCTGCTCGCAGAAGCTTAAGCTCCATTGCAAAATCCGGAATGATTACGTATAATATTCCAGATTAAAGCAAGGGAGAGAAAAAGATACATGGAAAGACCGGCAGGATTTTGGATTCGGTTTCTGGCTTACGTCATTGATCAAATCATCATAGGAATTCCGATTTTTATCATTCAATTTATGGTCTCTTTTTTATTTGCGGCAGGCGTTGCGGCGGCTGACCCCTTCATGACCGAAAATCAGTTTAACATCTCTTTTCTGGTGTTCGGCGTCATCCCGATTCTTGTGAGCTCTTTTGTGATCAGTATCTTATATTTCAGCCTGCTCACGGCCTCAAAGATGCAGGGGACTCTGGGAAAAGCATTGCTCGGCCTTAAGGTCGTCAATGAGGATGGCGGACGGATATCCATCGGCCAGGCCTTCGGACGCGCTTTCGCATATATCATATCTAAGCTCATTCTTTATATCGGATTCATCATGGGCGCCTTCGGAGAGAAAAAAACGCTGCACGACATCATGTGCAGCACCCGTGTTGTCTATAAATAATGACCTCAAGTCCGGGCCTTTTGAGCCCGGGCTTTTTTATGACGGCTGTGCCCGCCTGATGTCAATGCCGCCCTTTCCGTCAGCCTCAATGCGGACCGTCCCGTTCACAATGACAGACAGCGGATGGAACTCCGCATGCTGATCAGAAAAAATCCAGCGGCGGCCGCTCGCCCCTAAAAGCAAAAACGCCCCATCATTGTAATCACCCATAAAATGAAACCCGTCTTCCCTAAGGGGCGCATGCTTTCTCACCGGAATGCCGAAACGCTGCAGCTCCCTCCCGGTTGATACGACCCCGGCAGCCGTCAGATTCACCTCACCGATATTCAGAACGGACTCAATCGAAAAACGTTCCGCGCTTGGCGGCGATGTTTCTCTCGCGATGAATTCCGCCAGATTGTTGGACGGATCTTTGAAATAAAAGGAACGCGCCTGAATATGAGAGAAATACACCTCATCCTCCCCATCTTCCGTTTGAAAAACGACTTTATCCTTTATCCACGCCTTCGCCTCATCAAAACGATTATTCGGAATGTTAAACGCGAAATGATACGTCGGATGAGAGTGAGAATCGGCGCGCCTGAATTCCAACTCACTTTCTCCCGCCTTGATTGTAAACGAATCACCGGACTCATCAATTAAAGGAAAACCTAACACCCGTTCATAGAAGTGTTTCGTCTCCTCCAACGCACAACTGTACAAAGTAATGTTATTTATTTGCATGATCATACCCCCTTTGGTTTATACTGCCATATAGAAGGGTTGATTCCTACTGTTTCAATGCACCAATTGAGAATCCCCCTTTCGCCCGGCGCTAAACAGGACAAACAGCGCCAAACCGCTTATACCAGGTGTTTTTGAACGTCTAAAGCAAAAAAAGCAGAAAATAATACCCCATATAGCTTGACAAAAAATAAATGTTATTTAATAATCTATATATAATTAGAATTATTATTGAAAGATAAAGTGAATGCTTTGTCTTTTTAATATATTTCAAATCACATTTCAGGAGGAAGATATTATGTCTTTAATCGGAAAAGAAGTACTGCCATTCGAAGCAAAAGCTTTCAAAAACGGTGAATTCATCGATGTAACTAACGAAGATTTGAAAGGTCAATGGAGCGTTTTCTGCTTCTACCCAGCGGATTTCTCTTTCGTTTGCCCGACTGAACTTGAAGATCTTCAAGGACAATACGCTGCACTGAAAGAATTAGGTGTTGAAGTATACTCTGTTTCTACAGATACTCACTTCGTACACAAAGGCTGGCATGACAGCTCTGAAAAAATCGGCAAAATCACTTACGCAATGATCGGTGACCCATCTCAAACGATCTCCCGCAACTTCGACGTTCTTGACGAAGAAACTGGTCTTGCTGACCGCGGAACATTCATCATCGATCCTGATGGCGTCATCCAAACAGTTGAAATCAATGCAGGCGGTATCGGCCGTGACGCAAGCAACCTTGTAAACAAAGTAAAAGCAGCTCAATACGTTCGTCAAAACCCAGGTGAAGTCTGCCCGGCTAAATGGGAAGAAGGCGGCGAAACACTTACACCTAGCCTTGATTTGGTAGGTAAAATCTAAGGAGTGCATTCCATTGGTACTTGATGCAAATATCAAAGCACAATTAAATCAATACATGCAGCTAATTGAGAACGACATTGTTCTCAAAGTAAGCGCCGGTGACGATGACACTTCTAAGGACATGCTGGCTCTCGTTGACGAGCTGGCTTCCATGTCATCTAAAATTTCAGTTGAAAAAACTGAATTAAACAGAACACCGAGCTTCAGCGTTAATCGTACCGGAGAAGACACAGGCGTTACATTCGCCGGTGTTCCTCTCGGCCACGAATTTACATCATTAGTGCTGGCATTGCTTCAAGTCAGCGGCAGAGCGCCTAAGGCTGATCAAAAGGTCATTGACCAGATTAAGAACATCAGCGGAGAATACCGCTTTGAGTCTTATATCAGCCTGACGTGCCACAACTGCCCTGATGTCGTCCAAGCATTAAACATGATGAGCGTGCTCAACCCGAATATCACACATACAATGATTGACGGCGCGGCATTCAAAGAAGAAGTAGAAAGCAAAAACATTATGGCTGTTCCGACTGTTTTCTTAAACGGTGAATCTTTCGGAAGCGGCCGTATGACCATCGAAGAGATTCTCGCAAAAATGGGCAGCGGCGCAGATGCGTCTGAGTTTGCCGACAAAGAGCCGTTTGACGTTCTTGTTGTCGGCGGCGGACCTGCCGGCGCAAGCGCGGCGATCTACACGGCGCGTAAAGGCATCCGCACCGGTGTCGTCGCTGAACGCTTCGGCGGCCAGGTACTCGACACCATGAGCATCGAAAACTTCATCAGCGTCAAAGCGACTGAAGGACCGAAGCTCGCTGCAAGCCTTGAAGAGCACGTGAAAGATTATGATATTGACGTCATGAACCTTCAGCGTGCGAAACGCCTTGAGAAAAAAGACCTCTTCGAACTTGAACTTGAAAACGGCGCTGTACTGAAAAGTAAAACAGTGATCCTTTCAACAGGTGCCCGCTGGCGCAATGTCAACGTACCTGGTGAGCAAGAGTTCAAAAACAAAGGTGTCGCTTACTGCCCGCACTGTGACGGACCATTGTTTGAAGGCAAAGACGTAGCGGTTATCGGCGGCGGAAACTCCGGAATCGAAGCGGCGATTGACCTTGCAGGTATCGTCAATCACGTGACTGTGCTGGAATTCGCGCCTGAACTGAAAGCAGACGAAGTCCTGCAAAAACGTCTCTACAGCCTGCCAAACGTCACTGTGCACAAAAATGCACAAACGAAAGAAATCACAGGCGACCAAAACGTAAACGGCATTACGTTCGTTGACCGTGAAACAGGCGAAGAAAAACACGTTGAACTTCAAGGTGTATTCGTCCAAATCGGTCTCGTGCCTAATACAGAATGGTTAGACGAAACTGTCGAACGCAACCGCATCGGCGAAATCATCGTCGATAAGAGCGGCGCGACAAGCGTTCCCGGCCTATTTGCCGCAGGGGACTGCACAGACGGCCCGTACAACCAAATCATTATCTCCATGGGATCAGGTGCAACTGCCGCTTTAGGCGCATTTGATTATTTGATCCGGAATTAATGTAAAAAAGCCGCCATATGAATGGCGGCTTTTTAAATATACTAATTAAGAAGGCAGTATTTCCTCTAAACAATCCTCGCTGATTTTATAAGATTTTGGCCTTCTGCTTACCAGCTCAACAAATCCTTGCTGTTCTAAATAATCCATTACTCTGTTAATTTTATGTCTCGATTTATTTGAGAGCTCCATTAAATCTTGCACCGACAGCGTAACCTGATCATTTACAAATACATTAATCGTGATAATGATATTAAAAATATCACGTTCATCCTTATAATCAGCCCATTGATCGCTATCAATATAGTTCCTAATTCGTTTCAGTTTCATTAAATTAAATTCAAGATCCTCAATAATCCCTTTTTGTCCTGACAGAAGCAATTCCAGCATATCCATTAAATAAAAAGTCAGCTCTCCCCGGTTTAAAGGTGCGGGAATTTCCTCTAATGCCTTGTAATACTTATCTTTGTTCTTATTAACTGCGTAAGAAAAAGTGATGGCTGAATATTTTTCTAAGTATCGGGACAAATAACTCCCAACGATAAGGCGTCCTGTTCTTCCATTGCCGTCATAAAAAGGATGAATGTATTCGTAGTAGTAATGAGCTGTCATGTAACGATACAGCTGGGGATGTGTTTCATCATGAAGATAAGCAATTAAAGCCTCAAGCGCTTCTGTTATCTTCTGTTCAGAATTAACGCCGATATGGGTGGTCATGTTCCCATCGTTCACTTCAACATAGCCTTTTCTGAATAGCTCACCATCCGGCGCATCTTCTGCTCCGATTTCATCTGCGACCAGCTCGTCATATAATTCCCTAAAGTCATGAATGCTTGTAAACGACGGAATTCGGTCTATAAATTGATATGTTTTCATCAATCCAACAAACCGCTTATGTGAGGGCTCGGATTGTTCTAACGCTTTAAGAGCCTCTTTCAATTCTTTTTTTGTACTGCGGATTCCTTCAATTTCATTATTACTCTGGGCTTCATTAATAATTAATTTATCAAAATACGGTTTGACGGCAAATTCGGGGAGCTGACTGATAAGGGATGAAATTTTGGAACTGTTTAACAACACTTCATTATTCAGCTTCATGAGTTTATGTGTATTCACATAAAATAGCTCAAATGAATCGTCCGTGGGTCGGCCTTTTCGGAACCCCCGTATGTTTAGTGATGTTGAATAACTGCCATAGCTGCTTGTTCTCTTTTTACATTCTTTCTCATATGAATCAGCATCCATTTTATAAAAAAGCTTAGATAACTTCTCATACTTCATATTATCACCTCGCTTGATTTAAAATTATACACTTTTTTAAATTATACAATCATTATAGCCTGAATTCTAACAAATATTCCCGCTTTCCAATCAAAACAAAAAACGGCATACTGCATGGCAGTACACCGTCTGAAGCAATTCAATCTGTCTTTCTCCCTCTCGCCCGATAGATAAGAAACAGTCCAATAAACCACAGCGGCGTCAGCAGCAAAGCCGGGCGCGTCGCATCCGCAAACAGCATAATCACCAGAATGACGGCAAACAGCGCCAGCACGGCGTAATTGATAAACGGTGCAAACGGCGCCTTGAAAGACGAGCTTGCGTGTAAGTCCGGACGGGTTTTCCTGTATCTGATATGACAGACCAGAATCACGCCCCACACCCAAATGAAACAAATCGCGCTGATGGTTGTCACGATGCCAAAAGCCGCTTCCGGTATCAATTTGCTTAAAAGAGCGCCAGCTGACAGCACAATAACCGATATCCATAATGCGCGGCTCGGCACATGATTTTTATTCAGCTTCGCAAAACTTGCAGGCGCTTGTTTCGTTTTGCTTAAGTTATACAAAATCCGGCTTGTTGAAAACATCCCGCTGTTACAAGCAGAAGCGGCAGACGTTAATACGACAAAATTAATGATTCCCGCGGCTAACGGGATGCCGACCAGACTGAAGGTCTTCACAAAAGGACTTTCCGCCGCATTCAGCTGCATCCACGGGTTAATACATAAAAGAATGAGCAATGCCCCGACGTAGAAAAATAAAATCCGTAAAGGAATTTTATTGATAGCGGACGGAATATTTTTTTTCGGATTTGACGTTTCCGCCGCCGACACACCCACTAATTCCACACCGACATAGGCGAAGATCACCATCTGGAACGAAAGCAAAAAGCCTGAAAATCCGTTCGGAAACAAACCGCCGTGATCCCACAGATTCGCCGCTGAAACCGTTCCGGTATGCGTTTTGAACCCAATCACCAGCAGAACCACCCCGATGACAATTAACGCGAGAATCGTGACTACCTTAATTAAGGCGAACCAAAACTCCAATTCTCCAAAAATCTTAACCGTTAACAGATTAAGCCCTAATAAAATGAGCAAACAGATAAGTGCCGGAATCCACTGCGGAATATCAAACCAATATTTCACATACACACCGACGGCGATCACATCCGCCATAGCCGTCATAATCCAGCAAAACCAATAGGTCCAGCCGGTGACAAACGCTGCACGCGGCCCTAAATACGCCTCGGCAATATCCGTTAATGATTGGTAGCCCGCTTTAGATAACAGCAGTTCTCCCAGCGCCCGCATGACGAAAAAAAGCGCAATACCTACAATAAAATACGCAAAGATGATAGAAGGACCCGCCAGCTGAATCGCCTTACCAGACCCTAAAAACAATCCGGTGCCGATCGTGCCGCCAATGGCGATCAGCTGCACGTGCCGATTCGATAAGTCCCTCTTTAGCTCTCGCTGCTCCACATCTGACTCCTCCTTACCTCTCTAGTGAACGACGAGCAAAAAAAGCCAATAAAAAAAGAGATTGGATGCCCTCCAATCTCATGGTCATAAGAATATCAAATTATATCTGCGCCGCTGACAATCAACAGCATGACAAATACATATTCGGTACTCTTCTGTCCTTTTGCCTGAGATTGTGAACCCTTCGGCGCCGCGGAAAATCCGCGGTCTCTCCAGAAGCCGCTCCTGCTGTAGTGCGACCCACAGCAATCATAGCCTGCTACGTATTGAGTTTATGATAGAAATACCTATCAGCTAACTTTTTATTTTAATGGAAGTTGAATTCATTGTCAATAGGGGGATGAGCTCACGGCGTTATCCCGGTCCAATTTTCGATGCCTGAAGCGCCGTATTTTCCGTTTTCATTGTCTCAAAAAGGCGATTTGCGGTACTATCATATAAGGTCTAATGATGTAAACTTTATGTCATACTTTAAATTCACCTTACCATACAATGGCTCGTAAATAAAAAGGGGATGGACGAGATTGGAAACCAAATATTTAGATCTGCTCGCACAAAAATACGATTGTGAAGAAAAAGTGGTCACGGAAATCATTAATCTGAAAGCGATACTGAACCTGCCGAAAGGAACCGAGCATTTCGTCAGTGATCTGCACGGGGAGTATCAGGCATTCCAGCACGTGCTGCGGAACGGTTCAGGAAGAGTAAAAGAGAAGATCCGCGATATTTTCAGCGGCGTCATTTACGATAGACAAATTGATGAACTGGCGGCTTTGGTCTATTACCCTGAGGACAAACTAAAGCTGATCAAACATGACTTTGATACGAAAGAGGCATTAAATGAGTGGTATAAAGAAACGATTCATCGGATGATTAAGCTCGTTTCTTATTGTTCTTCCAAGTACACCCGCTCCAAATTGCGCAAAGCACTGCCCGCCCAATTTGCTTATATTTCTGAAGAGCTGCTGTACAAAACAGAACAAGCCGCCAACAAAGAACAATACTATTCCGAAATCATAGAACAGATCATTGCGCTCGGTCAGGCCGATAAGCTGATCACCGGTCTTGCCTACAGCACGCAGCGATTGGTGGTCGACCATCTGCATGTTGTCGGCGATATTTACGACCGCGGACCACAGCCGGATAAAATCATGGAAGAACTGATCAACTATCATTCAGTGGATATTCAATGGGGGAATCATGATGTTCTCTGGATAGGCGCTTATTCCGGCTCAAAAGTATGCCTGGCAAACATTATCCGCATCTGTGCCCGCTATGACAATCTGGACATTATTGAGGACGTTTACGGCATCAATCTGAGACCGCTATTGAACCTTGCCGAAAAGTATTACGATGATAACCCGTCTTTCCGTCCGAAAGCGGACGAAAACAGACCGGAAGATGAGATTAAACAAATCACAAAAATTCATCAGGCGATCGCGATGATCCAATTCAAGCTTGAGAGCCCGATTATTAAGAGACGGCCGAACTTTAATATGGAGGAACGGCTGTTACTGGAAAAGATCGATTATGACCGCAATGAAATCACGCTGAACGGAAAAACATATCAACTGGAAAACACCTGCTTTGCGACGGTGAATCCTAAACAGCCTGACGAGCTGTTAGAAGAAGAAGCAGAAGTCATGGACAAGCTGCTGTTCTCTGTTCAGAACTCCGAAAAGCTGGGCCGCCATATGAATTTTATGATGAAAAAAGGCAGCCTTTATCTAAAATATAACGGCAACCTGCTGATTCACGGCTGTATTCCCGTCGATGAAAACGGCAGCATGGAAACGATGATGATAGAGGATAAAGCTTATGCGGGCCGTGAGCTGCTCGATGTATTTGAACGGTTCTTACGGGAAGCGTTTGCCCATCCGGAAGAAACCGATGATCTGGCGACAGATATGACGTGGTACTTATGGACAGGCGAATACTCCTCCCTCTTCGGAAAACGCGCCATGACCACCTTTGAGCGGTATTTCATTAAAGAGAAGGAAACGCATAAAGAAAAGAAAAACCCGTATTACTATTTGCGTGAAGACGAAGCAACCTGCCGAAACATCCTGAAGGAATTCGGCCTTAACCCGGATCACGGCCATATCATCAACGGCCATACACCGGTAAAAGAAATCGAAGGCGAAGATCCGATCAAGGCAAACGGAAAAATGATCGTCATCGACGGCGGCTTCTCCAAATCCTACCAATCCACAACAGGCATCGCCGGCTACACGCTCTTATACAACTCCTACGGCATGCAGCTCGTCGCCCATAAACACTTTAACTCCAAGGCCGAAGTGCTGAACACCGGAACCGACGTCTTAACAGTGAAACGATTAGTCGACAAAGAGCTGGAGCGGAAGAAAGTGAAAGAAACAAACGTCGGTGAAGAACTGATGAAAGAAGTGGCGATTTTGGAGAAACTGCGGGAGTATCGGTATATGAAGTGAAGAATATGGAGTTCAGGGATGATTCTCTGGGCTCTTTTTTTACGGTTGCGAACTAAGAAGTCCCTTTCCCTGTATGTAAAACGGATTTAACCGCTTCTTCAATCTCCCTATAACCCGTGCATCTGCAAATATTGGACTCCAGCCAATTTTTTATCGTGTCATCACTTGCATTCGGCTCAGTATTCACTAAAGCATGACAATTCATGAGAAAACCCGGTGTACAATAACCGCATTGAAACGCGAATTTTTCAATAAAGGCCTTTTGAATCGGTGTATTGATCAGTCCTTCAATTGTCGTAATGTCCTTTCCTTCCCCTTCTGCCGCAAGCATTAAGCAAGATTTCATCGGCACCCCGTCCGTTAATACCGTACAGGCGCCGCAATCCCCATTTAAGCAGCCCGGCTTTGCACCAGTTAATCCGAGACGAAGACGAAGAGCAAATAATAAAGTATCAGCCGGTCTGACCGTAATCTGTCTTTCCTCGCCATTTACTTTCAACGTAATAGGATCAGACATTTGGACCTCCTTCTAATTCCCATAAGGCATCTAAAATTGTATTTTGCAAGACAAATATTCGGTATTCACTTGAGCCTTCTGCGTCATCAAGAACGGGTTTGGGTACATACTGTAAAGACCGGTGCACTCTATCTTCTAATGAATAGCTTTTATCGTTAAGCACAGCCTCCATTTCAGCAGAACGAAACGGAAATGGACATACGCCGCTGAAGGCCATTCTGATCTCATCATCTTTTTTCAGCGCACAGACTGTCACCAATGGATACCCGACATTCCACTGCTGTCTTCTTTTGATACTGACAAATGGCAGGTCAACATACGCTCGATCGACAACGACATGAAATAAAAAATCTCCTTTTCGCAACTGTATTTCCCTGTTAAATACTTTATTTATGGGGCGATAATGAATCCCCGCTCTCCCTGCAATCCCTAGCAAACTATCAGAAATCAGCAACGGCAGCACGGCCTCACGGTAATAGATGCCCCCGCATATGTTTCCGCCCAGGCTGATTTTATTTCGAGTCGTCCGATCCGCAATTTCACTTACCGTTTTACTTAATAGCGGAAATGGATTTTCTTCCTCCAGTTTCGTTAATGACACGCCTGCTCCGATCACCAGATCATGTTCATAAAATCGGATGGTTTGAAATCCCGGAAGCGCGTTCATATCTATCACCGCATCCGTATAGATGATATTCAGCCTTCCTAACGTGATAATTTCCGTGCCGCCGGAATAATACATTGGTGTTTTCTTTTCGGCCGCAAGCGAGTGAAACAGGCCGGTTGTTTCTTGAATGGTCTTCGGTTTAAAATAATTAAAATCAAACGGTATCATCTTTCCACCCCTCTTGCGTCCTCCATAATTGTTCGGGAATGAGAGGAAGTTGATTCAATTGGACACCTAAAGCGGCGGAAAGGCAATTTCCCAATGCTGCCGGCATCCCCAACAGTCCGTGTTCCCCGCCGCCGCGCGCTCCATAAGGCGCGATCACATGCGGGGTTTCAACAAATTCAATGATATATTCAGGCTGCTCTCCATAGTGAAGGGGGCGGTATGTTCTAAGCTGAGGATTTAATACTCTGCCATACGGATCAAATACAAAGGTTTCTCTTCCTCCAAATGCGATTCCCATACTCATCCCCCCCATCACTTGACCCCTTGCAGCTTTTTCATTCAATACAGTTCCTATATCCACAACAGAATAGGCTTTTGTAATTCGGTACGTATAATCCCGTTTATCCAACTCAACTTCAATTCCCTGAGCACCGACAGCCCATTCGGGTCCCGGCTTTCCTCTTCCCGTTTCCCGGTCTAAATTCGTCATCCGGGTTAATGTGTAATTGCCGCTCGCAATGATTTGGCCGCCAATGGTATTTCCATTTGGAAACGTATATCCGTAAGCAATGTCTTTTATGTCAACATGTACAGAAGGATGATCTATAAAATAAACCTTTCCGTCGGCCACTTCCAATTCCTCGACAGGAACCCGCAACACACATGATGCCACGTCTTTCAGCTTTCGAATGGCTTCCTCCGCTGCATTCAGTACGGCATTTCCGGCCATTAACGTCCCTCTGCTCCCCACGGTTTTCCAATGCTCGGGTGTTGTTTGTGTATCTATAAGCATTTTTACATGAATTTTGTTTATATCCATTTTCATTCGTTCCGCCAGGATTTGGGCTAGCACTGTTTTTGTCCCTGTTCCAATTTCCACTACGCCTGACATCAAATTAATGCTTCCATCGGGATTAAAGGTTAAAAGAACCCCGGACGTTGCATTTGTATCAAATGTTGAAGTTTTCCAAATGCAGCTGATTCCCTTCGCCCGTATCTTCCGGCCATCGATTTCAATTCGCTGTCCCTCGTCCCAATTCATTAATTCCTTTAATCTTTCAATGCACTTCGGCACATTTCCGACCGTGCTTGAATTGAGAAGAACTTGAGTCGGTGTGGTGTCACCGGGGCGAATGGCATTTTTATAGCGGAGTTCTAACGGGTCCATGTTCAGCTTTTCCGCCAATACATCCATCGTCCGCTCAAAGGCGAATAACACTTCAGCATGGCTGTAGCCCCTGAATGCACTTGGATATGGATGATTCGTATACATACAATATGAATCACACCGTATATGGTCGATAGCGTACGGACCCGTACAATCAACCACCGCAGCCCGGCTGATGTCCACTCCTTTATCAGAATACGCTCCGCCATCAAATAAAAACTGAATGTCTGCCGCCTTTAAGATTCCATCCTTTGTAGCCCCTAATTTGACAATAGCATCCAATCCTACATGAACGGGAGATGTGATCAGATCCTCTTCTCTCGTATTAAACAATTTGACGGGCCGGCCTCCGACTGCTTTTGATGCCAAATAGGCAATCACCTCTAACTGAACGGCTGCTTTTCCCCCGTACGCTCCTCCTACTAAAGGCGTTTTGACGATAACCTTTCCGGGTTCGATTCCAAAATACCACTGCATTAATTTTTTAATGGCAAAAGGAGCTTGAGAGGATGTGGTAATGATAATCTCCTCATCCGCGCGAATTTCAGCGATCGAGCATCTTGTCTCCATCGCAGCGTGATCAGAAGGGTTAAAGGAAATCTGGAATTCTGCTGTCACATCACTTTCCCTAAACCCGTCTTCAATATTTCCTTTTCTAACCTTATCCAGGTTTGCGATATTTGTCTTCGGAACCGGGAATACACCTTTTGTCTTCTCATAGCGGTCCGCATGTTCATGGACGAGCGGCGCATCCTTTTGAAAGGCCTCACGGGGGGGAATTGACGACGGGAAGAGGTTTATAGGATACTTTGATGGCATCCGCTGCCTTTTTAGCTGTAATCGGATTTTCCGCAACAACAACAGCAACCGGCTCACCATGGTATCTGACCCTTTTATAAGCAATCGGCGACCTGTCTTTAATTTCCTCACCTGCAAGCGGAAAAGGTTCATCTCCCAATATCGCTCTCACTCCGGGAATCTTCCAAGCTTCTGAAAAGTCCATAGACACAATATCGGCATGAGCATATGGACTGATCAGCATTTTTGCGTGTAATGTGCCTGTTTCTTGAAAATCATCCGTATATTTCGCTTTACCCGTCACTTTTTCAAGGGCCTCTTTCCGAATGACACTCTTCCCGATATACTCCAACTCATTCACTCCCCGAATTTATTCAGCAGCAGCGTATAATCTTCAGCTGTATCGACGTCATAAAAAAGCAAAGGGTCTTGAAAGCTGATCATTTTTCCCGTATTGATCATACTTTCACGGATGACATGCCGGGCGCCCTGGTCTCCCTTTAACTGATGCAATACCGGAAAACATTGATTGGAGAATAAAATGGGGGGCATAGGAAGATGATGATTTTCAGCGGCGATAAATGAATAACGGCGCTCCTTTTGATAGGAATCAATTAACGTATTGATGATATCTGCGGTGACAAACGGCTGATCTGCAAGGAGAATGATAACGGCGTCAGCCTCGTACTCTGCCGCTTTTTTCACACCGCATTGTATAGAATGGCCTTGGCCTTTACCCGCTTGCTCACATTCTGCCTGACTCCACTTATTTGATATGGGATCTAAAAAGAAAACATCCGAAAGCCAATGCAGTGAATCTCCCTTTCTCGTAATAACGAAAATATGATCTAATTCAGATAACAAGGCATTTTTAAGTGCCATACTTCCCAGAGAGACGCCATTGAGAACTAAACTGCGCTTATCCGTCCCCATGCGTCTGCTTGTACCGGCTGCCAGGTAAATGGCTGCTGTTTTCATAAGCGAGACCTTTGTTTTCGCATTTTTTGAATCATCTCGCCGACAATACTTACAGCAATCTCCTCAGGGCCTTGTGCCCCGATGGGAAGTCCGATAGGGGAATGTATATCTTCCGGAATCTCAGCCCCGCCTAAAAGCCGCTCCGTACGCCTTCTGGGGCCTAATACGCCTTTATAAAATACATTCTTATTTTTAAATGTATGTAAAATGATCTGATCTTTTTGAAAGCTGTGCGTCATAATGACAACAAAATCCCTTTTTGTCATGCTCAGACCTTCCATGACTTCTTCCGGTGCTCCTGTAATCAAACGTCCGGCTTCAGGAAAATGGCCGTGATGACATAAAGCGGGGCGCCAGTCAATCACCGTCACATGAAAACCCGCACGAGCTGCCAACGAAACTAACGGCTTCGCATCTTCCCCTGCTCCGAAGACATATAAACAAGGTTTTGGCACCATCTGATGGATAAAAAATAAATCAGAGGTATGTTCATCCCTTTTGATTCCCTTTTCCGTCTGTCTCAGTTTTTGAATACGGCCTTGTTCCATAACATCCCCGGTTCCAAACACGCTGCCGTCTTCAGCTATATACAGATCTTCCTTCGGCTCTAACGTTTTAGTGAATCGTTTCATTCGGGTCACAGACTTTTTTTCATCTAAGCATGTCTTGACTGTTATCAGATTTCGTTCCAATTCCCCTTTTACAGGCTCAAGTAAAACCGTCAAAACACCATTACAGCCAACGCCCTGTCCCCAGGATAAATCGTCTTCCGAGCTCATATCAAAGCGGACAATCAACGGCTCTCCTGCAGTCCAGACCTGTTCCGACCGTTCAACGAGGTCTTCTTCCAGACAACCGGCGGATAACATTCCGACTCTTGTTTTATCCCCTAAAATCAGCATCGAAGCCCCTTCTTTCTTATAAGCGGACCCCTCTGTTTTAATGATGGTAGCCAGTACCTTAGCTTTTTTAGAATTGGCGATGACATCCAAAATCCGGTGTATATCATCCATTTCATGTCCCCCGCTTTTACCTGATCATATCTGCATCTGTATATCCGTATTCTTTTTTTCCGGAAAACATTACAAACGCTTCAGCAATTTCTTCGTTTCTAAAAAAAAAGAGTCTTTATAGACCTTATGACCGGGCGGCGGGTGCGACAGCATGTCGGAACGGAGAGATTCCAACAACACGCTCTGTTCCTTCTGTTTCCAGTTGCCTGTTTCACCCTGCTGTATTCCTTTAAAACCCGCAAAGTATTCACTTAACACTTGTAAATCATTCCCCAGCTCCCTTTTGTCACTGGCAGATAACTCCCCCTCTGTTTCCCATTCTTTTAACGTTTTCACTATATTTGATAGATACTCAAATCCGGCGTTCAACTTTTGCATCTCTATTTGATAGCTTGAAATGATGTGTTTTCTGACGGGGTTGAATTTTAAGCTGTCAGAGGCTGTTTGCAGCATCTCTTTTGCCGTATGCAGCTCCTGCAGAAGATTGTTCATTTTATATTCCATAAGGTTCCCTTTTCCTTGTCCCCACTCTGATTGAACCCATTTGGAAAGGTCTGAAAGTGTGCCGGAAAGCTGACGAGCCAATGTTTGAAAAGAGTCCGCTGCCTTTTTTGTGTAGTCCGGCGGAAAAAGGAACATGTGAACCAGAATGGCGATGATGACGCCGATCACCGTATCGATTATTCGGTCGAATGCATAATCTTTAGAGTTCCGTTCAAACGTAAAGACCAATAAAATGGTGAGCGCTACCTGATGCAGAACCGTTACATCTATTCGTAACCACTTTGCAATATAGGTCCCGCCTAACAGGAACAGCCCCAGCATCCAGCCATTCATTGGCAAGTGACTGACAAGATAGGACGTTAACATGATCCCAATCGCAGTTCCCGCAATACGATGAAAAGAAAAGCGAATCGACTGATCTATCGTTGGCTGCAAACATAAGATAACAGATAGCGGCGCTAAATACGGGTGATCAGAGCCCGCCAGTTTTGCCGCTTCCCAAGAAACCGCAGAGGCAATCGCCATCTTCCAAACCAAAGATGTTTTGTTTTGAATTTTTTCACCTTTCATCATACGCCCCCTCCTTTCAGAAACCTTTTCCACTAGGTTTCCGTGACGGAAAGGGATTTATACTGTTGTATGGAAAAAGCGAAAGAAGCTGTTGTCGCAATAAAGGTGCTTCTCTGGGCTCTTCTGGTTTCTTCCCTCCTTGATAACTTCGCATCAGATATGAACCCTGCTCTCCTATGACTTTCGAAGGGAAACATACAAACCTTGTTGGTTAATGTGATGAAATTGGGTGAATTTTTTATCATTTTATATGGTAAGGGTTTAAGAAGCAGAATGCCTTTGTTAGTATGGCAACCAAAGGAGGAGGATCAATTATGCAAAGCAAAATGAAGCTAACCGCAGTGAAACTGGCAGCCTTGGTATTCCTAGCAGGTGCCTTTGCCCTCCCGGTTTTACCCCATTCTGCGGCTGCCGCAGAATCCCAAGCTACATACAAAGTTGAAAACCTCAACGACAGTGAGCTGAAGATGACGTTCAATCATGCAGATGTTCATATTGACGCTAAAGGCAATGCAACCCTAAAAGACAACATAACGGGCGAGGAGCAGGCTCTTCCGAAAAGCTCTACTGACAAAAATGGTGAACCCGTTACACTGAAATATGAAAAAATTAAAAATGGCGTTTTAGTCAAAGTCATGAACAAAGACGCTGGAAAAACGAGCGGTTCAATCAGCACCCAATCAGTCGGGAAATGTATTTTAGGTACTGGCGGCGGTGCGGTAACTGGAGGCGGCACACTGGGTCTCGCAGGAGCTGCTGTAGGAACAGTCACAATACCCGGCATCGGAACAGTAGGAGCGGGTGCCGTTGGAGCAATTACCGGCGCTGTTGGCGGTGCAATGACAGGAGCTGCCGCATCTTGCTTTTAACCATGAAGAAAAAGGGGCCCGCGCCCCTTTCTCTTACTAACTATGGAAGGTGGTCGACATGTACAAAATCATCATTCCTTCAATACTAGCCATCTTCATTCTCTGGATACTCTTACAGATTTCCCTGGAGATAAACATCGTTAAGAATCCATTGAATTATTTTATTGTATTCATTGTCTTCTTTCTCTTTATAAAGATGGTGAAAGAGAAGCAACAGTAGGTTGCTTCTTTTACCATGTGTAGGAAATAAAAATGAATTCTATAAGCAGAAACCAGGCTATTATTCTCTATTGTACCTTGAGAGCAGGTAAAGGAAGCTTAGGTTTTGAACACTATGTTTGAGCGGAAGTTTAGTTTCAGCGAGAAAATAATCCTATTTAATCTTAAAATGAAGCTTAAACAGTAATACAGTAATGATCGGATTCAAGATTATTAAAAATGTATGTTTACCTTTATGATTTAAAGCGGTTCAACAATAGAGTTTATTCTATTCTTGGTTAGTATTAAAAATGATATTTCCATTACATTTTAATTTGGCAGATGACTACAATACGTTTCTCTGAACTTTTCTACATCACAATAAAAAGGATATTTTAAGGACTTAAGGCCAGTTACATTTCACTAGAATACTACCGCTGATTACCTGTTATAGTCTTCAATAATCGAAATCGTTTTATTTGCCACTTCACTCCCAAGTGAGGCATACAATTTCTTATCGCCAATAACATAAAATTCTTCTTTAGCTCGTGTAGCTGCAACATTCATCATATTTGGATCAGAAACAGCCCATCTTGCTGCCCCACTGCTATTAGTGTCCGCTCCAAGAACAAAATAGACAATTTTTGCTTCTTTTCCTTGAAAAGTATGGACAGTTCCAATATTTGTTGTTTTCCCATTTTCGTGTTTCGTAAAGTTAATTTCATCTAAAACTTGTGCAAGTTTATAAGCCACATTTCTAAATGGAGATATAACATAGATTTCTTCAGCTAAGTCTGGATTTTCCTGCAAACGCTTATCAATCAGACTTTTCAGTAAGTCAGCTTGTTCTTTAACAAATTTGTCATTTGCTTTTCCGGTTGAATCATACCATTGTGATTTTCCTTGTGACTCATCTTCTGATTTACCTTGTACCATCAACCCATCATACGAGATTTCATTTGAAATCGTAAACATCGGATAATTTGAACGTCTGTGCACCCAAAGTGGTATGCCAATCCATTCATCCTCATTTTTTTGAAAACCATACTGACTTGCGGCATCCACAATCGTTTGAGTAGAAGCATCAGCAGAGACAAATTTTTCATCAACTTTATAATATCTTCCAATCAATGTCAGGACATTTGAATCTAACGTCAATACTGGTTTTATTTGTGATGGGTCCCCAACCACCATAACCTTTTTACTTCTAAAAATTGCGCCAACACTTGCCTGCGGTAGTGCTTGACCTGCCTCATCTATGAATAGGTTACCTATTGAGTTTTCATTAAGGTTTTTAAACATCCTGCCAAAGCTGGCAAAGGTAGTACTGACAACAGGGATAGCGAAATTCAACCATTGCCATGATTCTGAAATTAACTGATATCCATTCTCTTTTCCAATGTATTCGGACTGTTTATTCCAAATAATTCTTGCCGCTCTCAAATTCTTTCTGTTTACATACAGGAATTGCTTTCTAACCTTTAAGGCTGAAATAAATAATTCTGATTGTAAAATACGAAAGCGCTTGGTAAACCATGGATTAGACTTTTGAAGTTCATCATATGATAGTGAGAAATCTAGTTCTTCTATTCCACTTTGAAATTTGAGTTTTTCCAATAACGCAATTTCTTGTTCCAATTTCTTAAAATCATTTTGTTGAGTAGTCATCCATTGTTCGAAATCAGCTTTTATGTCCTGAATTTGTTGCCGAGTATATTCGATTTTAACAGCATTTACCTTTAGTGCATTTTCGAATTTCATGCGCTCATTTAACAATTTAGTCTTTTGTTGAGAAAGATGATTTAAATAGGCATTCGTATTATTGAGATTTTTGAAATACAGCTCAACTTTTGATTTATTAAATATTTTCTGGAACCATAAAAAACTTGGCTTTTGTGAAGTAACTACATCATAATTTCGTTCAGCTTGAGCTTGTAAATCATTCAAATTTTTGATTTCAATGGAACAATCCGATAACTTTTTTTGGAGATTTACGCTTTCTTGTCCCAGCCTTTCAAGTTCACGCTGTGCTTCTTCCTCCTGTGAAATCAAATTTGCTCGTTTCTCTGTTACTTCTTGTTCAAAAGCAATGGTTTGCTCCTTATGCTTGGTTTTAAATTTTTGAAGAGAATACATTTTCTCGCTATATTCTTGAATTTTTTCTCTTTCAGTTTTTAATTCATCATAGAGACGTGAGAATTCTTGATATACACTTACATCTGTATTCGCTTCATAATTTTCTCCTAAATCCTTTTCAATTACTTCGATAGTTAAAAGTAACTTGTTAATGTTTGATGATGCTCCGCCTTCCAACGAAAATGTACCCCAATTATCCTCATTTAAAAGCTCACTTTTTATCTTGCGATTTTTTCCGAAACCTTCACCGGTTAATTTAGAATTAGAAATATCTTTAAAATAATTCGCTTCCTCTAGTTGCTTTTGAAAATCATCAGCAATCTTCTCTTTCTTTGGTAGCTCCTTAACAATGTTTTGGACTGCCCCATTGTTTGAACTTGCTACAATAATATTCTTATCTGAAATGGAATGCGGTAAAACACCAAGTTTAGCACTCTGCCAATAAACTAGACTACCTTGAATATTTTTATCAGACAGCTGTGAGATTTCCGCTGCCTGTTGCACTACTAAATCAGCGAAAATATCTTTTAACAGTGTTGTTTTCCCTGTTCCTGGCGGTCCATTGACACTACGAATATCATTTTCATCATGTAAAGCAAGATTTACCGCAACCTGTTGCATGAATGAAAGCGCAAAATCAGGATTACTTGGGAAACGTCCCGACGGATAAAATTTAGGTTGCAAAATCATCTCGAAAATATGTGAATTAAAATGAGTTGATTCTTTTTTACCATCTAAATTTTTTCTGTATCCAGAAAAGCCATTAAAATATCTATCCAAATTTTTATTAGTGATTGTCTTTGCTTTGTTCAGATCTCCAACAAAGAACGAATGTAGATTCACATCTCCATTATCCAAGTTTTTCACAAATGCATAGCGGAAATTTTCTGTATTAACATTATAATTTTGTAAGAGTTCAGAAATTGCGGTATTAAAATCCTCATCAAATTTCCTGTTCAAGTCTTCTCTAAATGAGTTTTCAACTTTTAAAATATCTTTCGGTAAATCGCCATGTCGGCGGATATAACCGCTCATCGTATAGAACAATTTTTCTGCTATAAAATTTAACTGGTTATCAAAATATACAGAGAAGGTGAATTTGTCAGAGTTACTAACTTCTTCGTAGTTCTTAGCGATCTTATATTTCTCCCTCAATATGTCAACAATCTCTTGAAAATTGAATATATCAAAATATAATACTAATCCCGACTTCTTAAAGATCTTATCTGATACCTTTTGCTGTTCTTTTTGTTTACTTAAAAAGTCTAAAAAAAACTTATTCCAGTCCTTCTCCACCGTATGTAAAGGCTTTAGCGCTTTATCTTTTTTATTAATAGAACCTTCTGATAGTTGCTCTATCGTAATCCAAGCACTTAATATGTCTTTCCTTCCGTTCATACTATCCCCCATCATCATCCATATATAGAAAACTTGAATTATAAGTTGCATTTGTGTATTTCATTTTAAAAATGCAGAGTTTTTCATGGACAAAATTAGATTTCAACTAGAAGTCTTTCGAACAAGTGGTACTGTTTGGATTTAATGAGGCTGATCCATTTCATCAACTTTATATCATTAATTTTACATTTTTCGAGAATTTTCATCACTTTCTTTAACATAGTAGACATTATAATTTCTACCTAAACAAATATCCTTTTAGATTAGTTTGTAATCAAAAGGATATTTGTCTTATAAAACTTCGCTCACTTCTGTTAAAGTTTTCCGTGATGTATCTAAATGAGGTTATCTATCATCTTCTGCAACAAGTTCCTTTAATTGTCGATTTAGGTTAGTAAGAATATGTTGCTTAGAATAATGATACAATTGATGTATCATTTCTTGAGGAACATCTTTCTTTCTGATGTGCCATGATTCTGTGGCCGACCAACTATGTCCGTATAACATCCTAGATATACTTGAACTTACATAGTTTAGAACCCTATCTAACGATTGTGCAGTTAGCTGAAATAGCCTTGGTGACATTTTTCTGTAATCATAATTAACTACAATGTCTAAAATTATAGTTAAATATTTATCATACATTTTAAATGCTCCATTTTCAGAAGTTTTTTCCCAAACCTTACTTATACAAACTGTGAGGAACTGTATATATGGAGAAATCATATGGTGTTCAAATCTTGATAAAACATCAATTAATTTTAATCTGACCTCCCTATTGTCTATAAAGGATTGTACGAACTCTTCATTCCCTCCTTTTAACTTACCTATCAGCTTATTTAATTGAGCTAATTTATTATCATAATCTTCTTGTTTTGCAACAATAAAGACAATCAACTCATTTAAAAACTTTTCTAAGTCACTTATTTCAATGATTACATTTCCATTTTCATCTCTGTAGGCTTCCTCTTTTGGTGAGGATGTCCAAAGAGCTTGTATGATTTCATAAGGGTATTCGTTTTCTTCTGTGTAAATATTTTTAGACCAATCAACTGCTGACAAAACATTTACATCCCCTAACCCATAACCCAGAATTAAGGTAGTAGATTCTCTTATCGTCATTGCTAATTTAGCCTGCCTATATTCATTGGGTCTAAAAAGCGGTATATAATCTTCCTGAGTAATAATAATTGATTCAGAATCTAATCTAGTTCCATGTAGATGATAAATGGGAACAATACTTTTAGGAGCAGATAAATAATTCATCGGACTAAGACTCTTACTCTTCCCCGTAAGAATAGTTTCAAGAACTAAATCGTAGTTTGTGGTAACTATCCATGAAGGGCTTAAGATATCAAAGATTTCTCTAAACTCTAAGGTCCTTTCTTCACTCGGAAGCCAGTTAGATAAATTACAAATTTCTTTTTTAAATATACGTTTAGCTTCAACATAATCGATACTTCGCTTAATCGCTAACCTTTTACAAATCAAAGTTGCTAACTCAGGTAATGAAACACCAATTAATTCTTCATCGTTCGGGAATTCTATCTCAAATTCTCCACTTGCTTCTTTAATTAATTCAAACCAACCTAAAGCTGGTGGAAAATCATCACCAATAGCAGCCTTAGAAAACCCCGCTCCAATGAACATCCCTAAATTTCCATAGTTAAATGCATTAAATAGTTTCTCAAAAACTATCTCTCTTGGTATAACTTCACTCACTTTAAAAAGCCTCCATATAAAAATTTTTTATAAAAAGGGTGTGTGATGAAATACAGTATCTCCGTTTTTATTATCAATTTTATTGGCAATATTCAAAGCATATTTATAAGATTCAGGATGTATAATTTCTGAATTTACTATAATTTCTAGAAACTCTTCAAAATCAAAAATATCCTCCTCATGACCAAACACATAATAACAAGGTAGGCAATCCAATTCTTCGTTATACAAGAAGTATATTAATCCAGTGATATAACCATCAATATAAGCCACATCATGATAAACACCTTTATTATATTTTTGTTGTTTTATATTTTCATAGTTATTTATTATTATCCTTACTTGTTGAGGGTTTGAATAATCACCTGTCTTCCTCATTGCTAAAATTCTTTCAAACGAGTGAATAAGACCATCTTGATAACATAAGGTTAAAATTACTTGAGGATTTTCTTTTATGTTAAATGAAGATGAAATTCTAGTATGTTCCTCTTGGACCAACTCTAAAACATCATATATATCTTCAAAGTTTTCATCAGGTACTATTAAATTCAAATGTATTAAATGTTCTTTTAATACCTTTATGAAAAATGTTGCATCTGTTATAACAGGTGTAATATTTATATTGCTAAATTTTTCTTCAGCTTTTTTATCTAAGGTAACTATATATGCATGTGGAAGAAAATCCTTCATTTCTTCTATTAAAGAGTAATGAATCTTATTAAAATCCTCGTCTCCAAATGAATAACCTATAAAGACAACACATTTTGTAGCAAGCATAGTCTTTAACGAGCTTCCAATAATTCCACTATTTAAAGATTGATAGCATTTATCATAATCTTCCTTAGTCGCTATAACTGTCCCATAGTTATTTATTGAACCATGGATTTTCAAAACCTTTCTTCCTGGATTATTCCAAAATGCAAAATCTTGAACTGTAACAATAGGTACAGCTCCACATTTTCTTTCAAACAAGTCGTCCCAATTCGTAGTAATTATTTCTGTAATTTGATGTATTGTTGAAAGCTCATTATGGAATTTCGAAGCTCTTCTTTCTAGTTCTGGGAAAGAACCTACATAATCAAGTCTATCTTTAATTTTTCTTAGGAGCTTTGCACGTCCATTTGGTTGCTTACAAAATTGACTCATTAATTCAGAAAATGACAAATTTGCACCTTTGTCTAAATTTAATAAATCTTTTATTTCCTCATATAGTGTATAGTTATACACACTTCTGGATTCAGTACTTACTCCTGCTCCTGCAAAAATTACTAGATTTCGATTTTGAACTGCTTCAATAATATCTCTGGGAAGAATAAATTCATGATTATTTTTACAAACTTCACACTCACAGTTTTTACTTTCTAAAGATTGTGCCATTGATATACTTCAACTCCCCTCATATTATTTCATTACATTTATGGGTATGTATGTTTTTTATCATAACTCCACTTTCCATTAATACCTATAATAAAAAAGGAATCTTTTAAAAACCCCACTCACTTATGATAAGGCTCCCCACGATTAATCCGAAAAGCCCGATAAACCTGCTCCACTAAAATCAGACGCATGAGCTGATGAGGAAACGTCATTTTTGAGAATGACAGTTTGTCGTCTGCGCGCTTCATGACGGCGTCGCTTAGGCCGAGTGAGCCGCCGATGACGAAGGTGATTTTGCTTTTTCCATATGTCGCCAGCTTATCTATTGTATCGGCCAGTTCTTCGGATGTTTTCATTTTTCCTTCGATGGCGAGGGCGATGACGTGGGTGTCCGGGCTGATTTTGGCCAGGATGCGTTCGCCTTCTTTGTCTTTGACGATTTTCATGTCTTGGTCGCTCAGGTTTTCCGGAGCTTTTTCGTCCGGGAGTTCGATGATGTCGATTTTTGCGTAGGCTGAGAGTCGTTTTTTGTATTCTTCAATGCCTTGCTTGAGGTATTTTTCTTTTAGTTTTCCGATGGTCACAATATTGATATTCACAGGTCATCCCCACTTTAGAAACAAGTTATTCATATATATTGTCCACAATTGTGGATATCTTTTCTGTATTTTGTGTAGGATCATTCGTTCCCTACTAGATATGTTGCAGTGTCCCCACATAATTCACAGGCTGTGGATAAACTGTTAGTATGTTCGATTTTTCTGATTTCGGGCGGAAGCTCATGATCATCTATGTACATGTCCAGCACGGTTTCGATATGTTCTTCACAAGAATAATAAGCGGTTTTCATAGTTACGTCCTCCGGTTTTCTTTTGCGCGCGGCAATTGTTCTCTTTTCAATATAACCTATTTATACACATGTTAGTAGTGCTTCGGGCTGAGTTTTATCCACAATTCGGCAAATCACGCGCAAAAAGAGCCGGTGTTTTCAGCATCCGGCTCTTTACGTGTTTTCTCTTTTTTCTAAGCGAAGGACGAACAGAATTCCTAATAGATACGCCAGCAGTGTAGAGCATACATCTATCCAGTCCAGCCTTCCGCCGTTTAAAAAAGAGTTGGTTATTACGGGTGACGGTCACCGCGGCAAGCTTTTTCTTCATCGGCTCCCTCCTAAATTCCTCTATCTCTATGTTCGGTCGGCTTTTCTCTTGTTATATTGCCTTATCATGAGGGTCACAACGATATATACAATCATAATCAATGCCCCGTTACTCACCTCAGGGTATCCAATCAACATATTCATTATGACAAAAACAATGGTTATACAAATGACGGACAACAATAAGAAGATACTGAATGATTTCAAATGAACCCCTTCTTTCTTGCAGTAACGTTTCATTATAAAAAGCTTACCAAAAGCGGCAAGCTCTTCCGAAATGTTTATACTCTTCAAAACCCACCCATCACCTGCACATCGTACAGCTTAAGATGGCTTTTCGGCGTGACGATGTCTTGCAGGTTTGGAATGGCCAGATCGTTCAGCTTTTTGCCCGTTTTCAGGTCGAAGGATTCGATTTTGGCGGGCTTTTTGTAGCTGTATGTGAACAGATACAGCTTTCCGTTTTGATGGGTCAGCTCCTTGAAGTCGGCTTTCATTCGTGATGCGGGGAGGATGAAGGCCTTTTTGCTTTTTCCGGTCTCAGGGTTGATGCGGTAGACGGTTCCGAAGCCGTCAACGAAATAGAAGCTGCGCTGCTCCATGAAAAAGCTTTTTTTGAAGCTGAACGGCATGGAGTCATAGATCGTCTGTTCGTCATTTTTATAAGTGGCGATGTCATATGTTTTGATAGCGCCGCTGTGTTTCATGACTTTCACCATTTGATAGATGTGATCGGCTTTTTCCCCTCTGGTGACAAAGCAGATGGCGCTGTCGTCCGCGGCGAGCTGGGATTCGACAGACGTGCCTTCTTTATACGTCCATGTCGCGATTGATGTTGTATGGAGCTTCTCTTTATCGGCCTGAATGTCTTGGATGTGATAGCCTTTTTCGTCATCTGTCGGCGTGAGCGCGAAAAGATGATCTTTAAAAAAGCCTGAAGCGCGGATGTAGTGCGGAATGACGTCTTGCTTCCACCTGCCGTCAATCTGGCGGTACAGCTCTGAGCGATAGCTGCCGCCGCTCTTGTCGTAGCCCGAATTATACAGCGTGTAAAAGCCTTTCGCCCGCTCGATATATCCCGCGCTGTCTCCCGTATGCTGGTACGCTCTTTTATACGTGTGAAGGCCGCCCTGAACGGTGTAGATTCCTTTTTTGTCCTCCAGCAGCACGCTTTCGTCATGCACTTTGGCCGATCCGAGCTCAAGCCCCTTCATTTGATAAGAAGAGAGCCGCCCTTTTTCATCGGCGAAGAGGGCGTAGCTTTTTCCGCCGCCGAACGTGTCTTGGTCAGCGGCAGTGGAGAAATACAGCAGCGCCTCTTTATCTTTCAGAAAATCAGGGTCATTTAATGTGTTTCTCGCGACCTCCGCAGGATCTTCCGTGCGAAAATAGAAGAAGCATAAGACCGCTGCGGCGGCGATGATCACTAAGGGTATCCAGATGATTTTTTTCACGTTATTCTCCTTAGTGAATGGTCAGAATCGTGGTTGTGTAGGACGAGCTTGTGATGTCGCGCGGATATACGCCTAAGCCGCCGTTAGAGTCGATATCAATCCCGGCTTTTAAAAGGAATGCCGACCACAGCAGTTTTGAGCAGTTTTTGGCGCCTTCATGGCCCGTATTTCTGTTATTGACGAAGTTGAAGGAGTACTCATCACCCACTCTTGATACGGCCCAGTCAGCGGCGGCTTGTTTTTGGGCATCAGTGACTTTCACGGTCTGAACGATTGAATTGTCTTCGACTTCTCTGCCGTTATAAGCAATCTGGCGGACGCCGTCTCCCGGCACGGATTCAACAATTTTATCAGCGGATGAATACATGCCGACATGCCCGTGGTTGTAATAAGCCGTGTATGAGTTCGTGTAATAAATATTGCCTTTTGTGCTTTTCGGAAGTTTTTTTGTGCCTGATGATCCGCCCATTGTAGAGAGCCCTTCTTTGGAAGCGATTACATTTCCTTGCACCTTGTCTGCCGTGATTTCTTGATGAAACTGCTTGAGAATTGCTTCTGTTGAAACGTGCTTCTGTTTGGCAAGCTCTTTGGCGGATTGGAGAACGTCTTGAGGAGTCGTGCCCTGCTGAAGGTCTGCGATTTCTTTTGCGTAGCGGGCTGCTTCTGTTTCTTTCGCTTTTACATTCATACCGGAGAACGACAGAACCATGGTGAATGACAGGGCAAACGGGAGAACGGCTTTGAACAGCTTTTTACACATTGACTTCGCCTCTTTTCTTTGAGTATAATTTTTCCACATTTTCATTATATGACGAAATTGTGATGAAAAAATATATAATTTACAGATTTTTAAAAATTTTATAACAATATGTAAATCATATGCATAAATCATTTTCAAATATCAGGAAATCCGGTTATCATACAAGAAAGGGGGAGGACATATGAAGGACAGAACGATCGGTTCGATGCGGGTTTCCGCAATGGGGTTAGGGTGCATGGGCATGTCGGAATACTATGGCAGCCAGAGTGAGGAAGAGTCGATTTCCACACTGCATCATGCCGTTCATCTCGGCGTGAATGTGTTTGATACGGCTGATCAATACGGATTGGGTGCGAATGAAGAACTTGTCGGCAGAGCGCTCGCCCCATTCAGAAAGGAGCTGTGCCTCGCGACGAAATTCGGTTATGTCCGAAGTAAAAAGGGTGAGTTTATCGAAATTAACGGACGGCCCGATTATGTGAAAAAAGCGTGTGACGCCAGTCTGAAACGCCTTGGGACGGATTATATCGACCTTTATTATCTGCACCGGGTTGATCCGCGGGTGCCGATTGAAGAAACCGTCGGCGCCATGAAGGAGCTGATAGACGAAGGAAAGGTGAGATTTATCGGATTGTCAGAGGCTTCCGCAGAAACGATCAGGCGCGCCGTCCGCATTCATCCGATTGCCGCGCTTCAATCGGAATATTCTTTATGGAGCAGGGAAGCGGAGGAGCATGTGCTGCCCGCCTGCCGTGAGCTCGGCATCTCATTTGTGCCTTACAGTCCGCTCGGCAGAGGTTTTCTTTCCGGAAAGATGACGTCGACCGAGCAGCTGGATGCCGATGATTACAGAAGAAGAACGCCGAGATTCCAGGGAGACAATTTGGCGGTGAATATAGGGCTCGTCCAAAAACTTACCGCCATTGCCCGGGAAATGAATATCACCGCGCCTCAGCTTGCGCTCGCATGGGTTCTCGCAAACGGCGATGATCTCATTCCGATCCCGGGAACAAAAAAGAAACACTACTTGGAAGAGAACCTCGCCGCTCTCGACATTGTGCTTCCCGAGGATGTGAAGGCACGATTGGATGAGATGTTTCCGATCGGCACCGCGGCCGGCGAGCGTTATCCGGAACACATGATGACATTGTTAGATGAATAACAAAAGAGGCCCAGCGTGCGGGCCCCTTTTCACGACAGCTTTTTGCTCATGATGACATCCGTCTCCAGAAATCCCGTCTTCTCATACAGCTTCCGCGCCGTTTCGTTATGAGCGAACACATGGAGAGAAATCTTGCGGACACCCAGGTCTTTGGCTTTGTCCTCCAGCCTTGCGAGTGCCTCTTTTGCATAGCCTTTGCCGCGGAAAGGCGGATGAAGGCCGAAATCATAAATAAACGCGTCCTGCTGCGGGTGGTCCGGATCGGCGTGCAGCCACAGCCAGCCGGCATTTTCCTTTCCGTCCAATGTCAGCGTCCATAAATAGTGATCGGCCGTCTCCAAGCCGTCAGGAAGCAGGTCTTCAAACGCCAGCTTCGCTAACTCCGGCGCTTCGTCAGGCAGCCACGTTCCCGCTTTTACCTTTTCTTCAGCGTAATGCTTGGTTGAATGGGCGAGATAGGACTGAAATTCTTGTCCTGTCATCGGCTGCAGCGTGATAGCCATTGAATCACTCCTTACAAAACACGGATTGAAAGCGGTATCATGAAGTATTATCCGAAGGCTCCGTTTTCCGCCGGTTTTATGATTTGTTCGGCTTGTGCCGTTGAACCAGTTTGCGCAAATAATCCAATCGAAATGAGACTTGCCAAGGCTGCTGAGAGTACAATGAATTTACATGTTTTCATTACGAATCCCCTCCGTTAATCTCAAAATTTGGTCATTGGCATCAATTGATTCCTGAAAATACTTCGCCGCCAGTTTGTAATTCTCCTGTTTTTTAAAATGCGCCGCGGCCTGATACGACAAATCGGAAACGTCACTCCACAGCTCTTTCCTTCTTAACTCGGCGAAAGCTGATTCAAGCGCTTCTTCATTGCGGTCAATAAAGACATGCTGTAAGATGCGCAGCTTTTGGGTGTATACGGGCTCGTTTTTTTCTTCAGCGGCATTCAGCGCTTTATGCAGCCAAAACCGGCCCTCATCCATCTGTTCCTGTTTCAATAACACTCTGGCCAGCATGTACAGACTCCGCACCGAATATGCTGATTGCAAATGCTCCTTTTGATCGAGAGCCGTTTCAAACTCGACCCGCGCCTCCTCAAGCTTTTCCTGTCTTTCATAGCAAATGCCTGCGTTAAAGTGGGCGAGCGCCTCAATATGCGGATCGCCCGCTTTGGCGGCTTGATGAACCGCCGTCTGCAGGAGCTCTTCGGCTTTCTGGTAGTGAAACAAGTCCATTCTGTTACAGCCGATCACCATTAAACACTGTGCTTCTCTGACCGCGTACATTTCATTGGCTTTGTAGATCTCCAACGCTTTTTCCGCATGGTTCATCGCAAAGTAGTTTTGGCGGATTTCATAGTAGGCAATCGCCACTTGATAATTAAACTCGGCTCTTTCAATCTCATTCGGTATGTGCCGAAGCCTGCTTTCAGCAATCCGGTAAAAATTAATGGCGTTCATAAACCGTTTACGGTAAAACTCGTGCATTCCGGAAAAGAAATAATAATAGTATTGAATCATCTGGTCTGTTTTTTCTTTATCGGCGTTCAGCTGGATCGTTTTTAAAATGCCGTCTGTTTTCTCATACTCTTCCATCAAAAGCTTATAGCGGGAATCAATTAAATTAAAATAAAGGAGCACCGTTTGATTTTGTGTCATATTTTGCAGATCCGTAAGCAGTTGTTCTCTTAACGCCTCAGCCGATTCAGTGTTGTGCTTTTTGATTTCCTCATACCAGTCACTGATTTTTTTCGCAACTGTTTCGTGGGCCATCACTTCAGCCATCTGTCAGGACACCTCCCTTTCCCATTTTGTGTAATAAATATATCATATTTACAGGTCTAAAAAGAGGGTGACAGCCCGCTAGTTTCCTCGTGGCAACAAAAAAAACCCCCGCAAGTGCGGAGGCGTATATTTTATAATAGTTTTTTTCCCAACAAAGATTCCACCAGCTCGACCGCTGTTTTGCCGGTTTTGTTTTTGTGATCGAGGATCGGGTTGACTTCGACAAATTCAGCTGAAGTGATGATGTCGGCATCATACAGCATTTCCATTGCCAAGTGGCTTTCACGGTAGCTGATGCCGCCGACGACAGGCGTGCCTACGCCGGGCGCGTCGCTCGGATCAAGGCCGTCGAGGTCAAGGCTGAGGTGAACGCCGTCACAGTCTGACAAGTAGTCAATCGTCTCTTCAATGACCTTTGTCATGCCGAGGCGGTCAATCTCATGCATCGTATAGACCTTCATGCCTGTTTCCTTAATGTATTCACGCTCGCCTTCATCAAGCGATCTCGCGCCGATGATGACGACGTTCTCCGGCTTGATTTTCGGAGCATACCCGCCCAGGTTCACCAGCGTGTCGTGCCCGACGCCAAGGCTGACGGCCAGCGGCATTCCGTGAATATTGCCTGACGGCGATGTTTCCAGGGTGTTTAAGTCGCCATGCGCGTCGTACCAGATGACGCCGAGCTGTTTATAGTGCTTTGCCGTTCCTGTCAGCGTTCCGATCGCGATGCTGTGATCGCCGCCCAGGACGAGAGGGAACCGCTCATTCTCAATGACGCTGTCCACCTTTTGGGCGAGCTGCTCGTTCCCCGAGAGCACAGAGTTCAAATTTTTCAGCTCTTCATCATTTTTGAGTTTTTCACGATTGACGGGGATGTCGCCTAAGTCTTCCACCGCATACCCCATGTCAGATAACCGTTCAATGAGATGCGCGTAGCGGATGGCGCTCGGGCCCATGTCCACTCCGCGTCGTGCTTGTCCTAAATCCATCGGCATTCCAATAACTGAGATATTCTTGTTCATCCGTTTTTCCACCTCAACATGTTGTATGTTGTCCTGTGCGGGTTTCTCAAAGATGACTTGGACACGAAAAGATTTAAAGCTCTATCTGTTTTTCTGACTGCTTATGCTTTTTTACATACAGATGATAAACGATAACGCACACCGCCATGAACGGGATGCCGCAATAAAGGGCGAGCCGCTGTTCTGAATCAAATGCGAGACTGATCAGAACAACCGTATTTAACGTCAGCCCGATAATAGGCAGCACCGGGTACAGCGGTGTTTTAAACTTCAGGTCTTCCACTTTGCCGCCTTCGCGGATGTATTTCCGTCTGAACATCAGCTGCGACAGGGAAATCGTAATCCAGCCGACCTGCGCGCTTAGTCCGGCTAATGATAAGAGAAACATATAAACGACTTCCGGCGCTGCCACCTTAGACAGCAGGGACAGGCAGGCGACGGCCAGCGTCACGATCAGAGCGTTCATCGGCACGCCGCGTTTATTTATTTTGCCGAGCGATTTAAAGGCTTGTCCTTCGTTCGCCATGGCATATAGGATACGCGTCGATGCAAACAGGCCTGAGTTGGCCACTGAGAGCAGCGCAATTAAGATAACAAAGTTCATAATATCGGCCGCATATGGAATACCGATTTGTTCAAACACCACGACAAACGGGCTTTCGACCACTCCCGCCTGCTTCCACGGAATCATCCCGGCAATGACGATGATGGAGAGAACGAAAAAGACAAGCGTTCTCCATACCGTCTGCCGGATAGAGCGCGGAATCGTTTTCTCGGGATTTTCACTTTCTCCCGCGGCAACCCCGATCAGCTCCGTTCCCTGGAACGCGAAGTTTACGGTAATCATCGTAATAAGCATAGCCTTAATGCCGTTCGGAAACAATCCATCCTCATAAAAATGAGAGAAGAAAGGAGCCTGCTCGCCGTGTTTCATGTCAATCAGGCCGAACATGGCGGCGCCGCCCAAAATAATAAACAGCAGAATGACTAAAATTTTAATACCGGAAAACCAAAATTCCGACTCAGCGAACGCTTTTGTGGTAATGGCGTTCAAAAGAAACATCAGTCCGACAAACACGAGGCACCATACCCATACGGGAACATGCGGAAACCAGCGGAGCATCAATTGTCCCGCAGATAAAAACTCAATGGCGCATGTTACCGCCCAGCCGAGCCAGTACAGCCAGCCGAATGCGAAACCGAAAGCGGGGCTGATGAATTTGGTTGCGTACGTCTGAAACGACCCTGATACAGGAAGGGCAACCGCAAGCTCGCCTAAGCAGAGCATTGTCAAAAACATAATAAAACCGCCGACCAGATAAGACAGAACCGCGCCCAGCGGTCCCGCCTGGTTAATTGTAAATCCGGTACTCAGGAAAAACCCGGTGCCGATCACTCCGCCCAAAGAAATCATAAACAAATGGCGTGATTTCATTGTGCGCTGAAGCTGATTCTCTTTTTGATTTGTATTCACTATTCTGCACCCCTTCAGCAACTTGTATTGGAACCAAGCCGGTGCTTTGAAACCGATTTGCTGTCCAAAGAGCCTCTATTTGTATATGAATGTTATATGAAATTCATTTTCGTACATAAAGATACATTATACTAAAATACTGTCGCCGCGCAAATAGAGTGTGCTGAATTTTTTATTTGTAAATTCCATACAAGCCGAGGGAAAGCATTGCCGCATCAAGGTTTTACGCGTTTTGAAGCACATTTGTGATCTTTTGGATCGCCCAGTCCAAGTCTTCCTTGGAAATCATTAACGGCGGTGCAAAACGGATCACGGTATCATGTGTTTCTTTGCATAAAAGCCCTTCGCCTTTCAGCTTTTCACAGTACGGGCGGGCCGCTTCTGTCAGTTCAACGCCGATAAACAGGCCGCGACCGCGCACGTCTTTTATGATCGGGTTATCAATTTTCTCAAGCTCTTCTTTAAAATAACGGCCAAGCTGAAGGGAACGCTCTGCCAGCCCTTCTTCCTCAAGGAGTTCAAGAGATGCGAGCGATACCGCGCAAGCGAGCGGGTTTCCGCCGAATGTTGAGCCGTGGGAGCCCGGGTTAAACACGCCGAGAATGTCACGATTCGCCGCGATGCACGAAATCGGGAAGACGCCCCCGCCGAGCGCTTTGCCTAAGATGAACATATCCGGTACGATATTTTCCCAGTCAACCGCGAATGTTTTCCCTGTGCGGCCGAGTCCCGTCTGAATTTCATCAGCGATCAGAAGTACATTTTCTTCCTTACAAATGGCGGCCGCTTCTTGTAAAAATCCTTCCGGCGGAATGACGATGCCCGCTTCTCCCTGAATCGGTTCGAATAAGAAAGCGGCTGTGTTCGGCGTAATCGCCCGGCGCAGCGCTTCTGCGTCTCCGTATGGAATTAATTTTATACCCGGAAGCATAGGTCCGAAACCGCGTTTATACTCATCTTCTGAAGAAAGGGATACCGCAAGCATCGTTCTGCCGTGGAAGTTGCCGATACACGCAATGATTTCCGCCTGATTATCCGCTACTCCTTTGACCTCATATGCCCAGCGTCTCGCCGCTTTGACAGCGGATTCAACGGCTTCTGCCCCCGTATTCATCGGCAGAATCATATCTTTTCCGGTCAGCTTGGCTGTTTTCTCATAAAACGGACCGAGCTGATCATTATGGAACGCGCGTGACGTCAGAGTGATTTTATCCGCCTGATCCTTCAGCGCCTGAATGATCTTCGGATGTCTGTGCCCCTGGTTCACCGCAGAATAAGCACTCAGCATATCCATATATTGATTGCCTTCAGGGTCTTTTACCCAAACACCCTGCGCTTCGGAAATAACAATCGGCAGAGGATGATAATTGTTCGCGCCGTAATGTGAAGTTTGGCTGATAATTTCTTGAGATTTTGTGAAAGCTGACATAATCTGATTCCCCCTTGTTTTGTAATCATTCAACATTAGATCTTGCTTTCCCTTTTTATAAAGCAAGTTCCGTGCCAATCCGAAAAAACGGGATGTTTCGCCAGCATTCTTTCTTTTCCTGCAAAATATTCCGGCAGTTTGCGTGCAAACTTCAGCCAAGCGCAAAATTTTTTTGCGTTTCCCGCTGACAAAATAGGAGCAATCCAATTAGATTGCTCCTATCCAACAATTATTTATTCAATTGTCTCTGATATACAATGTAAGAATATAGTAAAGATAATATGATACAGCCGATTGCCGCAATGAAAATGACTGACACTCTATATACCGGCGGCAAAAAAGCTGCAAGCATCATGAGTATGCCCGCTAAGACAAAAATTTTCGAACTAACCCTGTGTGTATCCTTCCAAACTCTTTCACTGCTCAGCGTCCAAGGTGTTCTTATCCCTAAAAAGAAATTAGGCTTAACGATCTGAATGAAGTTTCCAAACACCATGAAAATGACTCCCACTATAAAGTTTCCTAAATAAGATATAGAGAGATCATATCCCAGGCCGGTCAAGATGGTCATCAGATTAATGACAAACAGAACCGCAAACATTGTATTAAATATAGCCATATATGGCCGGGTAAATGTTTTGTAGTTATTTTTAGGATCAATCTTAGGGGTGAGAACCATTAAAATATATAGAATAATCATGATGCCAATAAGCATCGTCATCGCATTAGCTTTCGTTTGGTAATCATTTGCACTTCCGTTTAATCCCCAGTGTGTCGCCAAATTGTCCGGTAAAGATGAATATGTGCAAACCCATGTGAAAACAGTTAAAACTATGATTCCTGCTGAAAAGAGATATTTTTTCATGATTCCCCGCCTTTCTTATTATCATGTTCTGAATCAGTCAGAGAAAAGAACCAGCCTATAAGATCCTGTAATACAGTGGTATTTAATGAATACATAATAAATTGGCCTTTCCTCTCATCGTGAACCAAATCAGTATTTTTCAATATGGTAAGGTGATGAGAAATACTGGGTTTTGACATGTCGAAGTGTTCCGCAATTTCGCCAGCTGTCATGTCTTGTTTCTTTAACAAATCCAAAATTTTTCTCCTTGTAGGATCGGCCAGTGCTTTAAAAGCTTTATTCAAAAACTTTCCCCCTCTCATACGTACATGATTTAGATATTTAAGTATATATCTAAATATCAATCATTTCCCTAAAAAAGTCAATGGTTTTATTACCTCAATTTCCATTTATTTTTAAACATCGTCCAAGCGCAAAATTTTTTTGCGTTTCCCGTTCGATTTATTTTAAAATAATGAATGTTAAGACGATTGAGAGGGGGAATTGACCTGCACACAACCAGCGAATTTTACACACTCGTGTTACAAAGCATTCTGGAAGAGATTGATGTCGGGCTGCATGTGGTGGACGAGAAGGGCAGCACCGTCATTTACAATAAGAAAATGATGCAGATTGAAGATATGGATGAACGGGACGTCCTGCATAAAAACCTGACTGATGTATTTATGTTTTCCAATCAGCAGGACAGCACGCTCGTTCAGGCCCTTCAAGAAGGCAAAACGATTAAAAATGTAAAGCAAAGCTATTTCAATAACAAAGGCCAGGAAATCACGACGATCAACCACACCTTCCCGATTGTGCAAAACGGCGAAATCAAGGGAGCCGTGGAAATCGCCAAGGACGTCACCAAGCTCGAACGGCTGATCAGGGAGAACATGCACAGGAAAGAACAGAACAGCTACACGTTTGACAGTATTCTCGGCAACAGCTCGGTTATTCGGGAAGTCATCGAAAACGCAAAACGGGCAACCCGCACCTCATCATCGGTGCTTTTGGCCGGCGAGACGGGAACGGGCAAGGAACTGTTCGCCCAAAGCATTCACAACGGCAGCCAGCGCTCAGGCGCCCCGTTCATCTCACAAAACTGCGCCGCCCTGCCGGACAGCCTGGTCGAAAGTATTTTATTCGGCACGAAAAAAGGCGCCTTTACCGGAGCCATCGACCAGCCCGGCTTATTTGAGCAGGCGCAGGGAGGCACCCTGCTCCTTGATGAGATCAACTCGCTCAATCTCAGCCTGCAGGCAAAACTGCTCCGCGCCCTGCAGGAAAAGAAAATCAGGCGCATCGGATCAGCTCAGGACAAACCGATTGACGTCCGCATCATCGCCACGATGAATGAAGACCCGATCACCGCCATTTCAGAAGAGCGGCTGCGCAAAGATTTATACTACCGCTTAAGCGTTGTCACGCTGATCATTCCCCCGCTCCGGGAGCGAAAGGAGGATATTCTGCCTCTGGCCGAAGTCTTTATCCAGAAAAACAATCACCTGTTTCAAATGCATGTCGATTCGATCAGTGACGATGTGCAGCGATTTTTCCTGGAATATGACTGGCCAGGCAACATTCGCGAGCTTGAACATATGATTGAAGGCGCCATGAACTTTATGACGGATGAAACGACGATTACGGCGGCCCACCTGCCTTATCAATACCGGATGAAAATCAAACCCGCTGACACGGAAAGCAAAGCCGCCGCAAGCACCCAGCCCGGCACAGATTTAAAAGACAAAATGGAAAACTTCGAAAAATACATGATCGAAAAAACCCTGAGAAAACACGGCAATAACATTTCCAAAACGGCAAACGAGCTCGGAATCAGCAGACAGAGCCTGCAATACCGCCTGAAAAAATTCGGTCTGGACCGGATGAAATGAATCCATACAAAAAAAGGCTGAGATGCTCCTCAGCCTTTCGTTTATACCTGATTGGCAAGCCGCTCTCCGGTAAACCAAAAGTTCTCACTCACTGCCAGTGTATGTTCCGTATTCTCGACTTGATGCCACCAATGGCGCGGTGCGTAAATGATTTCTCCCGCCTTTTGTCTGAAGCGGATCGGAGACGCCTTTTGCACCAGCGGTTTTTGCTCAATGTCTTTTTCATCAAAGACATTGATATTTCCTTCGTACAAATACGGAGAGTCGTCCGGATGATAGAAGATCCATTCCTTCTCCCCGAAAATGACGCCGTTCCACGCGTGCGTGTTGTTAAAATCCTGATGCAGCGGTGTGCCTGTCTGCTTAGAACCGAGAAAGAACCATTTCCAATCCCGTCCCGTTTCTTCATCCGCTCTCAATGTGTCTTTTGTAAAATATTCGGGTGCGGAATAGACAAGGTCTAAGTCATTTTGGTTCAGCTGCGTAAAATTCCAGTCACAGTACCATTTGTCATCATTCTGATCAATGTACTCGATATAGTTGGAAAGCTTTACTTGTTTAAACGTTTTGACCCCTTCGATATCTGATTTCCGGATGGTGACCATTCTGTCTCCATAGTGTTCATCAATGTATTCAAGCGTCCACGGCCTGCATTCCCAGTGATCCATTGCCCCCGTCAAAATAAAAGGTTTCTTATCAGCATACTCGCTTACAAAAAGATCGTACGATAACTCATTGATTGTCAGTCTGTCAATGGTCATATCCATTCCCCTTTTATTCGGCAATCTGCCGTTTTTTTTGTTTGGCGTAACTGTATGGACCTGAAAAGATGGTGACGTTTTGATTCTCAAGCCAGAAAATCTTGTTGAACTTCTCCAGCAGGTTTCTGTCATGAGAAACGCAGATGATGGTGCCTTGAAACTGCATCAGGCTGTTTTCGAGAATTTCCTGAGATTCAATATCCAAGTGGTTGGTCGGCTCATCCAGGATCAGGACATTCAGCTTTTTTTCCATTAAGATGGACAGCTTCAGCCTGATTCTCTCACCGCCCGACAGGACGGAAAGTTTTTTAAAGACCGACGACCCGTAAAATCCGTACTTGGCCAGCATATTCCGGGCCATGCCCTCTTCAGTCAGCAGATTTTCTTTAAAGAATTGCAGAATCGTCTGGCTCGAATCTCCTACATGGCTCTTTTGATCAATGTAGCCTATTTTAAGATTTTCCCCCACTTTAATGGTGCCGTCCGACAGTTCTCTTTCCCCGATGATGCAGCGGATCAGCGTTGTTTTGCCGACGCCGTTTCTGCCGACGATGCCGATTCTGTCTTTATGCTTTATGCGCAGGTTCACATTTTGATATAAAAGGGAAGATCCGTTGGTCACCTTTCCGTTTTCAATGAACACAATATCTTTTGAACCGGCGCCCGCTTCCTGAAATGCGTTTTTTAATTTTTGCTCCGTCCGGACCGGCTTATTAATCAGCTCAATCCTTTTCAGCGCCTTTTCCATATTATTCGCGCGTCTGTGCAGGCCGACAGACGGCGGATTTGAACGGTTGGCCCAATCTCTCAGCTGGGCGATGGATTCCTTCATCTTCTGTATTTTTCTCTGCTGTTCTTCATATTTCTCAAACTGGGCGATGATGAATTCTTCCCGCTTTTTCAAGTATTCGCTGAAACCGTAAGGCCAAATCTTCACCTCGGTATCGTCAATCTCGAGCACCTTCATCGCCGTTTGGTCGGCAAACGTTTTATCGTGGGTCGTAAACAGAATGGTTTTGTTCGATTTTTTAATAAACCCTTCAAGCCACTCAATCGCATGGACGTCCAAATGGTTGGTCGGCTCGTCCAGCAATATAACGTCGTCGTTGCGGATTAAAATTTCGGCAAGGCCGGCTTTTGTTTTTTCGCCGCCGCTCAGCTTTGAAAACGGCTGATCCTTTAATTCGCTGAGGCTGAGCCCGTTGCATACCTCGTCAATCATCGCATGCATCTGGTAGCCGTTGTTCCGCTCAAATGTTTCCGTGTATTGACTGTATTTTTCCAATAAAGCAGTCAGCTCGTCATCACTCATCGGTTCCGAAAGTTTCAGCTCAATGGCCTTCATTTCCTTCTGGATCGCCGCGAGAGCTTCAAACGATTTTTCCAGATATTGATACAACGTCAGATCCTCATGGGGATCAGCGATCTGCTTCAGCAAACCGACTTTCGCCCCTTTGTTGATCGCAATCGTTCCTTCATCTGCCTCAAGCTCTCCGGAAAGCACCCTGAACAGCGTGCTTTTGCCGGAACCGTTCGGCCCGGCCACAAGCACTTTTTCGCCTTCATTGATGAAAAAAGAAACTTGTTTGAAAATCGTATCCCCTGCTAAATTTACCGTAAGATTATGAATATTCAGCAACTCACATCATCCCTTTGTCATTCTGGTTCAAAGCTCGACTTTATTCTGGATGGCGACGCTCGCTTTCAGTTTGTAAAAGCTGAGCATCATAAACAGCGACAATAAGATGGATAATACCCCGATTGCGGTCAGCAGCAAAGCTGAATCAAAATAGTCCGTTAAGAATCCGATAAACGGAAAGGCAATGAACATGAAGAGCGAGGTCATCAAACTGATAATGGACAGCAGCGTGGCTCTCGTTCTGGACGGAATCTCATTATTCACCACCTGACTGGATACGGGTTCTATCACATCATAGAGCGCGTTAATGACGACAAAAGCTGCAATCGTCACGTACAGACTGCCCGAAGGTATAAACAGATAGGCCGCCCCGATGATGCAGAATGTCAGCAGAAGCACGCGCCTCGGCGTGAATTTTTCCGCCGGCTTGGAAGAAAAGATGGAGCACAGCGCCTGCAAGATGGACAGTCCCGCAAAAATAATGGATATATTGCGCACGGACAGCCCTTCCTGACTTAACAAATCTTGTCCGTACATATAAAAAACCGATGTAATCGCAAAGAAAACGGAGAGTGACAGCACCAGATATTTAAAGGCTTTGTTCAGTCTGAAGAAATCTTTGACTTCTTTTAAGATGTCACCGACCGTCTGCGTTTCGTGTTCACTGTTTTCAAATTTGATTTCCGTCAGCTGTGTAATGACCGCCATTGCAATCAGCTGAGTGACAATCCCGGCGATAAACACATATGACCATGATATTTCCTGCAAGTAGCCGCCGATGCCCATGGCAATCGCAAGACCGAGGATGACAAGTCCGTTATAATTTCCGATGGATTTGCCGTACCACTTTTCTTTCCCTTGTTCTTTCAGTGAATCAAACAAAAAGGCGTGATCCGTTCCTGATATAAACGTCAGCCCGATACCGTATATAATATGGGCGATGAAGAGGGCGATGAAGTTATGGAAGCTCAGGAACATCACCAAATAGATAATGACCATAAAATGGCCGAGCAAGAGCGATTTTTTTCTCCCGATTCTGTCCGAGATGACGCCGCTCGGCACTTCCGCCAGAAACATCGCCAAATTCAGGACCGATTGCAGGATGCCCACAAGAAACAATGAATAATTCATGCTTGTTAAATATAAAATCCAAATTCCCCGTTCGAAAAAGAAGTTTCCGAAAAAACCGGAGAAGTAAAGCAAATTTCGATTCCGCAAATGAATACCCCTTTCCAGCTATCTGCATTTAACATCATGAACAGAAAGGAGCCCGTCAGTCTTTACACTAAAACCCTCTATACATGGATCTTGCAGATACAGACTTTTCCCAAAACAAATTGGGCAATAATGAGTTGTATTCTCGAATAACCCAAAAAGTTCCTTCTTTTTTTCAGATCCTATGGCATCAATGATCGTTTTTTTCTTCTCCGGATCGCTGATGTCGCGGATGAAATATTTGATATAGCTCAGCTCATGCATGTAAGCCGGCAGGAACAAATGGAGTTCAATATCAAACCCGCTTTTATCCATATGATAATAATCATTGAAATGACTGACGCGTGAGACGGATACGTCCGCTCCGGCCCGCCGAAACAGATCAGCCAGCCTTTCAATGATCTCTCCGTTGGGATAATAATCGGCATAAACGATTCGGATCGGCTCTTCTCTTGTCAAAAGGGGCGGATCTTTCTGCGGTGTCCTCCCGCTTTCCCATATACCGATCAGTGAATCAGTCGGTGTGATGATATGCCCCAAATCCCCGGCCAGCTTTTGTCTATCAAAATAATGCTGAATGAAAGTTCTCAGCATGCCGTCCTTTACCTTGAAGGTAAATAACATCGGCAAATGATTTTCTTTAAAATCAGCATACTGCCGATACCTCATGTTTGAATGATGAAACTGGGTGTGGCAGGTCACGTCCGTTTGATTCGCTTCGTACAGCCCGATGCTTTTTTCCAGATCATCATTCAAAATAAATTGGATGGTCTGAACCGTGCGGTGATCCGCGGGCGTCATTTTATATTGCGGATTCCGCTCAAATTCCAGCCCCTTCTCAAACGTTCGCTTGAATCGGTACGGGCCGTTTTCCGGCACATCGCCCCCGGCGGTCCCCGGAATCAGAAAGCTGCTCTGCAAAACGGCTTCTATCTCATCAGACGGCTCGTCCAAGGTGACTTCAAAGCGTTTATCGCCTGTTACGTTCACCCCGAGCTGATCGGATGAGACAAGGCCTTTTACATACGGAACGGCCTGTTTTATGTTCAGGAAACTGCCGAGATGGGGGCTTTGATTTTCTTTCGTCAGATGATAGATGATCGTTTGAACCACACCCTCGGCGTCACCTAAATAGTCCGGGTGAATGTCCACCTGACAGGTGCGGGGATCTTTGCGGATGATCCGGCAGTTATAGCCGTCCTGCAGGCTTTCATACATAATGCTGCAAATCATCTTGCTTGTGTAATCCTGCGTATCTAATGGGTTCAAGCGTATCGGGCTTGTGTCGATTTCTATTTTCAGAGGGTCGCCCGGTTTTCTCGCCGTACGATGCATCGTCTTCATAAAGCGCTTTCCTTTTGAGAAAGCTTCGTTTCTGTAATATGAAGTCCGTCAAAGTCCAGGCCGATGCGGGTATTCAGGGATTTCGGGCTTCCGCCTGCAAGGTATGTGATAATGTCATGAGACATAAACGAGGATATAATACCGTTTGTCGCTCCTAAGGAACCTTTGATCGGCTCATCGGGGTAACAGTTCAGAAGTCCGGCCGGCATGTTTTTTTCATAGGTGATGCCGGATTGATAGGATTCAGGCGTGAGCAGAGGCCCCCATTGGCCGCTGAAGCTGCCGACACCCCCGGTCATAAACGCGATATTCCGCTCCTTGCAATACCGGTAAACCCATTCAGAAATGTTATGGGGTTTGTCAGCGGCATTTATGACGATATCAATTTCATACGGATCTAACACACGCAGGTCCTGCGGCTGTGTAATTTCCTTATGGTAAAGTGCTGCGTCCGCATGGGGATTGATACCCGCAATATAATCTCTGCATTCTGAGATCTTTAATTTGCCTACAGAAGATTTATTATAGACGAATTGTCTGTTCAGGTTATGTACTGATACGGCATCGAAATCAATGAGAATAAAATGCTGCATGCCCGCCGCCAAAAGGTTTTGAAGAATGATCGTTCCGACGCCCCCCAGACCCACGATCGCTGCCCTGCTGCCGTCTAATCTCTCTTGGATCAGATTGGGGTTTTGGTTGTATTTCTCAAAATGGTACAGCTGCTTTTCAGTGATGCGGCCTTCACGGCTGTTTTGCCATGGCTCTATTAAAGCATCCAATTTCATTAACGCATCGAAAAACTGGTTTCCCGCTTCCTCCCCCAGAAGATCAGAAAGCTCTTGTTTTTCACAGCCGGTGATCAGCCGTTCAACCGCCTCTTTGATCTCACTCGTATGCGCAAGCTTAATCGCCTTTCGATATTGAATGATAATATGCGCCGTGTAGGTCAGCACCTGCACGCTGTCTTTAAACTTCCAGCGCTTACAGTCAGTTGACATCATGACATACCCCCTGAAAGATAATAACTCCCCAATGAGGGGAGTCACGGCTTTACTAGCAGCGATGCACCAAGCTTGCTGTTTCTGTATCAAGATCAAGTTCTTCAATCTTCATCAGTACACACCCCCTTTACCAATAACTAGATATTATCATCAATATTGGAAAAGGACAAGTTATTTTTTGAAAATTTAGAATTTATATATAAATTGTGATATTTCTTCCTGCTTCCCGGTTTATCCCGGCAGCCGGATGATGAACACGGAGCCTTTTCCCTGCTCACTTTTCACTTCAATTGTTCCGTTATGGCTGTCGATAATGGTTTTTGTAATGGCAAGACCCAGCCCCGCGCCGCCGGATTGACGGGATCGGGAGGTTTCCGCCCTGTAAAACCGGTCAAACAAATGAGGCACATGCTCCGGAGCGATTCCCGTTCCGTTATCCGCAATCATAAGCATGATTCCTCCGTCTTTCTGCAGGGAGACGGTGATGACACCCGTGTCTTCATCCGTATGCTGCACCGCATTGTAAAATAGATTGAGAATGACCTGCTTCATTTTGTCTTTGTCAAAAACGGCTTCTATCTTTTGATCGACAAAGAACTCGAGCTTCCGGTTTCTCGCGAGCAGCTTCAGCTGAGCCTCCATTTCCAAAATGACGTCTCCCAATGCGCCTTTTTTCATTTCAAAGCTCGGCACCCGGTCAATCTTCGCGAGAAACAGAAGATCCTCTATCAGCTTATTTGCCCTGGCGGATTCCGCGTACATGCTTTGAAGCGCTTTTTCTTTCTGCTCCGGCTTCTCCGCCGCTCCGCGCATTAAAATTTCGATAAAGCCGTGAATGGAGGTAAGCGGCGTTCTCAGCTCATGTGATGCGTCTGATACAAACTGCCGGATTCGTTCCTTCGCTTCTTTTTCCGCTTGAAAAGAGGTTTCAATCCGTTCCAGCATCTGATTGATGGAGATGCCCAATGACTCAATTTCGGCCTGCTTCCTGTCGATCGGCAGCCGTTTATCGAGACTTCCGGCATGAATGTCACCCATCATACGCACAATGCGGGACAGCGGCTTGAGTGTGAGCCGGATCACCGGCAAGAAAACAAACAGTCCGATGACCAAAGCCGCAAAGGAAAGCACCGCGAAAATGCTGATCTGGCGGAAAAGCGAATCATTCAGAGGCTGGGTCAGCGTGCTCATCTGCACAACTCCCGCCTGCCTTCCGTCAACGGAAATCGCCTGAAACACGACGATGATTTCCTCACCCGCCTTATTGTGAGCCACCTGATAGTGAAGCGCCATTGTATCTTTCAGCGCATCCTGATACACTTTTTTCGGAAAAGAAGGAGCGGCCCCCGCGTGCGGGTCTTCTGATAAAACAGACATCTTGTATGATGGATTGATAAAAGCAACCGTCACCCCGGGGTAAATCAAATTCGGATGAGCCGGTGTTTCGGAACGGGCAAGGGTTGTGATTGACCTCCATACGCTTTGATCCATTGAATTGATATCACTCTGAATGCTGATCGCCTGATTTTCATACATCGTCCGTGTCATAAACATGTACTGAGTGCCGCCGATAAAACATAACAGCAAAGCCAAAATCGCCAGTGACCTGAACAGGAGCTGGAATCGCAGGGTTCTGTACAGCCGTTTCATGCCAGATCCACCCTGTACCCGGCGCCCCGAACCGTGCGAATCACCTTGTGTTCTTTGTCCTTCAGCTTTTCGCGCAAAGAACGGATGTACACCTCGACGATATTGTCTTCTCCGAGGACCGTTCCGTGATGAAGCCCCATCGTTAAAGAATCAATGAGTGCAGACTCGCCGTCTGCACTCAGCAGCTTGATGCCTTTCAACTTCTCCATGATGCAGTCTCTCCTTAGATGTATCAGCCTGTGTTTATTTTTTTCGCTTCCCCTTCTATTATTCGCTTTTATCTGAAACAAAACGGAATCTAAGCTGAATTGGTGAAAGTAAACGCTCAAAACGGAGCCATCTGCAAATAACAACAAAAAAGCTGCCGGCAGTTTCATCTGCCGCTTCAATTCAGCAGCACCAGTCTGTTTCAATCACAAAGTTCTAAGTTCATGTCTACCTTTTTCTAAATATACCCATTTTTTAACTGAACGTGTTGTGACCCGCGTTCAGTTCTTTTTTATGGCCTCTGAAAAAAGGCATAAAAAAAGCGCCCTGAAAAAGGACGTTTGGTATGACATGTTTCATGTTCTTAAATTCTGCATTCTAAAATAATTCTTCCTTCACATTCACCTTCAATTTCATTCAATACGATGATCACATCAGCCGTTTTCATGTGTTTCACCTCCCGTTTTCACAATAGTATAATATTAACAAATAAATCAATAAAAAACAGCCCGGATATCCGGGCTGTTTTTTTATTTTTGTAATCGATCCGCTTCTGTCAGTTTGACTTCCGCTGTTTTTTTCTTTCCCGAACGGTAGAACGTGATGTTCACACGGTCGCCGATCTTTTTGCGATACAGGCGCTCACGGAGATCCACAACGTCATTGACCTTATGTCCGTCGAACCCGGTAATCACGTCGAGCTTTTTCAAACCCGCTTTTCCCGCCGGTGAAAACGCGTCGACACCCATAATGACCGCCCCGGTTTTAACGCCTTTCGGAAGTTTCAGCGTCTGGCTCCAATGGTAACTCGCAATATCCGTTAAGGATTTCATCTCAATACCGAGGAAAGGCCGTCTGACTTCTCCGTATTTTTCTAAATCCTGAATAACGGGAATGACAAGCTTTGACGGGATGGACAGGCCGATGCCTTCAACGGCGGATTCAGCGATCTTCATTGAGTTGATGCCGACCACCTTGCCCGATATATCCATCAAAGCGCCGCCGCTGTTGCCGGGGTTAATCGCGGCATCGGTCTGCAGCACTTCCGCATTCCAATCCGGCTGTCCGTCGCCGTTTGAGTCAACAGGCACCGCCCTTTCCGTGCCTGAAATGATCCCCTGTGTCACTGATCCCGCAAATTCAAGTCCGAGCGGATTTCCGATCGCAATGACCGGTTCTCCGACTTTGACCTGATCGGAATTGCCGAACTGGGCGGCCGATTTGATCTTATCAGACTTCACCTTCAGCACGGCGAGATCCATCAGACGGTCGCTCCCGATCAGCTCAGCAGGCACGCGTGAGCCATCCTTCAGGCTGATCTCAATCTCAGTCGCACCTTCAATGACATGGTGATTGGTTACGATATAAGAAGTGTTTCCGTTCTTTTTGTAAATGACGCCCGACCCGCTTCCCGCTTCGCCGCCCTCTCCCCAAATATCGGTCTTTTGGATATTGAGAACGCCGACTACCGAATCCGATACACGGCTGACCATATTCGTGACAGCGTCATTGACATTTACGTTGACTGTTTTCACCTGTTCGCTGCCGAGACGCTGGCTGGTGCTTTTGCTGCTTTCCCCATGGTCTCCGCCTGTCCAGTACGGCAGCAGGAATGCCATGAGCGCGGCCCCGACGATGACGCCGATCAGACTTGATAGAAAGTACCCTCTCTTGCTGCGGCGGGGCTGTTCGGAGGCGTACTGTTCATCATCGCGATTATAATCCACCCTATCTCAAATCCTTTCAAGGTTACTCGATTTGCTTATAGTGTGGGTCAGATCGCGGATTAATAATCATGATTCATTTGGAAAAATTACACGGCGCACAGCGGCGTCGGGATTTTCGGATCGGTATCAAATAACTGAAACGTTTCCCCGGCGACAAATCCTTTCGCAGCCAATGTCTGCTGCACGGACATTCTCGCCAGTTCCTTCATATTGTTGTCTTGGCTCAGATGCGCCAAATAGATGCGCGATGTGCCGTCGCCAATGACATCAGTCATGGCGAGCGCCGCATCTTCATTCGAGACGTGGCCGACATCGCTTAAAATCCGCCGCTTAATGCTCCATGGGTATCTGCCCATTTGCAGCATGCCGACATCATGGTTGCTTTCAAACACAAACACATTGGCCGAACGGATAATGCCTTTCATTCTGTCGCTCACATACCCGGTGTCCGTCATCAGCGCGAGCTTTCTGCCTTGGTAGTGGAAAACATAAAACATCGGCTCGGCCGCGTCATGAGAGACGCCGAATGACTCGACATCAAGCCCGCCGAAGGATTTCACGCTTTCCATCGGGAACAGAAACTTTTGTCCGGTATCCAGCTTGCCGATCTGATTCTCCATCGCTTTCCACGTCTTTTCATTGGCGTAGACGGGAAGTCCGTACTTTCTCGCAATGACGCCGAGCCCTTTAATATGGTCGCTGTGCTCGTGAGTGACAAAGATGCCGTCGACGTCGTCTATCTTGCGGCCGATTCTCTCCATCAGCCCGTCCATCGCTTTACCGCTCAGGCCGGCATCCACCAGAAAAGAGTGCTCATCTGTCTCCAGATAAAACGCATTTCCGGTACTCCCGCTCGCAAGCACGCTAAATTGCAAGCCCATTGTGTCTCACTCCATTATTTATTTTGATTGTTATCAATGACTGTACTTTCCAATGCGTTCACAGTGTACGTTTGCAGTGTCTTTTTCTTCGTCCCTTTTGACTTATCTTCGATTGTAATTCTCCATACCGGCGCCAGCACCTGCGTACTTGTCAGCGGATATTGGGCAATATAGCCGAACTTAACGCTTTTAACGGCGCAATTCGCTTTTAAGTAATTTTGAGAATACAATAATTCGACCGCATCAAGCTCAGGAATCAGGCTCTCCGTCTGGATTCGCTTGAATGACTCCAGCATGGTCTGCTCGTAAGATACGACCTCGTTTTTATCGTTCAGATGCAGAATCACCTGTCCGATCGCATCCGTGGACGAGTCAAAATCCTGATATATAAACTGGCCGTCATACATCTGGTAAAAAATGATCTGTTTTTTATCCTTGTCGACTTTCCACAGTTTATATTTTTCACCGCCGGTTATTTTAGAGCTGACGAGCGATTCCGCATCCTCCTGCGGTTTTTGCTTCGATAAACCGACCGGATCGGTAAGTTTCATTTTCAGCGTCGTAACCTTATGATCATCCGCCGGCATCTCCATTAAAGGCTTTTGATCTTTCAAAGCATCAATATCTTCTGCGGTAAATACCTTTTGGCCCGCCGTCAGCCGGTAGCCCGTCGCGGAATCAGAAGACAGGTTGCCGAAAGTGATATGATCCATCTCCATGTCTTTTTCCACATTTGAATTTTTAATCACTTCGTATTCACTGCTCGAGCGTTTTTCAAAAAACTGATAGCCGAGAAAAATATCGAGGATGAGGAAGGCAATGATGAAGATCGTTTTTGTCTTATTCCACTCCATTATCGTCCTCCTCCTTCCCCAGCAGATCTTTCGTAATCGGGACGATCTTCCCGTTGATTTTCATACTCCAGACGGGTTCCAGCTCAACGAGATCATTCGTTGATGAAGAGACCATTTGATAGGACAGGAAGATCTGGTCGATTTTGTTCACGTCGTATTTATCCTGCTGCTCCAGCAGAGACACAACCTCATTGCCGTTCATCATTTTTACGTCTTTTGTTTTAATCGGATTCGGTCCGAGAACATAGTTCGGCCGCTTGTAGCTGAGAACCTCGTCATTGGCCCATTGCAGGGTCAAAACAGGTCCGGATCCGAAAGGCTTAGACATGCTGTTGATCACAGGCATTTGGTCTTTAAACATGTAGAAACTCAGCTGCTGGTTATCACTCACATTGAAAAATTGATAATGATCCGTCCAGCTTCCCGTATCCTCTAAATATTTATAGCTTTTCTTAATCAGCTCGCCTGTTTGATAAGAAGCGCTTTGTGCCAGGTTCCGATGCTGGAATTGAATCTGCCGCTGTGTCGAATTGATTTCCAGACGGCTGATTCCGTCAGTCAGCACATTCCGATTGTAATTCGGGTCTTCTCTGACCGTGCTCGGATCATTAAAAAGTGTCTGCTTAAACAGGTTCGTCTTAATGGTTTCAGTAATAAATTCTTTTTCCTTCATATTAAACCGCGCATTCGGCATGAGAAATTCTTTGCTTTTTCCGACCGAATAGAGGTGGTATAACGGCATACTCGACTTTTTGCTGTACAGCTCATTCATCAGATTGCGGTAATTCGCCGATTCCACAGTCACTTCCAAAATCAGCTGCTTGCTGTATGAGACCATGTAAATCTTTTTATTTGTCTTATTCTCATTAAATGGAATGACAATATGGTCAAATGAGCTGTATTCCATTGACGGATTCGACCATTTAAACATCGTTTGGAAGAAATCAATCGGAATGGTGTCATTGAATTGCAGATCGAGCTTTGCCGAGTTGCCGTTTCTGCCGTAAAGCCAATTTTTAAAACCGAGCTTGTCGTATTGATCGGAAATATCCTTCATCCCTTTTACTTCCCATTGCGGCAAATCCGCCCACAGGTCATTAAAGAGCGTCTCATCATTCACTTTGTAATGAGAGCCGTTTGTATGAATAAACATATCCCGGGGTTTTACCGTTTGCGATACTTTTTGGCTCGTTTTATCAATTTTATGCTTTTCCCGGACAGTCGATTTGGTTGAGGCCGTGCCTTCTGAAAAATTGGGCTGGAATGTCCAAATTCCCCATGTTAAAACAAGACTAATGACGACCAGCACTGACAGTATGACTGTTTTTATATTTTCACGCCTCATCCCAATCATCCTCTTGCTCTTCTTTATATGGAAGAGTAAATGTAATCTTCGTTCCTTTGCCTTCTACACTGTCGGCCCAAATGTCTCCGCCGTGAGCCTGAACCATCTCTTTTGCAATCGCAAGGCCGAGCCCGGTGCCGCCGAGTTTTCTTGTGCGCGCTTTATCCACTCTGTAGAAACGGTCAAAGACTTTTTCCACATCTTTTTTCGGAATGCCGATACCTTCATCTTTTACGCTGATATAAAGCAGCTCTTCTTTCTCATTCACATCGACTGAGAAAGTGACATGTCCGCCTTCCGGTGAGTATTTCAGTGCGTTAGAAATGATATTATCGAGAACCTGCGTCACTTTATCCTGATCAATCTCCACGTACAGATTTCTGTCCGGAAGCTCGCGGATAAATTCGACATGCTGTTCTTTCGTCATTTCAAAACGATCGATAATCAGTGACATAAAGCGGATCATATGAATCCACTCCCGATTAAACTGATAATCTTTGCTGTCGAATTTAGAAAGCTGGAGCAGGTCGTTCACCAATCTGATCATGCGCTCAGTCTCATTTTGGGTCACCATTAAGAAACGAGGAGCGATATCTTTGTTTTCCCACGCGCCTTCCGCAAGCGCCTCTAAATAGCTTCGCATGGTCGTCAGCGGTGTCCGCAGCTCATGAGACACGTTGGCAACGAACTCTCTGCGTTCCCGATCGAGTTTTTCCTGTTCGGTGACATCATAAAGAACCGCGATTAAACCGTCGATTTTTCCGTGCTCTCTCTGAATAACGGAAAAATTCACCCGCAGTACAGTCGTCTCATCGTCACGTTCGATCTCCAGCAGCATTGAATCCTGCTGTTCTACTAAATCCTCAAATGTAAAGTTCTCTTTTATGCCCAATAAAGACGTGATCGGCATCTCTAAAGCCGTTTCACGTGAAACATTCAGAAGCTCAAGCGCAGGGCTGTTTAAAAGAATAATAGCCCCGTTGCGATTCGTAGCGATAACACCGTCCGTCATATACGCGATAACGGAAGAAAGCTTTCTTCTCTCCCCTTCCGTCATGGCTTGGGCATCTTCAAGCTCTCTCGTCAGATGGTTGAATGTCGTTGCGAGCTGACCGATTTCATCATGCCCGTATTTCCGCACCTTTCTGGAGAAATTCCCTTTTGCCAGTTCCATCGCCTGCTTACGCATATCCGACAGCGGATGGGTAATGGTGCGGGCGAGAAATATACCGAGAAGAGCCGTCAGAACAAGGGCTAAGCCTGTTCCAGAAGCAAGAATCGAGTTGACGGTTTTCATCTGGTTAAAGGTATCTTCCATACTGGCCACGACATAAATCGCGCCGACAACTTCCTGATTCTCTGTGACGACAGGTTTCGCTGAAATCAGCACTCTGTTTTTGCTTTTAGGATCATAATATTTTTTTGAATAGGCCTGTTTTGTTGAGAAAATCCGTTTAAAAATCGGGTCAGTCGTCTGTTTCCCCGCTATTTCCTCGCCATAAGGCCTCGAAGAACCGACGACCTCATAGCTTTTATCAACAAATGTAATCTCCCGTATTTCATTATTCTTCGTAAAATCATTCAAAATCCGTTTGACGTCATCTTTAATGACGGTGCTGTCATTATCTCCTTTATATTCCTGCTCAATATAATAGGATAGATTGTCAATCCGCTGATTTAACGATAATTCATAGGACTTGAGAAGAGAATTCTCCACCTGTTTCACAAAGTACACGCCGATAATCTGCATGGCGATGATAATGAGAAGCACATAGATCAGCGTGATCTTAAACTGAATCGACCGAAAAAAACCAACCTTATTCATCGCCGGTTAGTCCTGTTCAGGGTTTCTCAAGTAATAACCGACACCCCGTCTTGTGACGATCCAGTTCGGATGGCTCGGATTATCCTCGATTTTCTCGCGAAGGCGGCGCACTGTTACATCCACCGTTCTCACGTCACCGAAATAGTCATAGCCCCACACAGTCTGCAGCAGATGCTCACGCGTCATAACCTGTCCGATATGTTTGGCTAAGTAATGAAGCAATTCAAACTCACGATGGGTCAGCTCGATCGTTTCTTCTCTTTTTGATACGACATAAGCGTCAGGGAAGATGACGAGAGAACCGATATGAATGTCATTAGAAGCTGATTCTTCCTCAGCCGGCGCAACCGTAAGCTGGCGGCGCAGGTTCGCTTTGACGCGGGCCAGAAGCTCACGCGTGCTGAAAGGCTTCGTGACATAGTCATCCGCTCCGATTTCAAGCCCGATGACCTTGTCAATCTCCGAGTCTTTTGCCGTCAGCATAATAATCGGCATATCATATTTTTTCCGGACTTCCCGGCACACTTCAACTCCGTCTTTATTCGGAAGCATAATATCTAAAAGAATTAAATCAGGCTGAAGCTCCTCCACCATTTCCACGGCTTCGTTTCCGTCGTACGCACAATGCACGTCATAGCCTTCTTTTCTTAAATTAAACTCTAATATATCTGCAATCGGTTTTTCATCATCGACTACAAGGATTTTCTTATCCATCATCTTGATTTTCCTCCTGCCAGAATGACTTCATTTCATCTATTGATGTTTCATGATGATCACAATTCGGATCGTGAAAAACGTTCCCCGTCTATTATAACGGTTTCAGGTCAAAAGATAAAAAAATTAAAGAGAACAGCGCAAAAACGTATTGAACTGCCATCCTTTTGTCATGTTTTTTATTTTCTTTTAAAAAATAATATTTTTTTGAAACCTCACGAAAAAAAACGCCGTCTAGTGTTTGACGTCTTCTTCTGGGCCGGCTGAAAAGCCGGCTCTCCCTTTTTTTATAACAAAAGAAAAAACGCACCTACTATTGCAGATGCGTTTGGGTAAGTGGCTCGGGACGGAATCGAACCGCCGACACACGGATTTTCAGTCCGTTGCTCTACCAACTGAGCTACCGAGCCAGATGTTTCTTTTCTATACTATAAAGTAAAGTAAAATGGCGGTCCGGACGGGACTCGAACCCGCGACCTCCTGCGTGACAGGCAGGCATTCTAACCAACTGAACTACCGGACCTTACAGTAATTTGTCCGGAGAGCCGTATCGTGGCGGCCCTCCGAGGACAAATAAGGAGTTAGCAATAACGCTAAAGTAAATCAATGACCCGTACGGGATTCGAACCCGTGTTACCGCCGTGAAAGGGCGGTGTCTTAACCGCTTGACCAACGGGCCATAAAAAGTGGTGAGCCATGAAGGACTCGAACCTTCGACCCTCTGATTAAAAGTCAGATGCTCTACCAACTGAGCTAATGGCTCTTGATGTGTCGGATTATGTATCATAGAGCATTGAGACAAAAGCTTTCTTGCAGTACTCTATTGAAGCTGTTCCGTAACAACGAGATTTATAATATCATAGAACATTCGAAAGTGGCAACTACTTTTTTGAAAAAAATCTATTATTTTTTTCCTACATAAAAAAACAAGCCTCCGTGACCGGAGGCTTGTTTGCTGCAAATTCTTAGTTAGCGCGGTATACACTGCGGATGACGTTCGTTTGTGAACGGTCGGGACCGACAGAGAAAATAGAAAGCGGAATACCTGTCAGCTGAGACACGCGTTCCAGATAATGGCGCGCATTTTCAGGAAGATCGCTTAATGTTTTTGCGCCTGTGATATCTTCCGTCCAGCCAGGCATTTCTTCATATACCGGTTCACACTCTGCGAGAGCTTTCAGACTTGCCGGAAATTCTTCAATCACTTCACCTTTGTAGCGGTAAGCGACACAGATTTTCAATGTTTCAATGCCAGTCAGCACATCGATTGAATTCAGAGAAAGATCTGTGATTCCGCTGACGCGGCGGGCGTGGCGGACAACAACGCTGTCAAACCAGCCGACACGGCGCGGACGGCCTGTCGTTGTGCCGTATTCGCGTCCGACTTCACGGATTTGATCTCCGATTTCATCTTTCAGCTCAGTCGGGAAAGGACCGTCACCGACACGGGTTGTGTACGCTTTAGATACACCGACGACGTGCTGGATTTTTGTCGGGCCTACGCCTGAACCGATCGTCACCCCTCCGGCGACCGGGTTGGATGAAGTGACAAACGGGTATGTCCCTTGGTCAATATCAAGCATAACCCCTTGAGCGCCTTCAAATAAAACGCGGCGGCCTTCATCCAGCGCGTCATTTAAGACGACGGATGTATCGCATACATACTTTTTAATCTGCTGGCCGTATTCATAATACTCATCCAGAATATCTTCAATTTTGAAGCCTTCCGTTTCATACATTTTTTCAAGCAGACGGTTTTTCTCTTCAAGGTTCCGTTCAAGCTTTTCTGCAAACACGTCACGATCTAGCAGGTCTGCGATCCGGATGCCGATCCGCGCCGCTTTGTCCATATAAGCAGGTCCGATGCCTTTTTTCGTTGTGCCGATCTTGTTGGCCCCTTTGCGTTCTTCTTCTACTTCATCCAGTTTCAGATGGTATGGAAGAATGACGTGGGCTCTGTTGCTGATTCTCAAGTTATCCGTGCTCACATTGCGTTCATGAAGATACGCAAGCTCCGTTATGAGCGCTTTCGGATCAACAACCATTCCGTTCCCGATGACACACGCTTTTTCTTTATAAAAAATTCCTGATGGGATTAAATGAAGCTTGTACGTGACGCCATCAAACTTGATGGTATGTCCTGCATTGTTTCCGCCTTGATAACGTGCGATCACTTCTGCATTTTCTGATAGGAAATCTGTAATTTTACCTTTTCCTTCATCGCCCCACTGCGTACCTACTACGACTACTGAAGACATATATCCGTGCACCTCCGTTAACCTTTCAAAACGATGTCTCATTCAAACAAATTAAGTGTATCAGTGCCGAAACAGAAAGTCAATCTTAAATCCGAACATTAAAATCTTATCAATCTATATTTGTTCGCCTTAAACATGATTAAAAGCGTTTTCTCTTTCATTTGCTATCTATTACTCCCGAAACTTTCATGCTTTAATAAGAAAAAGAACCCGTAATCAGGGTTCTTCAGACAGTCATTTATATGCCGCTTGTATTCATCAGGACGACCCGCCAGCCGTCAGGATCTTCGATGGTCACGCCTTTTTCTTTCCAGTACGGGTTTTCGGGTGCTTTCTCCTCATATCCCATCTGCTTTAATTTCGTGCTGATGCGAATGACCTCCTGCTGATCCTGGATGTAAAAGACAAGCAGGCTGTCGCCGTGCGGAACGGGCGCTGGTTGAGACGAGCCGGTTTCTTCGGTGAATTCTAAGTGATATTGCGTATGGGGCAGGCCGAACATGACACCGCTGTAGCCTCTATGTCCGGAAAAGCTGCCGACCCTCTTCAGCCCGAGGCCCTCTTCATAAAATCTGATGATTTCCTTAAGCTGTCCGGTCGGCCGGGCAATCCGGATTTGCGCCGCTTGAAATTGCGGAAATTCAATTGTCATCATCATCCCTCCCTTCATGCCATTATATAAAAGCGCTTTCTTTTTTTCGTCTGCCGAACGGACGGCATTCTCTCATTCTTTCGGATGAAAAAAAGCCTCAAGACATTGCTTGAGGCTTTACGCACCTGCCGGAACACCGCCGTCATCAAAGCGCCTTTCCAGGTTTACGAACTTATTATATTCTTTCACAAAAGCCAGTGAGACGGTGCCCACCGGGCCGTTACGCTGTTTGGCGATAATGATCTCGATGATGTTTTTGTTTTCGGATTCTTTATCATAGTAATCATCACGATACAGGAAGGCGACGATGTCGGCATCCTGCTCAATACTTCCCGACTCACGGATATCTGACATCATCGGACGTTTATCCTGCCGCTGCTCAACACCCCGGGAGAGCTGAGACAGAGCGATGACCGGGACTTCAAGCTCCCGCGCCAGCGCTTTTAGCGCCCGTGAAATTTCCGATACCTCTTGCTGGCGGTTGTCGCTCGAACGGCCGCTTCCCTGAATGAGCTGCAAGTAGTCAATTAAAATCATGCCCAATCCGTTTTCCTGCTTCAGCCGGCGGCATTTTGAACGGATTTCGCTGACGCGGATGCCGGGGGTGTCATCTATAAAGATACCGCTGTTTGACAGGCTTCCCATCGCCATCGTCAGCTTGCCCCAATCTTCTTCCGTCAGATTTCCCGTTCTGAGATTTTGGGCGTTAATATTCCCTTCGGCGCAGAGCATACGCATGACAAGCTGCTCGGCACCCATCTCAAGACTGAATATCGCGACGCTCTCATCCGTTTTGGTGGCCACGTTTTGCGCAATATTTAAGGCGAACGCCGTTTTCCCCACAGACGGACGGGCCGCGACAATGATCAAATCATTCCGCTGAAACCCCGCCGTCATCCGGTCAAGCTCGATAAAACCGGTCGGAATCCCGGTAATATCGCCTTTCCGGTTGTGAAGCTGCTCAATGTTGTCATATGTTTGCACAAGCACGTCTTTAATATTTTGGAAGGCGCCCGAATTTTTTCGCTGCGCGACCTCCATAATCGTTTTTTCCGCATCGCTTAATAAATCTTCAACTTCATCCTCGCGCGTATACCCGTCTTGAGCAATCGAGGTCGCCGTTCTGATTAAACGGCGGAGAATGGATTTTTCCTCAACGATTTTCGCGTAATATTCTATATTAGCCGCTGTCGGAACGGAATTCGCGATGTCCGTCAGGTAAGAGACGCCTCCCACCTCTTCTAACAAATCGGTATTCGCAAGCTCTGACGTTACCGTGACCAAATCAACCGGTTCACCGCGGTCTCCGAGCACGAGCATGGCATTGTAAATTTTTTGATGTGACATTCTGTAGAAATCATCCGGAATCAACACTTCAGAAGCCAGTGTCAACGCAGACGGCTGTAAAAAAACAGCACCTAACACGGCCTGCTCAGCTTCTATGTTTTGCGGCGGCAGCCGATCATTCAGAAGGTCTGTCATGCTAAGCACCGTCCTCTCCTTAAAAAATATCCAAACTCCATTTTACCATTTCTCATGAAAAAGAATAGAAAAATATCACTTTCCCTGTATTTGTCAAACAGCGGCTGCGTGTTTCGCCATTCTGAATGCCGGGAAACTGATAAATAAATCGAAACCAGGAGGTAAGAAGGATGAAAACATATGCAGTAACACCCAGTGTTGATGCGGACGGATGGTTTGTGAAGGTGGAAAATGTGGCGCCGACGGCTCTTTATACATCAAAGGACGCGGCGATCGAGAAAGCGGAGCAGACGGCTAAAGAGAACAGCCCGTCTAAGCTTGTCATTTATGATCAGCATAAAAACATTGAAGAAGAACGGTCCTTTTAAGAAAAGCCTTCGCCCGAGCGAGGGCTTTTCTTATTCGATGAAACGGATGTGCAGCACCGTCTGCGCCATGAGATCGGCCGTTTTTTGATACAGCTCCCATTCTTCACAGGCGGCGAATACTTTCATCATGTCCTGCAATGTCTGTTTCAGTATGATAAATTCGTCAATTGTCCGCAGTTCTGCGGCTTTTTTCTGATAATCAGCCAGCTTCAGCTGTAATAACATCAATGGCGATTGCATAAAAAACCTCCCCCATTCTGTTATAAAGCCCCGCTTTTCAAACCTCCATTCCTTTGTCATATCCTCTTACGATAGATTTCTGATTTTAGTACAATAAAGAAACGGAAGGAGTGATCACATGAAACCGCTGCAAATTTCCGCCGAAACGGCGCAAAAGCTCGCAGAATCACTGAATATGCCGCTTGAGAGAATCATGCACATGCCTCAGCACATTCTGCTTGCCAAATTAGCTGAAATCCAAAAAGAGAACGATCACAAATAAAGGCTGCTCTCTCATATATATGTGCGGGAGGCGGAAGCGATGGCTTTCCGCCTCTTTTTTCCGTAAAGAAAATTTTGGTAAAACAGTCTCACAGCTGAAAAAACTTGTTGATGATGGAAAAGTGAAGTATTTCTTATTATCCGGAAACAGTTCAGGCAACACGAAGCTTGTCTCATGGATTAAAAAGAACGGCACAAAAATCTCAGCTGACCAATACAGCACCGGAAAAACAAGCTCAGCCCGGCAAGGAATGACAGGCGGCCCGGGCGGACAAAGTCAGCAGACTCTGTATGAGATGAAAAAATAGTTCGGAAAGAGGCTGGATAGTTAAACACCGGCCTCTTTATTTTGCTCTTGAAGCACCTGTCATGCGGCGCCGGTATCATTCAGAAAAATGATTGATAAATCCTTTCTATTTTTGAAACCATCAGTTCCTGACGCAGATGCCGGCCCGCATAGGAGCGCGCTTCTTTTCCAAGCCGTTCCCTGAGAGACTGATCCGTAATCAGCATTACGAGAGCATCAGCAAGTTCGCGGCTGTTGCCGGGCTGACAGATAAGCCCTGTGGCCTCATGCCGGATCATCTCAGGGATTCCTCCGCAGTCAGTTGCGACAATGGCTTGACCTGAGAACATCGCTTCGATGATCGCTATAGGGAAATTATCATTCAATGTCGGCAGGACAAATATAGATGATTCAGCCAAAAGCGCCGGCACATCACGTCGTTTTCCGAGGAAAAACACATTTGAGAGGCCCAGTTTCCGTTTCTTTTCCTCCAGAAACCCTCTCATGTTTCCGTCTCCGATGATCCATATATCAACTCCGGATAAATGGTGCCGGATGCGGGCGAGAGCGTCCAACATCACATCATGTCCTTTTCGCTCGGTCAGACGGGAAACGCACGCAATCACGAGCTTTTCAGCACGTTTTGACTCAGGGGCATCCTGAATGTCAATGCCGGTATGAACAGTCGTCAGCTGAGCCTCCTTCGCTCCGTACTCCAGCAAGGGCTCGTGAAAGGAGTCGCTGATTGTAATGATTTTATCCGAAGCCCGAATACCCTGCCTTTCTATTTCACTGAAATATGCCTCTTCTATTGAACCCTTTTGGATTTTATGAAACTTCATCCGGCTTTTCGTAAAATGTCCGTGCGGCGTGAAAAAAAGAGGACGCCGATACGCTTGATTAAGGTATCCCAGCAAAAATACCGCAAATAAATCCTGCGCGTGAAACAGGTCATATTGTTCTAAGTCTTTCTCCTTCAAAAATCTTTGAAAGACATGTAAATAGCTGAGATTCTTCACAAACTTTTCATTTGCGGCGCCGTATCTGCCAACAAGAAACGCTCTGATCTCGTCAGCGGCCCGCGGGATATCTTCCTGAAAAAAAGTTGGCGGCATTTGGAGCGGCGAGATGACATCCGCCTGATGACCGATGCGCTCAAAACCGGTCTTAATTGATGTGATATAACTCGCCAACCCTCCGACATTCGGGTAACGGAGAAAGGTTGCGTACAGAATACGCAATGGCTTTTTTCGTTTGGGGGAGCTTTTTCCTTCCGCACAGAATGAATACAGCATCTCTGGCTCACCTTGATGTTCGATCCCGTAAGATTGATCCATGACGCGCAATAAGGCTGGAGGCACCAGACCGTTCGGCTTGCCAATCTCTTCTTTCAAATCCGCTCCCCCTCTCTCAAACTTATAATCCTAATTCCCGTCCCCATTTTGACACTTTGTCAACATGATACGGCAGCAGTTCCCCTCCCCGATTGTCGAAGATTCTCCGCAATTGGGTATGAAGCCCTTTCTCAAGTGTTCTCTGCAAATAAGCCATTTTATAAAGCGTCATAGGAGGGGTCTGAAAATGAATGCCCCGCTTTTTCATTTCTTTCGTATACACTTTTACGCAATACGTCCGAATATCTTCTGCGTGCCGGCTCCAATCTTTTCTGAAGCCAAGCAGAATTTCGACCAGCACCGTCATATCAAACCAAACCGGCGCGTATTTTGCGGATTCCCAATCGATGAATTGAATATCCCACGGTTCATGTCCGGACGCATCGTGGGTGCAGATATTCTGCATATGAAGATCACCGTGTGTGATGGCTGAGCCGTTTTGTATCAATTCAGGGAAAAAATCCGGCTCCTCTTGCTCAAGCAAGTTTGTGATTTGCCGATAATGAGGCTTCACGATATCTTTTGTGCGCTCATCTTTAAGAGCTCTATCCAATAATTCCGCTGTCTTTTTGATCTGCTTTTTACGCCCTTTTCTCATGGTTTCCGATTCGTATACCGGCAGCCACGACCGCCATTTACCGTCAGAAATATTCTTGTTTTCAAAGGTGCGGCTGTGCAGTTCTGCGACAGACGGAATAATATACTTGAAATGCTTCGGGTGAAATGTAAGCTGTCCCCTGATCTGGCTGACAAACTCCATAAATATCCACGTTTCATGGTCACTTTCTTCTATATGATAGATGTCCGGCAGCAAATCCCCTAAAACAGAACGGGCTTTCCCGTATATATTAATCTCGACCTTGTTTTTTTCACGGGAAGATTTATATACCTTCAATATCAGCGGAACAGTGCCGGATTTTTTCTTTACAGACAGTTTATAAATGGAGCTTCTGTCCGTTGATTTCAGGCATGTGATGTCATCCGGATTCACCGCAGCCCTTTCACCGAACGAATACGACAGTTTTTCGTCAATTCTCAGTTTTTGAAATGCGCCATACAAAATCTCCTTTTCATACATGCCGATCTTCCTTCCGCTTCCGTTTCCAGCTGTTTTTGAGATGAGACCAAGTGTTTCTGATAAATGGCATCGGGTCATTCCAAGCAAAAAGAGCGTACTCTTTTTTTCCTTTACACCCTTTCCAAAAATCCCGGAACGTCATTTCTCCTCTTTTTCGTTTCTTCAAAAACGTTAAGAAGTAACGCACCTCATAAATCCAGTTGATTCCGTCTTTTTGTTCGAGCTGGGGCTTCACATGTTGTCCGGTCAAATACAGATAGTACATGTAAACGAAATGAATGCCTGCCGGTTCTGTCAGGCTATGGCTGAGCCAAAAGCGCGGATTAATTTCGATAAACTTGTAAACATTGTCCCGGGGATCCTTTTTAAATTCCGCCATGCCTACTCCCTTCAGCTGAATCGCTTCAAAAAACGGCAGGGTCTTCTCGATTAAATCAGGAAGCCGTTTGCTGACGACGTGGGCCCCCGCGCCAAAATCAGCAGGGAATTGATGGTTCTTTTGCAGAGAGAATAAACCGATTAATTTCATTTGGTCATCATAAAAAGTGGCGACTTTATAAAAACACTGGTTGTCTCCGGGGATGATCTCCTGTACGAGCAGTTCTCCATTTTCTCTGTAGGAGCTGAACTCCTTGCGCAATTGTGCGGCATCCTTCATTACAATTGCTTTTTTGTTTACTTTTTTTCTGTATTCATGGCCGGCCACCGGTTTTAAAATACACGGGAAGTCAATATTGGCGATGGCCTCTTCCAGCTCATCCCGGTTGTTCGGAAAAAAGGTTTTCGGGCAGGGGATGTTATGCTTGACCGCTAATTCATATGCTTTGCTTTTATCTAAGACCGTTTCTAACAGAGAGCGGCTCGGGAGCAAAAATAAAAAAAAACCGGCTAATGTCTCGCGGAATTTAGATATAAATCCCGCATAATCATCAGATCCTGCGTACAGAACCGGCTTTGCTTGGAATCGCTTCCCGAAATCAGTCAGGAATGTCAGCAGTTCTTCCTCTTGTGTTAAAGGGCTGGGACATATCCCGCAATCTGCCAATCTTGATTTTCCGATACGATAAGGTCCCTCCGTGTCAAACGCGTAAACATCGATTCCTCTTCGGGCCAGACTGCGAATGATCCCAATCCCGTTTGCACTGAAATCAAGTACAACGGCTGCATGTTCATGTTTCATGATCTCCCTCCGAGCTGTTGGTATTTTGATAAATCGATTCGATATTTTTTATCATCGTCTCACTGCTTAAATATTTCTCCGCGTAGGCCTTTGCGTTTGAAGCAGCCTTCTCCCGCGCAGATTTGTTAGAGATAAAAAACGCTAAAGCCCGGGCAAGAACCTTTGCATTTCCCGGCTCGACAATAAGTCCCGTTTTGTTATGGCGGATCAGATCCGGAATACCCCCGCAATCGGTCGCGATGATAGCCGAGCCGCTGAACATCGCTTCAATAATCGAGATGGGCAGACTATCATTAATGGTCGGCAGTACGAATATATCCGTCATATTCAAAATAGCGGGAACATCATCTCTTTTTCCTAAAAAGGAGACCATAGATAGATTCAGTTTTCGAGCCTGTTCCTCTAAGGCGCTCCTCATCTCTCCGTCGCCCGCGATCAGCACTTGAACATGTTCAAGCACATCAGACGGAATTCGTGAAAGTGCGTCAAGCAAATGATTATGTCCTTTTCTCGGGCCTAATCTTGCAATACACGAGATGATGATCTTATTTTTCGGCAGCGGGATTTTTCTTTTCCCGCCTGTTTTTGCATCGTAATCGATTCCTGTGATCACCGTTGTCATGTCTTCCTGTTCGGCTCCGAGCTTCATGAGCGGGCTGCGGAACGTATCGCTGATAATAATCAGGCGATCTGCGTATTCAATGGCTTTCATCTCTAGTTTTTTATAATAAAACTCTTCTACCGATCCTTTTTTAAAGATGTGAAATTTAAGTCTGTTGAAAGTAAACATGCCATGCGGTGTGAAAAATAAAGGTTTCTTATAGATTTGATTGAATCTGCCTAATATATTGGCTGTAAATAAATCTTGAGCATGAAACACATCATATCTTTCCAAATGAATCTTTTGAAGCATTTGCTCGTATATAAACATCAGCCTATTATTTTTCAAAATATGATTGTTATAATCCCCATATCTGTCCTTAAAGAAATCTTTTAACTTCGGAACAACAGCCGCCCGCAGTTCTTTTACCTGTGCGGACGGAAACAGATTAGGGGAGATGACATCGACCTTATGACCCCTCTTTTTCAGGCCTTCACTAAGCGTTTTAATATAGTTTGATAAACCGCCCGTGTGCGGGTAGTCCCAAAACGTGGCAATCAAAATGGATAACTTCTTTTTTTTCCTGTATAACCGCGGAATATGATGTTCATGTTTTAACTGTGTCTTTACTGCCGCCTTTTTTTGAGGGAGCGTTTTGACCCCGTAGTAGCGGTCAAGCGTCTGAACCATATACGGATACGGGACGGAAAATGTCTTGATCATTTCCAGATCCTCCGCACGACTTCAAAAGCTTCAGCGTATTCTACACCCGCCGTCATCCCTCTGACTCTTCCTAAATGTTTAACGCCTTCATATGAACGGGGATGAGGGTAATCCCTCATTTCTACGTCATAGTGGTGAAGCGCCGCGAGTTTGGCATCCATTGTGTCTGTGATGTTAACGAAGTAATTAGGTTTGAAGAGTTTATCAGCCGTATTCCTCTCCCACTCGCTTGAAGATAGCGTTTCGAACGTAAGCAGTTCGATAGGCTTTTGATTCGGAAGCGGTCTGGCGGCTGTTAAAACTGCTTGGAATGTTCTCTGGTGGTCCATATTGATATCGCCGTAATGATGTGTAAAGATTTTATCAGGCTGATAGACGCGAATGAGCTGCTCTAATTCTTTGACAAGCTTATGAAGAGGGATACATTCCAGCTCTAAATTCGTATGCTCCAAAAAGATGACTTTCTCAATTCCAAGCTCTTGATTCGCGCGTTCGCCTAATTGTTTAATATGATGAGCTTCTTCTTTTCTTCCTAATGCCGTAATAATGGAAATCACTTTATATCCTTCATTGATCAGCCGTTTTATGGTGCCCGCTGCTCCCAATAGTTCATCATCGGGATGAGCGCCGATAACCATAATGTATTCTGCCATTTTTTCCACACTCCACCAAACAAATGTTACAAATATCATATGACGACCCTAAAAAAAGGAAACTTACATATGCGGATTTTCAGAAACTTACATGTGCGGCTGCCATTCCAGGTAACGTGACGGATTTAATTTTTTTATAGTGTTCAAAAACTCATCCGCCAAGCCGTATTTGTCCAGTCCTTTTAATAGTTTTACGGGAAACCGGGTAATGGCGGAAAAAGCTCTTTTATGGTCGATGACCTTAAGATTTCCGTGTTCGTTAATCAGAATGTGCCTGATTTCGGCATCCCATCTGGTAAAACCGATTCTTTTTAATTCATCCAGCATATTTAAAATATCAGCAGTCAGTTTGACGGACAGGGATTTTTCTTTTCTGATATGGCGGGCAAGAGAGGTGCCTTGGACATATTCCATCACAATATAACGATCTCCGTATTCATACAGTCTTGGAATCACCGGGGAACCTTGTCCGGTCTTTAAAGCCGCCAATTCCTTCTTGCATGTCCCTTTTTCAAAGAAGTATTTTATGCATTTGTTGTGTGTTAAGCGGTAGACTTCCCCGTCTTTTCCGTCTCCGATCAGCGGATAATGCTCCAGCGCCTTTTTATTCTCCGGATTATTAAAATATGTTTCAGAAAAAAATCGTTTCATACCGACACATCCTTCGTTATGATGTAATATAATATGCAATCTGGTAGCGATCGGAAATGAAACAATCTCATCATTTTCTTGCGCTGCGCCGTCTGCTGACATAAAAAAAACCCGCCGGATCGGCGGGTTTTTCATTGTGTGTTACGCTTCTTCTTTTACGTGAACCTTCAGCACAGCCTGAACTTCAGGGTGCAGCTTTACAGGAACGTTTGTATATCCCAGTGTGCGGATACCGTCTTGGAGCTCCAGTTTCCGTTTATCCACTTTAATCTTATGCGTTTTTTGCAGCGCTTCTGCGATCTGCTTGCTTGTGACAGACCCGAACAGGCGGCCGCCTTCACCGGATTTGGCACTCAGCTCAACAGTCAGCTGTTCAAGCGTTTCTTTCAAATCTTTCGCTCTTTCAAGCTCGGCAATCGCTTCTTTTTTCTCTTTTTCTTTCTGTCCTTTCAATGCGCTGATGTTTGTCGCATTTGCTTCGACAGCGAGGCCTTTTTTAATGAGAAAGTTATGTGCATAACCGTCTGCTACGTTTTTCATTTCGCCTTTTTTTCCTTTACCTTTTACATCTTGTAAGAAAATAACCTTCATCTCTGAACGCCTCCCTCAAAATATTCATCAATGGCTTCCTTCAGCCGGACGAGCGCTTCTGAGACAGAAATGCCCGATAACTGGGTTGCCGCATTGGTTAAATGCCCTCCGCCATCCAGCGCCTCCATAATAATCTGCACATTGACCTCGCCCAGCGATCTCGCACTGATGCACACCGTATGCTCATCCCGTCTGGCTACCGCAAATGAAGCTTCCACTTCACTCATCGATAAGAGGGAATCAGCCGCCTGCGCAATCAGCACCTGGTCAAAGTACTCCTCTTCGTTCTCAGGAAGAGAAGCAATCGCGATATGTTCTTTATAAAGAGACGTATGCTGGATCAGCTTCGCCCGCTTGATATAAGAACCGACGGATTCTTTGAGAACTTTCTGCACCAGAACCGTATCTGCGCCTTTCGCTCTCAAATAAGAAGCGGCGTCGAACGTCCGCGAGCCCGTGCGAAGGGAAAAGCTCTTCGTATCCACTATTATACCAGCTAACAGGGCCGTCGCTTCAATCATATTGATTTTGAGCCGCTTCGGCTGGTATTCAAGCAGCTCCGTCACGAGTTCTGCGGTGGATGAAGCGTATGGCTCCATATAAACGAGCAGCGGGTCTTTAATAAATTCCTCGCCTCTGCGGTGGTGGTCAATCACAACGATGTGCTCGATTTTGTTCACGAGACGCTCTTCCATCACAAGGGATGGTTTATGTGTATCAACGACGACAAGCAGCGTGTCATCATTTGAAATTTCCATCGCCTCTTCCGGCGTGATGAACCGCGACCACAGCTCTTCATATTTCTTAATTTCTTCAATCAGGCGCTGAACGCTTGATCCGATCTGGTTCGGATCAATGACGATGTAGCCTTCTTTGCCGTTGGCCTGCGCCACCTTCAATATTCCGATTGCGGCTCCGACCGCGTCCATATCAGGAAATTTGTGCCCCATAATAATGACATTGCTGCTTTCTGAGACAATTTCCTTGAGCGCGTGAGAAATCACCCGGGCGCGCACCCTTGTGCGCTTCTCCATCGGATTCGTTTTGCCGCCGTAAAATTTCACCTTGCCGTTCGGCATTTTGATCGCCACTTGGTCGCCTCCGCGGCCGAGAGCCAAATCGAGGCTGGACTGCGCCAGATCTCCAAGCTCCTTCAAGGAAGAAACCGATGCGCCGATCCCGATGCTGAGGGTCAAAGATACAGTGTGGACGGATGTTTTTTCTCGGATTTCATCCAAAATTGAAAATTTCGCGTTTTCAAGCTCCGTTAAAATGTGTTCATTTAACACCGCGATAAACCGCTCCGAGGACGTCCGTTTCAGAAAAATACCGTACTCCTGCGCCCACGCATTTAATAATGAGGTGACCTGGCTGTTCATCGTGCTTCTCGTTTGGTCGTCCAGCCCCTGTGTGACGTCATCATAGTTATCTAAGAAGATATATGCCAGCACGGTTCTCTCATTTTCGTACTGCTTTTCAATCTGAATCTGTTCTGTCACATCAAAGAAATAAAGCAGGCGCTCATCTCTTTTAATCACTACTTTAAACTTCCGCTCATTCAAGGTGATCGTTTCCGAATCGACCTCCTGCTTGATCAGCGGCACGACGGCCTCGCATGTGTCATATAGCGAGCGTCCGACGAGCGTGCTTTCATTAAAACAGGAAGACAAAAACGGATTCGCCCACTCAATGTAATATTGATCATTAAACAGCATAATCCCGATAGGCATTTCCATTAATGCCTCTTCGCCTACTTTTTTCAATCTATACGATAACGTGGAGATATAATCGTCAATTTCTTTTCTGATCAGAGAATCCGCACGCTTGATGAAAAACAAGATCACGGCGAGCAGCACAACACCGATGGCTCCTATCAGCCAGTTAAAGTAAATGCTGATGAGGATTATGATGATTGACAATGCAATCAATGCATAGATGGGATACCGAAACAACGGTTTTTCATAAAAACTAGGCATTTCTATCAACTCCCCACCTGTAAGTCACACTCAATTTCGCGTCACCTTATTTCTTATGTTAAAGCCTATGTCAATGATGCCTAAGAGGAGATACACGGACAAGATGAGCGGAAAAAGCACCCCCAGCACAATTGCTAATACAGGCACGGCTTTCGGCATCTCCATCTCATGGCAATAGAAAAAAATAAACGCTAATCCTTGAATACAAATCAGCAAGCTGAGAATAAATCCCCCATTCAATGAAACCGAATACAGCATATGCCCTTTTTCTAAAGGCAGAAACCCTAATATCGTCACAATAAAATACAGAATGACAACGCTTTGCGGGAGTTTGAGATCTCTAAAAGGCTTCATCTTCGGAAGATCAGGGGAAAATCGCCGTAAAAGCGGCCTTGCCATAGCATAACTGAGGAAAGAAAAAACGATGCCGGTCAATACGAGCACTGTCGGAAAAAGATATTGAACCGTGCTCAGCTGACTTTCCATCAGCTTGATCTGCTTCCCGAACTGGTCTCCGTAACCCAGCTGTTTTGACATGGTATCAGCCACAGACAGCGACTCCCGAAGCTGGGACATGGTGGTATCAACCACATTCATGTTAAGGAACACGATGCTGACCACAAAAAAAACGACGCCGCACAGCACATACGCCATAGCGCCGGCAGCAACCGCATAGCCGGGCTTTTTCTTTTTAAAATAATATCCCATGGCAATTCCCGTACAGGCCGCCGTAAAAGCGCCTGTAAGCCCGGTAAACGAACTTACAATAAAGCTGACAGGAAGGCTGGCAAGCCCCATCCATACCCCGGGCTTCAGACCGTTCCGAATGGTGTAAAGAATGATCGGCAGCGGCAAAGCAAAGAAAAGAATTGCCCCCAGTAAAGGGAGGTACACGACCAAAAGGGAAATGATTGCAAAAATACTGATCAAAATGGCGCCTTCTATTAGAGCCCTTGTATTTTTCACTTACTCACCTCAAACCTTGTATCATTCGAACATACGAATAGAAAAGAGCAGCTTAGACGACTGCTCTTTTGACGCCGCAATGTCTCTTTCAAGACCTGAATTTTCCATAAACTCTCCAAAATACACGTATATATTTTAACATAAGTCGAAATCGCAAGTAAAATGAGCGCGGACAGCCGCAATGTTCCATGTGAAACATGAAAACAGACAAACGGACATCCCAGTGAAAGAATGCCCGTTGTATCAGTGATCCTGATCATCCATGAAACCAGAAGTATCTCTGTTTTTCTTTTTGGTTTTTCGTACATATAACAAGACGATAACGATAAGTAAGAGAGTGGTCGCCTGCAAAACCCCGCTGCTGAAAAGGAAGAAGTTCTTTATCATGTCCCACATATAGTTTCACCTCTATTTCGTATTTCCTTTACATTGATTTTCCCTTTCTGGAAACTTCAAAACATCAGGAACAACATCGGAACCGGGGCATATGCTGAAAGTGAAAATGAAGGATAAAGGAGATTCTTACACCATGACTGAGCGGAGAACATTAGCATGGCATGAAACGTTAGAACTGCATGAGTTAGTGGCTTTCCAGGCAAACGGACTTGTGAAATTAAAAAGAACAGAGCGGGACGTAAGCGATGCCAGATTAAAACAGCTTTACAGATTTTCCATCCATTCGCTGGAACAAAATCTGCGTGAACTGCTTCCTTTCTTCCCTGAAGCTCCCGCTTTTCGTGAGGATGAAACAGAAGAGCGCGCTGATTCCTCCTTTTACAGCGGCGGCCTGCTCATCCTGGCCAAAACATCTGTCCGCAATTATGCCGGAGCCATTACAGAGACGGCCACACCTCAATTAAGACACGTTTTCGTCAAGCACTTAAACGCTGCCATCAAGTGGCATCAAATGGTCTTTGAGTATATGGAAGAACGCGGTCAATATCCGGCTTACAACCTGAGCGAATTGCTGAAGAATGATGTGCGCAACGCCAGAAAGGCCATCGCGATGAAATAAAAAAAAGCAGCAAGGAATTTAATCCTTTGCTGCTTCTTATTTTTGAGCGGACTGATCTTGAGGAGACGTTTTTTCCCGGTATGCCTCGAGAAACTCCCGGTTGGCATCTCCCCATTTCTTCATTTGCAAAACGATCGGTTCCAGCGACCTGCCGAATTCGGTAAGAGAATACTCCACCTTTGGAGGCACCTGCTGATATACTTCGCGATGCACGATGCCGTCCGCCTCAAGCTCGCGAAGCTGAAGCGTCAGCATACGCTGCGTAATGCTGGGGCAAATGCGCCGAAACTCATTAAACCGCTTTTTTCCGCCGATCATATGATAAAACAAAATACCCTTCCACTTTCCGCCGATAACGGAAAGCGTCAGTTCAACCGGACAACCTTCTTTATTCGGATATATGTTCATTTTTCATCCTCCATAGTACCTTTTTTGATACTATATGCTGATTAGCATCTGACTTACCCAGTATTTTACTCGCAACCCTCCCCAACTCTCAACAAAAATGCTTCTTTTTCACATCAATTTTTAAGGTTTTGAAGATTACACCCTCCTCAAGACGTGTTAAACTATAAAAAGATTGTTTACACTACAAAAAAGGACAAGGAGTTATTATGGAAAAAATTCTTATTTTCGGACATCAAAACCCAGACACAGATACCATTTGCTCTGCCATTGCCTACGCTGATCTAAAAAATAAACTCGGCTTCAATGCTGAGCCCGTCCGCCTTGGACAAGTCAACGGCGAAACACAATACGCGCTTGATTATTTCAAACAGGAAAGCCCGCGTTTGGTGGAAACAGCCGCAAACGAAGTAAACGGCGTCATCCTTGTTGACCACAATGAACGCCAGCAAAGCATCAAGGATATCGAAGACGTTCAGGTTCTTGAAGTTATCGACCACCACCGTATCGCCAACTTCGAAACAGCGGAACCTCTTTACTACCGTGCTGAGCCGGTCGGCTGTACGGCTACGATCTTAAACAAAATGTACAAAGAAAATAACGTGAAAATCGAGAAAGAAATTGCAGGCCTCATGCTGTCAGCAATCATTTCTGACTCTCTGTTATTTAAATCTCCGACTTGCACGGAGCAAGATATCGCAGCGGCAAAAGAGCTTGCTGAAATTGCCGGCGTAGATGCGGAAGAGTACGGCTTAAACATGCTGAAAGCGGGCGCCGACTTAAGCAAAAAAACTGTGGAAGAACTGATTTCTCTTGATGCGAAAGAGTTCACGCTCGGCAGCAAAAAAGTCGAAATCGCCCAAGTCAACACAGTTGATATTGAAGATGTTAAAAAGCGGCAGCCGGAATTAGAAGCGGCTCTTTCAAAAGTAATTGCCGAGAAGAACCTTGACCTGTTCCTTCTCGTGATTACGGATATTCTGGAAAACGATTCCCTTGCGCTTGCCATCGGTGATCAAGCGTCAAAAGTGGAAAAAGCATTCAACGTGACTTTAGAAAACAACACGGCTCTTTTAAAAGGCGTCGTATCCAGAAAGAAACAAGTCGTTCCTGTTTTAACAGACGCGATTGCAGAATAACCAACACACCCCGGAAACCCGCCGGGGTGTTTTTTTATTGCTCATTCATCAGACGGCCGTTTTGTAAGCGCTTTCTACGAAAATCATTTTGACGAAAACTAATATGTAATATATAATATATCACATGTAAGACGTTCATTTTCTAATTAAAGTTAATTTCGCAACATCAGAATCGGGGGTGTCTATCCTGGAAAAACACGCTGCTCTTTCTTATTCACGAACAACAGGCATTTGGCTTGTGCTGACAGGAGCTATCTTATGGGGGGTCTCGGGAACGGTTGCCCAGTATCTGTTCCAGCACCGCCATTTTAATACAGAATGGCTGACTTCGGTACGCCTTCTGGTGTCAGGGGCGCTTCTGCTCGGCATCGCATACCGCAAAGAAAAAGGACGGATATGGGCTGTTTGGAAAGACAGACGGGACAGAATTCCCCTTCTTTTATTCGGGATTTTCGGAATGTTAGGCGTTCAATACACCTACTTCGCGGCAATTGAGTACGGCAACGCGGCCGCTGCTACCGTTCTTCAGTATTTAGGGCCAGCGATCATTACATGCTTTTTAGCGATTCGCGCAAAGAGAATTCCTTCAGCAAAAGAGCTTCTGGCCGTCTTATTGGCGGTTGCCGGCACATTCATTTTGGTCACGCACGGGAATGTCGGAAGCCTGTCCATATCCGGTTTGGCCGTCTTTTGGGGCATCAGCTCGGCGTTTGCACTGGCGTTTTACACCCTTCAGCCGCATCGTCTGCTGAAGAAATGGGGATCGGCCATTATTGTCGGATGGGGCATGCTGATCGGCGGGGCCGCCCTCAGCTTGATCCGCCCGCCCTGGAAATTTGAAGGCGAGTGGTCCTTGCCGGCATACGCCGCGATTGTGTTTATCATCATTTTCGGAACGCTCATCGCTTTTTATTGCTACTTGGAAAGCCTGAAATATCTGAGTGCCTCTGAAACCAGCCTGCTCGCCTGTGCAGAGCCGCTGTCGGCAGCTTTTTTAGCTGTTATCTGGCTGCATGTTCCCTTCGGAATATCAGAATGGCTGGGTACTTTGCTGATTTTAGCCACCATCGCTTTATTATCTATCAAGAAAAAATAACCTCTCTTTTTTAGAGAGGTTTTTTCCTAGGCCCAGAGCACCCCTTAGTCTCAATTACCCATATATTAAAAGGCCTTTTTTCATTTTACTATCATCCAAAAGAGGAAAATAGACCAGTTGTCAATAGAATCAGAGTCTAATAGAATGATGTCGACAAGTAAATCATGCAGGATTGTTACTGATAAAGCAGGCAAGACCTAAAATGTGTTAAGGGCAAAGTGTATTCTTTGGCGTCACCCCTTACATATTTTAGGTCTTTTTTTCTGTAACAAACCTGCCATCCATGAATGCAGGAGGATCGAATCGGCAGATCGCAAAAAAAGGTACATACAAAAGGAGAAATGAACATGAACATCAAAAAATTTGCAAAACGAGCCACAGTTCTAACTTTTACGACTGCACTTCTGGCAGGAGGAGCGACTCAAGCCTTCGCGAAAGAAAATACCCAAAAACCTTACAAAGAAACGTACGGCGTCTCTCACATCACACGCCATGATATGCTGCAGATCCCTAAACAGCAGCAAAGTGAAAAATACCAAGTGCCTCAATTCGACCAATCAACAATTAAAAATATCGAGTCCGCAAAAGGACTGGATGTGTGGGACAGCTGGCCGCTCCAAAACGCTGACGGAACAGTAGCTGAATACAACGGCTATCACGTCGTGTTTGCTCTTGCCGGAAGCCCGAAAGACGCTGATGACACATCCATCTACATGTTTTATCAAAAAGTCGGCGACAACTCGATCGACAGCTGGAAAAACGCGGGCCGTGTCTTTAAAGACAGCGATAAGTTCGACGCCAACGATGAAATCCTGAAAGAACAGACACAAGAATGGTCCGGTTCTGCAACCTTTACATCTGATGGAAAAATCCGTTTATTCTACACTGACTTTTCCGGTACACATTACGGCAAACAAAGCCTGACAACGGCGCAGGTAAATGTGTCAAAATCTGATGACACGCTCAAGATCAACGGAGTGGAAGATCATAAAACGATTTTTGACGGTGACGGAAAAACATACCAAAACGTTCAGCAGTTTATCGATGAAGGGAACTATACATCCGGCGACAACCATACGCTGAGAGACCCTCACTACGTTGAAGACAAAGGCCATAAATACCTTGTATTCGAAGCCAACACGGGAACAGATAACGGATACCAAGGCGAAGAATCTTTATTTAACAAAGCGTACTACGGCGGCAGCACAAACTTCTTCCGTAAAGAAAGTCAGAAGCTTCAGCAGAGCGCTAAAAAACGCGATGCTGAATTAGCGAACGGCGCCCTCGGTATCGTAGAATTAAACAATGACTACACATTGAAAAAAGTCATGAAGCCGCTGATCACTTCAAACACGGTAACTGATGAAATCGAGCGCGCGAATGTTTTCAAAATGAACGGTAAATGGTACCTGTTCACTGATTCACGCGGTTCAAAAATGACGATCGACGGTATTAACTCAAATGATATTTACATGCTTGGTTATGTATCAAACTCTTTAACAGGTCCTTACAAGCCGCTGAACAAAACTGGTCTTGTACTGCAAATGGGTCTTGATCCTAACGATGTGACGTTCACTTACTCTCACTTCGCAGTGCCGCAAGCCAAAGGCAACAATGTCGTGATCACAAGCTACATGACAAACAGAGGCTTCTTTGAGGATAAAAAGGCAACATTTGCGCCAAGCTTCTTATTGAACATCAAAAACAAGAAAACATCCGTTGTTAAAAACAGCATCCTTGAACAAGGACAGCTTACGGTTAACAACTAATAACAACAAAAAGAAAATGCCGATACTTCATTGGCATTTTCTTTTATTTCTAAACAAGATGGTGAATTCAATCATGGCACGAAAATGGCCCATTGTAATATTGATCTTTTTGGGTGCGTTCCTGTTTGTCGGCTTACTGCCGCACAAAAGCCACAATTCCTCTGACACAAACACGGAGCATAAGAAAGATTACCGGGCGGCGTATCATTTTACGACCCCGGACAAATGGAAAAACGACCCTCAAAAGCCCATTTTTTTCGAGGGGAAATATCATTACTACTATCTTTATAATCGGGATTACCCGAACGGCAACGGCACAGAATGGCGGCACGCCGTATCAGAGGACTTGGTGCACTGGACGGACGAAGGCACGGCTATTCCGAAATACACCAACGAAAACGGCGATATCTGGTCCGGTTCTGTCGTCATTGATAAACACAACACCGCGGGCTTCGGCAAAAACGCGCTGGTCGCCGTCACAACGCAGCCGACAGCCAAAACAAAAGCCCAGGAACAATATTTATGGTACAGCACGGATAAAGGAAAAACGTTTACTTCCTATAGTGATCAGCCCGTGATGAAAAATCCGGGAACTAAGGATTTCCGGGACCCGAAAGTGATCTGGGATGAACAGGATGACAAATGGGTGATGGCCATGGCCGAAGGCGAAAAAATCGGTTTTTATGAATCACCCGATTTAAAAAATTGGACATACACGGGCGGTTTTATCACTCAGCAGATCGGCCTCGTCGAATGCCCCGACCTTTATATGATGCGTGCAGATGACGGAACAGCCAAGTGGGTTCTGGGCGTAAGCGCAAACGGCAAACCCGCAGGCAAACCGAATACGTACGCGTATTGGACCGGAAACTTTGACGGGAAGGAATTTACCGCCGATCAAGAAGAACCGCAATGGCTCGATTACGGCTTTGACTGGTACGGCGGCGTCACATTTGAAGACGGTAATAGCGAAGATCCGCTGACAAAACGCTATGCGCTGGCATGGATGAACAATTGGGATTATCCGAATGAAACACCGACACTAAAAAACGGCTTTAACGGCACGGATTCTATCGTCCGTGAAATCCGCCTTCAGCAGCAGGACGGCGGCACATACAGCCTTGTATCAGAGCCGGTTGAAGCATTGAACCAATTAACCTCTTCAACTGACAGCATAGAACACAAACAGGTGAACGGTTCAGAGACATTGGCGATCAAAGGTGATATATATCAGCTTGATATGGACATCGCTTGGTCAGATATCAAAAATGCAGGCGTCAGACTCAGAGAATCAGCAGACCAAAGCCGGCATATTGATGTCGGTATTTCAGCAGAAGACGGCTATGCCTATGTGAACAGATCGTTTACAGACCAGCCTGATAAAACCGGCGCATACGCCGAAAGCAAAGCCCCATTTGACGGAAACAAAGGGCGCGTCCACCTGAAAATTCTCGTGGACAAAACAAGTATTGAAGTATTTGCAGACGACGGAAAAACCGTTTTGACAAATGAAGTGTTCCCAAAACACGAAGATCAGGGAATCACGCTCTTTTCTGAAGGCGGCTCCGCTGACTTTCAGCATATTGAGATGAAGCATCTCGGTTCGATTCATTCTTAGACGCCCTCTTCATTTCTAACCAGCGCCCGGACTGTGGTAAAATGCAAATATGTATACTACGATTCATGAGGTGTTCCATTGGATAATCAAAACAAAGAACCTGTGCTGAAAAGAACCATCATGCGGGACGAAGTGTATCGCACACTCAGAGACTGGATCATAACGGGCAAGCTCAAACCGGAAACAAAGTTAAAGGACAAGGATTTGTCGGAAACATTGGGAATCAGCCGCACCCCGATACGGGAAGCCTTATTGCGGCTCGAAGATGACGGCTTGGTGATAACAAAAGCGAACAGATGGACGCTTGTCGCTCCGATTGAGTTAAAAGAAGCGGAAAACTTGTATTCCATCGTCTGGACGCTTGAAAAACTCGCATTGCAGCAAGCTCTCCCGCATGTGGACGATGCCGTGATTCAGGAATTGAAACAGCTGAATGAAAATCTTCTTCAAACAATGAAAGACGGCGATAAACCGGCCATCCTGGAAGCGGACAATGCATTTCACCAGCGCATCATTCTGCTTGCGGACAACACCGAACTTCACAAATTGCTTGTAAGCCTGAAAGTCAAAATTCAGAGAATGGAAATCCGCTATTTCAGTGAAAACGGCGCTTTAAACAGATCATATAATGAACACTCTGATATCATTCACGCATTAGAACAGCAAGATGCCGCCGCTGCTTTTACAGCGCTTGAAGCGAATTGGAAAAACAGTTTAGAACGGCTGCAGAACATGGCATAGCAAACGAAAAAGCCAAATCACTCATATGATTTGGCTTTTTTACTGATATCACAAGACAGCCGCGTTGGCTGTCTTGTTTACTTTTTGTTTATATATAAATACATACCGTAATCCGTCGGCACAGAAGCATACCCCATCTGTCTGAGCATGGCTGTTATATTCCCGCGATGATACGTTCCGTGGTTCACAACATGGAGGATCATATCGGCCGCTGCGGTTTTCATGATGTCACCTGACGGATGCTCTATTTCAAGGGGGCGACTGATATTTTCTTCCTTTTGCAAAAATAATTGATACCAGTCTGATAATTCCGAGAACATATCTTCCAGCTCTTCTATCTCTTTAGACAAGATGTCCTCTTTTTGCTGTTCAGCTGATTTCAGCGTATCCTCCAGACGCTCTCCGGAGAACACATCAAACCACCCCTTATCCGACAGATACACATGAGTCAATACACCGGCTATCGACGGAAAGACACTTTGAATCTCCTTACGGTACACATCCTCCGGAAGCTCTTTAAGCCGGGTGAATATTTGCTGATTTGCCCAAAGATGATAATCATACAATTGCAGTGCCAGATGTCCCACATTCCCCTCTCCTCTCTCGATATAGAACGTATGTTCCTAATTATACTACACTACATGCGGCTTTGTACCAACTTCTTCATTCGCAGCTGAGAAAATCCGAAAAAAGCCGAAATTAATAAGAGGAGGCCTGCGCCAATATAAATAAACCGCACGCCGAATACATCCGAGATGACCCCCGTTCCAATAATGGAAAACATAAAAATGAACTGAACTAAAGCTGATCTCGCTGCTAATATATTGACCCGTGTCTTTTCGGTCGTGATGTTTTGAAGTAATGTTTCCTGCGTGAGATCTCGTAATACACAAGCCGGCCCCATACACAGCACCAGAAAAAGGGCCGTAACGGCGCTTGTGATCAACCCATAAATAAACGTGAACACTCCATATGCCAAGGCTCCCGTCAGCATAAGCGGAATGAGATGATGCTGAAACTTACCGGATAACTTATAGATGATCAGTCCGCCGATCATCGTCCCTGCATAATAGACTCCGTTGACATACCCCCACCAAGCCTCTCCTTTATGAAGGACGTCATGCACATAAGTTAAGGACACAGACCCGATCCATATCATGCCTGCCCACGATTCGATCACATCCATCACAATGAGAACCCTCAGCTGTTTTTGCTGAAATAAATACACCCAGCCGCTTGCCGCATCTGCAAAAAGGGAACGTCCCCTGACTGCTGCCGGCGCACACATGCGTACTTGAAGAAACAGAATGATGCCCAAAAGCGAAGAAACCAATAACATAACAGTGACGATCATTGTATCGCTCTCTCCCAAGAAGGCTATGATGACGCCGCCCAGAGACCACCCCGCAAACTGAACGGTCTGATCCGCCGCAGATAATAAACTGTTCGCTTTCGCCCTTCGATCAGGAGGAATGATTTCCCCAATCAGCGCGCTTTTTATCGGAGCAAACCATCCGTTGCAAAAAGAAATGCCTCCGATCAGACAAAACAGCAGAAAAAAGAATGCGGATAAACCGGTTTGGATGACAAAAAACAAACAGACTAACAGTGTGATCTGTATCAATTGAGAACTGATTAACAAAGAACGAAGCGTGAACCGGCCGGTGACCAGCGGCAAAACGGCGCTGCCCAATACGCGGCATACAATGCTGACGAGCGTCATAAGAGAGGCCATCGCTGTCGAACCGGTTTTTGTAAACAAAAACAAGATAACGGCCATCGTATAAAGTGAAAACCCCAAGTTGATAGCGGTCTGGCTGTATAAAATAGCGTAATACGCTCTCTTCGTATTCATCCTCTGCAACCCCACTCCCTGATTATGTAAATCATACCATATTTGCCGATCAGCTTTTTTTCAAAAAAACAGATTGACATGGAGTCCGCTCCATCTATTTCAGCAAATAACAATTAAGAAGGAGTGACAGCTGATTTGACGCTTGGTTCAACTGAAAATTGACATAAGGATATATGTGTTGAAACGAGCTGATCACATCCGGAACCATACTCATTCCAAGCGACTGCAATCCATTGCTTGCCCCCGCTGATTTGACATTCCCCAATCTATAGTGATGTATATAAGAAATGATTTTCAAAACAGAATAAAAAAAGAGGGCTTCCTTTCCGGAAGCCCTCACTCCGTCTGCTACGCCAATAAAAGAAAAATAAGCGCTAGAACAGCCGGAAGTCCTTGTTTTACGATAATTGATTTGTTTGAAGTAAAGCCTCCGAAAATGGCCGCGATGACCACACAGATGACGAAAAACATTTGAATCATATGGCCAATCGGATCAGCTCCGAGGATCAGTCCCCAAATGAGGCCGGCAGCCAGAAATCCATTATACAGACCTTGATTTGCAAACATGACCGCCACATTCCGATCACCTTCTAAATGCTTCGGCAATTTGAAAGACCGCTTGGCAGCCTTCGAATTGATAAAAAACATTTCAAGTATCATGATAAATATATGTTCTAAAGCTACAATTCCGACGAAAACAGCCGCAATTATGTCCACTGTCCCTCTCCTCTCAGCTTCACTTCAACCTTATTTCCATTGTGCGATTGTTTCGATAGGAAGACGGTAGGAAGCATATCCTTCGTCTGCCGCTTTTCCGATTGATAACAGCATGACCGGTACATAACGCTCTTTATCCATTCCGAAAACCTCGGCAATCTTTTCTTTATCATAGCCGCCGATCGGGTTTGTGTCATAGCCGTGCGCGCGTGCCGTAAGCATCAGCTGCATGGAAACGAGACCTCCGTCAATCAGAATCGTTTCACGGTTCACTTGCTCCGGCAGTTTTTCAAAATGCGCCGTCAAAGCAGCGATTTGTCTGTCTTTTACTTCCTGCGGCATGTAGCCCAGTTCGACCGCTTTTGAATAAATTTCTTCTAAATAGTCATCACTGTTCATATCTGCGAAAACCGCGATCACCGCAGATGATGTGCTGACTTGTGTTTGGTTAAAGCTGGCAAGCGGCGCGAGTTTTTCTTTTCCTTCAGGGCTGTCAATGACGAGGAAACGCCATGGCTGCGCGTTGACTGAAGACGGCGCTGTCGTTGCTTCTTCAAGAATTTGAGTCATTTCTTCTTTGCTGATTTTTACGGCCGGATCGTAATTCCGAATGGAACGGCGCCCTTTCATAATGTCCATAAAGTCGTTTGTTTTCATGTGTAATACACTCCTATGCTTTCATATTTTCTATATTATTCTGCATCTGCGACAATACGTTTTTTAACATATTGCGTTCTTCCTCGCTGACACCGGCAAGCATTTCCTTTATGAAACGCTCCTTCTCCTTTTTGGAAGCCTCAATTCTCTCCCGCCCCTGATCAGTAAGCCGGACAAGTATAATTCGGTTGTCCTCGGGCTTCCGCCTTCTTGTGACCATTTCTTTGGCTTCAAGCTGTTTCAAGTGTCTTGTCACGGCTGCGCCATCAATATTCACCTTTTTCTGAAGATCGCTTTGGCTGATCTCGTCGACGTAAAAAAGCACGGCGAGAAGCTCAAGGCGGGATTGGCTGATTCCGGTGCACGCTTCAAACTTCGTGCCGATCACTTTGTGCAGTGATTGGAGCTGATACAAAATCTCGCCTTCCTCTGAACAACATGCTGTCAAAACCCATCCCTACTTTCTTTTGCGCAATTAATTGACTAGTCAATGATTGATATATCAATAATATACAGCCGCCATTCTTTTTTTGCAAGTTTTTTCTCCTTTTTTAAAAAAAGCTGCCGGTGAACGGCAGCTCCTTCTTAATGATTATGGATTTTTCTGAAATTACTGCCTTTTACTTCAGCGACATCATATACCGTCACAAAGGCTTGATTATCAATGTCATTAATAATTTCCTTCAGTTTGGTTTCTTCCAAACGGTTGATGACACATGTGATTTCTTTGAATTTTTCATGAGAAAAACCGCCGTATGCTTCTTTATACGTAGCGCTCCGGCCCAATTCTTCACGAATGGTCTCTACCATTAATGCAGGCTCGTTGGTGATAATCTGAAATGTTTTAGAACCGCTTAAGCCTTCCTCAACCACATGGATCACCTTGGATGCGATGTAGTAAGCAATGACGGAAAGCAATGCGCCTTGCAGCCCGAATACAAAAGAAACAAAAATAAACACAAAAATGTTTAAAAATAAAATGAGATCGCTCGTGCCAAACGGCAGTTTCCGTGACAGAAGCACAGCCAGCATATCAATTCCATCTAATGCGCCGCCGTTGCGCAATGCCAATCCCATTCCAAAGCCGAGAATAATCCCGCCGACAACGGTGATTAACAGGGTGTCTCCCTCGATGATAGCCGGTGTGTGGTGGAAAAAACTCGTGCCCGCGGCAAGTGAGATAATGCCGATAATTGATAGAAACGCAAAACCTTTCCCGATTTGCTTATATCCTAACCAGACAAACGGTATATTGATCACCGCAATTAAGATCCCAAGAGGCAAATGAAACAGCTGTGAACAGACAATGCTGAGTCCGGTTACACCGCCGTCAGATACACTATTCGGAATCAATACGGTTTCCAGTCCATACGCGGCAATAATTCCGCCGATGATGACCATGATGGCCCGTACGATTGATTTCGCTCTGATTTTCTTACGTCTTTGTTTTTCGATTGTACTCATATCATTCCCCGCTTCAATTATTTTTTCTTATTTAAATATACCATAATTGATACTTTTCGTTAAAAATAAGCCTATCGGCTAGTTGAAGCAGGAACCGAGGAAGGAGATTTCACAGATAACGTATCCATTTATGACTTTAATCATTCACAACGTAATCATTCACTAAAAGGAACTAATGACCATTAATAATCTCTTTTATTCCCCTTCTTCACATATTCCCAATCATGTTCTATATTTTTTCTCACCCGCTGAAGAAGGCTGAAAATGGTTTCTTTTTCCTCAGATGTAAAGCCAGACAGGGCTACCTCCGCAGAATGCTCTCCTTCTCTTTGCAATAATGGATAAACCTTTCTCCCTTTTTCAGTCGGAAACAGCTTTTTTATTTTTTTATTTTGATCATCAGGACGCTTTTCAATAAACCCTTGTATTTCCAGTTTTTTGATTGCCCTCGCCGCTGTTGTTCGGTCGACTTTAATCATTTCCGCCACTTTTTCCTGTATCACTCCCGGGTTTTCACATATACGCACAAGGTAGAGATACTGCCCTTTTGTTAAGTCTAATTCCTTAAATTCAATATTGCTGATGGAATCCAGTGCCCGTGCGATCATGCCGATTTCCCGCAAAATATCAGTCATATCTTTTCAAACCCTTCATGTTTTTGTTGCATATGCAATATAATTGTTTTACCGTTACTTCTATAAGACCACAAGCAAGCCGTGCAGTCCAGACTAATATGTGAAAAGGATTGATTGATCATGAGGATAAAAAGAATAACAACGGAAATTGATTTGCAAGCAGCGCTTGAGATTAGAAAAGCAGTATTCATTGAGGAACAGCAAGTACCTGAATCCGATGAATTTGATCAGTTCGATACGCTTGGGGAACAGTGCGGGCATGTCTTGGTTTATCATGAAAGTCAGCCTGCCGGCACAGGACGCGTCCGCATTGTAAACCATACAGGCAAGCTCGAACGAATCTGCATCCTGAAGCCTTACCGCAAATACGGGTTGGGCAAAGTAATCATAAGCGAATTAGAAAACATGGTAAAAGAAAAAGGCATCACCCAATGTAAACTGCATGGACAAACACATGCGGAAGGCTTTTATCACAAACTGGGCTATCAGACAGATTCACCGGAATTTATGGAAGACGGCATCCCGCATGTCTTAATGACAAAAGAGCTGTGAGCTGTCACTAATGAGCAGCCAAACGGCTGTATGAATTATTTACCGAAAGCCTTGTATAAAGGCTTTTTTTCATATTCTGAAACTCAGTCACAACTATAAGGTATGTGTGCGCAGCCGGTGCTTGTCACAAATGGCCGCCACAAAAAAATCAAAGCTGGAATAAAACCACCAATTTATAATGTTTTCATTTCTTAAATAGTCCGATCAAAAGCTTTTAATCTATTAAAAATTAACAGTTAAAGAGATTATAAAAAGGGAAGAAAACCTCAAATTATACAAGAAAGGCTGATTCTATCTAATATGGACTGCTGACGCGTTACATTCTTTCTATCTTCACATATCTTTAATACTAAGTACGTTGTAAATAGATTCCAGGAGGAGATATGAAGTGGAAGAAACGAGTATGGAGCCATCACGGCTCTGCAAAGAATTTGCTAGAATTCTCAATTCAACGCCCAGTGTCGTAAATGGCGTATGTACGGCGACAAGATTTCGAAGCAACATTCATCCGGTGGTACTCGGAAGAAGAGCCGAAGCATTTCCTTTTATTCCTCAGGCCTTTTCATTTGAAAGTATGGATCGGGAAGGCAGAGCTTTATGTTTAGGTGAGACTGTTTTACTGCAAGAAGAAGTGAACCCGTTAATGAGTGAGCTGCGCAAATTCGGTATCATCGTAACTGCCGTTCATAACCATTGGCTGTTTGATAAACCGCGTCTGATGTTTATGCATTTTGAATCAATTGATAAACCTCTCAATTTTGCAAGAAAAGTGAGAGAGGCCCTGAGAGTTCTGACTACTAAAACTGTGCGTGCGGTACCAAAAACTGACGGGGAAATGATTGAACGGCATGGTCTTTGTGACGAATTCAACGATATTCTAGGCGGAACCATGCATACGTTTGAAAATGGAATTTGTACAGTAATGAGATCACGAACAAATATAAAACCGGTTGTACTGGGACGGCCCGGAAGATCATTTTTGCTCATTCCGCAAATGTTTTCATTTGAATCAATGACAAAAGACGGCCGTGCTCTTTGCAGCGGAGAAACTGTAATTCTGCAAAAAGAAAGCAATCCATTTATCAGCGTCCTTCGGAAACATGATCTGATTGTAACGTCACTTCACAATCACTGGCTGTTTGACAAACCGAGACTGATGTATATTCATTTCGAAGCGATTGATAAACCTGTCAACTTCGCCTTAAAAGTGAGAGATGCTTTAAAAGTGCTTACTGATAAAGAGGTCAAAGCTTAGCATGTTTTGAAGTATCAAAAAGCGATTAATATAATCGCTTTTACATATGATCAACCGAAAAACAAAAAAGAGGTCAGACATTTTAATGTTAAAAAACAGCCTTATAGGCTGTCGTTTTGTGTATATTCTACTGATGAGTTTTTACTAAATATCGCGCATTCCATACAAGCTCTTTATTTCTCAATGGCTTTCTACATGTCGTTGTGCAAACACCTTCTTAGCCACTGAAAGAGCATTAAGTACACGCGGGAAGCCTGTATAAGGAACCAATTGGGTGATACTCTCTACAATCTCAGTCGGTGTTAATCCGGATGTAAGCCCTGTATTGATATGAAGTTCAAGCTGAGGCTCGGTTCCTTGCGTTACAAGGGATGAAATGGTAACAAGCGCACGCTGTTGATTGGTTAATCCCGGCCGTGAATATATATCTCCATAAGCAAATTCTATAATGTACTTACTTACATCTGGGGCGATATCTTTCAAGTCTTCAGAAATCTTTAAATGCGTAGAGATTTTATCATCGCTTGTTAAAGTGTACTCCATTAATTTGTCTAAACCTTGTTGGTAACGGCTTTGATCCATTTGAATTTCCTCCTGAAAGGTACTTATTTTCTGACATAAGATAATATATCGCAGCCCTCTCTAACCGTAAAATACATAAAAACTATAAAAACCATTCATTTTTTTCATGAGTTATCTTGATTTACGTAATTACTCTTACAAAAAAATGAAATATACCGGATAAATTCGCGTACTGCGTGTGAAACGTATTTACCTTTTTTTAAAATAATCGCCACTTTCCAAGGAATTGATGGATTAACAATGGAAATTGCCTTAACTAAACTTTGATCAGTCTTTTTCACTATAGACTGAGGGAAAATGGAGATACCTAGTTCTTCTCCAATCATTTCGCTGATAAAATCCCATTGAGAACTTTCATAAACAATATTTGGACGAAAACCGGCTCTAATACACTCTTGAATAATCCGATCGTGAAGAGAAAAGTCTTCACTAAACAGGATGAAAGGTTCATTTTTCAAGTCTTGCATTTCCACAATCTCTTTATGAACAAGCGGGTGAGCGGAATGAACGAAGAGCATCAGTTCTTCATTAAGCAATGGAATAATATCAAACTGCTCTTCGTCCACTGGTTCAATAACCACGCCAAGATCCAGTACCCCATCTTCAACCTCCTGTTTCACCTTGTTACCCCCATGTTCTATCAGCTTGATGTTCACATCAGGATACAATTGTTTAAATCCTTTAATGATTTTAGGAAAAAACAAGACACCGATAAGCGGCGGTATTCCAATTTTCACTTTTCCTTTTTTTAAATGTAAAAGATCGTATAAGTTCGTCGACAAGTCATCTATTGACTTCATAATCATTTGGCCTTGCTCAAATACAATTTCGCCTGCATCTGTCAAAGCGATTTGTCTAGCGGATCGATCAATGAGCTCAACCTTTAATTCCTCTTCCAAACTTTTAACCATCTTACTTAAGGCAGGCTGTGACAAATGCAGATTTTCTGATGCCTTAGTAAAACTGTTGGATTTAGCAACTTCAAGAAAGTATGTGATTTGGCGTATATCCATCGTATGATCTCCATTCCATAAGTTTAACGAATACATTATATTCTTTTTATTCATTTTACTTATACAATTGCCGGGTGTAAACTTTTAGGAGACCAAAATGTTTCCTGGAGGGGTTACTATGAGTGAATTATTGGAAAGTAAAGTTGCTCTTGTTACAGGCGCGGCTAGCGGAATTGGTTTAGAAATTGCACGTGAATTCGCTAAAGAAGGCGCAAAAGTGGTAATTTCCGATTTGAACGAAAAAGCCGTGCATCATGCAGCTGAGGAACTTAAGGGACAAGGATACGAAGTCCTCTCTGCAGTTTGTGATGTAACAAACGAAGAACAAGTTGAAAAAAGTTTCTCTAAGACACTTGAAACCTTTGGGCGATTGGATATTCTGGTAAACAATGCGGGGATTCAGCATGTATCGGATATAGAAAACTTCCCGACTGATAAATTTGAATTTATGCTGAAATTAATGCTTACTGCTCCTTTTAGTGCGACAAAAAGAGTATTCCCTTTGATGAAAAAACAAAAATTTGGCCGCATCATCAATATGGCTTCCATAAATGGTTTAATTGGTTTTGCAGGGAAGGCAGCTTATTGCAGCGCTAAACACGGTTTGATCGGTTTAACTAAAGTATCAGCATTAGAAGGAGCGGAATACGGAATTACTGTCAACGCCTTGTGTCCGGGATATATCGACACTCCATTGGTGCAAAACCAGTTAAAAGATATTGCAGAGACTAGAGGCATTTCTATAGAAAAGGTGTTTGAAGAAGTCATTTACCCCTTGGTTCCTCAAAAACGTTTGTTAACCGTGCAAGAAATCGCTGATTACGCAGTATTCCTCGCCAGTGACAAAGCTAAAGGTGTTACAGGGCAGGCCGTCGTAATGGATGGCGGTTATACAGCCCAATAATGAGTTTGAATAAAACAAGGAGAGTAGAAATTAACCTTTTTTTTACATTCGGCATCTTAACTTAAGAAAAGCCGCTTTGTTAGCGGCTTTTTTACTGGTTTTCATGAGGGGACAAGAAGCATTTGAAAAAGCGAAACGCGAAAACAAGCCGATTCTTGTCATTGATAGCATGTCTCTTATATATTTATCTGCTTGCCAATTCTTTAATCATCAAACCCAATTCATAAATTCCCTTTTGAAGGTCTTCAAGAGATGCATAAGCATATGATAAGCGAATATAATTCCCTTTTTCTTGAGCATAGATACTGCCGAGATTGAGAAGTATCCCTTTTGTCAAAGCTTTTGTATAAAGTAATTTCATAGATAGTGAAGGCAATATTTTGACCCAGACAAAGAATCCTCCCTTCGGCATATTCCATGCAGCGACATTCTTCAAATTGGTTTCTAAAAGACTCATGACCAATTGTCTTCTCACCTTTAATTGACTTCTCACCTGTTCTAGATGTTGCTGGTATTCACCGGATGTAAACCACTCTGCCGCTACTCTCTGGGATAACGAACTGGAGCCGTAATCTGTTTGCATTTTTATGTCGGATAAACGTTCAATCACTGGTTCCGGCCCGACAATCCATCCAATCCTCAAACCCGGACTTAATGTTTTCGATAAACTGCCTATGTAAAGCACATGCCCATTTTTATCAATTGTTTTAATAGGATCTGGAGGAATCTCATCTATCCATAACTCACGATAAATGTCATCTTCAATAATGGGAAGCTGTGCATTCTCACTTGCCGCAAGGATTTCTTCTCGTCGCCGTTCTGACATTAAAATACCTGTCGGATTATGAAAACAAGGATTTGTATATAAGATAGCCCTCCCCCGTTCCCCCCTTGCCATGTGGATATGTTCAGGCAAAAGTCCATCATTATCCATAGGAACTCCAGTCAGCTTCATACCGGCTGATTGAAATACGTGTAGTGAATAAAGATAAGACGGCTGATCGAGAAATACGGTCGATCCCCTTTGTAAAAGCCCCATTGATATCAGCTGTAAGGCTTGCAGTGCGCCTGAAACAATAAGAATGGAAGAAGGAGAAGCTTGAATCCCAATTGTTCTTAAATAGCCGCTTAATGCCTCTCTCAAAGGCAAATAGCCTTTTGGTTCCTCATACCCGAATGCCTCTATGTTTTGAGATACCTTTCCCATGATCTCTTTCATAACAGCTAAAGGAAAAATCTCATGTGAAAGTTCTCCTTTACTGAGCTGTATAAGATCGGAATTTGATTCTGATTTATTGATCTCTTGAACGATTTTTTGGCTTGGCTGCTGGATTCCGGAGGTTACATACTGATCCCAATCAGGGGCGGAATTCTTAGCCAAAAGTGTCCATGTATTGTTCGTAACAACTGTCCCTTTGCCCATTCTGCCTTCGATTAATCCATCCGCCATCAATTCCTCTAAAGCTGTAATGACTGTGCTCCTGTTCACCTCAAAGTGTTTGGCAAGCGTGCGCTGGCTTGGAATCTTACTTCCAATCGGCCATTCTCCATTTCCTATTTTCTCTTTTATAAATTGAATGATTTGTATGTACTTAGGAAGCTTTTTCATCTTTTTTTCTTCTGGAGCGCTCATAAAAAGTATCCTCCTTAAAGTGGTTGGGTCAAAATCTATTTAACTGGTTGAAGTCATATCATCAAATCTTTATTAATATAGAAACACATTAAATAACTGGTTGGTTTTTGTAAAGAGGAGTGAGAAAGATGCGAAAGAAAACAGTTCGAATCGGCATATCTTACAGTCTGATGATTGGGTTGTGGGCATCAGCTTTCCCGGGAATTCGCGCGGGCTTGGAGAGTTACACGCCGGAACACCTCGCTTTGTTTCGCTTGTTGATTGGGTCAATGGCACTGGTGGTTTTTGCTGTTTTGACTCATATGCGTTTACCTGATATGAAGGATATCCCTGCTATTTTATCTTTAGGATTTTTAGGTTTTGCACTATATCACATTTTGCTGAATATCGGAGAAAAAACAGTCAGCGCAGGGGTAGCAAGCTTACTCGTGACCATGACACCTATTTTTTCTGCAATGTTATCTCGTCTGTTTTTTGGTGAACATTTTGGGCTTTATAAATGGGTTGGCTCTATCATAAGTTTATTGGGTGTGTCGATCATTTCATTTGGGGCAGGAAACTATACAAATTCAGTGAACGGCATTTTGTTAATCCTGCTGGCAGCTTTTTCGGAGAGTATTTATTTCGTTTTTCAAGCCCGCTATATAAAAAAATATGGATTTATTCCATTCGTTACATTCACTATTTGGGGCGGGACAGTACCTATGCTTGTATTCTTGCCTGGCTTAGGGGAAGAGTTTTTGAACGCTTCAATGAACTCAACATTGTCTATCGTTTACTTAGGCTTATTACCAACGGTTGTGCCTTACTTTGCACTTGCGTATGTCACTTCACTCGTCGGTGCTTCAGAAGCAGCCATTTCACTTTATTTAACACCAGCCATAACCTTGGTCATTTCTTGGGTGTGGTTAGGTGAAGTACCCACGTTTATTGCACTGACAGGCGGGATGGTTACAGTCGCCGGGGTGTGTTTCACTTATCTAACAGTAAATAAAATGATAAAGATTTTAAATCCTTACTTCTTATCTAAAAAGCAATAAGGAAAGATGAAGTTTAACCCTGAAAATAGAGTCATAAGCAGTTCTCCTTTTTAATGACTTGGGTTTGGTTCACAAAGTTGAGTGTCTGAATTTTTTTAGAAGATTGTGGTATGTTAAACGTACAAATATGAATAGAAAGCAGGTGAGCCCATGCCAAACAATAGCAAACCAAACAGCTTAATCACAGAGAAGTCACCGTACTTACTTCAACACGCCCACAATCCAGTCAACTGGCACCCTTGGGGAGAAGAAGCCTTCGAAAAAGCAAAACGCGAAAACAAGCCGGTTCTTGTCAGCATCGGCTATTCGACGTGTCACTGGTGTCATAATTTGTTCTCAAAACAGGAAAATCTCTACAAAGGGTAATAAACCCTATATTTTTAGGTAATATTACCTTAATTTTAGCTTAAATTCCTCAATAATCAATAAAATACATCTCTCTTTTTTGTATAATTTTGAGTGATTACATGATTAAGGAGATGTTTGCATTGTTAAAATTTTTAAGTAAGTCATTAGTTATTATGATGACGATTGTATTTAGCTTTGCTGTTTTCTCAACTTCAATGAGCCAGTCAGCACACGCTGCTGGTGGAGAATGGGTAAACTTAGGAAAAGGTTATAAAGCTAGATTTGATGAGCCTCATGATAAAAAGACTGGTAAATGGCATGTACATGTATATAATGGAAAAAAAGAAATTGCCAGTGAAAACATGGATGGAACAAGCCATGATGGAAGTCACTTATCAAAAGCACCTAAATCAGCAGTCAAAAAATTAAAGAGTACTTCTCAATGGAAAAAGTATAAGAAAAAAGAAAATCAACTTTCTGAAGCTCGAAAACAAGTACATAAAAAAAGCTGGTGGCAGATGGTAATTGATCCTACACCTCTTATTGTATTAGCTATGGCATTAGGCATTGCATTTAAATCCCTTACTATGTTTCAATGGAAAGCGATAGTAGCTTAAATTAAGAAACGGAGATAAAGGAATATGAGAACTTTAAACACGAGATTTAAACGTTTATTGAGATTAAGAGATTTTGAATTCTTTCAAGTGGAATTAAACGATGATGACAGAACTGCTTTTTTGTTATTCATTGATGAAAGATTGCTAGATTCTGAAGAAGGTAATAATGTAAAAATATTTTTAATCTCCCATTTCGAGTTATCTGATTCGTCATATCAAGATGTACTAAGTTTTAATGATGATCTTTTGGGTATGAAATATAATTGTTCATATGTAATGGACACTTTAACTGTTAAAGAGGAGTTTGATTTCGATTTCCCATTTGACATGCTTGCAATTCGAGAGTATGTTCAAGAGTTATTGTCCACTTTAAAAATCGACAAAAAACTCCCTAAATTTAAAGAAACGGATTTTAATTATTTATCTCAAGAATAGTAAGTACGTTAGATAAAAAAGAAACATCTAAGTTTAGTTTTGATTTGCCTTTTTGCAAATTGTATTTATATGGCGATCTTGATATTGTGATAAGAAAACAGCAGATTTCTGAAGAAGTCTGCTGTTTTCATTCTGTTAATCTCCCGACAATGGATTTTTTTACATTCAGTAACATGTTATTAGTGCCACGTCTATTAGAGCAGATATATCTGATAATTTGGTTTCAGACAAACTAAACGCGGTTTATTGCAGAAACAAGTTCTTTTCTTCTGAATTCGTACATGCCCATAAAAAAGAAGAAATAATATTAATGCATTTTTTTAAAACACTGCCTTCTTTCTTTTTTAAAAAAATTTCGTAAGTATTCCTAACTTCTTAAACGTCTTTTGATCTCAAATAAATTAGCATTAGTTCATGTCTAAAAATCTAAAAGTTGATAATATAGGAGAACCTCTTGCTTCATTTCGACTTCTTCTAAAAGAGATTCAATTTTTGACTTCTTCTTTTTGGTTTCATCAATCATGTTTTTCCTTATGGTTGTATACCATGAATTCAACTTAGATATTAAAACTTCATATGGAATCCTTTCTTTTTTATAGATATATGATTCAAGCAAATCTCACCCCGCATATTTACAAAATTATTCGAATATTTACATTAATTGTATTATGTCAGATCAATTAGCCATTTACAATTCTTAATGTAAAAAGGTACATTTTGGCTGCACACAAACAATCTGATTGCGTTTTTTTTGCGGCAATAGTAATACTTTCGAGGCTTGACATGATATTAAAAAAATAAAAAGAGGATAACAAAAGTTATCCTCAATTATTATATTTTTGTTCATACTTATCCCAATCATTCAACAAGATATGTAAATAATCATTCTTATCACATTCTGTTTGACTGTATCCCAAATCTTTTCTTATTAAAACCATTAGTTCACCCAAAAGGACTATTAATCTTTCAGCTTCTGTGGGCTTATCACCTTTTATTTTTAAAGATTGCTTTCTATACTCAACAAACTTTTTAACTGTATCATCTGATGCAAAGAAAAAAAGTTTAGAACCTAACTCAGTCATGCTTTTACTATGCTCTTTCTTAACTTCTTCATTTGTTGTCAAGTCATTTATATAATCTTTATCAGTCAAATTCATAACAAGTAGCCTAATAAGTCTCACAAATTCTTCTGTCTTATGAATATGTAACTGAGCTTCATTGATTTTCATTAACTCTAGGTCAGTAGTCAGTTTATTTCTAAATTCTTCTAACTGAGTATTTAAATCGTGCTCAATTTTTTTAAAATTTTTGGCATGCACTTGATCAGGTAATTTTTTTACATAAGTAATTATAAACCAACCGACAAAAACCAATATTAACTGCAAAATTACGTTTAAAATCTCCATATACAAGTCCCCTTGTTTTCCCTAATTACACCACTTATTTGAAGTAAGAAGATAGTATAATCATAATGCTAAGATTTTAAAATAAAAAACAACGATATTTAGTCTTGATATCGTTGTGCTATATTAAATTCATTTTTTTTGTTTAAATTTTAGGCATGGCAATCATCACAATTTAAAACTTCCCATGCTTGATTAAAAACACTATTATCTGGTCCCCAAAGAGGACATGAATTGACTGCACATCTATACCGATAACCACGCCCATCCCAATACTGACAACATAAATTTTTCTGAAACACTGGATAATATGGAGGGATATCGCAATTTAATCCAGTGTTATGCCATTGGCCATTTTGACAAGACTGCACTGTAGCAAAGACGCACGTCCACGTTCCATCAGGATAGACTTGTTGTGTTTGAGGATGAATACAATCCCTATAAAAATAACTATGTTTCATTAAACTCCACCTCAATTTCTATAGTCATAAACATAGTTATTCGTTTATTAATTTTCTGTGCTTATACATGTTAAACATTGAAGTATTTTTTCAAGCAAATATGGTAAGTTAAATAAGTAACTTAAATGAAAGAAGGTGATCCCATGCCCACTAACAATAAACCCAATAGATTAATCGCTGAGAAGTCTCCTTATTTACTTCAACATGCTCATAACCCTGTGAATTGGTTCCCTTGGGGAGATGAAGCATTTGAAAAAGCGAAACGCGAAAACAAGCCGGTTCTTGTCAGCATCGGCTATTCGACGTGTCATTGGTGCCACGTAATGGCCCACGAATCTTTTGAGGACGAAGAGATCGCCGGTATGTTAAACGATAAATTCATAGCCATCAAGGTTGATCGTGAGGAGCGGCCTGATGTGGATTCCGTGTATATGAGAGTCTGCCAGCTGATGACGGGGCAGGGCGGGTGGCCGCTGAACGTGTTCGTCACACCAGATCAGAAGCCGTTTTATGCGGGGACGTATTTTCCGAAGACGAGCAAATTTAACCGTCCGGGTTTTATCGATGTGCTTGAACATCTGTCCGAAACGTTTGCGAATGACCGGCAGCATGTCGAGGATATCGCCGAAAACGCCGCCGCTCATCTTGAAGTCAAGGTTCACCCGGCTGAGGGCATGCTTGGCGAACAGGCGGTTCATGACACGTATCGCCAGCTGGCCGGCGGGTTTGACACAGTGTACGGCGGGTTCGGCCAGGCTCCGAAATTTCCGATGCCGCATATGCTCATGTTTCTGCTTCGCTACTACAGCTATACGGGCAAGGAACAGGCTTTGGCCGGCGTAACCAAGACACTTGACGGCATGGCGAACGGCGGAATTTTTGACCACATCGGGTTCGGATTCGCCCGCTACTCGACTGATAATGAATGGCTCGTGCCGCATTTTGAGAAAATGCTGTATGACAACGCCCTTCTCCTGACCGCCTATACGGAAGCCTACCAAGTCACGGGTAATGAGCGCTACAAACAGATTGCGATGCAGATCGTAACGTTTATTCAGCGGGAAATGATGCATGAAGACGGCAGCTTTTTCTCAGCTTTAGACGCTGATACCGAAGGCCGTGAGGGGAAATATTACATATGGTCTAAAAAAGAAATCATGAACCTTCTCGGTGATGAACTCGGCCTGCTTTACTGCAAGGTGTATAACATCACAGATCAAGGCAATTTTGAAGGCGAAAACATCCCGCACCTCATTTTCACGCGGCGTGAGGCCATCCTCGAAGAGACCGGCCTCACAGGACATGAGCTGGCCGAACGCCTTGAAGAGGCAAGAACAAAATTGCTGGAGGCCCGTGAAAACAGAAGCTACCCGCATACAGATGACAAAGTGCTGACCTCATGGAACGCGCTCATGATTGCCGGGCTGGCAAAAGCCGCAAAGGTATTTCACGAGCCTGACTTTCTCAGCATGGCGGAAACAGCCATCCGCTTTCTCGAACGGCACCTCATGCCGGACGGGCGCGTCATGGTCCGCTATCGCGAGGGCGAAGTGAAAAATAAAGGGTTTATCGATGATTACGCTTTTCTCATCTGGGCTTACCTTGAACTGTATGAAGCGGGTTTTCATCCGTCTTATCTGCAGAAAGCGAAAACGTTATGTACAAGCATGCTGGAGCTGTTCTGGGATGAACGGCACGGAGGTTTCTTCTTTACGGGGAATGATGCTGAGACCCTTCTTGTCAGGGAAAAAGAGGTTTATGACGGGGCCGTGCCTTCCGGAAACAGCGCGGCTGCCGTACAGCTGCTTCGTCTCGGCCGCCTGACGGGTGATATATCACTGATTGAAAAAGCCGAAGCGATGTTTTCCGTGTTCAAACGGGAAATAGAGGCCTATCCGAGCAGCAACGCTTTCTTCATGCAAAGCGTACTGGCACATACAATGCCCCAAAAAGAAATTGTTGTTTTCGGAAGGAAAGATGATCCGGACAGAAAACGTTTCATTGAGGCGCTTCAGGAGCATTTCACTCCCGCCTATACGATTCTCGCCGCAGAACATCCGGATGAGCTTGTTGGCATTTCTGACTTTGCCGCGGGTTATCAAATGATTGATGGGAAGACAACGGTCTACATTTGTGAGAATTTCGCCTGCCGGAGGCCGACGACGGATATTGATGAAGCGATGAACACCTTACAAATCAGCAGCAGAGCCTAGGCGGCCTGCTGCTTTTCTTTTTTCACAAAACGGAACGCGAGCCATACGAAGATGATATTGATCACCAGAGTCGATATGCAATCATATATTTCATAGCCGCCGGCTGCTGTTGTAAATATCGACGGAATGCCGCCGTACACCGAATGATCCTCTGTGAGAAAGATAAATAAAAACATATTATTGGCAGCGTGACCGCCAAGAGACATCTCCAGACTGCCCGTTTTAATCGTGATAAAGGTCCAGATCATGCCGATGGTGACATATCCGATTCCCGCCCAGAGAGCTCCATTTTCCATCTCCGGATTTCCGAAATGAAGCGCGCCGAATAATCCGCCGATAATGACTGTCAGAACCACCGCGTTTGCCGTCAATTTTCCGGCGAACTGAAGCAGAAGACCGCGAAAGAGAAATTCCTCCGCAGAGGTTTGAATCGGCACCAACAAGACGGCCGCCGCTAACAGGAGCAGAAAACGTGAAGCATGGAATTCCTGAAGCGAGAAACGATCCGGATGAATTGTAAAATCAATCAGCCCCGCGATAAACATCAGCACAACATATGTGCCGAATCCAAAGAAAATTCTCTTCCAGTTCAGCGACTGATTCGGTGTGATGATGGATAAAAACCGCCGTTTCATAATGAAACGAACCGCTATCCAAATGCCCGGGATCGCTATGAAATAGACGATATGCTGTAAATAAATATCCGCCAGCGGGTCACTTAATGCCCCCTCATCCCAATTTATCGTCAGTGAAGGATTGAAAGCGGACGTGAGAAACATATAAAACACGGTCAGTATGCTTCCGAAAAAGAACAAACCCACAATGACCAACAGAGAAAGAAGATATCTCCATACGCTATTTCTTCCCTCTGCTGGGCGTACAAACGTATTCATATTTATGCATCAACTTCCTTTCCTTCAACATTTTATAATATAAACAGAAACAGATATAGGAAATGTTATATATTTTAAGAAGAAAGCGCTATGCCGTTTCCTTTGGCTCTGGTTATTTACACTCTGTTTTTGCCAAAAAAAGACCTTTATAATGTATTCGTCAGATAAATTTACAGTATTTTCTGATTACAATTGCTAAGTCAGGGGGTTTTTTATGAAACATCAGACATTCTCAAATGTAGCGAACCGATTAGACCGTCTCCCCATTTCGCGTGTGCACTATCAAGTATTAACCGCTCTCGGAATCATCTATTTTTTCGATCTCGCTGATCTGTTTACGCTCAGCAACGTGGCTCCGGCGCTGATTGAGCATTGGGGCGTGAAGCTGTCCGTCATTGCCGACATCACGGCCGCATCCTTCCTGGGCATGTTTTTAGGCGCCTCCATCGGCGGAAGGCTGTCCGATCGGATCGGCAGGAAAAAAGCGCTGAATTGTTTTGTCCTTGTCTTTTCGATTTCATCTTTTCTGAATGCGCTGGCATGGGACATTCCGTCCTTAATGATTTTCCGCTTCTTGACCGGGCTCGGCGTCGCGGCCGCCATGATTGTGACGAACAGCTATTTGGCGGAATTTTTCCCATCATCCGTACGAGGAAAATACATCTCCTTTTGCGCCATGATCGGACTGATCGGCGTTCCCGTCACAAACGTTGTTTCCGCTTTTGTCATTCCTTTAGGCTCATGGGGGTGGCGGCTCGTATTCGTATGGGGAGCGGCCGGTCTCATTTATTTCTTTTTTATCCGCCGGCTTGAGGAATCGCCGCGCTGGCACGAAAATCGGGGCGCATATGATCAGGCAAACGCCATTATGAACCGTCTTGAAGCACGTGCAGAGAAAGAAAAAGGCCCGCTTCCCGCGCCAAAAGAGGCGGCAGAAGTACATACAGTGAAGCACGCAGGCTACTTAGGGCTGTTTCAGGGCAGGAATTTAAAGATCACCATCATCCTGTCAGCGGTATGGATTCTGGAAACCTTTGGCTTTTACGGCTTTGCTTCATGGGTGCCCAGCCTGCTGAAAAGCAACGGCATCACCATGGAAAAAACGCTGTGGTATAATGTGCTTCACTCTGTCGGCGCGCCGCTTGGCGCATTGCTCGGTTCCATGATATCCGAGACGTTCCAAAGGAAGTGGATTCTGGCCGCAAGCGCTTTTCTGACTGCCATTGCCGGACTGTTATACGGCATGACGTTTATTCCCGTCATGATTATTGTGTTTGGGTTTGTCGTCAACGTCACGGAACGGATCTTCACCTCAAACTTATACGCCTACACATCGGAACCGTATCCTACGGAATATCGCTCGGCCGGGAGCGGGCTGGCGTACGGGCTCGGCCGTTTTTCCAATATATTCGGCTCCCTGCTCGTCGGATTTATTGCCGTTAAGCTCGGCTACATCAGCGTCTTTTTGTTCATCGGCGGCTGCTGGCTTCTATGTTCCGTTCTGTTAATCCTCTTCGGCCCGAAAACAAATGCACAGCAAATTTAATCAATAAAACAGTGCGGGTTCCCCCGCACTGTTACACTGTGATTTCTATCAAATTGCCTTCCCCATCCTCTATCACGCTCTCATAATATCCGTCCCCCGTCACGCGCGGGCCGCTTACAACCTGAAATCCATCGTTTTTAAACGTCTCCGTCAATTCATTCACCCGCTCCTTGCTGCCTGTAGAAAATGCGAGATGCGCCCATCCGGTCATATTCTGTGACGGAACTTCATCAATGCCGCCTTTTTTCATAAGTTCCAGCCTGCATCCGGAGTCAAATGTCAGAAAATACGATTTGAAATCTTTTTTCTCATTATGATAAAGGTCATTGGCCTTGGCGCCGAAGTATTTCTCATAAAATTCTTTCATCCGTTCTAAATCTTTCACCCATATCGCTGCATGTTCAATTCGCATATGTCCGCCTCCCTTTTTTTCTCAATCTATTTATAAAGCATGAAACCCATTTCAGCTCAAGACTTTTTCCGCTGAAATTGATGCATAATTTGTTTTTTAGCCGTTTCTTCGTGAAAAAACAATAAAAATGCTTCCTTTCCGACCCGTTCCAAATGAAGTTCCAGGGATGGAATATTCAATGCCCGGCTGACGCTCAGATTTCCCTCTCCGATGATCTCCGCGTCCCATTTTTGTTCTTTCGCAAACTGGTACAAGCCGGCAGCCACGTCATCACTGTGCGCATAGATGGCCGTCGGCGCCTTGTCGAAACCCCAGAAGTGCTCACCCGCCCGCTTTCCGTCGTCCATATCATGGCATCCGACCAGAATGCGGGTTTCATCAAGAGAGCCGAAAACCGCCTTATAAGCGGTTACCTTGTCGGCCGTACTCGGGCTTTTTTCCGCTCCCCGCACACATGTAAAAGCAACGTCTTGATGTCCGCGGTTTTTCAAATACAAAAAGCTTTCTCTGTATGCTTCCTGCCTGTCATTATAAGCGCAGGGAATCTCTTGATGCTGTGTATATTCACAAGCGACAATGGGGCCGTATTCCAGGTAAGGCACGGCGGTTTCCCATTCATTCGCGTGGGACGTGACAATCAGTCCGTCAACTTTTTTCATTTTCAGCAGTTCGAAATAGGTCATCTCTATAGCGGGGTCATAGTTGGTGGGGAGAAGGGTTGTCACGTAATCATGGGCAAACGCTTCCTTCGTGATACCGTTTACAATTTTGTCAAAGCAGGGATGGTCGCTGTACGGCAAAATCACGCCGATTGTATTGGTCTTTCCGCGAATCAGATCAATGGCGGTTCGATTAGGGGTATAATCCAGCTCCTTCATCACTTGATTCACAAGACGCCTTTTCTCCTCAGATACATACGGGTGTCGGTTTAACACGCGTGATACGGTAGCCACCGACACATTCGCCAGTTTTGCAATCTCTTTTATATTTGCCATGTGCTCCTCCATTTTCGGTGATAAAAAAGCAGCAAGAGTGGATTTCTCTTACTGCTATCTCATCATAAATCCAATGTCATTTCAACAGGGCAATGGTCAGAACCCATGATATCGGCACAAATGGCCGCTTGGTTGATCCGCGGCTTCAGTCTGTCTGAAACAATGACGTAATCAAGCCGCCAGCCAATGTTTTTCTCACGTGCGTTCGTCCTGTAAGACCACCAGGAATAGGCGCCTTCCCGATCAGGATATAAATAGCGGAATGAGTCGGTAAATCCCGCGTTCAGCAGGGCGCTGAACGCTTCCCGCTCCTGCTCTGAGAAGCCGGCGTTCTTCCGGTTGGCTTTCGGCTTTTTTAAGTCTATCTCCCTGTGTGCGACATTCAGATCGCCGCATAAGATCACGGGCTTCTTCCGGTCAAGCTTCTGCAGATAATCCTTAAAATCGGCTTCCCATTGAAGACGGTAATCAATTCGCTCTAATCCGCGTTTGGCATTCGGCGTGTAACAGTTGACGACAAACACGTTCTCAAATTCAAGCGTGATCACCCGTCCTTCTTGATCATGATCGTCAATCCCCAGTCCATAGAACACGTGCAGCGGCTTTTCTTTCGAAAAAACAGCCGTGCCTGAGTAGCCTTTTTTCACCGCATAGTTCCAATAGGCGTGATATCCTTCAGGCTGTAATGATACTTGTCCGTCCTGTACTTTTGTTTCTTGCAGACATAGAATATCGGCTTCCGTTTCCTGAACGTAAGTATTGATATCTATTTTTTTCATCACGGCACGCAAGCCGTTTACATTCCAAGAAATCAGTTTCATGTGATCCCTCCTGTCCGGCTCAGCCGGTATTCCAGTGTTTCAATGTTTCCGCCCTCTAACGCCAGCAGCTGCTTTTTCATTTCTAAACCGCCTCTGAATCCGGTCAGTTTCCCGTTTTTTCCGATGACGCGATGGCACGGAACCGTAATCAATACCGGATTTTTTCCAATCGCTGCGCCCACGGCTCTTATAGCTGCCGGTTTCTGAATCATTTCTGCTATATTCGAATAGGAGTATGTCTCGCCGTACGGTATGTCCATAAGCGCTTTCCATACAGCAAGCTGAAATTCTGTCCCGTAAAGATCCACCGGCACTGAAAAAACTGATCTGCCATGTTCAATGTACTCGGACAGCTCTGCCGTATAAGGCGCCAGCTTTTCATCATCACGTGCCAATCGGTATTGCGGCAGTGATTTTTTTGCCCACTGCTCAAACTCTTCAAAGCTTCCATAATTTGAGCCTATAAAGCAAAGCCCCTTAGATGTGGCGGCTGTATAAAGGCTCCAATCATTCCGTGTGAAGAGTGTCCAATAGATCATAGGCTCTTTACTCATATTGAACCTCCCTGTCCCATTTTGGCGGTTTTTCGGTATTCTGTGGGCGAACTCCCGGTTCTCTTTTTAAAAAGAGTCGCGAAATGCGCTGTGTTTGGAATTCCGACAGTCAGAGCGATCTCCATGACTGTCATATCAGTATGCTTTAAAAGGTGTTCCGCCTTCGACAATCTTATTTTCTGTATATACTCAATCGGGGATATTCCCCTGATTTTTTTAAATGTCCGCTGTAAATGATAGGGGCTGCCGTGACACATTTCGGCCAGTACACTCAGAGTCAGGGATTCGTGATAATGGCGTTCAATGTATTCAATGATTTGAGCAATCCATTCTTCATCAGGAAGACGAAGACCGTTCGGCCGGCACCTTTTACAGGGACGAAAATGTTTATCGAGCGCTGCATCAGCCGTATCAAACACCAGTACGTTTTCTTTATTCGGAACTCTCGATTTACAAGAAGGCCGGCAGAAAATCCCCGTCGTTTTTACTGCATAATAAAATACTCCGTCATAAGAAGCATCATTGCGTATGATTGCGCTCCACTTTTCATCAGTCAGGATATTTCTGTCTGTCTCCATCTCAGCCACCCCCTGTTTTTCAGTATAAACAAATTCATTGCCTAAGTACGCGTTTTTGAATAGAGGAGCAAGATAACAAAGGTGTAAGAAGCACTTCCATGTTTCATGTGAAACATTCGGCAGGATGGAGGGGGACTGATATAAAAAAAGAGCAGGAGCCCGCGGGCTCTTGCTCTTTTCTTTCGGCTTACTCGCCAGTTACGTATGGAAGTAAAGCCATTTGACGTGCGCGTTTAATCGCGATAGTCAATTTACGTTGGTATTTCGCGTGTGTTCCAGTTACACGGCGAGGTAAGATTTTACCACGCTCAGAAACAAACTTTCTAAGAAGATCTACATCTTTGTAATCGATGTGCGTAATGCCGTTAGAAGTGAAGTAACAAACCTTACGGCGTTTCGCACGACCGCCTCTGCGTCCTCCTGCCATTGTCATTTCCCACCTTTCTCGTTATGAATATAGCGATAATCTATTAGAACGGAAGATCATCATCCGAGATGTCAATCGGCTTGCCGTCGTTGGCAAATGGATCATCATTAAAGCTGTTCCCTTGATTTCGTCTCTGGTTGTTCTGATTTCCGCCGAACGGATTATCATTTTGGCCTCCGCCAAAGTATTGGCCTCCGCCGCTGTTTCCTTCGTTGTATCCGCCTGATCCAGAACCGCCGTTGTTTTTAGGCTCAAGAAATTGAACACTTTCAGCTTGGACTTCTGTCACGAAGACACGCTGTCCTTGCTGGTTTTCATAATTTCTTGTCTGGAGTCGGCCGTCTACGCCGGCAAGGCTTCCTTTTTTAAGAAAGTTTGCAACGTTTTCGGCTTGTCTTCTCCAAGTGACACAATTAATGAAATCGGCTTCACGTTCTCCGGACTGGTTCGTGAATGTACGATTCACAGCAAGAGTAAACGTGGCGACAGCCGCACCGCTTGGCGTATAACGAAGCTCTGGGTCTTTTGTCAGTCTTCCGACTAATACAACTCGGTTAAGCATATGAAAGACCACCTTTTAACATTATATATTTCAAATTGCTTATTCTTCTTCTTTAACAACGATGTGGCGAATGATATCGTCACTGATCTTAGCTAAACGGTCGAATTCAGCAACCGCTGCAGCTTCAGACTGAACGTTTAAGATTTGGTAGAAACCGTCACGGAAATCGTTGATTTCGTAAGCAAGACGACGTTTACCCCAATCTTTTGTTCCAGTGATCTCCGCTCCGTTAGAAGTTAATACGTTGTTGAAACGCTCGATAACTGCCTTCTTTGACTCTTCGTCAATGTTCGGACGGATAATGTACATAACTTCGTACTTTTTCATCTGTTTGCACCTCCTTTTGGTCTAAGCGGCCCTATAATGGGCAAGGAGCAATAATTCTATTACTCACAAGTTTATATTATACCAAAGCTCTTGTCCCTTTACAACTGTGTCCTATACATTAAATCGGAAATGAATGACATCTCCGTCTTGGACTACATATTCCTTACCTTCCAGACGCACTTTTCCGGCTTCTTTCGCTCCGGACATTCCGCCGCCTGCCAAAAGGTCTTCATAAGCAACCGTTTCAGCGCGGATAAAGCCGCGTTCAAAGTCAGTGTGGATGATACCCGCACACTCAGGAGCTTTCATGCCTTTTCTGAATGTCCATGCGCGCACTTCCTGTTCGCCCGCCGTAAAGTATGTCGCAAGGCCGAGAAGAGAGTATGACGCTTTAATCAGCTGATCAAGACCTGATTCTTCGATGCCGAGCTCCTCAAGGAACATTTGCTTTTCTTCGCCTTCCAATTCAGCAATTTCAGACTCAATTTTCGCGCAGACGACGATAACTTCGGCGTTTTCACCCGCGGCGTACTCCCGGATTTTCGCAACATATTCATTATCTGAAGGATCAGCCACTTCATCCTCGCTTACATTTGCCACATAAAGCACGGGTTTTGACGTAAGCAAATGAAGCTGCTTCACAAGCTTTTGCTGTTCTTCCGTAAATTCAACGGAACGGGCAGGCTTTTCTTGTTCGAAAGCTTCTTTTAATTTAGACAGAATGTCAAATTCAAAAACCGCTTCTTTGTCTTTTTGCTTAGCAAGCTTGCTTACACGCGTGATGCGTTTTTCGACTGTCTCCATGTCGGCAAGAATCAATTCAAGATTGATCGTTTCAATATCGTCAATCGGATCGACTTTCCCTGACACGTGCGTAATATTGTCATCAGCGAACGCGCGTACAACGTGACAGATCGCATCAACCTGACGGATATGAGAAAGAAACTTATTTCCGAGTCCTTCACCTTTAGATGCGCCTTTTACGATCCCCGCGATATCAGTGAATTCAAACGCAGTCGGCACCGTTTTTTTCGGGTTCACCAATTCAGTCAGCTTTTGCAGACGTTCATCCGGCACTTCCACGATTCCCACGTTCGGATCAATTGTACAGAACGGGTAGTTGGCTGATTCGGCACCAGCCTGGGTAATTGCATTAAATAACGTCGATTTTCCGACATTCGGCAAACCGACAATTCCAGCAGTTAAAGCCATTCTTTCATCTCCTCTATATCAAACCATCATCATATAAACGTATTGTAAACCTAGAGCAATTATAAGGAGGTTCATAGGAAAAGACAAGCTGAGAAAAAAGCATTTCCCGCCCTCTCTCTCCTTAGATTATCCTTTTTTAACCGCTACCAGACAGTCAAAAAGCGTACTTCCCATTCCATTATCGGAATTTGAATCCTTTGTGAGCATGTTGACGGAGCCTCCGAATGCCGCCCACATGCCTTCATCTATATTTACTGTCTTCGGGTGAGCCTGCTTCATGATTTTCACCCTGCCGCGCAGACGGCCGCGGTCATTGTATACCTCTGCCGTATCTCCGTCTTGAAGTGAAAGCTCCTCGGCGATATCCGGCGACAGATCCACCTGAATCTGCTGAAGCTTTTCAATAAACGGCACGTGCTGTGAATGATTGGAGCGCTGCGGGTGAATGGACAGCAGCGTATACGGATATTTCCCGGCCAGTCCGGCGTCATGATAAACAGACTCCTCCGGCACTTCCAATTGAGGGAGGCCGCTGTATCCTTTCTCTTCTGCCAGTGACGAGACGAATTCAAATTTTCCGCTCGGGGTTAAAAATTGAAAATCACTCCACGGAACCTGTTTGACCGGAAGCGGCATATGTCCTTTTTCCTTTAATTGCTCAAGGGTGATTCCTTCTTTCTCCAAAGAAGAGAGCCCCATTTTTAAGAAATCTTCCGTACTGTAATCAAAGAGTTCCCCGAATCCGAGACGCTTTGCGAGTTCCGTCCAGATCCAGCGGTCTGATTTTGCCTCTCCCTGCGGTTCCGCAAGCTTCTTGCCATATTGAACATAGTGATGATACATGCTGGAATAATAAATATCTTCCTCTTCGAAAACAACGGCCGTCGGCAGCACATAGTCACAGAGCTTCGCCGTATCGGTCATGACTGAATCAATGGCCACTGTGACCGGTGTTTTTTCAAACGCTTCCTTCACTTTTTTTGTATTCGGCACCTGTGTCAGCGGATTGCCGCACGTCACGATGATCATCTCAATCGGCGGATCGGCTGCATTCAGCGCCTCTTCGGCTTGAGTCATCATCGAAAACGTTCTCGAACTTTTCTTCAAATCGGGACGGGTGAGCTCGGCCTTTGCAAAGCTTTCACCGACTTGCACATTTCCGAAGTTTGCGCCGCCGCCTTTGATACCGACATTTCCGCTCGCCGCAGCTAAAGCGTCAATCCACCGTATCGTCCCGCCCCCGTTTTTATATCTCTGCATCCCAAGACCCATAAAAGTGGAGGCGGGACCGTCAGCATATAAATCAGCAAGATATTCTAGCACTTCTAAAGACGTTTCTGTTTTCTCAATGATCTCCTCAAAAGAAATCGTCTGCAGAAGCTTTTCTATTTCTTCAAAACCGACCGAATGCCTTTGAATGAAATCAGAATCGGTTCTGCCGGTTTGGCATAATATTTTTAAAACACCCGCCGCAAGCCAGCCATCCATGCCGGGTTTGACGGATATATACCGATCGGCAAGCTTTGCAGTCGGGTTAAAAATAGGATCAATGACCGTCAGTGTCGCTCCTTTTTTCTTCACCTGCTGCAGATGATGATAGAGGTGCATATTCGTCCGGGACACGTTTCTGCCCCATACGATCACATGCTTGCTGTGATAAATATCAAGCGGTCCATGCCCGTAAGAACGCCCGAAATCCCAGCGCTGCGCTTCAATGCCGGAACCCCAGCAAATGCTGCCTGCAATCTCCGTCACACCGCCGTATCCATTGAAAAAACGCTGGTCGAGCGCCTTCAAAAGACCGTTATTGGCGTAATCATGACTGTGCAGCACTGCGGCAGTGCCCAACGTCTCCTTAATCACCGCCATTTTTTCCGCGATTTCATCTAACGCCTGCTCCCAGGAAACGCGGACAAATTCGCCGTCTTTCTTTTTTAAAGGAAAACGAAGCCGTTCCGGCGCATTCGTTTTCGTCTCCAGCATTCTGCCACGGCCGCAAATTTTCCCTTCTGTAATGGGATGATTCGGGTCTCCGTCTACTTTCGTCACCTTTCCATCCTCAACTGTCACCAAAAAGCCGCAGCTGTCCCAGCAATTCAGCGGGCACGCTGACTGATGCACTTTGCTCATCGGGCCTCTTCCTCTCCTCTATATGAAAAAGCATGAGCGCCAGCCCTTATGATGTAGGCTCCTCATGCTTGACGAGTACTTTTTTCAGCTTTCTCTCAAAATCTCTTCTCGGAATCATAACACTGTGGGAACAACCCGTGCATTTGATCCGAATATCCATTCCCATCCGAATGATTTTCCACCTGTTTTCACCGCAAGGATGCGGTTTCTTCATTTCAACAATATCATTCAGGCCAAAGTCTTTATCCGCCAAGACCCTTCACCTCTCTCCATAGACTGCTTTATTTATTGTACAAAAAAAGACAGGATAAGAGCAACGGCCGCACTCAAAATGAGCATTATACTTTTTTCCATCTCCCTAAAATAGGGTAAAGAAGAAGACATACCAGCAAATAAAGACTTAAAAGCCCGTAAATGGGATATAAAATGGCGATCAAATCTGAAAAACCGATTGTCGTAAAAGGCACCATCACAGCTAAAAGAAGAGATACGAGCGTCCATCTCGGCAATTTCACAAATGCAAGCATGCGGCTGGACAGCCCGAACAGACCGGTCACGGTTGTCGTATAGATGGCTAAAAAAAGCACGGCTGCCATACAAAGAAATAACGGATAAGGAGCGCCTTCAAGGACGGCGAAAAGAGGAATCTCATATTGTGTAAGACTGCCCGCAAGCTGTACAAGCGTTTCATTGTAAACAAATGAAATCATACCGAAAATCAGTCCGCTTGCAACGCTTGCGATTTTCGCTTCTCCCAGTCCCTTCATATCTTTCCCGATTGAAGAAAGAACAGCGACAACAGAAAGGATGTTTAAGGACGTGAAGGTAATGCTTGCCGGCCAATTATACTGGCGGGTCAAATCTATCGTCCACGTGTAATGATGGGTTGTCTGAAAAAAGACCAATGCATATAACAGCCCCGCTACAAGAATCGGTATCAAAATACTATTCAAAGATAATATTCCTTTTATATCCCAAAAGAATAAACCGACGGTCACAATGCAAAGAAGAAAAATACCGATCCAAAACGGCAGCTTGTACATTTGCAGCGTCACACCGCCGCCGGCAATCATAACCATCGTCATTGAAAACAAATAAAACATAATAAGCACATCATAGACTTTAGCAAGAGCCGGCCCCATCAAATGCTCAAGCACAGGTAAAAAGTGCGTTGATTGAACCCGATAGCTGATCTTCAACACAATATAAGCCGAAATCGTAAACATGACTGTAAACAATACAATAGCCAGTCCGCTTTCGACACCGAAAAACTGCCATATTTCCTGCCCGCTTGCATATCCAGCCCCAATCTGGCTGCTTAATATGAGCAGCATCCACTTCATCCCGGCTCTCCACACCCTCATCACCTCATAAAATTTCTGATCATCTCCGCATATTGCTACTATATTGAGTGACAGCGGCAAACATTCATACAAATGGGACAAATATGGTATGATAACGACGATTAACTATTCAGAAAATTTTATTTATATAAGGAGCTCAAATCATGTACATCAGGCGTTTAACCGCAAGTGATACCCAGCCTTACTCCGATATCAGGCTCAAAGCTTTAAAAGATCACCCCGACGCATTCGCCGTCAGCTATGAGGAGGAGAAAGAATGGCCGTCCGAAAAATTCAAAGCCAGGCTTGAAGCCGGCAATGCTATCGTGCTTGGCGCCTTTGAAAAAGACAGACTGATAGGAATCCTCAAGATCTCCAAGCATCCGCTGTTTAAACTAAGACACATTGCGGTTATCGGTTCTATGTATATTTCTCCCAAACACCGAGGGTCAGGCGCGGGAAAAGCTTTATTGACAGAAGCCATCGGCCAGGCAAAAAAGATGAAAGACACAGAACAGCTCCATCTCTCTGTTACTTCAACAAATGAACCCGCAAAAAAACTCTACGCTCAGTTAGGATTTATCCTCTTCTCTACAGAAAAAAGAGCGCTGAAATTAGATCATCAGCAATATGTCGACATAGATCAAATGGTCTTATTTCTTTCATGAACTTAGAGAATAACTGCTCTGAGTTCTTTTTTCTATCCCGCTCTTTTCAAACAACCGGCATGCTCATCATGACATAAGCATAAAAAAAGGCAGCGCTGGATATACTGTAAACAACCATACAACACCAAAAACAACAATGTATTACTCGTATGACATGACAAGGAAGTGAACCTTATGAATCGAAAAGGCGGGCTTTTTTCTCAAGAACGGGCAAAACAATATGTTTCTCATACGGATTCTTCTGCTGCGAATCAAATACAAGCGATCCTTACTTCATCTTTACGTAAAGCAGCCGGCAGACCGTTAGTCACCGTGTGTATCGGTACAGATCGGTCGACCGGAGATTCATTAGGTCCGCTCGTAGGAACAAAGTTAGAAAAAATGAATTTAGGCAGATTGCACGTTTACGGCACGCTGTCAGATCCTGTTCACGCCGTCAATATGAAAGACAAGCTGAAAGATATTCAACATCTACATAAAAATCCGTTTATTATAGCGGTTGATGCTTGTTTAGGCCGCGTCAAAAGCGTAGGGTCATTTCAAATCGGCGATGGGCCGCTGAAGCCCGGAGCAGGTGTTCAAAAAGACCTTCCTGAAATCGGTGACGTCCATATCAACGGAATCGTCAATGTCAGCGGGTTTATGGAGTATTTTGTCCTGCAGAATACGAGGCTTCATCTTGTTATGAGCATGGCAAATGTTTTAGCAGAGGGGTTACAGCTGACAGATAAATCAGAAGGCCTGCAGGAACGGCTCAGTCCGTTTCATAAGCTGACAAGACGTATATAAAAAACCATCTTTTTATAAAAAGATGGTTTTTACGCTTCTCTTTCAGACAATAGTTCCAGGATACGTTCAAGATCTTCATTTGAGAAAAACTCAATCTCAATCTTCCCTTTTTTCTTTTGTCTCTTAATATTTACTGTTGTTCCGAAGTAATTTTGCAAATACGATTCCCGCTCTTTTAACACAACATCTTGAACAGGTTCTTTTTTCTTTGTTTCACGTGGAACATTGCTGTTTAACTGCTGAATCAGCTGCTCAAGCTGACGGACGTTCAGCTGTTCTTCAACCACTTTCTTCACAAGCGGTTCAAGCTTGTTTTTATTTTTCAAACCAAGCAAGGTTCTGCCGTGTCCCATGGATAACGTACCTTCTGCAATGAGGTTCTGGATGCTTTCCGGCAGCGTCAGCAGTCTTAAATGGTTGGCAATATGAGGCCTGCTTTTCCCAAGCCGTTTAGCGAGCTGTTCCTGGGTTAAATCCAAATGTTTCAGCAGTGAGTCATATGCCAGAGCTTCTTCAAGCGGTGATAAGTCTTCACGCTGAAGGTTTTCCAAAAGAGCGATTTCCCGCATCAGCGATTCAGATAAATCCCGCACGATAGCCGGCACTGTCTCTTTACCGGCAAGTTTTGCGGCGCGGTAACGGCGTTCGCCGGCTACAATATCATAGCCCTTTAATGATTTTCTCACGATAATGGGCTGAAGAATGCCATGCTGAATGATGGATTCCTTCAGTTCAGCTAATGACTCATCGTCAAATTGTTTTCTTGGCTGATAAGGATTGGGACGTAAATCACTGATTTTAATCTCTTCCACTGTCTCTTCAGACAAATCAACCTGATTAAACAACGCGTTAATCCCTTTTCCGAGCCCGCCTTTAGCCATTCGCTGCCACTTCCTTTGCTAAATCTAAATATACTTCCGCACCTCTCGAACGCGGATCGTATAATATGATCGGCTTGCCGTGACTCGGCGCCTCACTTAAACGGACATTGCGAGGGATAATGGTTTGATACACTTTATCTCTAAAGTATTTCTTTACCTCCTCTATCACTTGAATGCCGAGGTTCGTTCTGGCATCAAGCATCGTCAGAAGCACTCCTTCTATCATTAAGTCGGTATTTAAATGTTTTTGCACAAGCCGAACTGTATTTAATAATTGACTCAATCCTTCAAGAGCGTAGTATTCGCACTGAACCGGGATAACGACTGAATCTGAAGCGGTAAGCGCATTAATCGTTAATAACCCGAGAGACGGAGGACAATCAATAATCATGTAATCGTAATTTTGTTTCACAGATTCTAATGCTCTTTTCAGCCTGACCTCCCGTGAGATCGTCGGAACCAATTCGATTTCCGCTCCCGCAAGCTGGATCGTGGCCGGAATGACATCTAAGTTCTCTACTGAAGTCGGTTTAATAATATCTGTAACATCTGCATCATCTACTAAAATGTCGTACACACAATGATCCACATCGGCTTTTTCAATCCCTAATCCGCTCGTTGCATTGCCCTGCGGATCAATATCAACAAGAAGAACCCTTTTACCTATGTAAGCCAAGCAAGCCCCCAGATTAACAGAAGTCGTCGTCTTTCCGACTCCGCCTTTTTGGTTCGTAATTGCTATGATTTTTCCCACGATGTCACCTACCTTCACATGAACATGTACTGTCTTGTTTCTATCTTATCAAAAAAAGAGTAAAGCGTTTTATTTTTTTCATAATTTGTTTATCAGCAAGTGAAAAAAATGTAAACGAAAAAGACACTTTCTAATATAAGTTCTCCGATAAAGTGACTTTTTTGACTGTAAAAAGACAATTCACGACATAAAAAGATAAATTTTTACATATATAATGTATAGTGCACAATAAATCTATCATTATCTCAAAATAGTTTTTTGATTAAAATAAAAACTCCCCTGCTGATCAGGAGAGTTTTTATTTAGGTATCCGAATGGTAAGCTGGATGTACTCTTCGAATTCTTCTTCTTCAGTATTCAGTCTGACTCCGCTGTCTTCTACCATAGACAGTGACTGACGAATCGTATTCATCGCAATTCTTGTATCCCTGCTGAACGCTTTGCGTCTCGGCTTTGGTTTCTGCTTATTCTGTTCAAGCATTTTTACCACTCTGTCTTCCGTCTGCTTAACGTTTAAGCTTTTCTCAATGATTTCCGCAAGCAATGTGACCTGAAGCTCCGGCTGTTTGAGCGGAATCAGTGCTCTTGCATGACGTTCCGTAATTTTTTTCTCCATAATCGCATCCTGGACGGGTTCCGGGAGCTTTAACAATCGGAGCTTGTTCGCAATCGTTGACTGGCCTTTTCCTAAGCGCTGCGCCAAGGCTTCCTGTGTTAAATCATGAAGTTCTAACAGCCTTGCGTACGCATGAGCTTCCTCAATGGAGGACAATTCTTCCCTTTGCAGGTTTTCAATCAAAGCGACAGATGCTGTTTCCGTATCAGAAAAATCTTTAATAATTGCGGGAATCTTCTCCCATTCAAGCGTCTGTACCGCTCTCCAGCGCCTTTCACCCGCAATGAGCTCATATTGTCCTTCATCTTCTGTATGTCTGACAACAATCGGCTGAATGATGCCGTGTGTATGGATAGTCATTGCTAACTCTTTGATTTTTTCATCTGAGAAAATGGTGCGTGGCTGAAAACGGTTGGGAACGATAGCATGTACCGGTATTTCGAGTATCTCTTCTTTGTTTGTATCATGCTCAGCTATCTCCGGTTCCTCTTCCTTCTCACCAAACCCGAAGAAACGAGAGAATGAATGCTTCATGTACCTACACCACCTTTAAAAACTGCCATTTTTATAATTCTATTTTCTCATGGTTTTTCCTGCTGTATCTTCATCAATTTTGCAGAAAATATGATGGAATTGTCACATCAGGCTGTCTAAATTACCCTTCAATTGGCGATTTATTTGGAGTACCCGGTTTTCTCGGATATTTTTTCGGAGTGCTTTTCGTCTTGCGAATGATCATAATGTTCCGTTCACTTTCTTCAACAGGAAGTGTAAAGGAATGAACTTGTTCAAGCTCTCCTCCCAATACTTTAATCGCCTTTTGCCCCGCTTTCAGCTCTTCATCAGCTGCTGCTGCTTTTAGTGCCGCAAATACGCCGTTTTTCTTGGCCAGCGGCAGACAAAGCTCACTCAGGACCGACAGACGCGCCACCGCACGGGCCGTCACGAGATCGAAGCTTTCCCGGACGTCTTTCCGCTGTCCGAATGTCTCCGCTCTGTCATGGACAAATGTCGTATGCTCTAATTGTAAAGCATCAGAGAGAGTTTCCAAAAACGTAATCCGCTTATTCAGTGAATCGACGATGGTGACATGCAGATGCGGGAAGCAGATTTTGATGGGCAGGCTTGGAAAACCGGCGCCGGCGCCAACATCACAAAGAGTGGTGACCTTTTCAAAATCAATATAAAATGCCGCCGTTATCGAATCATAAAAATGCTTGAGATAAACTTCCTTTTTCTCAGTGATGGATGTCAGATTCATTTTTTCGTTCCATTCCACGAGCATCCGGTAATACAACTCGAATTGCTCCAGCTGGCGGTCAGAAAGGGAAATCCCTTTCTCCGCTAAACTGGATGTAAATTCCTCTATATTCATGCCGTCATCCTTTCTATTCAGCTACCTTGGCAATACGGCCCTGCTCCAGGTATACCAGCAGGATTGAAATGTCTGCCGGATTGACGCCGGAAATACGGGACGCTTGAGCAACTGATAAAGGACGCACTTCTTTCAGCTTTTGACGGGCTTCAGTAGCAATTCCTTTAATGGCGTCATAATCAATCCGATCAGGGATTTTTTTGTTTTCCATTTTCTTCAGCTTTTCCACTTGCTGCAAGGATTTTTCGATATATCCTTCATATTTCACCTGAATTTCCACTTGTTCCGCCACATCTTGCGGAACCGGAGAATCTGCAGGCGCAAGTTTTGTCACTGTTTCATAGTTCATTTCCGGACGTTTCATTAAATCTGTGCCGCGCACTCCGTCTTTCAGCTCACTTCCACCGAGTGAACGGATATATTCCTGATTCTCAGGAGACGGCTTGATAATAACAGACCAGAGACGTTTTTTCTCCGCCTCGATCGCCGCTTTTTTCTTCTCAAATGCTTCATAGCGCTCATCAGAAATTAAGCCGATATCGTGGCCGATTTCCGTCAGACGAAGATCCGCGTTGTCGTGACGGAGCAGCAGTCTGTATTCCGCCCGTGAAGTCAGCAGACGGTACGGTTCATTGGTTCCTTTCGTTACCAAATCATCAATCAATACACCGATATAAGCATCGGAACGGCTGAGGATCACTTCTTCTTTTCCAAGCGCTTTGCGGCCTGCGTTGATCCCTGCCATAATTCCTTGCCCGGCCGCTTCCTCATAACCTGATGTACCGTTAATTTGACCGGCTGTGTACAGGTTAGGGATTTTTTTCGTCTCCAGTGTAGGCCAGAGCTGCGTCGGTACAATCGCGTCATACTCAATCGCGTATCCGGCTCTCATCATCTGCACCTTTTCCAGTCCCGGAATGGTCGCCAGCATCCGCTGCTGCACGTCCTCAGGAAGACTCGTGGATAAACCTTGAACGTATACTTCCTGCGTATTTCTGCCTTCCGGCTCGAGGAAAATCTGATGACGCGGTTTATCATTAAACCGAACGACTTTATCTTCAATCGAAGGGCAGTATCTCGGTCCCGTTCCTTTAATCATACCGGAATACATTGGCGAACGATGCAGGTTGCTGTCGATGATCTCATGAGTCTCAGGACTCGTGTAAGTCAGCCAGCAAGGCAGCTGATCGGTAATGTATTCAACCGTTTCATATGAGAAAGCGCGCGGAACCGGGTCCCCCGGCTGGATTTCTGTTTTGCTGTAATCAATGGAATCGCTTGACACACGAGGAGGCGTGCCCGTTTTAAAACGGACGAGATCAAAACCAAGCTCCTCTAAGTGCTCAGAAAGTTTAATAGACGGCTGCTGGTTATTCGGGCCGCTTGAGTAAGACAAATCACCGAGAATGATCCGCCCTCTTAAATACGTTCCGGTTGTCAGCACGACCGTTTTTGCCTTGTATTCAGCACCGGTTTGCGTAATGACACCGCGGCACTCTCCGTCTTCAATGATTAAACGCTCGGCAATCCCTTGAAGAAGTGTCAAATTCGGTGTTTTTTCCAGCGTATGCTTCATTTCGTGCTGATATTGGAATTTATCCGCCTGCGCACGCAGCGCCCGTACGGCCGGACCTTTTCCTGTATTCAGCATTCTCATTTGAATATGAGTTTTATCTATATTTCTAGCCATTTCTCCGCCGAGCGCGTCAATTTCGCGGACGACAATCCCTTTCGCGGGGCCGCCGACAGACGGATTACATGGCATAAACGCAACCATATCAAGATTAATCGTCAAAACAAGCGTTTTGGCTCCCTGGCGCGCGGATGCGAGGGCAGCCTCAACACCGGCATGCCCGGCGCCGATGACAATCACGTCGTATTGGCCTGCTTCATACCCCATGGTTTTTTCCTCCCTTTTATTTACCTAAACAAAATTGTGAAAAGAGCTGATCAATTAAGCTTTCGTGGACGGCATCACCGATGATTTCGCCCAGCAGCTCCCAGCACCTTGTCAAATCAATTTGGACCATATCAATCGGAACATCCTGTTCAATTCCGTTCAGCGCATCATCAATCGCTTGCTTTGCCTGATGCAGAATCGAGATATGACGGGTGTTGCTGACATAGGTGAGATCTCCGCTTTCGATCGCTCCTGTATAAAATAGCGACTGAATCGCTTCCTCTAAATCTTGAATGCCTTCTTCTTTCAGCAATGAGGTCGTGACGACAGGCCGGCCTTTCGCCAGTTCCTTGACGCGTTCAGCGTCAATCTTAGCCTCAAGGTCCGTCTTATTCATAATGACAATGACGTCCATTCCCTCAACCGCTTCAAACAATTTCACATCTTCTTCAGAAAGCTCTTCGCTGTGGTTAAGCACAAGCAAAATGAGATCCGCTTCCTTCAGAACCTGCCGTGACCGTTCCACACCGATTCTTTCGACGATGTCTTCTGTCTCACGGATTCCCGCGGTATCGACAAGCCGAAGCGGCACGCCTCGCACGTTGACATATTCCTCAATCACATCACGCGTCGTTCCCGGAATATCGGTTACGATCGCCTTCGTTTCATGGACAAGGCTGTTAAGCAGAGAGGATTTTCCGACGTTCGGACGGCCGATGATCACGGTAGACAGTCCCTCACGCAAAATTTTCCCCTGCTCAGACGTACGGAGCAGCGCCTCGATTTCTTTCTTCACGCCGCTTGCCTTCTCCACTAAAAGCTGATGCGTCATTTCTTCGACGTCATCATATTCCGGATAATCTATATTAACCTCAACATGGGCAAGTGTTTCTAACAACTCATCACGCAGACGGCGGACAAGTGCGGAAAGCCGTCCTTCCATCTGGTTCATGGCGACATTCATGGCACGGTCCGTTTTGGCCCTGATCAGATCCATCACCGCTTCCGCCTGTGATAGGTCAATCCGTCCGTTTAAAAATGCGCGCTTCGTAAACTCACCGGGTTCTGCCAGTCTCGCACCTTCTCTTAAAGCAAGCTGGAGCACCTGATTAACCGTCACAATACCTCCGTGACAATTGATTTCAATGACATCTTCCCTTGTGAATGTTCTGGGCGCTCTTAAAACAGACACCATGACTTCCTCAATAATCCGTCCCGTCGTGCTGTCCGCGATATGCCCGTAATGAATGGTATGCGATTCTGCCGAACTGAGCGTTTTGCCTTTCGGACCCTTGTACATTTTGTCGGCGATCTCTACGGCTTCCGGGCCGCTCAGCCGAACGATCGCGATCGCGCCTTCACCCATCGGAGTTGAAATCGCTGCAATTGTATCCATGCTGTTCACCTCTCTTTATCTCTGTTTCCATCTATATAAAAAATTTTATTTACGCCAAAATTAAAAGATAACATAGTTTGGTTTGAAGTGGAAGATACGTTATCCACAAAGGCAGAAATTCATCCCTTATTACTTTAACTTATCCACATGTGAATAACAATTAATTTTATTTCCTAAAACCTTTTTTATCAACAGCATAGACCGAAAAAGAAAAAACTTAAACGCAAAAAATGCGATTCTGCTTAGGAATAGAGCCATTTTTACCAATAAAAAAACCGAAGTTCCGATTTTACCCGGACTTCGGTTTTCTGCTATCTTTATGGGAAATAACGAGATGGCGGTACCGGCCTTCACCGGTAGAAAAAGTTTTGATATTTGGATGCTTTGACAGCGCGTCATGGATGATTTTTCTTTCACCTGACGGCATCGGTTCTAAATGCATATCTTTTTTCGTTTTCGACACTTGCTTGGCCAGCCTGTTTGCCAGCTGATCCAGAATTTCTCTTCTTTTCCGCCGATAATTCTCAGCGTCGACAACGGCTTGGCGATACTGGCCGGAGCCGCGGTTCAAAACAAGCTGCGTCAATGTTTCCAGGGCATTGAGTGTTTGTCCTCTTTTGCCAATAAGCAGCGCCGCTTTTTCACCTTTAATGTGAAAACAGACTGTTTTCTTGTTTTCTTCCGTAACAATCTCAGAAGGTCCGGCAATGGAATGGATGATTTCTTCCAAATACGCTTTCGCTTCCTGAACAGGATTTCTTTTCTCTTCCAGTTCTACGATCGCATTCTTTTTCCCGAAAATACCCAAAAACCCTTTGTATTCTTCTTGCACCACCGTTATTTCTATTTGATCTTTCGTCAGTTGAAGTTCCTGAAGGCCTGATTGAACTGCTTCTTCGACATTCCGTCCCGCAGCAGTCACCTTCTTCACTTTTTCTTTCCTCCCGCTTTCTGCGTTTCCGGATCGTGTTTAATGTCAGGTCCTTTAATAAGGAATGTCTGAGCAATCATAAACAGGTTTCCGACTACCCAATACAGAGAAAGCGCGCTCGGGAAGTTGATCGCAAATACGATGATCATAATCGGCATAATCCATACCATCATTGCCATTTGAGGATTCTGAGTCGGATTTCCGGCCATCATCAGCTTCTGCTGGACAAAAGTGGCCACACCGGCAACGATAGGAAGAATATAGTAAGGATCCTTCTCTCCTAGGTCAAACCATAAAAAGCTGTGCTGTGAAATGGCTTGCGTACGCATAATGGCGTGGTAGAATCCGATCAAAATCGGCATTTGAATCAGGATCGGGAAACATCCCGCCAGCGGGTTCACCCCGTGCTTTGAAAACAGGGCCATCGTTTCCTGCTGAAGCTTCTGCTGCGTTTTTTGATCTTTAGAGCTGTATTTTTCTCTGAGCTTCTGCATTTCAGGCTGCAGCGCCTGCATTGCTTTTGAGCTTCGAAGCTGCTTGATCATCAGCGGCAGAATCAGCAGACGAATTAAAATCGTAACGATGATGATCGATAAACCATAGTTATCGCCCGTCAGTTTCGCTACGTACGTAATGACTTCTGACAATGGATACACAACATATTTGTCCCAGAAATGCGGACTATTCGCCGTAATCGGCTCTTTCACACTCGAGCACCCGGCCAGCAGCACGAGCATACCGACCATACTCAGTAGTAACCATATTCTCCTTTTCAAGAACGTTTCCTCCTATACCAATCTTTATGAACCTTGTATGTATTTTAGCATCTTTCAGTTTCAAATGGCGTTCATTTTTCGCCAAATAAAAGGAAGCGCTTTTAAAAACGTGAAGAAAACAAAATATGAGCTATTTTGACGAAGATTTCTTATATAATGAGGTTTTTCTGAATAAGTGCTGCAGACTCTTTTTCGTTTCTTCAAAACTGAGGTCGCCGGCGGGTTTTCTTGCGATAATAATAAAATCTTTCGGCTTGAGCAGCTCTTTTTCCTCCTGAACAGCCTGTCTGATTAACCGCTTCACCCGATTGCGCACGACGGCATTGCCGATTTTTTTACTGACAGAAAGCCCTACCCGGAGCTCTTCCTGTTTCGGCTGATCAAGCGTATACAGCACGAACTGGCGGTTTGCCATAGACGTTCCGCGTTTAAACACTTTTTGAAAATCTTCATTTTTCTTTAACCGATTTCGCTTCTTCACTTTAATTCACTCCGATATTCACTCGCAGAAACTTTTATTTCTATCTAAAAAAAACGGGCCGCCGGAATACTGAAGAAATTTCTCCAGTACCGGGCGACGCATGACATCACTTTTCTCTTAATGTGAAAAAAGACCACTGACATTATTCAGTGGCCTAAGCTGATAATACTTTTCTGCCTTTGCGGCGACGGCGTGCTAATACTAGACGACCGTTTTTTGAACTCATACGGCTTCTGAAGCCATGAACTTTACTGCGTTTACGGTTATTCGGTTGGAATGTTCTTTTCATTTATGACACCTCCCTCGAGGAATAGCTGTTAAAGACAGTCTTACTTATTATATTTGTGCTGCCTATTCATTGTCAACTTCAGCAGTGCTTTTATTTCTTACAACCATAATAGGATAACATACCTTAACCAGTTTAGAAACCTTATTTTTCATATTCCTTTTTTTAACGCAAAAAAAGCCGCGCTCCCCCGAAAAAACGACATGTGGATAATTTTTTTGCCTTTTTTTAATATCCACAGTCGTTATCGACAACATTTTCACATTGCTAACTCCTGTGGACAAAGATTTTTCAACAAGTTGTCAGGTTTGTGGATAAGATTACGAGAACCATTGCAAGTCCTCGCTTAATTTGATATTATATTTGTGTTTTAACTCTTAATTACTTATCCAGCCCATTCTCTTTATCCACAAACTGTGGATAAGTTGTGGATTGTTTTCACACAGCTTGTGTAGATTGTTGTCCACAACTTGTGGAATTTGTCGAAAAGCTGTTTTTCTACTATACTATATGTTTTCAACATTTCGTGTGTACGAATGGTCAGAGCCATATGCTCTTTTTTTGTGTTCTATAACAGGGAAAGGGCGCTGATTTTTAAAGAAAAGGAGGGCTGTGCCGGATAATGGAGAATATATTAGATCTTTGGAATCAAGCTCTAGCTCAAATTGAGAAAAAGCTAAGCAAACCGAGTTTCGAAACTTGGATGAAGTCGACGAAAGCCCATTCGCTGCAAGGGGATACCTTAACCATCACCGCTCCCAATGAATTTGCCAGAGACTGGCTGGAGTCCAGGTACTTACATCTCATTGCAGATACCATATACGAATTAACCGGGGAAGAATTGAGCGTCAAATTTGTCATTCCTCAAAATCAGGACGAAGAAAACTTTTTACCGAAACCGCAAGTGAAAAAAGCGGCAAAAGAGGAACCGTCTGATTTTCCCCAAAGCATGCTCAACCCGAAATATACATTCGACACATTCGTCATCGGATCGGGAAACCGATTCGCCCATGCAGCATCACTGGCTGTGGCGGAAGCACCCGCTAAAGCGTACAACCCTTTATTTATATACGGGGGAGTCGGCTTAGGAAAAACCCACTTAATGCACGCGATCGGCCATTATGTCATTGATCATAATCCTTCAGCCAAAGTGGTGTACCTGTCTTCTGAAAAATTCACAAATGAATTCATCAACTCAATCCGCGATAATAAAGCCGTTGATTTCCGCAACCGCTACCGGAACGTTGATGTACTTTTGATAGATGATATTCAATTTTTAGCCGGAAAAGAACAAACACAGGAAGAGTTTTTCCATACATTCAACACGCTTCATGAAGAAAGCAAACAAATCGTGATTTCCAGCGACAGACCGCCGAAAGAGATCCCGACCCTTGAAGACCGCCTGCGTTCGCGGTTCGAATGGGGATTGATTACCGATATCACACCGCCGGATCTGGAAACGCGGATTGCCATCCTGAGAAAAAAAGCGAAGGCGGAAGGCCTTGATATTCCGAACGAGGTCATGCTTTACATCGCGAATCAGATTGACAGCAACATCCGCGAACTGGAAGGGGCATTAATACGGGTTGTCGCCTATTCATCCTTAATCAATAAAGACATTAACGCAGACCTGGCTGCAGAAGCATTGAAAGATATTATTCCGTCTTCTAAGCCGAAGGTCATTACGATAAAAGAGATTCAGCGGATTGTCGGACAGCAGTTCAACATTAAGCTAGAAGATTTCAAAGCGAAAAAGCGCACGAAATCCGTGGCGTTCCCAAGACAGATTGCGATGTATCTTTCAAGAGAAATGACGGATTCTTCTTTGCCTAAAATCGGGGAAGAATTTGGCGGCAGAGACCATACAACCGTCATTCACGCCCATGAAAAGATTTCAAAACTGCTGATTGATGACGAGCAGCTTCAGCAGCAGGTGAAAGAAATAAAAGAACTGCTTAAATAATAGTGTCCTCGGATGAATCGGGGAAAGTGTGAATAACTTTTTCATAGCCATACACAGTCTGTCCACATGTGGATAGGCTGTGTTTCCTGTCTTTTTCACAACTTATCCACAAATCCACAGGCCCTACTATTACTACTGCTATTTTTAAAATATATTAATTATATTATCCGTTAGGAGGATAAACATGAAATTTACGATTCAAAAAGATCGTTTAGTCGAAAGTGTACAAGACGTTCTAAAAGCCGTTTCATCCAGAACCACAATTCCCATTCTCACTGGTATTAAGATCGTCGCCTCAGATGAAGGTGTATCTTTCACAGGAAGTGACTCTGATATTTCAATCGAGTCATTCATTCCGAAAGAAGATGATGATAAAGAAATCGTGACGATCGATCAGCCGGGAAGTATCGTGCTGCAAGCGCGTTTCTTCAGTGAAATCGTTAAAAAACTGCCGATGGCGACTGTTGAAATCGAAGTTCAAAATCAATATTTAACGATTATCCGTTCCGGAAAAGCCGAATTTAATTTAAACGGCCTTGATGCAGATGAATATCCGCATCTACCGCAAATCGAAGAGCATCACGCCATTCAGATTCCGACGGATCTTTTGAAAAACCTGATCCGCCAAACCGTGTTCGCTGTGTCCGCCTCAGAAACACGCCCTATCTTGACAGGTGTAAACTGGAAAGTCGAAAACGGTGAATTATTATGCACTGCCACGGATAGCCACCGACTCGCTTTAAGAAAGGCGAAGCTTGATATTCCGGAAGACAGCTCTTATAACGTGGTCATTCCCGGGAAAAGCTTAACCGAGCTGAGCAAAATTCTTGATGACAACCAAGAACTGGTTGATATCGTCATTACAGAAACCCAAGTTCTGTTCAAAGCGAAAAACGTATTGTTCTTCTCAAGATTGCTTGACGGAAACTATCCGGACACGACCAGCTTAATTCCGCAGGAAAGCAAAACGGAAATCGTCGTGAACACGAAGGAATTTTTACAGGCGATAGACCGTGCTTCTTTATTGGCGAGAGAAGGCCGCAACAACGTTGTAAAGCTTTCTGCCAAACCGGCGGATTCGCTGGAGATTTCATCAAATTCTCCGGAAATCGGGAAAGTGGTCGAAGCTGTGCTGGCTGACCAGATTGACGGCGAGGAATTAAATATTTCATTCAGTCCAAAATATATGATGGACGCACTGAAAGTACTTGAAGGAGCGGACATCCGTATCAGCTTTACGGGAGCGATGAGACCGTTTCTTATCCGTACGCCGAATGATGAAACCATCGTTCAGCTCATCCTTCCGGTCAGAACGTATTAATCAAACAGAATGTGCTGCCGGCTTTGTTCGGCAGCTTTTCTATTCATCAGCCGCTCCCTCGAGTTTTCCCTTTCCTTATTTCAGGATTTTTTAGTACAATTAGATATTAGTGATATTTGAAAGAGGTCGATAATATGGCAAATCCGATTTCGATTGATACAGAAATGATTACGCTTGGCCAGTTTTTAAAATTAGCCGATGTGATTCAGTCCGGCGGCATGGCGAAGTGGTTTCTGAGCGAGCATGAGGTGACTGTCAACAATGAACCTGACAATCGCCGCGGCAGAAAGCTTTACGTTGGAGACGTGGTCGCGATTGAAGGATTTGGTTCATTTCAAGTCGTCAATTAAAGCGGGTGACAGCGGTTGTATATCCAAAATTTAGAATTAACATCCTACCGTAATTATGAGCGCGCTGAGCTTCAATTCGAAAACAAGGTGAATGTGATCATCGGAGAAAATGCCCAAGGCAAAACCAATTTGATGGAAGCCATCTATGTCCTTTCGATGGCAAAGTCACACCGCACCTCAAATGACAAAGAACTTATACGGTGGGACGAAGACTATGCTAAAATAGAAGGAAGAGTGATGAAGCGTAACGGGGACATCCCGATGCAGCTTGTCATCTCCAAAAAAGGTAAAAAGGGCAAGGTCAATCATATAGAGCAGCAAAAACTCAGTCAGTATGTCGGAGCGCTGAACACCATTATGTTTGCCCCTGAGGATTTAAATCTCGTCAAAGGAAGCCCTCAGGTGAGGAGGAGATTTCTCGATATGGAGATCGGGCAGGTTTCTGCCGTTTATCTGTATGATTTATCTCTTTATCAAAAAATCCTTTCACAGCGGAATCATTTTCTGAAACAGCTGCAAAGCCGGAAACAGACTGACCGGACTATGCTTGACGTTCTCACTGATCAGCTGATTGAAGCAGCCGCAAAAGTTGTCGCCAAACGTCTGCAGTTTACGGCACAGCTTGAAAAATGGGCGCAGCCGATCCATTCCGGCATTTCCCGGGGACTTGAAGAACTGACGCTTAAGTATCACACGGCGCTTGATGTATCAGATCCCAAAGATTTGTCGAAAATAGGTAACAGCTACCAGGAGTCTTTTTCGAAATTAAAAGAAAAAGAAATAGAACGAGGCGTCACATTATTCGGACCGCATCGGGATGATGTCCTTTTTTATGTGAACGGACGCGATGTGCAGACGTACGGTTCACAGGGACAGCAGCGTACGACGGCTTTGTCTTTGAAGCTGGCCGAAATAGATTTGATTCATGAAGAAATCGGAGAATACCCCATTTTACTTTTGGATGATGTACTAAGCGAGCTGGATGATTACCGACAGTCCCATTTGCTTCATACGATCCAAGGCCGTGTGCAGACATTTGTCACCACGACAAGCGTGGATGGCATTGACCACGATACCTTACATCAAGCAGGAATGTTCCGTGTGGAAAACGGTACGTTAGTGAAGTGAAGAAATGAGGTGAGCGATTGTATATTCATTTAGGTGACGACTTTGTCGTTTCAACACGCGATATCGTCGGCATTTTTGACTGCAAGGTCAATGTATCGCCGATCGTTGAAGAATTTCTGGACAGACAGAAAGAAAAAGTAGTGCCGTCCGTAAACGGCACGCCAAAGTCTATCGTAGTCACGACTGAGAATATATATTACTCTCCCTTATCTTCCGGCACACTGAAGAAACGTGCGCAATTTATGTTAGAAATAGATTCTTAGCGGATCTTTACAATGAATATATCGTTTAAGAAAAGTGTAGGTGAATGTGCATGGCTATGGAACAGCAGCAAAATAGTTATGATGAGAATCAGATACAGGTATTAGAAGGTTTGGAAGCTGTTCGAAAGAGACCGGGGATGTACATCGGATCAACTAACAGCAAAGGCCTTCACCACTTGGTGTGGGAAATCGTCGACAACAGTATTGACGAAGCCCTGGCCGGTTATTGTACAGATATTAACATCGAGATTGAAAAAGATAACAGCATTACCGTTAAGGACAACGGGCGCGGAATTCCGGTCGGTATCCAGGAGAAGATGGGCCGCCCTGCGGTTGAAGTCATCATGACCGTTCTCCACGCCGGCGGTAAATTTGACGGAAGCGGATATAAAGTATCCGGCGGTCTTCACGGTGTAGGGGCGTCTGTCGTAAACGCCTTGTCGACCACTCTTGACGTTACGGTTCATCGTGACGGAAAAATCCACTATCAGGCGTACGAGCGCGGTGTACCTGTGGCCGATCTTGAAGTGATCGGTGATACTGATAAGACCGGAACGATTACGCACTTCGTTCCGGATCCGGAAATTTTCAAAGAAACAACCGAATACGACTATGACCTGCTTTCAAACCGTGTCCGGGAATTGGCCTTCCTGACAAAAGGTGTAAACATCACGATTGAAGACAAACGTGAAGGACAAGAACGGAAAAACGAGTACCACTACGAAGGCGGAATCAAAAGCTATGTTGAGTACTTAAACCGTTCCAAAGAAGTCGTTCATGAAGAGCCGATTTATATCGAAGGCGAGAAAGACGGCATAACGGTTGAAGTTGCATTGCAATACAACGACAGCTATACAAGCAATATTTATTCTTTCACAAATAATATCAACACATACGAAGGCGGCACGCACGAAGCCGGATTTAAAACCGGTCTGACCCGTGTTATAAACGACTATGCAAGAAGAAAAGGGATTTTCAAAGAAAATGATCCGAATTTAAGCGGGGATGATGTGAGGGAAGGGCTGACTGCCATTATTTCAATTAAGCACCCTGATCCGCAATTCGAAGGGCAGACGAAAACGAAGCTCGGCAACTCCGAAGCGAGAACGATCACTGATACGCTGTTTTCTTCTGCGCTGGAAACATTCCTTCTTGAAAATCCGGACTCAGCCCGCAAAATCGTTGAAAAAGGTTTAATGGCCGCAAGAGCGCGGATGGCAGCGAAAAAAGCGCGGGAATTGACCCGCCGCAAAAGTGCGCTTGAGATTTCCAATCTGCCGGGCAAACTGGCGGACTGTTCTTCTAAAGATCCGAGCATTTCCGAGCTGTATATCGTAGAGGGTGACTCTGCGGGCGGATCAGCGAAACAGGGACGGGACCGTCATTTCCAAGCCATTCTGCCGCTGCGCGGTAAGATTCTGAACGTTGAGAAAGCCAGACTTGATAAGATTCTCTCAAACAATGAGGTCAGATCAATGATCACGGCCCTCGGAACAGGAATCGGAGAAGATTTTAATCTTGAAAAAGCGCGTTATCATAAAGTGGTCATCATGACGGATGCCGATGTTGACGGCGCCCACATCAGAACGCTTTTATTAACGTTCTTCTACAGATACATGCGGGAAATCATCGAAAACGGCTATGTCTACATTGCCCAGCCGCCGCTTTATAAAGTGCAGCAGGGAAAACGGGTGGAATACGCTTATAATGATAAGCAGCTTGATGAGCTGTTAAAAGAACTTCCGCAATCACCTAAGCCCGGCCTCCAGCGTTATAAAGGTCTTGGAGAAATGAACGCGACTCAGCTTTGGGAAACGACAATGGACCCTGCGACCAGAACGCTTCTGCAAGTCAATCTTGAAGATGCAATGGACGCTGACGAGACTTTTGAAATGCTGATGGGTGACAAAGTAGAACCGCGGAGAAACTTCATAGAAGCAAACGCCAGATACGTGAAAAATCTTGATATTTAACCAAGAAAGCCTTATTTTCGTTAAGAAATAAGGCTTTTTTCTCAAAGCGGCTTCTAAAGCCTCTGAAAACCCGCAAAACCCGTATATTCTACTAAATTAATGTGTATAAACACAAGTTTATTGATATAATGGAGAATAGTGAAATCGTATTGAAGATCATAATGGACAATCTACTCCCACATTATTTCATGTGATACTTCAGGGAGGTTTTTTTAATGAGTGAACAAAACACACCACAAGTACGTGAAGTCAATATCAGTCAGGAAATGCGGACATCCTTCCTGGACTATGCAATGAGCGTTATCGTATCCCGGGCGCTTCCGGATGTGCGTGACGGTCTGAAGCCGGTTCACAGGCGGATTTTGTACGCAATGAATGATTTAGGCATGACCAGTGACAAACCATATAAAAAATCTGCCCGTATCGTCGGTGAAGTTATCGGTAAGTACCACCCGCACGGTGACTCAGCGGTTTACGAATCAATGGTCAGAATGGCGCAGGATTTTAACTACCGCTACATGCTTGTTGACGGACACGGCAACTTCGGTTCGGTTGACGGCGACTCAGCGGCCGCGATGCGTTACACAGAAGCGAGAATGTCAAAAATCGCAATGGAAATCCTCCGGGACATTACGAAAGATACGATTGATTATCAAGATAACTATGACGGCGCAGAAAGAGAACCTGTCGTCATGCCTTCGAGATTTCCGAATCTGCTCGTAAACGGAGCTGCCGGTATTGCGGTCGGAATGGCGACAAATATTCCTCCGCATCAGCTTGGGGAAGTCATTGAAGGCGTGCTTGCCGTAAGTGAGAATCCTGAGATTACAAACCAGGAGCTGATGGAATACATCCCGGGCCCGGATTTTCCGACTGCAGGTCAGATTTTGGGCCGGAGCGGCATCCGCAAGGCATATGAATCCGGACGGGGATCCATTACGATCCGGGCTAAGGCTGAAATCGAAGAGACATCATCGGGAAAAGAAAGAATTATTGTCACAGAACTTCCTTATCAGGTGAACAAAGCGAGATTAATTGAAAAAATCGCAGATCTTGTCCGGGACAAAAAAATCGAAGGAATTACCGATCTGCGTGACGAATCCGACCGTAACGGAATGAGAATCGTCATTGAGATCCGCCGTGACGCCAATGCTCACGTCATTTTGAATAACCTGTACAAACAAACGGCCCTGCAGACGTCTTTCGGAATCAACCTGCTGGCGCTCGTTGACGGACAGCCGAAGGTACTAAGCCTGAAACAATGTCTGGAGCATTATCTTGATCACCAAAAGATTGTGATCCGGCGCAGAACGGCTTACGAACTTCGCAAAGCGGAAGCGAGAGCTCACATTCTGGAAGGTTTAAGAATTGCTCTCGATCATTTAGATGCTGTTATTTCTCTTATCCGCAGTTCCCAGACGGCTGAAATTGCGAGAACAGGTTTGATCGAACAATTCTCACTGACTGAAAAACAAGCGCAAGCCATTCTGGATATGCGCCTTCAGCGATTAACCGGTCTGGAGCGCGAAAAGATTGAAGAGGAATATCAATCACTTGTTGCGCTTATCGCCGAGCTGAAAGATATTTTAGCCAATGAAGAAAGAGTTCTTGAGATCATCCGTGAAGAACTTAATGAAATCAAAGAGCGTTTCAATGATGAGAGACGCACTGAAATCGTGACGTCCGGTCTTGAAACAATTGAAGATGAAGATCTTATCGAGAGAGAAAACATCGTCATCACACTGACCCATAACGGCTATGTTAAACGTCTCCCGGCGTCCACATACCGCAGCCAAAAACGGGGCGGAAAAGGCGTACAGGGAATGGGAACGAATGAAGATGACTTTGTGGAACACTTAATTTCCACATCAACGCACGATACGATCCTGTTCTTCTCTAATAAAGGGAAGGTCTACCGTTCTAAAGGTTATGAAATCCCTGAATACGGCCGTACGGCAAAAGGCATTCCGATTATTAACCTTCTGGAAGTTGAAAAAGGCGAATGGATTAATGCCATTATTCCGGTCAGCACGTTTGATGAAGAGCAATACCTCTTCTTTACGACCAAACAAGGGGTGTCGAAACGTACGGCACTGTCCCAGTTTGCGAATATACGGAATAACGGGCTGATCGCCCTAGGTCTCCGGGAAGACGATGAACTGATGGCCGTCCGCCTGACTGACGGCAAGAAACAAATCATCATCGGAACGAAGAACGGTTTGCTGATCCGTTTCCCTGAAGAAGATGTAAGACAAATGGGACGCACAGCTGCGGGTGTTAAAGGCATCACGCTGACAGATGATGATGTCGTTGTAGGCATGGAGATTCTTGAAGAAGACTCCCACGTCCTCATAGTGACAGAAAACGGCTACGGCAAACGCACACCGGCTTCAGAATACAGAGTTCAAAGCCGGGGCGGAAAAGGCCTTAAAACATGTAAAATCACTGACAGCAATGGTCCGTTAGTAACCGTGAAAGCAACAAAAGGCGAAGAGGACTTAATGATTATTACGGCAAGCGGCGTGTTAATCAGAATGGATATTAATGATATTTCCACTACGGGACGCGTAACACAAGGCGTCCGTCTGATCCGCATGTCTGATCAAGAGCATGTAGCCACTGTGGCGCTTGTGGAAAAGAATGAAGAAGAGCCGGAAGAAACGGAAGAAGTATAAACGAAAAAGCGCAGCTGTAATAGGCTGCGCTTTTACTATATAAAGAATTGAAAAAAAGCTTTGACACATAGTGATGATGCTGATATAATCATTTTTGTTGTCTTTTTAATAGAAGGCAAGCCTAGCGAAAATATTTTTTAAAAAAGTATTGACCTAGCAAACTGAAAATGTTATGATTAAGAGGTCGCTTCGAGAGAAGTGAAAAAAGTTCTTTGAAAACTAAACAAGACAAAACGTACCTGTTAATTCAAAGTTTTAAATAAATCGCACAGCGATGTGCGTAGTCAGTCAAACTACTTTATCGGAGAGTTTGATCCTGG